>NZ_CP060041.1:0-600000 GCF_014211915.1 Burkholderia cenocepacia | reverse complement strand
GTTGCTCGCCGCGCCCCGACCGTCGGGCCGGCTACACGTTCACGCGAGCGAGGGCGGCGCAGCGAGGCTGACGTCGACGCGTTTCGGCAGGATGCCGGCCTGATAGAACACGTCCGCGATGCGCTGCTGGTACGCGAGCGTATCGCGGGTGACGGGCTCGACGCCGAAGCGCGCGCGGCGAAACGCGAGCGCCACGGCCGGCTCCGGAATGCCCCACAGCTTCGAGAATTCGGCCGCGCCCTGCGCGCGGTTCGCGTCGAGCCAGCGCTGGACCGTCGCCAGTTCCGACACGACCGCATCGAGCACGTCGGCATTGCGCTGCGCGTACGTGCGCGATGCAAAGTAGTAGCTGCGGTTCTCGACGAGCCCCGTGCCATCCGCGACGATGCGCGCGCCGAATGCCTGCTGGACCACCGCGAGAAACGGATCCCAGATGATCCACGCATCGACCGAGCGGTTCTCGAACGCCGCTCGCGCATCGGACGGCGACAGCCAGACCGGCGTGACGTCGGTATAGCCGAGCTTCGCGGCCTGCAGCAGCCTGACCAGCAGGAAGTGCGTATTCGATCCCTTCACCAGCGCGATGCGCTTGCCGCGCAGGTCGGCAAAGGTCTTGACCGGCGAATCCTTCGCGACGACCACGGCTTCGGCTGCCGGACCGGCCGGCGTCTGCGCGTAGTAGACGAGCGGCGCACCGGCCGCGAGTGCGAAGATCGGCGGCGCTTCGCCGACGTCGCCAAAATCGATCGATCCCGCGTTCAGCGCCTCGAGTTGCGGCGGGCCCGACGGAAACTCGGTCCACGTGACGTTCACGCCGAGCGTCGCGAGCTTGCCCTGCAGCGTGCCGCGCGCCTTCAGCAGGCTGAGCGGCCCTTTCTGATATCCGATGCGCAACGTCCGCGCGCCGGCCGCGCTGGCCAGCGCAAGGCCCGGGTGGGCGGCGGCGCCTGCCGCGATCGCCAGGCCGGCATGAATGAGCCGGCGGCGGATGCTGGAGTGTCGATCTGCCATGTCGTTTCGGGTTCGATGAAGTGGGCGCGCACGGAGCGCGCATGCGATGAAGCAGATCGAACCGATTCTAAAAGGCGCCTACCGCTGGCCGAACCAACGATGTTCGATATCGAAAGCGGGCGTTTTCATAAAGGCATGCCGATGGCACGGGCATCGTTGACCGGAACGGTCCGCACACATTCCAGCGCCACTCGCTTTTAACAAAGGAGTGCAAACTATTTCCGTCAAGCCGTAAGACCGTGCGCGGCATTCACGCACCGACCCTGCCTGACTCAGGAATGATGGGAGGCGCAACAAGCGTTCAACGCAGCCTCGTCGGCGGCCAGCATCTCCGGCACGCATTCCCGCAGGAAATCGACGAACGTGCGGATCTTCGCATCGAGATACTGACGCGACGCATACAACGTGTAGACCGTCAGCTTCTGCAGCCGGTAATCGGGCAGCACACGCACCAGCGCGCCGCTCGCGAGCGCGGGCAACGCCGCCGACATCGGCAGGGAGCCGATCCCGAGCCCCGCGCGCAGCGCGGTGCCGAGCGCATCGGCGATATTCACCTGGAAATCCGGCAGCGGCAGTTCGACCGTTTCGCGGCCGTTCGGGCCGTCGAGGTGCCAGCGGTCGCGCGGAAACAGCGGCGTGACGAGCCGCAGGCACGCATGCCCGGCGAGATCGCTCACCGTGCGCGGCGTGCCGCGCGCCTTCAGATAGGCAGGCGACGCGCACAGCACGCTGCCCACGTCACCGAGCCGCTGCGACACCAGCCCGGAATCGGGCAGCTCCGTCGTGCTCAGCTGCAGCGACACGTCGTAGCCTTCGTCGATGATGTCGGGCACGTGCTGCGACAGCGTCAGCTCGACCGCGACCGACGGATAGCGTTCGCGGTAGCGCACGACCGCGGGCATCACGTAGGACTGGCCGAAACTCGTCGTCGCGTGAACGTGCAGCCGTCCGGACGGCTTCGCCTGTGCATCGGCCGCCTCGGCTTCCGCTTCGTCGATATAGCCGAGGATGCGCTGGCAGCGGTCGAGATAGCGTTGCCCGGCGTCGGTCAGCGCGATACGGCGCGTGCTGCGGTTGAGCAGGCGCGTGCGCAGATGCGTTTCCAGTTGCGCGACCGAGCGCGACGCGTAGGCCGTCGTGATGTCCAGGCGCTGGGCCGCGCTCGTGAAGCTGCCCTCCTCCGCGACCCGGACGAAAATGCGCATCATCTGTAACGTATCCATCGACCTGCCCCCGGGATTGTCACGTCGCACCGCCGTGCGGCCAGGGGCCGGCGGCGCCGGCACGAGCCGGTCTGGCGCGAATTGTGCGGAACAGTACAGCAGCGTTGCAGGCGTGTCCAGTTCGCCGTATGCGCCACGATCCGGATGCCGAATCGCGCTGCCGAGCCGTTCGTCGCGCGTCATCCGGGCCGGTCGTCCATCCGTACCGAGTGGGTCGACGAACCAACGGGAACGGTCGGCAAAAACGACCGGCCGACCACGATACCGCGCGTCGATCGACGCTCTTCGCGTCTCGCGCGTTACGCGGCGGCGGCCGCATCGAACGGATTGCGCAACACGATCGTGTCGTCGCGCTCCGCGCCGGTCGTGATCATCGAAACCGGCGCGCCCGCCACGGCTTCGATGCGCGCAATGAAATCCTGCGCGGCGCGAGGCAGCGCCGCCCGCTCGCGCACGCCCTTCACGGAGCCTTGCCAGCCTTCGAACCGTTCGTAGAGCGGCTTCGCGCGCGACTGCGCATCGAGGCTCGCGGGCAGATGATCGACGCGCGCGCCGTCGAATTCGTAACCGACGCACAGCGCGATCGACTCGAAGCCGTCGAGCACGTCGAGCTTGGTGAGCGCCAGCGAATCGATGCCGGAGATCCTGACGGCCTGGCGCAGTTGCGCGGCGTCGAGCCATCCGCAGCGTCGCGGCCGGCCGGTATTCACGCCGAACTCCTGTCCGCGCGCACGCAGCGTTTCGCCGGTGGCGTCGGTCAGCTCGGTGAGGAACGGGCCGCCGCCGACCCGCGTCGCATACGCCTTCGTGACACCCAGCACGTGGCCGAGCTTCGCCGCACCGAGCCCGGTGCCGGCCGCCGCGGCCGAGGCCACGGTGCCCGACGACGTCACGAACGGGTACGTGCCCCAGTCGATGTCCAGCATCACGGCCTGCGAGCCCTCGAACAGAATGCGCGCGCCGCGATCGGTCGCGTCGTTGAGGTCGGCCCAGACCGGACGCACGAACGGCAGGATCTTCGGTGCAAGCGCGACCAGCGTCGCCAGCATCGCGTCGCGATCGTACTCGTCGAGCCCCAGGCCGCGGAACCACGCGTTGTGATGGTCGACCAGCACGTCGAGTTTGGCGGCGAGTCCGTCCGGTTCCGCGAGATCACCGACGCGCAGCCCGCGACGCCCGACCTTGTCCTCGTAGGCCGGCCCGATCCCGCGCAGCGTGGTGCCGATCGGTTCGCGGCGCAAACGCTCCTGCGCCTCATCGATCGCACGGTGAATCGGCAGCACCAGCGTCGCGTTCTCGGCGACCGACAGGTTGTCCGGCGTCACCGACAGCCCGAGCTCGGCCATCCGCCCGATTTCCGCGAGCAGCGCTTCGGGGTCGAGCGCCACGCCGTTGCCGATCACGCCACGCTTGCCGCGCACGATGCCGCTCGGCAGCAGCGCGAGCTTGTACGTGTTGCCGCCGACGACCAGCGTGTGGCCCGCGTTGTGGCCGCCGTTGTAGCGTGCGACGAGATCGGCCTGCGCCGCCAGCCAGTCCACGACGCGCCCCTTGCCTTCGTCGCCCCATTGGGCGCCCACTACCACCACGTTCGGCATGCTCCGTACTCCATGTGAGAAATTCAGACACTCGTTCGGCCAGGTCGGCCGTTTGTGTGCCATATTGGCGGAGCCGGATCACCCGATCAAACGATTAAACCTGAACCATCGTGTGAGTAAATTTCACGCGAAACGATGCAATGGCCCGACGACTCCCTCCGTTGAATTCGCTGCGCGCATTCGAAGCCGCCGCGCGGCTCGGCAGCTTCACGCTGGCCGCGGACGAGCTGTGCGTGACGCACGGCGCGATCAGCCGGCATGTGCAGCAACTGGAAGCATGGCTTGGCCGGCCGCTGTTCGAACGCCACAACCGGCGCGTCGAACTGACCGCGGCCGGCCGCGCGTACCTCGCCGAGGTCGGCGCTTCGTTCGACCGGATCGCGCTCGCCACCGCACAGCATTTCGGCCACGCACAGCAGCGCGTGCTGCGCGTCAGCGCGCCCGCGACGTTCTCGCTGCGCTGGCTCGTCCCGAAGCTGTCGTCGTTCCAGGTCGCGCATCCGGCCATCGAGGTGCGGCTGTCGACGTCGAACGAGCCGATCGACAAGTTGCGCGACAAGGTCGACCTGATCGTTCGCGGCGGCCCGCAGGCCATCGACGGGTACGTCGCGGAGGAATTCCTGTCCGAAGTCCGGCTGCCGGTGTGTGCGCCGAAGTTGCTGGAGGGCCGGTCGCTGGATACACCCGCCGATCTCGCCGGCTTCACGCTGCTGCACGCGGCAACCTATCCGGGCATGTGGCCGGAGTGGCTCGCGGCGGCCGGGCATCCGAACCTCGTGCCGCGGCACTCGCTCACCCTCGAGCATTTCTACCTGACGCTGCAAGGCGCGCTCGACGGGCTCGGCGTCGCGATGGGGCCGATCGCGCTCGTCGCCGACGACATCGCCGAAGGCCGGCTCGTGCAGCCGTTCAGCGAACCGGCGCTGCCGCCATGGCGCTACTTCACGTATGTGGCGTCCGCACGGGCGGACGATGACGCCGTACGCGCGTTCAAGGACTGGCTGAAGGCAACGGGAAGGGCGACTGTGTAGGGTGGGTGGCGCTCGCCCCTGCCTGCGTGTCGTACATTTTCAAGATGAGCAGGACTCCAAATCAAATTGGATAAACCTGCGGAACGTGTTTGCCTTCGTGCATCGCATGATCGCGACGCACGCGGCAAGCCGCGGATGAGGCCGTGGCTTGCCGCCGGACAACGCTTACTGGCTGGCTGCGCCGGCCTTCTTCTCCGCGTTCTGCAGGTTCTGCGGATAGTTCGGATCATTGGCCGCCGGCTTGTAACCGGCGTCTTCGAGTTTCTTCAGCTCGGCGGTGTTCTTCGCACGCGCGGCCTTGTGTTCGGCCTTGCGTTTGGCCCTGGCCGCCTTGCGCGCTTCGCTCTTCGCGGCCTTGGCGTCCTGTGCAGCCGGTGCGCTGGCGGTTTCCTGCGCAAAAGCCGGAACAGCCGAGCCGAACAGGAAAGCGGCTGCGGTAGCAGCCAGCGTGAGTTTTCTGATCTGGATTCGCATCGCTGAACTCTCTTTTTTGATGACCATCACGGTTTGAAAAACCATCGAGATACCGCCCCTGCCCTGATCGGTCGTCATGTCGCGATCAGGACCTGTGCATCATAACCGTGTCGCAAGAATTGTGGCGTCAACGTGCTGACGGAATTGGGGATATACGTATGGGAGACAACGTGGGTCCTGCGCTCGATGACGGGAATCGCGGTACGCGATACGGCGCGAGGCCCCGATGGCTGTTTCACGGGTGGTGATACCGATACGCTGATACACGATGTGAGTATCGTCGTGCTTGCGCGATCACCGCAACGGCAGTCTGTCCACACGTCACGTCATCGTTCGATGCGGCTCGAGCGACGGTTCCTCCCATAAACGACCACGATTCGCTTCGTCGACGAGCAAGACGATTACGTTGCGTCATTGCGTCATTGCGTCATTGCGTCGTTTCGGCGTGCGGCGATTCGTCCGGCAACCGTTACCGCCTCGTGATGCAAAAGGTCACCTGTGGAGACAAGGCTCTCTGTCGATGGACAGGTCTGACGAAAAAGCCGGCTAGTGCGAGCGGTGAAGACGTCGGCTCGATTGGTTGCACGCATGCGCTGCAACCCGACATGAGCGATCAGCGCGCGTCCGGAGGTACATATGGCGCGAAGGCTTGTCCGTCGATGCGGCCATGCTTGCCGACGCGTCGGGCGTCACGTATCGATGCCGATCGTTTCTTGTTTGCTCTCATCGATGGTGCCTTATGTGGACGGAGCGGCGATCTGCACAGCTTGCTTATACCTGTGCTTTATCCGATCGGTGAGCTTTTCCGGGATGCCGCTTCGGGGGCAAGGTGAGCAGGTTCGGGAGCATCGTGGAAATCGGTTGCGGTGAGCTTCAGCACCGACGGCACCTTCACGTTCGCTGGCAACGATGTCGATGAACTCCGTCGAGTCGTCCCAAGGGACACACTGTGCGACGGCATTTTGGTATCCGGTCTGCTTTTCGGGTCGTGGTATGAGTCCCTCGTTGCCTGTGGCGGGCACAGCAAAACTTCCCGGCCGTGGTTTCAAAGGTAGAAAAACGGTCACGGCGTGGGGATGAAAAACAGCCCGGGGCGGATTCCTCCGGGCACAGTCCACAGGCTAAATTTGGCGAGCAGCGTCACAGGCGATCGACAATAATTTGTCCGTAGACGAGGCCGTGCGAGTACAAAAAACCATTCGCGGGCAGTCCTGGATGATTTCGAACTGCTGTGAAGGAAAACGACCGATCCGTTCGGCTGGTCGATCACAGGCTGCACGAGGGTCGCGCGGCCCGTTTTCGGGTCCCATAAACGGGAACCTCTACGTCGAATCCAGGGATTTCCTCCCATAAGTTTCTACGTTTCGGTGCTTGTGAGTGGGTACTCACCTCCTCGGGATGCCTTGCCAGGCCTGAAGCCTTTCAGGAACGGCGGGTCAAACAGGGCCAAAGGGGGCGTGGATGGGGAGATCTGGGCGGTTGGCTTCCCATAGATGACTCCCATTGGTAGCGGTTTATGGGGTTCGTCTTTCTGTGCAAGCACACGTGTGTTTACATCTTTGGTAAACCACGTTTACTTCTTTAACTACTTTTAGACGGCTCAGAGCCTTGCCTGGCATGGGTTTGAGCGGTGTTCGGTACCCATTTATGGGGGCACAGGTGGAAGGGTTTGGGGCTTCAGGTCTGTGGATTTGGGGTTTGGGGTACCGGGTTGTGGGAAATCAGGGTTGTGGATATGGGGCGAACGTATCCGGTTATGGGAAATCGACCGTCAATCGCGTGAGGTAGTCGTCTATGGGAACGCATGGAGGTAGCCTTTTATGGGGCGCTTTTTTTGCGTCGATAGTCGAATCGATGCACAGAGATTTTCTTCGGGTAGCCAGTTATGGGGCGTTTTAAAGGTACCCATGTATGGGAGCCGGTTTCAATCGATTCGCTGTCCTTCGCTCAACAGTCCTATAAAGCTTTCCCATAGACAGGAGCGGGGCTGCGGACAGGTTACCTTCTATGGGGAAATCGGAAGGTTGCCTTTTATGGGAGCGATTTCTCCCTTCGGCCGGAAAACGATGCGGTTGACGACGCTGACAGGTACCCTCGTATGGGAACCGACAAAGGTAGCAAGTTATGGGAGAAATCGCGGCCGTATTGCAGGGCACCACGAATCCCTCCGGCGATCTCTATTCCATTCGTTTGCCCCCATGGATGGGTACCTTCGTCGTGGCAAATCTTGTGCCGGGTTTCGCGATGCTGACGGGAAAGGTAGCGGCTTCTGGGAGGAATTTTGGTCAAAAGGTAGACGGATATGGGGCTCTACGCAAATCGTTGAATCCGGGTTTTTCCTTCCATATCTGTTACTTAGACAAGATAGTGAAAGTGATGCTAGAGCAAGGACGTTGCCCCGTGCCGCGAAAAGGTATAAAGTCCGCTCTCAATAAGGCAACCTTACCCGGACACCACGATGCCGCGCAAGCCCGCAAGCAAAGGCTCAGACAAACAGGTTTCGCTGTTTCAGACCCCCGAGCCGCCCGACTTGCTGCGCAAGGCGGTCCAGGCGATTCATATCGCGCCGAAGTCCGGCAAGATCGGTCTGCAGCAGCGCAAGATGTTCAGCTCGCTGATCAAGAATGCGCTTCGGCAGGAGGCGTTCGAACCGGGCCGAACGAGCTTCTCGATTTCGATCGCGTCGCTGTCGCACGAGAGCGGGCTGAACAGCAACAACACGAAGTACGTGAAGGATACGGTCAACTCGTTGATCAGTACCGTCGTCAACTGGGACTACCTGGCCGCGGACCGTTCGACGGTCTGGAAAGCGTCGGGCCTGCTCGCCGGCGCGGAGCTCGAGCAATCGGTGCTGAAGTACAGCTTCTCCGACCAGATTCGCAGCGAACTGCTCAATCCCGAAATCTACGCACTGATCGATATGCGGATCGCCCGCGAGTTCCGGCGGTCGCATTCGCTCGCGCTGTGGGAAAACACGGTGCGTTACGAGGGGATCGGCATCACCGCGAAGATTCCGCTGCCGAAATTTCGTGACCTCATTCTCGGCCAGGACAAGGCATCGCAGTCGTACAAGGAATACAAGCTGTTCAAGAGCAAGGTCCTGGTGCCGTGCATCCAGGAGGTGAACGAAGTATCGGACCACACGCTCGAGCTGATCGAACACAAATCCGGCCGCAGCGTGGAAGCCGTGCAGTTCAAGGTGACGCGCAAGCAGAGCACCGATACGGTCGAAGACGGCGACGTCAAGAACGAAGCGCTGGTCGAGGAGGTCGCGAAGTTCGGCATTCCGCGCTCGGAAGCGCGCCGGTTGATCACGCAATACGGCGTGCAGCGCATCAAGGCGGCGATCGCCTATACGCTCAATCGGACTACGAAGAAGAATGCGACGCCGGTCGACAACGTCGCCGCGTACTTCCGCAAGGCGCTGACGCACGGCTACACGCTGGCCGATGGGCAGGGAACCGAAGCGGCCGCACCGGCGAAGGAATCCGCGCAGAGCAAGCAGGAACAGATTCGCGACAAGTATCTGGCGGCGAAGGTCGAGGAGGCCGGCGCGTATTTCCGCGAACTGGAGATCGACGACCAGACCAAGCTGATCGAGCGTTACAACGAGACGGTGGCGGGTTCGAAGGACCTGACGCTGTCGCCGAAGAAGAAGGCGAGCAAGCTGGCGCAAACCAGTTTCTTCCGGTGGCTGGCGCTCGATACGTGGGGTGAGCCGACCTCGGACGACCTGCTGGAATTCCTGCTCAAGAGCAGTCTCGCAGGCAACTGAACGAGGCCTCGCCGTCGTGCGCACCATGCGCCGGACCATGTCGCGGTCGGGCTTGACGACGCAGCGCGAAGGCGAGGCCTTTTGCCGCTAGCGCGTTACTTCGACGGGGCCGTGGCCAGCTCCGCGACGTACGCGTCGATGACGGTCTTGAGCTTGTCGGCAAGCGCTTCCTGGTGGGATGCGTCGACGCCCTTGAGCTGCAGGTCCAGACGTCCGTCCGGATACGTCTTCAACTGGCCGATCGCGCGCGATTCGAGCGCGAAATCATGACGAACGCTGTAGCGCGTACGCCCGGCCTTCTTGGTGCCGTCACTCTGCGCACGCAGGAAATTCTCTAGATCGCGGACGGATTTTTTCCGGTCGATCACGGCCGTCAGCAGCCGATCGGCCGTCGCCTCGCCGAGGCGTTCGAAGATCAGTTTCAGGAAGTACGCAGCCTGCAGACCGACCACGTCGTTCGCACTGGCCATCCGCTCCAGCAGCGTGTTCGGCAGCGCGTTGAGCGACAGCGTCTTGCTGATCGAGGCCTTGTCCTTGCCGATTTTCTCCGCCAGCGTGTTCTGGTCGGAAAAGACCTTCTCGTCCAGGAGACGTTTCCACGCGATCGCATCATCGAAGATCGTCTGGCGTTCGTGGTCGTGGTTTGCCCGATACGCGATCGTGTAGAGCTGCTCGGGCGTGTGATCGGTGCGGAACGTCGCATTGATCGTCTCGTCGCCGTTGATGCTCGTCGCGCGCAGCCGGCGTTGTCCGTCGATCACGACGAGCTTGCCGGGGAACTCGGGAAGCCGCGTGACCTTGATCGGCTCGATCTGCCCTTCTCGCTTCAACGTCAGCGCGAGCTCGTGCAGGCTCGATTCCGAGTAAAACACGCGCGGGTTGAACGGGTTCGGGATGCAGTCCTTGACCAGCACCTTCTGCGGCGCGCCAAGCTCGGGCGTACCGGCGGGCGCGGTTGCGGCCGGGCCACTGGCAGGCGCCGCGTCGACGACGGCGGCCGCTGCGGCCGCCGGCTCGGGCAGCCGCGTTTCGAGCGCCGCATTTTCCTGCGCGAGTCCGCGCAACAGGCCGGCTGCGAGATGGAGGTTGCCGGTCGGTTTCTTGTCTTTCGAGGTGTCCTTAGCCATGGGCGGTTCCGGTAACGCGCGTCGACGCGATGTATTGGGCCATTTCCGTGACCAGCTTTTCGATTTCCGCGCGGGCTTCCTTCAGGCCCTTCAGGTATCGATTGTGGTGATGGATCGTGGTGCCGAGCGCGAACGTCTGACGATAGACCTCGCGTTGCGCGATCTGGCTGTCGAGCAGATGCTCCCCTATTTCTTCAGCCCGTAGAATTTTTAAAATTTCTTCACGCATTTTAGTTTTTCCATTGACACTATTCAGCATTAATGCGGAAGAAAGTTGAGGATTTCGAACGGCGCGCATCGACTCGATCATGCGGATCATCGCGACCGTGCTGTACAGATCGGCCGGCGATGGCGAAAGCGGCACCAGGCAGAAGTCCGCCACTTCCAGGACGGATGCGATACGTGGGTCCTCGAGGTTGCCGGGGCAGTCGACGACGATCACGTCAAAGTTTGCGTCCTGCTTCTTGATCTCGCCCCCGATGCCGCGGCCGGCGGGAGCCAGCGAAAGGACCGTCATCGGCAGCGTGTTCTCGCCGCTTGTGACCCACCGGACGGAAGTGCCCTGAGGGTCGGCATCGATCAACGCGACTTTGTTGCCGCCGGCTTCGAACGCAGCCGCGATGTTGACGGAGATGGTCGTCTTTCCCGTCCCACCTTTTTGATTACTGACGGCGATCTTGAAAGCCATTAAATCTCTCCAAGGAGTTTTGCGTAATATATTCAGTTATTACCGAAATGTCCAGAAAAGTGTTCGATGTAGTGAATGTCTTTTAATCTCCGCGGTTGTTACGTGACAAATAGGCCGAACGGCCAAGGCGTCATTTATGCGTATTGACTAAAAAAAATACAAAATAACCCATCACGGCTGCACGAACGCGGGCAAATTCAACTGTGGTTGACATCGACGATGAAACCGTTGCGTGGAGAATTGATGTCTCGTCGCACTTGGTCTCATACGGAATTCGATAAGAACCGAGACGACTGTGTTGCGCGGTCTCGAAGAAGAAGCCGATTGTCACGTGACAAGTCTCCAGACATTGATTGCTTCGAGGCCCGGCCACATCGAGCGAAAGTTCTCGATGCGATTGCGACGTGGGCTGCGGAAGAATCGCTTCATCTCAATTACAGAGGTGCTTCACATAATCCTGACGTACGTCTATCCGGCGGTGAGACGGGTTGTCACGTGACAAACACATTCAAGCGCGCCCCAGGAGCAACTTTCCGATCGTCAAGACGTAGTCGCGGTTGCCGATGCTGCGTAGCTGGCACGTTGCTCAGGAAGAAAGCCGGTGGGGATATTTCTGGTCCCACCGGCTCGTCGGTGAATCGCCAAGGGAGTTGTCACGTGACAACGGGAGCGGGCGCCTGAAAGCTCGGGCAACGGGTGGGTATATGGGAGCGGAGTATCCGGGGGAGGCGTTGCAAGGCGCGTTTGGGGTGGCGCGGTACGAACTGCGTAGTCAGCAACTTGATTCCCTTATCTTCGTGTGTACGCTCGGGGTGCTGGTGCAACGCGCTGTGCGATTGCTGCGCATGTTCGTGTGGGATATAGCGGCTATGATATGTCCCTATTTATAGAGGATACGAAATCCTGCATTGCCGCTCGCATGGGCCAATAGGGCAGGGGCTGGTTTCGTAACGAATATCAGATCCTCGCGCTGGAGGGCCCCGATATGCAGGAGATTCATGCAATCCGGGTCACTATTGGCGTCGAATCCATGTGTTGGCGACGTGTAGCAACGCGAGCGGGTCGGTTCGTGAAACATTTTCCGAAAATCGACGCTTGCCAGAAATCCTTGTGTGGCAATGGTTTGCGCCATATTCTTCATGCTGTTTCACGCCAAATGAGCTTAGTGATGCCCGGAATTGGGGCGTATGGGTTTTGGCGTGTGGGCAACGAAAATTGGCGGGACTCCACCGAAATTCGTCGTGATAAATACGTAATTCGTAGTTTTTAGTACGTTTCGCGGTGGGGCAACTGTCGCGGGTGTCGAAGCGCGGGGATTAGTGCATCACTGGATCGCGGCGCCCAGTGCTGGGCGCTCTGATATTTAGCGCCAGTTGTCACGTGACAACGCATGCGTCGGCCTCCCTATTAACGGAGTCGCGAAGCATTGCGAGACGATGCTGACATTGGGGATTTATAGGCGGCCGGTCCGACGTAGCCTTTGGGAGGGGCGGGGGGCGGTCCGCCGAAATCGTCGGCTCCGGGCGGTTCGTCTGTAGCCAAAGGAGAGGTGAAAGTGTGGGCCCGGCCGCACGATACACGTCGGCGATGTTTGACGATAAGCAGGAAGGGAGACGCCGAGCAATTCATCCGAGTTGGAAACATATCGGCGTTGGGCGCTTCATTTCAGTCTGAGCCCGCTCGACCCCGCATGCGAGGCGCCAGTCCTGCGCCGTTCACCTGTAATAGCCGACACATCCCGCCACCGTGCCGCCATCAGTAACTCGCGACGATCGACAAGGCGACATCCCCGCCACCTCGCAGGCTATCGATATCCCTTCGCGGAGAGTTGCCGAACAGCCGGCTATATTCCCGGTTGAACTGGGTCGGGCTCGCATACCCGACCCTGAACGCCGCCGACGCGGCGTCGAGCCGCTCCGCCAGCATCAGCCGACGTGCCTCGTTGAGCCGTATCCATTTCTGGTACTGCAGAGGACTCATGCCGGTGAGTTGGCGGAAGTGGTGATGGAAGGTCGAGCTGCTCATCTGAACCTGCGCCGCAAGATCATCGACACGCAATGACTCGTCGTAGTGAGCGCGCAACCACCGGATCGCGCGTGACACGCGGTTGCACTGACTGCCGGCGGACGCAATCTGACGCAGGCGGCCGCCCTGATCGCTCGTCAGCAGCCGATAGTAAATCTCCCGCTCGACATACGGTGCGAGAACGGCAATCGCGTTCGGGTCGTCCAGCAGCGCGAGTAACCGGTTCAGCGCGTCGTACAGAGGCTCGGTCATGTCGCCGACGACGAGCCCGCGGCCGGCCGGCGCATCGTCGTGATCCGGCGCGACTTGCATCATCAATTCGGCCATGACGCGAAAATCGAGCTTGAGGCCGAGCCCGAGAAACGGTTTGTCGGGGCTGGCCTCGATGATCTGCGTCGAACCGGGCAGGTCGAGTGACGTGATCAGAAAGCGGTCCGTGTCATAGATGTAGGCGTCGCCGCTCTGCATGACCCGCTTCGCGCCTTGAACGACGAGACCGAAGCTCGGCTCGACCATGCATTCCATCGGCTGCGTTGGCGCTTCCCTTCGATGAAAGCTCAGGTTGGGAATGGCCGTGTCGAGATGATCGACTCCTTCGGTCCATCTCGCGACGCGCTCCGCGAGCGTCTGTCGTAGCTCGTTCTCGCGGCTGCGACCGGTCGAACGGTCGCTCGCCTGGTCGAATGCCGCGATGGCGACGTCATCGTTTCGTTGGCCGGATATGTATCGGAGGGATGCCGGATGCATGACTTCTCTACTCTAGTAATCGGGTCGACAGGCAGGCCGTCGACGTGCAGGGGAAGCCGGCAACGAATGCACCACCCGGCGCCGCTGCACGGCCATCCTCCCGGAAGGCGCGTGCGGCGATTGCGGACTATTTCGTCGCCTGCGATGCGCACAGCTGCCAGCGTCGCGATTTCGCCGCCGGCGTTGCCGCGCGCTCGTCGACCGTGCGCCACCAGCGCTCGCCGCGATGCGGCGCGTCGAGATCGAGGCGTTCGCCCATTCGGGGCGTCGACAGTTCGATACCGCGCACGAGCGCCAGCGCCGTGACCCGCTCGAACGGCTCCTGCCAGCGATGCATCGCGAGGTCGAACGTACCGTTGTGGATCGGCATCAACCAGCGCCCGCGCAAATCGATGTGCGCCTGCACGGTTTCTTCCGGCTGCATGTGAACGTACGGCCATTGCGCATCATAGGCGCCCGTTTCGATCAGCGTGACGTCGAACGGCCCGAGGCGCTCGCCGATCTTCCTGAAGCCGTCGAAATAACCCGTATCGCCGCTGAAGAACACGCGCAGGTCGTCGTCGACGATCACCCACGACGCCCACAGCGTACTGTTGCCGTCGAACAAGCTGCGCCCGGAGAAGTGCTGGGCTGGCGTCGCCGTCAGCGTCAGCCCGGCCACATCGATGCTTTGCCACCAGTCGAGCTGGCGGACCTTGTTCGCGTCGATACCCCATTCGATCAGCCGATCGCCGACGCCCAACGTCGTCACGAACACGTCGGTGGTGGCGGCCAGCGCGAGCACCGTGTCGCGATCGAGGTGATCGTAATGATCGTGCGACAGGATCACGCCGCGCAGCGGCGGAAGATCTTCCAGCGCGATCGGCGGCGCATGAAAGCGCTTGGGGCCGATACGCCGAAACGGCGACGCGCGCTCCGCAAACACCGGATCGGTCAGCCAGAATTCGCCACGCAGCTTCAGCAACAGCGTCGAATGGCCGAGCCGATACAGGCTGCGATCGGGTGCCGCGTCGAGTTCCGCGCGGGTCAGCGAATCGACGGGCAACGCGCCGGCGGGCACGGTATGACGCGGCTTGTTGACCAGCATGTTCCAGGCGATTCCCAGCGTCTTGCCCAATCCTTCGGCGGGGCGCGGCGCGACATTGGCAAAGCGCTCGCCGTTGTGCTGCGGCGAACTGCCGGAGAGCGTCCGGCCGCGTCGGGCGGCCGCGAAACCCAGAATGCGATGAATCAAAACGAGAGGCGATGCCATGTCGGTTCGTCCGGAGAATAAAGTACACTAAACAGTGTAGTTTATTTTTGGGATAAGTAAACTGCCCGGTGTAAAATTTCTGTATGGATACCAGTACTTCCCCTCAGCGTCTGACCGACCGAAAGCGCGCGGCCATCGTCGATGCGGCGATCGAGGAATTTCTCGCCGCGGGCTACGATGCGACGAGCATGGATCGTATCGCTGCGCGCGCGGACGTGTCGAAGCGCACCGTCTATAACCACTTCCCCGGTAAGGAGACGCTGTTCGCCGCGATCCTGAACAAGTTGTGGGATGCGACTCGCACCGGCAGTTCGCCCACCTATCGCGCCGACGTGCCGCTGCGCGAGCAACTGCTCGCGTTGCTCGACCGCAAATTGCGGTTGATGAACGACGAGGCCTTTCTCGCGCTGGCGCGTGTCGCAATCGGCGCGGCCATCCATTCGCCGGAACGGGCGCGCGACATGGTCGAGCGTCTCGGCGAGCGCGAGGAAGATGTCACGGTCTGGGTGCGTGCGGCCGCGGCGGCCGGTCGCCTGACAGTCACCGATCCGGTGTTCGCCGCGCATCAGTTGCATGGCGCGGTGAAGGCATTCGCGTTCTGGCCGCAGATCACGATGGGCCAGCCGCCGCTGACGGCGCAGGAGCAGCAGAAGGTCGCGGAATCGGCTGCCGATATGTTCCTTGCGTACTACGCGCGACCCGACGACGGCGCTGCACGGCATCGCCGGCAAGACTGAACGCGGTCCCGGACACATCCGGAAGCATCCGGCTCCCCGGGCAGATCGAAACCATTGCGATGCGCGCGCTGTTGGCGAGCAGGCAAACCGGTCGATCCGGGGAAAAACGAACGTCAAATGACGCCCATCCGTGCCGGCCGGCCAGTTGACCTGGGCTCAACGATACTGCCGACGCACTCGAAGCCGAACGCGAGCACCGACCCATGAAAACGCTGTTGATCGTCTATCACACGATGACCGGAGGCACGCAACAGATGGCCGAAGCGGCTGCCGGTGCAGCTCGCGAGCAGCCTGGCGTCGACGTCAGGTTGCAGCGTGCGGACGCGACGAGCGCCGACGACGTGCTGGCCGCCGACGCATACCTGTTCGCGACGCCGGAGAACCTTGCGGCGATGTCCGGGCTGATGAAGGATTTCTTCGATCGCTGCTACTACGCGGCGCTCGATCGCGTGAACGGCCGCCCGTATGCGGCGATGATCTGCGCGGGAAGCGACGGGCAGAACGCGTTGCGCCAGATCGACCGGATCGCGACCGGATGGCGGCTGAAGAGCGTGGCGCCCGGCCTGATCGTCTGCACGCATGCGCAGACGCCGGAGCGTATTCTCGCAACGAAGACGATCGACAGCGACGCGCTCGCGCGCTGCGCCGAACTCGGCGCGGGTCTTGCTGCAGGGCTGGCACTGGGCGTGTTCTGATCACGACTGCGGCGGCTCCGATCTGCCGGATCGACACCGGCACGGCCCGCAGCCGTCCGCGCACTGGCGGTTTCGCAAATTTCCGCAAACAGCGCCGAACCGCCGAGCGTCGGAACTTCAACTGCCCTTCGTCGGTGCCGAAGGCTGGTGGTACTCGGGCCAAAGACGTTTCACGAGATCACGCGATGCACCGTAGGCGTAGCAACTGTCGATCTTGAGCGGCTTCCCTTCGCTGTCGCGGTAATCGAGCGACGATCGCCGCATGCCGACCATCGTCTGATAAGCCGTCGTCGCAATCGGGCCGAGCAGTTCCTTCAAGTGCGTGCACGTATCGCAGGACCGCAGGCGCTTGCGAACCTCGCTGTTCCAGCCGGCGCCGATGTTCAATCCGACGAGCGCCTGCAGCGAGTTGCCGCCGCCCGAACACTGCGCATACGGATGCGAACGCATGAACGTGGAGACGGCGCGAACGACCATGTCGACGTCGAACACCAGCGTGACGCCGAGATCGTGGAGCGGTGTCAGTGCCGCGACCGTTCGCGCGCCTCCGGGCGGCGTGAAATCGCTGGTCTTGCGGTCCGCGAGGCAGGCCGTCACTTCGAACAGGCCATCGCTGCGCCGATAGCCGCGCATGTCGATCTGCCGATGGTGAATCTCCTCGCGCGTGAGGCCGTCATGCGGGGTGTCGTCTTGGGAAACCATGCTTGCGCTCCATCTCGTGTAACCAGGTCGTTTCGCAGGCAACGGAATCGCGCCCGGTCGATCGGGCGCGCGGAGAAAAGCAGGCGGGGACATGCTGCCAACGAAGTCGATTCGGCCATACTACGCACTTTCCGAGATCTTCGTTCGCGACGCGATCGATGCGCACGCAACGAGTCGCGTATCGCGGCCGGCGCAAACGGGTGTCGAGCGGGCGGGTCGTGCGAGGTCGGCGGCTACGCCACGCGTGGCGGTTGCGACACGACACCGTTCGACGTCCGTCGCGCGGAAGATCGCACTTTGCGCCTTGCGCGTCGGCCCGGCCCGGCGCAGTTTTCCAGCAGGGGCCGCGAATGGCGTGACATCCGGAAGCGTATCCATATAATGCGCAACACGACCGCGCGGACGCATTTCCGGCACCCCGGATCGCGCAAATGCAGACCGGCGAGTCAACCGGCTGTCGCGCGTACCGGTATACTTCCACTCCTGCCTTGTCCGGCATCGAGGCCGGGTGCCTGAAAACAGAGTGGCGTGCGCGATGCGGCCCCGTAGTGTTCCGCACCGGCGGCAGGCCGGCCGCACGCATGGCGGCGAAGCTGTTGTGCCGCGCGGCATGGCCGCACGAACCACACCTTATATTCCTGGTGGATTGAATTTATGGGTTTTGAACAACTTGCCGAATTGCGGGCGCAGCTCGCGGCGAAGGCCAAGCAGGAGCGCAACGCAAAGCGGCCGGCAGCGCCGACGGACGCCGGCGCGAAGCCGAAGTCCGGCGACCAGCCGTCGCGTGGCGCCAAGCCGGGTGCCGGCGCGAAGACGCAGCATCGGGCGAAGCCTGCTTCGGCGAAGCCGGCGGCGCCGGTCGATCCGGTCATCGTCGCGATCGGCAAACTGCAGCGGAAGTTTCCGCGCGCGTTCCCGAAGAATCCGGCCCCCAAAGTACCGCTCAAGGTCGGTATCTGGGACGATCTCGCACGCGAAGCGCAGGCCGTCGGCCTCAACGAAGCCGAACTGCGCGAAGCGATGTCGACGTGGTGCCGCGGCAATCGCTACTGGTCCTGCCTCGTCGAAGACGCGGTGCGCGTCGACCTGCAGGGCAACGAAGCCGGGCGCGTGACGCACGACGATGCGGCGCGTGCGCGCCGCCTGAAGGCCCGCCGCCCGGGCAAGGGCGCGGCACAACAGGCCAAGGGCGCGCCGCAGCAGCCGAAGGCCGAGCAGCAGGCCGAGGCCGCTGCTGCCGCGCCGCAACCGGCGCAGGCCGAAGCGGAAGCGCCGGTGCAGACCGACGCCGCGCCGCAGGTCGAGCAGCAATCGGCCGGTAACGAGTAATCCGCACCGCACTGCCGTCCATCGAGCCGCGCGTAGCCGCATGCAAGCCGCGTGCGGTGCATGACACCCCAGACCGACTTGCCTCGCCAGAGGCAGGTCGGGACTGCCTCCACCGGCGCTGAACCTGCTGGTACATCCCCTCCCTCGTCGAACAGACAACGCGACCGGACGACCCACATTCGTCGATCGGCCTCGATGCGCATGATGTTTCGATCGTGCTGATCGAGCATCAATAATATGCAGGACATGTTCATGAAAACATGTCGACCAGATAATTCGTTTTCCGAAATGACGAGACGGAAATCGTCGATCGACGTGCGCGCGATCCCGTCTGCCCGCCCCGACAAAACGGCGCGCGATAATCACGACGGGATCGTCAGGCCGCAGGCAAGTCGGGCACCACGATACAGCCAGCCTTTCGAAAAGTAAGGCGCCCGCCTCGACCCAAAGCCACGCCCAGTTTCATCAACTTCAATTCGACCCGGACCATGAACTCGAGACACTCCGCGATTTTCGTCGCGCTCGCCGCCGCCGCCCTGTTCGGCGCCGCGACACCGCTCGCCAAGGCGCTGATCGGTGCAATGTCGCCGTTCATGGTTGCCGGCCTCTTCTATTTCGGCAGCGGCGTCGGGCTCGGCATCGGGATTCTGCTGCGCGGTTGGCACAGCCGTCGCGCATCCGCCGCGGACGCCGCGCCGTTGCAGCGTGCCGGTCTGCCGTGGCTGGCCGGTGCGATCGCGGCGGGCGGCGTGGCCGGCCCCGCTTTGCTGATGCTCGGGCTGTCGAGTACGCCGGCGGCGACGAGCGCGTTGCTGCTCAATCTCGAAGGCGTGTTGACGGCGGTGATCGCGTGGGTCGTGTTTCGCGAGAACGTGGATACGCAGGTGTTCCTCGGCATGGTGGCGATCGTCGCTGGCGGCACGCTGTTGTCGTGGACGCCAGGCAGCCGGGCCGGCGTGCCGGTCGGCGCGCTGCTGATCGTCGGTGCGTGCCTGTGCTGGGCGGTCGACAACAACCTGACCCGCAAGGTGGCCGCGAACGACGCGATGGTGATCGCATGCATGAAAGGGCTGATCGCGGGGCCGGTGAACATCGGCATCGCGCTGGCGGCCGGCGCGACGCTGCCTGCGCTACCGGTCGCGGCCGCGGCGATGCTGACGGGGCTCGGCGGCTACGGGATCAGCCTCGTGTTGTTCGTGGTCGCGCTGCGTCATCTCGGCAGCGCGCGCACCGGCGCATATTTTTCGGTCGCCCCGCTATTCGGAGTCGCACTGTCGCTGCTGATCTGGCCCGCGCTGCCGCCCGCGACGTTCTGGATCGCGGCCGCGCTGATGGCGCTCGGCCTCTGGCTGCACGTGCGCGAACGGCACGAACACACGCACGTGCACGAGCGGCTCGAGCATACGCATCGGCATCGGCACGACGACCATCACCAGCACGCGCACGACTTTCCGTATGACGGCGCCGAACCGCACACGCATCCGCATGTGCATCTGCCGATCACGCACAGCCACGCGCATTTTCCGGACATTCATCACCGGCATCGGCATTGACGGTGTCGTGAGCGACGCGTGTCTTGCATCGCAAGGTGACCGTTTATGGGAGGCGGGAAAAGCCGGTCATCGGTTCGGCAATGTGGGTTGCCGGCATTCGCGTGCCGGAAGCCGCGCGCTGCCGATCGGGTGGAGGAGCGCAACGCGTGCCGGCAACCGGTCTGCGGTTTGACGATCGTGCAACCGTTGTTGATCGGATGGACATCATCCGCGGCTTTTTCGTGGAAGCCGAATGTGGCGTCGAAGTCGCGTAACGGCGGGTGCGCGCTCGCCATGCCGGTCAACGCGGCTTTTCCGGCCGGCGATGCGACGAAACGGATATCGGCCCGCCCGTTGCCGCGACACCCGTCACGCACGAGGAAAGCAGAAGCCGAAATCCTCGCAGCCCGGACATCCGGGTGCGGGCCCGGGCGGCACGCCGAGCGATGCGGCCACTTCCTGCGCGAGGAATTTCTTCCAGCGCAGATGAGCGACGTTGCGCGCGGCGAGCGTGGGGAAAAAGCGCGCGAGCATCGCGGTCACCGCGTCGCGTCCGTCGAGCCCGAGGTCGCGCCACAGATGATCGGGGCGCAGACACGCATGCGCGATGATCGCGGCGAGGCAGTCGGCATCGTCGCGGGCGACGGCGGGATTCGCTTCGTCCATCAGCCGCGCATGCAGCGTCGCGACGAATGCCGAGTGCGTGGCCGGCAACGGTAGCGGTGCGACCGCCGACGTGAGTGCAACGGTATCGACGGATCGCAGATGCGGAAACTGTCGGGCCAGCAGGCCGGTGAACTGATCGGGAGACAAGCCCAGCAGCGAGAGTTCGTTGCGCCCGGCGCGTGCCGTAACGAGTGTGCCGAACAGCTGCGCATCGGGCACGTCTGCGTTGGCCGCCGCGAAATGCAGCGACTGCAACGCCTCTTCATACGTGTGATCGGTCGAAGCGGTCATCGCCAGTCTCCGGACGAGAACGAGACCGCACGCATGCGAGGGGCACAACGAATCTCCATCGCGATCGTCACGCGATCACTCGACGCCGACGATCACGCTCGATGCCTTGAAGATCGCGGAGGCAGCGGTGCCGCTTGCGAGACCGAGACGTTCGACGCTGTCGTTGGTGACGATCGCGACGATTTCCGCGCCGCCCGCGGCCTTGATCACCACTTCCGAATTGACCGTGCCCTTCGCGATCGACGCGACGGTGCCCGCGACGCAGTTGCGGGCCGACACCTTGCTGCTGTCGACGTCGACCATCACGATGACCGACGATGCCTTGACGAGCGCGAACGCCTTCGTACCGGCCGCGAGGCCCAGCGATGCCGCGCTGCCGTGGGTGATCACCGCGACGATCTCGAGGCCGTCCTGCGTGCGCAGCGTGATTTCGTCATTGACGGCACCGGGTTTGACGGCGCCGATCTGGCCGGCGAATTGGTTGCGGGCGCTGGTTCGCATGATGACTCTCCGGGTGGATGCCGCGGCCGGGCCGGCCGCGGCAGCAGATGAATGGAAATGCATCGGCCAGTGTACCGTCAACGCAGGCCGTGCGAATGCGATGGCGCGAATCGGTAAAACGCGTCGCCACAGGGCGTGCCGTCACGCGGACGTCATATCCCGACCGCGACGGCGCTACGGCGTCGACTGGCCGGCCGCGGGCGCCGTGGCCGCGGAGCCGGCGTCCGCGGCGGCTGCCGCACCGTCGCCGTCCCATCCACCGCCGAGCGCGAGAAAGAGCCGCACCTGGTCGGCCGCGACCTGACCTTCGGCCGCCGCGACCTGCGCCCGCACACTCGTCAACGTGCGCGTTGCGTCGAGATCGGAAATGAACGATTCGCGGCCGGCCGCATAGAGACGATGGGTTTCGTCGGCGGAATTGCGGGCCGATTCGTACGCGGTGCGCAGCGCGTCCGTGCGCTGCACGTCGGCCGCGTAGGTCGCGAGGCTCGACTGCGTTTCGCGCAGCGCATTCAGCACGACGCCGTCGAAGTGTGCGAGTGCGCCGCCCGTCGCGGCTTCGGCTTCGCGCACGCGCGCACGCTGGCCGTTGACCGGGAACGACCAGCTGATCAGCGGACCGAACGACCAGCGATTCGTGGTGGACGAGAACAGGTCGGCGGCGACGCCGACCGAGCCGGCCGACGCACCGATGCTGACCGACGGGTACAGCGCGGCGGTCGCCACGCCGATCCGCGCGGTCGCGGCGGCGAGCTGCCGCTCGGCCTCGCGCACGTCGGGGCGGCGGCGCAGCAGCGCGGCGCCGTCGCCGATCGGAATCGGCTGACGCAGCTTCGGCAGGCGTTCGCATTCGGCGGCGGCTTTCGGCAGGTCGGCCGGCGCGCGCGCGAGCAGCGCGGCGAGCTGGTACTGCGCGACCTTGCGGCGGCCTTCGAAGCGCGGAATGTCGGCGGAGAGCGTGCGCACCTGCGTGACGCCGCGGGTCACGTCGGTCTGGTTGCCGCGTCCGGCATCGCGCAGTCGTTGCGACAGTTTCACGCGCTGCTGCTGCAGCGCGAGCGACTGCTTCGCGATCGCCAGTTCGTCGCCGGCCGAGCACGCTTCGACGTACGCGCGCACGACGTCGGCCACGACGGTGATGCGTGCCAGGTCGCCGGCCGCCTTGACGGCCTCGCTGTCCGCGCGCGCGGCTTCGACGCCGCGCCGCAGCTTGCCGAACAGGTCGAGCTCGTACGACACGTTGATGCCGACCGTGCCTTCGTTGACGACCGGCAGCTTGTTATCGAGCAGGTATTGCTCGGCCGATTCCTGCGCGCGCTGCACGGCCGCTTCCGCGCTGCCCGAGAAGCCGCCCTGTTCGTTCGCGACGACCAGCGCCGCGCGCGAGCGGGCGAGGTTGGCCGCGGCGACGCGCAGGTCGGTGTTCGACTTCAGCGCATCGCGCACGAGCCCGTCGAGTACCGGGTCGTCGTACAGCTGCCACCAGTTGCCGGGCACCGCGTCGCGCGACACCAGCGCGCCGTTCGCGTCGTCGAGCGCATGGTTCGCCAGCGGCGCATTGACGTACGCGTGCTGCGGCAACTTGTAGTCGGGGCCGACCGACTTGCACGCACCGAGTGCGAGTGCAAGCGGAGCGAGCGTCGCCGCGATGCGCAGACCGTGCCGCTTCATTGCGATGCTCCCGCAGCGCTCGCGGCCGTACCGGACGCAGCGCGAACCGGCGCGGCCGCCGATGCGGTGCTGGCGCCAGCCGGCTTCGCGTCGTTGCGGCGCGCGTCGGCGCCGCGCATCGACACGGTCGCGGTGCGGCCCGCGATCATCCGGAAATCGTCGGGCACCTCGTCGAGCACGACGCGCACCGGCACGCGCTGCGCGAGCCGCACCCAGCTGAACGCCGGGTTCACGTTCGGCAGCAGGTTCGCGCCCTGCGTGCGGTCGCGATCCTCGATCGCGGCGACGATGCTCTGCACGTGGCCGCGCAACGCATGCGGCTCGCCCATCACGATGATGTCGACCGGCTGCCCGATATGGATGCCGCGCAGCTTGGTTTCCTCGAAGTAGCCGTCGACGCGGAACGAGTTGCGGTCGACCACCGACAGCACCGCGCGGCCGGCCGGCACGTATTCGCCGGCGCGGGGGCGCGGTCGTTCAGGTAGCCGTCCACGGGGCTGACGATCGTCGTGCGCTGCAGGTTCAGCTTCGCGGTGTCGAGCGACACCTGCGCATCGGCGACGCTGGCTTCGCCCTGCTCGACGCGCGTGCGGCTTTCCTCGACCTGTTCGCTCGCGACCAGGTTGCCGAGCTGCAGGTTGCGCGCGTATTCGCGCTTCGCCTGCGCCAGCGTCGCGCGACGCTGCGCGAGCGCCGCTTCGGCGAGCCGCTCCGCGAGCGTGTAGCGCGCCTGGTCGATCACGAACAGCACCTGGCCGCGCTTGACCTCCTGGTTGTCGGCCACCTGCACCGACGTGATGAGGCCCGACACGTCCGGCGCGACCTGGATCACGTCGGCGCGTACGTGCCCGTCGCGCGTCCACGGCGAGAACATGTAGTAGTTGATGATGCGCCACAGCACGAGGCCGGCCACGATGACGACGATCAGGGTGAGCAGGACTTGCCCTGCCGAGAGCCAGGTTTTTTTCACGTTAGGTAGCCACGAGTTGGTGGGACACGATCACGACGGCGGCCAGCACGAATACATAGATGCCGAGGTCGAAGATCGAACGGTGCCAGACGAGGCGGTAGAAGCCGACGCGCTCGAGCACCGCGCGCACGACGATGTTGATCAGGTATGCGATCAGCATCAGCACGAGCGGGGCCGGCACGAACACGCCGAAGATATCGATTTCGCCGATCATGGTCGCGGTCGGAATGACAAGGTGGAAAGCCGGCTCATGCGCGCGCTCCGTCCGGCGCCTGCGGCGCTTGCGCGGCCGCGGCCGGATACAGCGACAGGCGCAGGCCGACGAGCGCATGCAGCGTGTCGCGCAGCCGGCGATGCGTGGCCGGCACCGCGGGCGCGGCCGCGCCGTCGGCCTGCGCGGCGGCCGGCAGGTTGCGGCCGGCCACGCGCCGCAGCGCGTCGTCGATCGTCGCGAGCAGCGCGGGCGGCACGGGCTGGCGCGCGTTCGCGGCCGCGCAGCGGGTGTAGTGATCGGTGACGCCGGCCAGCACGCGATCGATCGCGTCGGGCACGTCGCCCGACAGCCGGCGCCGCGAGCGGCGCAGGTCGAGCGCATTCAGCGCGATGCGCAGGTCGCGAAAGCTTTCGATCGACGGGTGGCGGTGGTCGTCGGACGCGCCGAGGCGCGGCAGCAGTTGCGTGACGCGATCGAGCATCCGCGATGCGTGGTTGCGCTGATCGTCGAGCGGCTGCGTCGATGCGGAGCGCGCGACGTCCTCCCAGCCCGAGCGCAGCAGGCGCCGCACCGCGAGTTCGGCGCCGAACGGTCGCGTCGCGCGCGTCCACACGTATGCGAACAGCAGCCCGGCGACGCCCGCGAGGTTGCTGTTCAGGAACACGAAGAAATCGGCCTCGTACGCACTCTGGATGCTGATGAAGGTGGCCGTGTTCACCGCGACGAGCATGGTCACCATGTTGAACTGCGGGCGCGGCAGCAGCGTGCCGATCAGGATGAACGGGCCCGCGAACATCAGCACGAGCATCGCGAAATCGTGCACGTGCGGCAGCACGACGAACAGGTACAGGCCCGCGAACACGACGCTTGCGGTGGTCGACAGGAAGAACTTGAACACCAGCGGCGCGGGCTCGTCGAGCGCGGCGAAGAAGCTGCACGACACGGCCACGAGCGTGACGGCGGCCGCGCCGTCGTGCCAGCCGGACGAGATCCACAGCCAGCACGCGAACACGATCGCGAACACGACGGTCAGCGTCGAGAACAGCATCATCCCGCGATCGAAGAAGCGTTCGGTGCCGCCGAGCCGCCAGTGCCGGTAGCGCGGCTGCCACACGCCCGACTCGTTCGCGATCAATGCGCGCAGCGAACGGCAGTCCTGCCAGATGTCGATGACCTGGCGCAGCCGCCACAGCGCATTCGACAGCAGCGCGCCGTCCCAGCTCGCCAGTGCGCTGTCGGGCGGCTGCAGCGCGGCGATGCGCTCGCGCAGGTCGTCCGCGACCGGATCGTGCGCCATGTCACCGTCGGTGCCGGTCTTCACCGCCGGCAGCGGCGCGTCGAACCACTTCGCGGCGTCGGCCAGCAGCGCGTCGAGCGCGGGCGGGCGCACGTGCAGGTCGCGCATCAGCGCGATCAGCGGGTCGGCGAGCGACGACATCAGCGGCAGGAACAGCTGCATCCGGCCCGCGAGCGCCTGCGCGCGGGCCAGCACGCGCGGATGCGCATGGTCGTAGCCCAGCTGGCTCAGCAGGAACTCAAGGCCGGTGATGGTCGCGGCGAGCCGCTGCCGGCATGCGGACAGCGCCTTGCCGGCCAGGTGCCCGGACAGCGTTTCGCGGCCGTAGAACGCGGCGTCCTTGAACCACGCGTCGGTGCGCTCGATCAGCGTCGGCGCGAGCCGGTTCGGGAACACGGCGCTGCCGACCACGCTCGCGCACACGATGCCGAGCACGATTTCCTCGGTGCGCGCGATCGCGACGTCGAAGATGGTGGACGGATCGGTGACGGTGGGCAGCGCGACCAGCGGCATCGTATAGCCGGCGAGCATGAAGACGTAGCTGCGCGCGGTGCGGTCGGAGATCGCGAGGTACAGCAGCGTGCCGCACCAGGTCGCGACGATGATGCTGAACAGGAGCGGCGTCTCGACGAACGGCGGCACGAAGAAGATCGCGGCGGCCGCCCCGAGCGCGGTACCGAGCGCGCGGTACAGCGCCTTCGAGCGCGTCGCGCCGACGAACGGGTTCGACACGATGTAGACGCTCGCCATCGCCCAGTACGGGCGCGGCAACTGGAAATACAGGCCGAGGTACAGCGCCAGCATCGACGCGGCGAACGTCTTGCCCGAGAACAGCCAGTCGCGGAGGCTCGGATAGGTCATGACGCGGAATCGGCGGAGTGGGGCGGGCGCGACGCCGGCGGATGCGGGTCGGCTGTGTTGAACGCGTTCAGCACGCGCAGCGTGGCTTCGAGATCGGCGCGCGACACACCCTTGAGTACCTGGGCGCGCAGCGCGCGCAGGTCGTCCTCCATCTGCGCGGTGACCGCGCGGCCGGCAACTGTCAGCGAGATTGTCTTCGCGCGGCGATCGTGCGGGTCCTCGTCGCGGCGTGCGAGGCCGGCCGCGCACAATTGATCGAGCAGGCGCACGAGCGACGGCCCTTCGATGCCGACGTGCTCGGCGAGCGTGCCTTGCCGCACGCCTTCACCGAGGCGCCCGGCGATCAGCAGCGGCGTCGCGCAGGCCTCGGACACGTTGTACGCGGTCAGTACGCCGTCGCTGGTGCGGCGCCACTTGCGCGCGGTGAGCACGAGCAGGCTGCTGACGGCGAGGCGGAGGTCGTGCAGATTGGTCATGGGCGAGATGATAGGGGCAAAAACATTCGATAGCAAACTATCGTTTTTGTCACCCGAATGACACGTCGCATGCGGCCCGGCCGGCCCGTCTGAAGCAATTTAGGTGGCGTGTCGTCCGGGGTCAAGCGGCAAGGCCGGCGACCGCGAGCCGCGCACGTTCGGCGGGCCGACTATATTGAATAGTCAGACGAGAACCGTCCGGCAGCACGGCACATGCCCGCGCGCGTTAAGCAAATTCGAAGCCCCGGTTCGGGAAAGCCGACTTCGCGAAGCCGCGCGTGGCGTGCATATTCAGGGTCATTGCAGCGCACCGGAGACCGACGTGCCGACCTCATCCCCGCAGCCTGCCGCCCCCGCGTCGCTCGACGCGTGGCTCGGCAAGACCGAAACGCTTGGCGACGACATCACCGCGTTCCCGCTGAACGCGCTGGCCGCCACGCTCGACCGCCCGTCGCCCGGCGACGTCGTGCCGCCGATGTGGCACTGGCTCTACTTTCTGCCGGTCGCGCCGCTGGCCGAGGTCGGCCCCGACGGCCACCCGAAGCGCGGCGGCTTCCTGCCGCCGGTGCCGCTGCCGCGCCGCATGTGGGCCGGCGGCCGGCTGACGTTCCATGCGCCGCTGCGCGCCGGCCAGCGTGCGACACGCGAATCGACGATCGCGAACATCGAGGACAAGACTGGTCGCAGCGGCCGGCTCGTGTTCGTGACGGTGCAGCACCGGATCGAAGCCGGCGGCGCGCTGTGCGTCGAGGAGGAGCACGACATCGTTTATCGCGACGCGCCGCAGCCGGGTGCGCCCGCACCGAAGCCGGTCGCGCCGCCTGCCGGCGAAGCGTGGTCGCGCACGGTCACGGCCGACGCGGTGATGCTGTTCCGCTATTCGGCGCTGACCTTCAACGGCCATCGCATTCACTACGACCGCAGCTACGTGACGCAGGAAGAAGGCTATCCGGGGCTCGTCGTGCACGGCCCGCTGATCGCGACGCTGCTCGTCGATCTCGTGCACCGCGAACGGCCGGACGCGACGCTCGCGAGCTTTGCGTTTCGCGCGGTGCGCCCGACCTTCGACGGGCAGCCGTTCACGCTGTGCGGCAAGCCGTCGGACGACGGCCGCACGATCGAGCTGTGGGCGAAGGACCGCGACGGCTGGTTGACGATGCAGGCCACCGCGGCCCTCGCATGACGCGCTCCCTTTCCTTTCTTCCTTCATCGACGACGGACATGCAGACGACGCAACACGACCCGTACCAGGACATCCGCGAAGCGGTGCGCGACCTGTGCAGCCAGTTTCCCGGCGAGTATTTCCGCCAGATCGACGACGCGCGCGGCTATCCCGACGCGTTCGTCGACGCGCTGACCAAGGCCGGCTGGCTCGCCGCGCTGATTCCGCAGGAATACGGCGGCTCGGGGCTCGGCCTCACCGAGGCGTCGATCATCATGGAGGAGATCAACCGCGCGGGCGGCAACTCCGGCGCGTGCCACGGGCAGATGTACAACATGGGCACGCTGTTGCGCCACGGTTCGGCCGAACAGAAGCGCGCGTACCTGCCGAAGATCGCGAGCGGCGAGCTGCGCCTGCAGTCGATGGCCGTGACCGAGCCGACCACTGGCACCGACACGACGAAGATCAAGACGACCGCCGAGCGGCGCGGCGATCGTTACGTGATCAACGGGCAGAAGGTATGGATCTCGCGCGTGCAGCATTCGGACCTGATGATCCTGCTCGCGCGCACGACGCCGCTCGCCGACGTGAAGAAAAAGTCCGAAGGGATGTCGATCTTCGTCGTCGACCTGCACGACGCCATCGGTCACGGGCTGACGGTGCGGCTGATTCCGAACATGGTCAATCACGAGACCAACGAGCTGTTCTTCGACAACCTCGAGATTCCGGCCGAGAACCTGATCGGCGAGGAGGGGCAAGGCTTCAAGTACATCCTCGACGGGCTGAACGCGGAGCGCACGCTGATCGCGGCCGAATGCATCGGCGACGGCTACTGGTTCATCGACAAGGTGTCGCAGTACGTGAAGGAGCGCGTCGTGTTCGGTCGCCCGATCGGGCAGAACCAGGGCGTGCAGTTTCCGATCGCGCGCGCGTTCGTGAACGTCGAGGCCGCGAGCCTGATGCGTTTCGACGCCGCGCGCCGGTTCGATGCGCACGCGCCGTGTGGCGCGCAGGCGAACATGGCGAAGCTGCTCGCGGCCGACGCGTCGTGGGAGGCCGCGAACGCATGCCTGCAATTCCACGGCGGCTTCGGCTTCGCATGCGAATACGACGTCGAGCGCAAGTTTCGCGAGACGCGGCTGTACCAGGTCGCGCCGATCTCGACCAACCTGATCCTGGCCTACGTCGCGGAGCACATCCTCGACCTGCCGCGCTCGTTCTGACGGAGGCCGACGATGCGACCCCTCGACGGCATCAAGGTGATCACCCTCGAACATGCGATCGCGGCGCCGTTCTGCACGCGCCAGCTCGCCGATCTCGGCGCGCGCGTGATCAAGATCGAACGGCCCGGCAGCGGCGATTTCGCGCGCGGCTACGACGAACGCGTGCACGGGCTGTCGTCGCACTTCGTGTGGGTGAACCGCTCGAAGGAGAGCCTGACGCTCGACGTCAAGCAACCCGATGCGGCCGCCGTGCTCGACGCGCTGCTCGCGGATGCCGACGTGCTCGTGCAGAATCTCGCGCCCGGTGCGGCCGAGCGGCTCGGCCTCGGCTACGACGCGTTGAAGCACACGCATCCGCGCCTGATCGTCTGCGACATCTCGGGTTACGGCGGCGACGGCCCGTATCGCGACCGCAAGGCCTACGACCTGCTGATCCAGAGCGAAGCCGGGTTCCTGTCGATCACGGGTTCGGCCGGGCAACCGGCGAAGGCCGGCTGCTCGATCGCGGACATCGCGGCCGGCATGTACGCGTACACCAGCATCCTGAGCGCGCTGCTGATGCGCGGCCGCACCGGTGAAGGTTGCCGGATCGACGTGTCGATGCTGGAGAGCATGGTCGAGTGGATGGGCTACCCGCTCTACTACGCGATCGACGGCCAAAGCCCGCCCGCGCCATCGGGCGCGTCGCACGCGACGATCTGCCCGTACGGGCCATTCCCGGCCGGGGACGGCAAGACCGTGATGCTCGGGCTGCAGAACGAGCGCGAATGGAAACTGTTCTGCGCGCAGGTGCTGCGGCAGCCGGCGCTGGCCGACGATCCGCGTTTCAATGCGAATTCGAAACGGCATGCGGCGCGCGACGTGGTGGATGCGCTGATCGTCGATGCATTTGCGACGCTGACGGCCGCCGACGTGATGCAGCGGCTCGACGCGGCCGGCATCGCGAACGCACGGATGAACACGCTCGACGACGTATGGCGGCACCCGCAATTGCAGGCGCGGGTGCGCTGGCGCAGCGTCGACACGGCCGCGGGCCCGGTGCCCGCGCTATTGCCGCCCGGGTTGCCCGCCGGCGTCGAGCCGCGCATGGATGCGGTGCCGGCGCTCGGCCAGCATACCGACGCGATCCTCACGGAACTCGGCTACGACCGCGCGCGGATCGATGCGCTGCGCGCGAACGGCACGATCTGATTGCGCTTTCACGACGACGATGACCAACACGATTCCCGCCACTGCCTCCGCCTGCGCCCGTTCGTGGCTCTTCGTTCCCGGCAATCGGCCGGAGCGTTTCGAGAAGGCGCGCGCGGCCGGCGCCGACGCGGTGATCGTGGATCTCGAGGACGCGGTGCCGCCGGACGGCAAGCCGGCGGCGCGCGACGCGGTCGTCGCGCGGCTCGATGCCGCGCGGCCCGTGTGGGTGCGTGTGAATGCGGTCGATACCGCGTGGTTCGCCGACGACCTCGCTGCGATCGCCGAGCATCCGGGTGTAGCTGGCGTGATGCTGCCGAAATGCGAGACGCGTGCGCAGCTCGATGCCGTACTCGCGCACGCGCACGGCGCGCTCGAACTGCTGCCGATCGTCGAGACGGCGGCCGGGATCGCGGGGCTCGATCAGGTGTGTGCCGCGCCGCGCGTCGTGCGCGTGGCGTTCGGCACGCTCGATTTCCAGGTCGATCTCGGCATCGACGGCGACGGGGAAGAGTTGAACGCATTCCGCTCGCGGATCGTGCTCGCGTCGCGGCTGGCCGGCATCGCGCCGCCGGTCGACGGCGTGTCGACGATCATCGACGATCCCGCCGCGATCGAACGGCATGCGCGCCACGCGCGGCGGTTCGGCTTCGGCGGAAAACTGTGCATTCACCCGAAGCAGCTCGACGCGGTGCATCGCGCGTATGCGTGGACCGACGCGGAGCAGGCGTGGGCGCGGCGCGTGCTCGATGCCGTCGACGCGAGCGGCGGCGCGGCGGTCGCGCTCGACGGCAGGATGGTCGACATGCCGGTGATCCTGAAGGCACGGCGCATTCTGCGCGGGTAGCCGCTTCCCCGACATTCCTCCGAACAATCGAAGTGCCGCGCCGGCGTCCGTGCGGGCACGCCGATTGCACTGTCCGATTCGACCCGCAACGTCCTGCTTTCGCGCGCGATTGCACTAGGACAATATTTTCAGGGTGTCTTTCTGAGCGACCATGCGGAAGCCACGACGGAGACATCGAGATGGGACGGACCGAGGTATCGGCAGGCTGGCGCGACGCGCTCGGCGCGGTGCACGGCATCGAGTCGAAATACAAGCGGCTCGTGAAGGCGATCGCCAGCGACATCGAGAACGGCGCGCTCGCGCCGGGCGCCCGGCTCGCGCCGCAGCGCGACGTCGCATCGAGCCTCGGCGTCAGCGTGCAGACCGTCACCAACGCGTACAAGGAACTGGAGCGCCAGGGGCTGATCCGCTGCGAGGTCGGCCGCGGCAGCTTCGTGGCCGCGCGCGTGACGGAATCGATGTCGAACTACATCCTCGATACGACCGAGCGCGAACTGGTCGACTTCTCGATCGCCCGCATCGTGCACACGCCCGAGCACGATGCCGCGTGGCGCGGCGTGTGCACGGCGCTGGCCGGCACCGACGATCAGCCGTGGATTCGCTCGTTCCGGCCGATCGCCGGCCTCGATGCGCATCGCGACGCCGGCGCCGCATGGCTCGCGTCGCTGAACATGCCGGTGCACCGCGAATCATTGCTGGTCACGAACGGCGCGGCGCATGGCATCTTTCTCGCGCTCGCGTCGATCGTCGGGCCGGGCGACACCGTGTTGTGCGAGAGCCTGACCGATCACGGCGTGATCGGCTCCGCGAACGTGCTCGGGTTTACGCTGAAGGGGCTCGAGATGGACGAGCACGGCATCCGTCCCGAACATTTCGAGGAGATGTGCGACAGCGAACGGATCAGTGCGCTCGTCTGCACGCCGACCCTCAATAACCCAACCGTGTCGCTGATGCCCGAGTCGCGGCGGCGCTCGATCGCGCGCATCGCGACGCGCTACGGCGTGTACGTGATCGAGGACGACGTGTACGGCCCGCTGCCCGAGAAGACGGGCACGCCGATCGCCAGCCTGATCCCGGAGCTCGGCTTCTACTGCACGAGCATGACGAAATCGGTGCTGACCGGATTGCGCACGGGCTATCTCGCGATGCCGCGGCGGCTCGCGTTGCGCGTCGAGAGCGTGCTGCGCGTGAGCTGCTGGATGGCGACGTCGCCGATCGCGGAGATCGCGACGCGCTGGATCGCCGACGGCACCGCGCGGCGGCTCGTCGAACTGCAGCGCCAGCGGCTCGCGGTGCGTCAGGAGAGGGTGAAGGCCGCGCTGGGGCCGTATGTGCTCGGTGCGCACCCGAACGCGCTGTCGGCCTGGCTGCGCGTGCCCGACTACTGGCAGGCCGAGCGGATCGTGCGCGAACTGCGCTCCCGCAAGATCGCGGTGACGTCGCCCGATCCGTTTCTCGTCGGCGGCACGGAGCGGCCGAACGCGGTACGCGTGTGCATCGGCGCCGAAACCTCCGATGCCGCGTGCAACGCGGCGCTCGAGACGATCGCGGGCGTGTTCGAACAGTATCCGCACCTGAACGATTTCCACTGAACCGGCGGCGCTGCCGCGATGTCGCGCGCAATGTATCAGGACATTCGAAAGCGCGATTTGGAACATTAGACTGGATCGCATCACATTCGTCGCGAGGCGCGCGTTCCATGTCTTTCCTGTCGCTGTCCGACGTTTACCGCGCGCGCCGTCGCCTCGCCGGGCGCGCCGACGGTACGCCGCTCGTCGCGTCCGCCGCGCTGTCCGCGCGCGCGGGCGCCCCCGTCTACCTGAAGCTCGAAACGCTGCAGCCGACCGGCAGCTTCAAGCTGCGCGGCGCGACCAATGCACTCGCGGAACTCGCCGCGCAACGCGTGACGCGCGTGGTCACCGCGTCGACCGGCAACCACGGCCGCGCTGTCGCGCATGCGGCACGCGCGCTCGGCATCGACGCGGCCGTCTGCATGTCGTCGCTGGTGCCGGCCAACAAGGTCGAGGCGGTCGCGGCGCTCGGCGCGCGCGTGGTGATCGTCGGCGAGAGCCAGGACGACGCGCAGGCCGAAGCACGGCGCCTGGTGCGCGACGAAGGCTATGCGTACGTACCGCCGTTCGACGATCCGCGCATCATCGCGGGCCAGGCGACGATCGGCGTCGAGATCCTCGAAGCGCTGCCCGATACGGCGACGCTCGTCGTACCGCTGTCGGGCGGCGGCCTGTTCAGCGGCGTCGCGTTTGCCGCGAAGGCGATTCGGCCGCCGATCGAGATGATCGGCGTATCGATGGCGCGCGGCGCCGCGATGCATGCGAGCCTCGCGGCCGGTCGCCCGGTCGACGTCGCCGAGCAGCCGACGCTGGCCGATTCGCTTGGCGGCGGCATCGGCCTCGACAACCGCTACACGTTCGACATGACGCGCGCGCTGGCCGACGACGTCGTGCTGCTCGACGAGCCGTCGATCGCGCGCGGCATCGCGCATGCGTATCGCGAAGAGCGGCTCGTCGTCGAAGGCGCCGGCGCGGTCGGCCTCGCCGCGTTGCTGGACGAGCGGATCGTGCGTCGCGACCGCGGCGGCCCGATCGTGGTCGTCGTGAGCGGCGCGAACATCGACATGGCCGCGCATCGCCGGCTCGTTTCGGAGAACTGACATGGCCCATCCCGTCACGTTGCTCGGCCAGGCGCAATTGCGTGCGCTGGTGCCGCTCGATCTCGCCGCGATCGACCAGGTCGAGGCCGCGTTCGCGTCGCTCGCGACCGACGCGGTCGTGATGCCGCCGATCCTGAATCTCGCGCTGCCGGCGCGCCACGCCGAAGTCGACGTGAAGACCGCATACCTGCCGCGCTTCGACAGCTTCGCCATCAAGGTCAGCCCCGGCTTCTTCGACAACCCGTCGCTCGGGTTGCCGAGCCTGAACGGGCTGATGCTCGTGCTGTCCGCGCGCACCGGCCTGACCGAGGCCGTCCTGCTCGACAACGGCTACCTGACGGCCGTGCGCACCGCGGCGGCCGGCGCCGTGGCCGCGCGCCGGCTCGCGCGCGCCGATGCGCGCCGCGCGGCGATCGTCGGCGCGGGCGAGCAGGCACGGCTGCAACTGGCCGCGCTGATGCTGGTGCGCGACATCACGCACGTGACGGTGTGGGCGCGCGACGCCGAACGTGCCGCGCGCTTCGCGGCCGACGTGCATGCCGCGCATGGAATCGACGCGATCGTCGCGCGCTCGGTGCATGCGGCGCTGGCCGACGCGGACATCGCGGTGACGACCACGCCGAGCCGAGCGCCGCTCGTGCGCGCGGAAGACCTGCACCCGGGGCTGCACGTGACGGCGATGGGCTCGGACGCCGATTACAAGACCGAACTCGCACCGTCGGTGTTCGGCGCCGCACGCTATTTCTGCGACCGGCTGCAGCAGACCCGCGTGGCCGGCGAACTCGCGCACGCGATCGCGGCCGGGGCCGTTGCAGCCGACGCCGTGTTTCCCGAACTCGGCGAAGTGATCGCCGGCCGCCGCGACGGCCGCACGCATCGCGACGACATCACGATCTGCGACCTGACCGGCACCGGCGCGCAGGACACCGCAATCGCCGTGCTCGCGCTGCAACGCGCGCGGGCGGCGCAAGCAGGCACGATCTTTCACAACGACCTCACGACTTGAGAGGAGACAGATGTCCGCAGTCATCGAAACCCAGACAGCCGCGCCGCGTCTCGCGTTCGCGCGCAGCGAATATGCCGCGCGGATCGCGAAGACGCGCGCGGCGATGGAGCGGGCCGGCATCGACCTGCTGATCGTCACCGACCCGACCAACATGGGCTGGCTGACCGGCTATGACGGCTGGTCGTTCTACGTGCACCAGTGCGTGCTGCTCGCGCTGGACGGCGAACCCGTGTGGTTCGGCCGCAACCAGGACGCGAACGGCGCGAAGCGCACCGCGTTCATGGCGCACGAGAACATCGTCGGCTATCCCGACCATTACGTGCAGTCGAGCGCACGCCATCCGATGGATTACCTGTCGACCGAGGTGATCGCGGCGCGCGGCTGGAACACGTTGCGCATCGGCGTCGAGCTCGACAACTACTACTTCAGCGCGGCGGCGTACGCGTCGTTGCAGAAGCATCTGCCGGGCGCGCGCTGGGTCGACGCGACCGCGCTCGTCAACTGGCAGCGCGCGGTGAAGTCGCCGCGCGAGATCGAATACATGCGCGTGGCCGCGCGCATCGTCGAGCGGATGCATGCGCACATCGTCGAGACGATCGAGCCGGGCATGAAGAAGAGCGACCTGGTCGCGCAGATTTACGCGACCGGCATCGGCGGCGCCGACGGCTTCGGCGGCGACTACCCGGCGATCGTGCCGCTGCTGCCGACCGGCGCCGACGCGGCCGCGCCGCACCTGACGTGGGACGACTCGACGTTCGCGCGCGGCGCCGGCACGTTCTTCGAAATCGCCGGCTGCTACCGCCGCTATCACTGCCCGCTGTCGCGCACCGTCTATCTCGGCAAGCCGCCCGCGCACTTCATCGAAGGCGAGCGCGCGGTGGTCGAAGGGATCGAGGCCGGGCTCGCGGCCGCGAAACCCGGCAACGTATGCGAGGACATCGCGAACGCATTCTTCGCGGTGCTGCGCCGCGCCGGTATCGACAAGGACAGCCGCTGCGGCTATCCGATCGGCGCGAGCTATCCGCCCGACTGGGGCGAGCGCACGATGAGCCTGCGTCCGGGCGACCGGACGGTGCTCGAACCCGGCATGACGTTCCATTTCATGCCGGGGCTGTGGCTCGACGACTGGGGGCTGGAGATCACGGAGAGCATCCTGATCACCGAGACCGGCGCCGAGACGTTCTGCAACGTGCCGCGCAAGCTGTTCGTGAAGGAGTAGGGCGATGCGTGCTTCCCCGATTACGCCGACCGTCGATTTCGACGCGGACGGCGAACAGCACGGCTTCCTGAAGCTGCCTTACTCGCGCGACGATTCCGCGTGGGGCGCGATCATGATTCCGGTGACCGTCGTGAAGCGCGGCGACGGGCCGACGGTGTTGCTGACCGGCGGCAATCACGGCGACGAATACGAAGGACCGGTCGCGCTGTCGAAGCTCGCCGGTTCGCTGAAGGCGGCCGACGTGACCGGCCGCGTGATCGTCGTGCCGTTCATGAACTACCCGGCGTTCCGCGCCGGTTGCCGCACGTCGCCGATCGATGCCGGGAACCTGAACCGCAGCTTCCCGGGCCGCCCGGACGGCACCGTGACCGAGAAGATCGCCGACTACTTCCAGCGCCATTTGCTGCCGCTCGCGACGCACGTGCTCGACATTCACGCGGGCGGCCGCACGCTCGACTTCGTGCCGTTCGCGGCGATTCACGTGCTGGAGAACCGCGATCAGGAAGCACGCTGCGAGCGTGCGATGCGCGCGTTCGGCGCGCCGTATTCGATGCGCATGCTGGAACTCGACAGCGTCGGCCTCTACGACAGCGCGGCGGAGGAAGCCGGCAAGGTGTTCGTGTCGACCGAACTGGGCGGTGGCGGCACGTCGACGGCGGCGAGCGTCGCGATCGCCGAGCGCGGCGTGTACGGATTTCTCGCGCATGCGGGCGTGATCGCGAAGGACGTCATCGACGGCAATGCCCCTCGCAGCACGACGACGCTGCTCGACATGCCGGACGGCTCGTGCTTCACGACCAGCGAGCATCGCGGGCTGCTCGAAATGTGCCGCGATCTCGGCAGCGAGGTGGAGGCCGGCGACGTGCTCGCGCGCGTGCACGACATCGATCGCACGGGCGTCACGCCGATCGAATACGTCGCGCGGCGGCGCGGGCTGCTCGCGGCCAGGCACTTCCCGGGCATCGTGCAGCCGGGCGACACGATCGCGGTGGTCGCCGACATCGTCGAGCGCAACATTCCGGTGGCCGTATGAGGACGCGCACGACGTGATCAAGCTCGACCGATACGACCTCGCGATCCTGCGCCTGCTCGAGCGCGACGGGCGCATCACGAAGTCGAAGCTCGCGGAAGCCGTGAACCTGTCGATTTCGCCGGCATGGGAGCGCGTGCGCAAGCTCGAGGAAAGCGGCGTGATCCGCGGCTATCGCGCGGACGTCGACTGGATCGGCACGTTTTCCGGCAGCCGCATCGTCGTCGAGGTGACGCTGTCGCGGCACACCGCGCCCGACATGCGGCGTTTCGAGGATCGCGTGGCCGCGGCGCCCGAGGTCGCGCAATGCTATGCGACGGGCGGCGGCGTCGATTACGTGCTGCACGTGGTCGCGCGCGACATCGACCATTACCAGCGCTTCATCGATGCGTTGCTGATGGAAGACCTCGGCATCGAGCGCTACTTCACGTACATCGTGACGAAGGTCGTGAAGTGCGCATCCGGCGGCGCGCCGGACTGGCTGTGAAAGTTCGCGCCGGCGCGCGGCAATACGGAAAAAAACCGGCATTTCGAGCCGTGCAAACCGAAATTTCCGCATGCGCCGGCGCGACACAATGAAGTCCGTGCCCACCAACGAGGAGACGCAGCATGCTGCCCGGACACCCCGTTCTGTTCAAGTCGACCTGCTACGTCGACGGTCGCTGGATCCACAGCGACAGTGCCGCGACGCTCGCCGTCGTGAACCCCGCCGACCAGGCCGTGATCGGCCACGTGCCGATGCTCGAACGCGCGCAGATCGTCGCGGCCATCGACGCCGCGCAGCGCGCGTACGACACCTGGCGCTGGACGCCGCAAGCCGTGCGCAGCGCCGCATTGCTGCGCTGGCATGCGCTGATCCTGCGTCACGTCGACGATCTGGCCGCGCTGCTGTCGCTCGAACAGGGCAAGCCGCTGGCCGAAGCGCGCGGCGAGATCCGCTATGCGGCGAGCTTCGTCGAATGGTTCGCGAACGAGGCGAAACGCGTCGCCGGGCGCACGATCCCGACCCACATCGACGGCGCGCATCTCGGCACCGTGATGGAGCCGGTCGGCGTCGCGGCGCTGATCACGCCGTGGAATTTCCCGGCCGCGATGATCACGCGCAAGGCGGCGGCCGCGATCGCGGTCGGTTGCGCGGTGGTCGTGAAGCCCGCGCACGAAACACCGTTCTCCGCGCTCGCGCTCGCGCAGCTCGCCGACGAGGCCGGCTTCCCGGCCGGCGTGTTCAACGTGGTGCTCGGCGAGCCGCAGATGGCGATGGAAACGCTGGTCGGCGATGCGCGCGTGCGTGCGGTGAGCTTCACCGGCTCGACGCGCGTCGGGCGGCTCGTGACCGAAACCGCCGCGAAGGCGGGCATCCGCAAGGTCGCGCTCGAACTGGGCGGCAATGCGCCGTTCATCGTGACCGAGGATGCGGATCTCGATCAGGCCGTGCGGATCGCCGTCGGCGCGAAGTTCCAGACCTCCGGCCAGGACTGCTGCGCGGCCAACCGGATACTCGTCGCGCGCCCGCTGTACGACGCGTTCGTCGAACGGTATGCGCACGCGGTGCGCGCGCTGAAGACGGGGCCGGCGTTCGAGCAGGGCGTGGACGTCGGGCCGCTGATGCATCAGGCCGCGTTCGACGCGACCGTGGCGCGCGTCGAGGACGCGCGGGCACGCGGCGCGCGCATCGTCGCGGGCGGCCGGCCGCATGCGCTCGGCGGCTGGTTCTACGAACCGACCGTGATCGCGGATGCCGCGCCCGGCATGCGCGTGGTCGACGAGGAAAACTTCGCGCCGATCTCGGCCGTCAGTGCGTTCGACACGCTCGACGAAGCGGTCGAAACGGCCAACGACACCGAGTACGGCCTCGCCGCCTACGTGTGCGCCACGCGCATCGACACGATCTTCCAACTGGTGCGGCGGCTCGATTTCGCGATGGTGTCGGTCAACGGCGTGAAATTCACCGGTGCGCCGATCCCGTTCGGCGGAATGAAGGCGTCGGGCCTCGGGCGCGAAGGCGGCGCCGAAGGCTTCGAGCCGTTCACCGAAACCAAGTACTTCTGCCTCGGCAATCTCGGCCTGCCTGTCGCGGCGACGGCCTGACCCATTCAAAGGAGCACACCATGCAACAATCGATCGACGCACTGCTGCGCGAGGACCGCGCCCACTTCATGCACCCCTCGACGCACGCGTACGACCACGAGACCGGCGCGCTGCCGGGCAAGATCGTGCGCGGCGGCGAAGGCATCCGCATCGAGGATCACCAGGGCAAGCGTTATATCGACGCGTTTGCCGGGCTCTATTGCGTGAACATCGGCTACGGCCGCACCGAAGTGGCCGACGCGATGTACGAGCAGGCGAAGCAGCTCGCGTACTACCACACGTATGTCGGCCATTCGTCGGACGCGATCATCGAGCTGTCGTCGTGCATCATCGACTGGTCGCCGGCGGGGATGAAGAAGGTCTATTACGGGATGTCGGGTTCCGACGCGAACGAGACACAGGTCAAGATCGTCTGGTACTACAACAACGTGCTCGGCCGCCCGAACAAGAAGAAGATCATTTCGCGCGAACGCGGCTATCACGGCTCGGGCATCGTGACGGGCAGCCTCACGGGCCTACCGAGCTTCCACCAGCATTTCGACCTGCCGATCGACCGCGTGAAGCATACGGTGTGTCCGCACTGGTATCGCAAGGCGCCTGCGGGCATGAGCGAGGCGCAGTTCGTCGCGTACTGCGTCGACGAACTCGAGAAGCTGATCGCGCGCGAGGGCGCCGACACGGTCGCCGCGTTCATCGCGGAGCCGGTGATGGGCACCGGCGGGATCATCGAGCCGCCGGCCGGCTACTGGCCCGCGATCCAGGCCGTGCTGCGCAAGCACGACATCCTGCTGATCTCCGATGAAGTCGTGTGCGGGTTCGGGCGGCTCGGTTCGAAGATGGGTGCGCAGCACTTCGGGATCGAGCCCGACCTGATTACCGTCGCGAAAGGGTTGACGAGTGCGTATGCGCCGCTGTCGGGCGTGATCGTCGGCGAGAAGGTGTGGGACGTGATCGCGCGCGGCTCGCAGGAACACGGGCCGATGGGGCACGGCTGGACGTATTCGGGCCATCCGGTGTGCGCGGCCGCCGCGCTCGCGAACCTCGCGATTCTGGAGCGCGAGAACCTGGTCGGCAACGCGGCGGAAGTGGGCAAGTATTTCGGCGCGAAGCTGCGCGACGCGTTCGGCACGCATCCGCTCGTCGGCGAGGTGCGCAGCGTCGGGATGCTGGCCGCGCTCGAATTCATGGCCGACAAGGACGCGCGCACGCCGTTCGATCCCGCGCTGAAGATCGGTGCGCAGGTGTCGGCTGCCGCGCTGCAGCGCGGCGTGATCGCGCGGGCGATGCCGCACGGCGACATTCTCGGCTTTGCACCGCCGCTCGTGATGACGCGCGAGGAAGCCGACGAGATCGTCGGGATCGTGAAGAAGGCGGTGGACGAGGTCGCCGAGCGGAATATTTCGGCTGTCGCGTGATATTCAAGTGGTCCTGATGCGCGTTTCGACGCGCGAGATGACGCCGCCGCATGCAAGTGCGGCGGCGTTTTTTCTTGCCGGTACGGTGCGGGAAAACGTCAATGCGTGGTGTACGGTGCGCGCCGGCTACCGATCGTCATTCAGTAATCCCACACGACCGGAACGAAACGGAAGCCGTCGCCGTTCCGTGCAACATGCCCGATGGACGGGAACGCGACATGCGCCGCGGCCAGCAGTGCGCCAGTGTCGGCCGCTTCGTTGAACAGCGCGAGACGCACGTCGACCGCCGCGTCCGGATCGTGTTCGAAGCCGTTTTGCCAGTCGGGATGGTCGAAGTTGACTTCGAAGATCGCGTCGCCCGCGAACGTCAGCTTTTCCCCGTTCGATGCGATGTCGACCACGCAGTGCCCCGGCGTATGCCCGCCCGTCACGCGCGCCGACACGCCCGCGGCGACTTCCACGGTGCGGTCGAATTGCACGATGTTTTCGCCATACAGTTCGACGAACCTCGCCGCCGCCTTGCGCAGCGCGGGCGGAACGGTGTCCGGCATCACCGTCTTACTGAAGTCCGGATTGTTCCAGAACGCCACTTCCGCTGCCGATACGTGAATGCGTACGTCGGGGCGCAGCTTCGCCTTGACGCCGTCGACGTTCAGCCCGCCGACGTGATCCATGTGCATATGCGTGATCACGATATCGGTGATCGCGGCCAGGTCGATGCCGGCCGATTCCACGCGCATCACCGAGCGCCCGGCGCGCGTGAAGTATTCGAAGCCATCGCCCACGCCCGAATCGATCAGGATCAGGCGATCGGCGCTGCGCACGAGCGCGATGTTGAGCGCCCAGTCGAACATGTCGCGTTGCAGGAAACGGCCGTCGAACCAGGCGTTGCGGTCCGCTTCGCTCACATTGGTGGACATGGTGGAAGTCGGCAGCGGCAGTACGCCGTCACTGATCAGCACGACGTCGACATCGCCGATGCGCACGGCGTAGCGGGACGGAACGAGCTCGCCTGAACCTTCGTTGCCCAGGCGGTCGATGACCGGCTGGACGTTGCGGATGGGTGCGTTCATGTTCAGTAATCCTGTTCTTTGAGTGAGGTAGTCCGCACTGCGCGGCGCAGAGCGGTTCGCGAGCGCGATCGCGAAGGTCGCGCATTTCGGTGCGCCCGGATTCCGATCGAGCATGTCAGCGATTGTAGTGACGGCCTACACACGCCAACAGCGCCGCAGGGGTGCACATCGTGTTGTCCGGACGACAACAATTCGACAGCGGCCTTCGCCGCCCGAAATGCGCATCGCCCGCCGTCCGTTGCCGGAAGGCGGGCGATGCAATGGATGCCGTTTATGGGATGCCGGGAACCGCCGGCGCGCGGGTCAACCCGGCTGACCGGGAAGCGTTTCCCCACGCAGCGAACACCCGCGCGTCTCGATCACCGCCAGCAGCGCGACCAGCCCGACCGCGCACGCAGCCATCATGTAGTACGCGGGAATCAGTGCGTTGCCGGTCTTGCCGATCAGCCAGTCGTTGACGATCGGCGCGGTGCCGCCGAACAGCGACGTCGACACGTTGTACGCAATCGCCATGCCCGCATAGCGGACGTGGGTCGGGAACATCGCCGGGAACATCGCGGAAATGGTGGCGAGCTGCGGCACGTAGAGCACGCCGAGTACCGCAAAGCCGATGAACGCGCCGAGCGGGCCGTGCGTCATCAGCGTGAACATCGGCACGGCCGCGACGAACAGCCCGACGAGCGAGAACCACCACATCGTCTTGCGGCCGACGCGGTCCGACAGCCAGCCGGCGAACGGCAGCAGCACCATCATCGCGAGCATGCCGATCAGAGGAATCAGCAGCGACATGTTCTCGCTCACGCCGAGTTCCTTGTGCATGTAGGTCGGCATGTACGCGAGCAGCACGTAGTTGACGACGTTCAGCGCGACGACCAGCCCGCCGAGCAGCAGCAGCGGCTTCGCATAGCGCACCAGCAGCAGCCGGATCGGCAGCGCGGCGGTGGCGTTTTTCTCGCAACGGTGCGCCTGCTCCTCCAGCTCGCGGAACACCGGCGTTTCCTCGAGACGCGAGCGCAGGTAGAAGCCGATCAGGCCGAGCGGCGCCGCGACGAGGAACGGCAGGCGCCAGCCCCACGCATGCATCGCCGAATCGCCGAGCAGCAGCGCGAAGCCGAGCATCAGGAACGCGCCGAGCGAGAAGCCGGCGAGCGTCGCGAATTCGAGGAAGCTGCCGCACAGGCCGCGCCGCGAATCGGGTGCGTATTCGGCGATGAAGGTCGCCGCACCGCCGTATTCGCCGCCGGTCGAGAAGCCTTGCACCATGCGCAGCACGATCAGCGCGGCCGGCGCGAGCCAGCCGGCCGTCGCATAGCTCGGCAGCACGCCGACGAGCAACGTGGCGCCCGACATCGTCAGGACCGTCAGCGCGAGCACGCGCTTGCGGCCGAGCCGGTCGCCGAGCGGCCCCCAGAACAGGCCGCCGAGCGGGCGGATCAGGAACGAGATCGCAAACGTGCCGAGGGCGAACAGCGTCGCGCTCGCGGTGTTGCCGGGAAACAGCGCGGCGGAAATGTACGCGAGGCCGTACGCGTAAATGCCGTAATCGAACCATTCGGTCGCATTGCCGAGCGCGGCGGCCGCGATCGCGACCCGCGGCAGGCTGTGCGGCTCGTCGCCGCGTTGGGTGGTCGCGTCGTCGGGAATCGACGACGCGGCGGAAACGGAAGTCCACGATGGCACGTATCGCATGAGGGGTCCTCGCTATCAGCATGCGCCCGGGCGGGCGCCGACGAGGATCAAAGTAATCCCGCCAATTTGCGATGCCGGATGTCATAGGACGATGTGGGAATCGGGGTTTTCCCGTGCCGGGGCGGGGCGGCCCGCGGAGGCCGTGGCCGGCTCGTCGCGGCGCCGGCTGGCGAACGGCGGTAAGCTGCGCGCTGCCACGCCGGATTCCTCGGACCGTGCCGCGCGTGGCGTCCCTTTTTTCACCCTTGATCAGGAGCGCATATCGTGGCGACCTACATCGTCTTTACGCGGGAAAGCACGCAGGACCAGCATGAGCTCGACATCTACGCGAGCCAGGTCGGCGCGACCCTTGCCGGCCATCCGGTGAAGGTGCTCGCCGCCTATGGGCCGCAGGAAATCCTCGAGGGTGAAGGCCCGGAAGGCGTCGTGATCGTCGAGTTCCCGTCGAAGGAGGCCGCGCACGCGTGGTATCGCGGCCCCGAATACCAGGCGGTCGTCCAGCACCGGTTCAAGGGCGCGCGCTATCGCGCGGTGCTGGTCGAGGGCGTCTGAGCGCGGCTGCGCGCGCGTTATCGCACGTGCGGCAGCAGCGCGCGCAGCCAGTACGACACGGCCACCGCGCCGCCGTCCGGCGTGCCGATCGCGCGCTCGCCGAGATAGCTGGCCCGTCCCGCGCGCGGCGTCATGCGTGTCGTTTCCTCCGCGCCTCGTTCCGCCGCTTCGACGGCCGCCGCCCAGGCACTCGCGGGATCGCGATCGCCGTCGAGCGCGCGGCCGAATGCGTCGACGGCCGGCACCAGCGCATCGAGCATCGTCCGATCGCCCCCCTGCGCGCCGCCGAGTTCGCTGATCGCATCCACCGCCGCGCGGAACGCCGCGGCCCAGTCGCGCGGCGACGGCTCGGCGCTATCGGCGCCATCGGCCAGCCGGCGTGACGCGCGCAGCAGCGCGGTCGCATAGAACGGCCCGGAGCTGCCGGCGATCGCGCGGCGCAATGCGGCGCCGAGCGCCGCGAGCGCACCGGCCGGCGTGCCGTACGCGGTGTCGGGCAATTCGAGGATCGCCTGCGCGGCGCGCCGCATGCTCGCGCCGAGATCGCCGTCGCCGGCTGCCGCGTCGAGATCCGTCAGCGTCTGCTCGTGGTCGATCAGCGTCTGCGCCACCGCGTGCAGCGCCGGTTGCAGACGCGCGGCCCACGCACGGCCGGCCGCATCGAGCGGCGGCGGCGGTGCATCTTGCGACACGGCTGCGGCCATGCGAATCCGCGTGTTCACGAGGCCGCCGCCCGGCCAGGCGCGCGCTTGCGTCGGCGCGTCGAGCAGCGCCGCGCGTTCGTCGTTCAGCCGCAGCACCGAGATCGAGCAGCCCGGCATGTTCAGCGCGGACAGGAACGTGCCGGCCCATGCGCGCGCGATGACGATGCCGCGCCGGCTCAGGTTGTCGAACGCGGCGCGCAGCACGATCGCGAGCTCCATGTCCGGCGTCGCGCCGAGGCCGTTGACGAACAGCGCGACGCGTTCGTCGCGGTCGAGCACGAGATCGGCGACGATGCTCGACAGCAGCGTGTCGGCCAGCGCATCGGCCGGCAGCGGCGCGCGGCGCTCGACGCCTTTCTCGCCGTGGATGCCCAGGCCCAGCTCGATCTCGTGATCGGCGAGGCTGAAGCCCGATTTGTCTGCGCCCGGGATCGTGCAGCCGTCGAGCGCGACGCCCATCGTGCCGAGCTCGGCCGCCGCGTCGCGCGCGATGCTCGCGACGCGGGCCAGCGGCAGTCCGCGCGCGGCGGCGGCGCCCGCGAGCTTGTGGATCAGCACCGTGCCGGCGATCCCGCGCCGCTGGCCGCGCTCGACGCGGCCGCGCAGCGACACGTCGTCGGCGACGATGACGGTTTCGACCGGAATGCCTTCCGCGCGCGCCAGTTCGGCGGCGAGCCCGAAATTGAGCCGGTCGCCGGTGTAGTTCTTCACGATCAGCAGCGCGCCGTTCGGGCCGGCGCTCGCGCGGATCGCGGCGAGCACGGCGTCGGTCGACGGCGACGTGAACACTTCGCCGCACACGGCGGCGCTCAGCATCCCTTCGCCGACGTAGCCGCCGTGCGCGGGCTCGTGGCCGCTGCCGCCGCCGGACAGGATCGCGACCGGCCGCTGCGACGGCTCCGGCAGCGGCTGGCGGACGAGCACGTGCTCGTCGCCGAGGATCGCGAGATGCGGCGATTGCCGTGCGATGCCTTCCAGCATTTCTCGCACGACGTCGGACGGGCGGTTCACAAGCTTCTTCATGGCGACGGATTCCGGACGGGTGAACAGGGCTCGGCCGGGGCGCGCACGGGCGCCGGTCGGCTTTCGTGTTGCGGAGGATCGTGCGTGCGTCGTTGCCGGTCGCGGATGGCCGCGTAACGGGCGACCGGGTGCGGGGTGGGCAACGAAACGTACGCTTCGCGCCAAGATACATCAGGTTCGGACGTTGCGGCACGGATCGCGCTGCGATGGCGCCGGGGCCGAGCGACGGCGCCCGCCGGATGCCGCTATTTCAGCGCGGTGATCGCCTTCGCGCGAATCAGTCGCGCGCGCAGCACGTTGCGGCTGATGCCGAGCAACTGCGCGGCGCGGATCTGGTTGCGGTGACTGAATTCGAACGCGACACGCATCACGGTGTCCTCGATGTGTTCGAACAGGTTGCCGTGCCCGTCATCGAACAGGTCGCGCAGCGCATGCTCGAGCGCCGCCTGTGCATCGGCGGACGACTCGGTTGCCTGCGCGGTCACGACCGGCACACACGGCGGCGCGATGTGCAGGTCGGTGTCCTGCAGCACGTCGTGACGGCTCACGAGCAGCGCATGATGGATCACATTCTCCAGTTCGCGGATATTGCCGGGCCAGCCGTGCGCCTGGAGCCGTCGCTCGGCGCGCGGATCGATGCGACGCGGGCCGCCGCCGAGCCGGTCGCGGTACATGTCGAAGAAGTGGCGCGCGAGCGGCAGGATGTCGCCCGGACGGTCGCGCAACGGCGGGACCGCGAGCTGCACGACGTTGAGCCGGTAGAACAGGTCGCCGCGAAACTGCCCGGCCGCGACCGCCTGTTGCAAGCCGACGTTGGTCGCCGCGACCACCCGTACGTCGACCGGAATCCCGGTGCGCGAACCGAGCCGCACGACCTCGCGCTCCTGCAGCACGCGCAGCAGCTTGACCTGCATCGCGAGCGGCAGGTCGCCGATTTCATCGAGAAACAGCGTGCCGCCGTGCGCGGCTTCGAACCAGCCGGGCTTCGCGCTGAATGCGCCGGTAAACGCGCCTTTTTCGTGGCCGAACAGTTCGCTATCGACGAGCGTTTCGGAGAACGCGCCGCAGTTCACCGCGACGAACGGCCCGTCGCGACGGGCGCCGAGCTCGTGCACGTGGCGCGCGATCAGTTCCTTGCCGGTGCCCGTCTCGCCGACGATCAGCACGTTCGCGTCGCTCGGCGCGACGCGGCGAACCTGTTCGAGCAGCGCGAGCGAACACGGATCGGCGAACACCTGCGCCTGCGCGCGGGCCTGCGCGTGACGTTCGGGCAGCGTGTGCACGGGCGCCGCGGCTTGAAGGCCTGCGGGGTCGCGGGAAGCGGTAACGACACGAAGATTGAGCGGGCGCGGCGATGCGGAAATGGAAGTCATGGCGATGAACCGTTGGATGGCCGGGCAATGCGGGCCGGCTGCTGCGTAACCAGCAAAGTGTTGAACGTTTCGCCGCGCGCGAAAAGCATCGATTTCTGATAACCAAAGCGCGATTGCTGCGGAACCCGCCATGGCGCGGAAGAGCGGCGGTGCAGTGATGTCACGGCATCAAATTCAGCGCTATCGCGCGTGATGCGCTGCTGCCTGATCAGCATCGCATCAGCAGATCCGCTGCACGGGGTTCATCGCGTGACGGAATATCGATGTGACGCGTGAGCCGGAACGCTTGCCACTGCCGCGCATTTGGCCGAGCGCCATTTCTGACGGGCGATGGCGAGAAACTTCGCGGTGCAGACGAAATTTCCGTCACGCACCCGAACCAATGGCACGCTCCTTGCTGACCCGAACCGGTATCGCCGCATTGCGCGCGGCTTCACCACGGGAACGCATTGCATGAGCCATACCCTCAACGTCGTCGCGATATCGGGCGGCCTGCAGCGGCCGTCGCGCACGCTCGCGCTGACCGACGCGATCGTCACGGCGCTCGGCGCCGCGCTGCCGATCGAGACGCGATTGATCGAACTCGGCGAGATCGGCAGCCGGCTGGCCGGCGCGCTCACGCGTGCGCAGGTACCGCCTGATCTCGATGCGCTGATCCGCGCGATCGAGACGGCTGACGCACTCGTCGTCGCGAGCCCGGTGTATCGCGCGTCGTACACGGGCCTCTTCAAGCACCTGTTCGACCTCGTGCGCCATGACGCGCTCGTCGACGTGCCGGTGCTGCTCGCGGCCACCGGCGGCAGCGAGCGGCACGCGCTCGTGATCGACCATCAGTTGCGCCCGCTGTTCAGCTTCTTCCAGGCGCGCACGCTGCCGATCGGCGTGTATGCGTCCGAAAGCGATTTCGACCAGTACCAGATCGCCAGTCCGGCGTTGCGCGAGCGCATCGCGCTCGCCGTGAATCGCGCGGTGCCGCAACTGCGCGCGCCCGTGCTTTCCGCCGCGGCCGCGTAAGCCGCTTTTTCGTTTCCCCTTCGACCAGGACACCTTCATGAGCCTTCCCGACCCTTCCGCCGATGGCGTCAAATTCGCGTACTGGGTGCCGAACGTCAGCGGCGGCCTCGTCGTCAGCACGATCGAGCAGCGCACCGACTGGAGCCTCGAATACAACCAGAAGCTCGCGCGCACGGCCGAGGCGGCCGGCTTCGACTACGCGCTGAGCCAGATCCGCTTCACGGCCGGCTACGGCGCGGAATACCAGCACGAGTCGGTGTCGTTCAGCCAGGCGCTGCTGCATGCGACGACGAAGCTCAAGGTGCTCGCCGCGATCCTGCCGGGGCCATGGCATCCGGCCGTGGTCGCGAAGCAGCTCGCGACGATCGACCACATCTCGAACGGACGCATCGCGATCAACGTCGTGAGCGGGTGGTTCAAGGGCGAATTCACCGCGATCGGCGAGCCATGGCTTGAGCACGACGAACGCTATCGACGCTCGAAGGAATTCATCCAGGCGCTCAAGGGTATCTGGACGCAGGACAATTTCACGTTCAAGGGCGACTTCTACCGCTTCAACGATTACACGCTGAGCCCGAAGCCGGTGCAGAAGCCGCATCCGGAAATCTTCCAGGGCGGCAGTTCGCGCGCGGCGCGCGACAACGCGGCGAGCGTGTCGGACTGGTATTTCACGAACGGCAATACGCCGGAGAACCTGAAGGCGCAGATCGACGACATTCGCGCGAAGGCGGCGGCGAACAACCATCGCGTGCGCATCGGCGTCAATGCATTCGTGATCGCGCGCGACACCGAGGAAGAAGCGAAGGCCGTGCTCGACGACATCATCCGGCATGCGCACGTCGAGGCCGTGCACGCGTTCGGCGATGCGGTGAAGCAGGCCGGCAAGGCGTCGCCCGAAGGCGAAGGCAACTGGGCGAAATCGACGTTCGAGGATCTCGTGCAGTACAACGACGGCTTCCGCACGAACCTGATCGGCACGCCGCAGCAGATCGCCGAGCGGATCGTCGCGCTGAAGGCGATCGGCGTCGATCTGGTGCTGGCCGGGTTCCTGCATTTCATCGAGGAAGTCGAGTATTTCGGCAAGCGCGTGCTGCCGCTCGTGCGCGAACTCGAGGCGCAGCGGCAGGCCGTTGCCGCGTGACGCGGGCCGCCGCCCGCGTGCGGCCCGCGATCGTGCGGGCCCGCGCGGCGGCACGATGCTTACGCGATGCCCGCCGACTTCGACGCCTCGACGAGCATTTCCACGCCGAGGCCGCCGAGCACTGCGCCCATCGCCCAGCGCTGCGCGAGCAGCAGCGTCGGGCGGCCGTGCAGGAACTTCGCCAGGCTGCCCGAGCAGATCGCCACCAGCCCGTTGGCCGACGCGAACGCGGCGATCAGCAGCGAGCCGAGAAACAGCGACTGGCCGAACACGCTGCCATGCCCGTAGTCGATGAACTGCGGCAACAGCGACACGAACAGCATCGCGAGCTTCGGGTTCAGCACGCTGGTCGTCGCGCCCATCGCGAGCAGCCGCAGCGGCTGCTCGTTCGGCAGCGTCTTCACCTCGAACGGCGAGCGGCCGCCGGGCCGCACCGCCTGCCATGCGAGGTACAGCAGATAGGTCGCCCCGACCGCGCCCAGCACGCTGCCCGCATAGGGCACGCTCATGAACAGCGTCGTGATGCCGAACGCCGCGGCGAACATGTAGAACAGGTAGCCGAGCATCACGCCCGCGAGCGAAACGAGGCCCGCCGCCCGCCCTTGCGCGATCGAGCGCGACATCACGTAGACCATGTTCGGCCCCGGCGTGACCGCGAGCATGCCGCCGATGACGAGAAACCCGTAGAGCGATCCGGACGTTTGCATGTTTTCCGCTTCCTGCGTCGAATGAGTGCTGACGGCGTTCATTGTCCGGCGCTGGAGGCGAACAGTAAAACGGGATAAACTGAATCGATTGATCAGTTTTTCTGAATTAAAATGAAGAAGCTCGACCTCGATGTGCTCGCGATGGTGGTGGCCGTCGCGGAATCCGGATCGTTTGCGCAGGGTGCGCAGGCCGTGCACCGGTCGCCGTCGGCGGTGAGCATGCAGATCAGGACGCTGGAAGACGCGCTCGGCAAGCCGCTGTTCATCCGCGACACGCGCAACGTGACGCCGACCGACGACGGCAGGATGCTCGCCGACTATGGCCGCCGGATGCTCGCGATGCGCGACGAGGCGTGGGCGTCGGTCGTGCGTCCGGAGATCCGCGGCCGCGTGACGATCGGCGTGCCCGACGATTACATCTCGTCGCTGCTGCCGCAGGTGCTCGGGAAGTTCGCCGCGATGCATCCGCGCGTGGAAGTGCGCGTGATCGGCCAGCCGAGCAGTGCGCTCGTGCCGATGCTGAAGGACAACACGGTCGACCTCGCGTGCCTGACCCGGGTCAAGGGCGTGTCCGGCGAGCTGATCCGGCTCGAGCCGATCGTCTGGACGGGATCGCCGAAACGGAACGTGTGGGAAGAGCGGCCGCTGCCGGTTGCGCTGTTCTCGCATGGCAGCACGGCGCGCGACCATGCGATCAAGGCGCTGAACCGGCGGAAGATTCCGTTCCGGATGTCGTACGAAAGCCCGAGTTTCCTCGGGCTGCTCAGCATGGTCGAGGCCGGCCTCGCGATCGCGCCGCTCGCGCGCTGCTGCGTGCCCGATCACCTGTTGCAGCTGTCGGAGAGCCACGGGCTGCCGTCGCTCGGCGAACTCGAGGTCGTGCTCGCGCGCAGCGCGCAGTCCGCGCGGCCGCCGTGCGACTACCTTGCCGAGCAGATTCTCGGCGAGTGGCGTGCGTGAGGCTCGCTACGCGCGATGCGTCAACACGACGTCAGCAGCCATTCGCGAAACGCGACCAGCGACGGCAGCGTTTCGTTGCCCGGCGGGTAGACGAGGTAATAGCTGCGCTGGCTGGTAATCGCGTCGCCGATCGACACGAGCTCGCCGCGGCTCAATTCGTCCTCCACCAGCACCTTCGGCACCAGCCCGATCCCCATTCCCGCGCGCACGGCCTGGATCAGGTGCGACGTCAGCTCGAAACTCGGACCGATCCGCATCTGGCGATGGTCGAGCCGATAGTGCGAGAACCACTCTGCCCAGGCCTGCTGATTGCTCGTCACGCCCAGCAGCGTCTGCCTTGCGGCCCAGGCCGGCATGCGTGCGTCGGCCTTGCGGCCGCGGCCCGTGTCGGGCGGCGCGATCGCGATCAGGAACTCGTTGTACAGCCGGTGCGCGTGCAGGCCCGGCCAGTCGCCCGCGCCGACGGTGATCGCCGCGTCGAGGTCGTCGTGGAGGAAATCGACCGCGCCGATCCTTGAATGAAGGTGCACGGTCACGCCCGGATGCGCGGCGTAGAAGCCGTGCAGGTGCGGCAGCAGCCATTTCGAGCCGAACGTCGGCAGGGTGGCCAGCCGCAGCGTGCCGGCGCCGGCCTGGTGCGACATCGCCTGCAGCGTCGCGCCGCGGATGCGCCCGAGCGCGCCGCTTAGCTCGGCGAAGTAGCGGCGGCCGACTTCGGTCAGCTTGACCGAGCGGCCCTCGCGCCGGAACAGCGGCACGCCGAGCTGATCCTCGAGCGTCTGCACCTGCCGGCTGATCGCGCTCTGGCTCAGCGACAGTTCTTCGGCCGCACGCGTGTAGCTTTCATGCCGCGCGGCGGCCTCGAACACGAGCAGCAGCGACATCGACGGGGTGAGGCGGCGGTAATTCATGAGTTTTATGCAAGCTTCGCCGGGTAAGAATTCGTTTGTTTATGGCGGAAGATCGAAAGATACTGCAATTCCCGGTTGTGCGGAAACTTGCCAAAAAATCATGTTTTGGCGTGCGTGAACCGGCCGGCTCCACCCACATTGCGCCTTTGCCCCATGTCGATCGCCCCGTTGCCCCGTCCCGCCAGCCCGTCCGCGAACGTTTACCGCGATTTTCTCGCCGCGCTGCAGGTGGCCGGCTTCGCCGGGGAAATCCGTGCGGACCACGCGAACCGGACCGTGCAGGCCACCGACAACTCGATCTACCAGCGCCTGCCGCAGGCGGTGATCTGCCCCGCGCATGCGGATGACGTGCAGCTGCTGGCCCGACTGCTGGCCGAACCCGCGCACCGCGACGTCGCGGTGGCCGCGCGCGGCGGCGGCACCGGCACCAACGGGCAGTCGCTGACCGACGGCATCGTCGTCGACCTGTCGCGCAACATGAACCGGATCCTCGAAATCAACGCGCAAGCGCGCTGGGTGCGCGTCGAGGCGGGCGTCGTCAAGGATCAGCTCAATGCGGCGTTGAAGCCGCACGGGCTGTTCTTCGCGCCGGAGCTGTCGACGTCGAACCGTGCGACCGTCGGCGGGATGATCAACACCGACGCGAGCGGGCAGGGCAGCTGCACGTACGGCAAGACGCGCGATCACGTGCTCGAACTCGATTTCGTGCTGATGGGCGGCGAGCGGCTGCACAGCGACGCGCTCGACGATGAAGAACTGGCGCGCCGCTGCGCGCGGCAGGACCGCGTCGGCAAGGTGTATCGCACCGCGCGACGCATCAGCGACGACAAGGCGGCGCTGATCGACGCGAAATTTCCGAAGCTCAATCGCTGCCTGACCGGCTATGACCTCGCGCACCTGCGCGAACCCGACGGCCGCTTCAACCTGAACAGCGTGTTGTGCGGCGCGGAAGGGTCGCTCGGCTTCGTCGTCGAGGCGAAGCTCAACGTGCTGCCGATTCCGAAATATTCGGTGCTGGTCAACGTGCGCTACGCGGGCTTCATGGACGCGCTGCGCGATGCGCGCGCGCTGCTCGAACTCGCGCCGCTGTCGATCGAGACGGTCGACTCGAAGGTACTGATGCTGGCGATGAAGGACTTCGTGTGGAGCAGCGTGGCCGAGTATTTCCCGCAGGACGACGCGCGTCCGACGCTCGGCATCAACCTGATCGAATTCAGCGGCGACGACGAACGCGACGTCGATGCACGCGTGCGTGCGTTCGTCGAGCATCTGCGCACCGATACGAGCGTCGAGCGTCTCGGCCATACGCTCGCGGCCGGCGACGACGCGGTGAAGCGCGTGTATGCGATGCGCAAGCGCGCGGTCGGCCTGCTCGGCAACGTGCAGGGCGAGGCGCGGCCGCAGCCGTTCGTCGAGGACACCGCGGTGCCGCCCGAGAACCTCGCCGCGTACATCGCCGAATTCCGCGCGCTGCTCGACGGCCACGGGCTGCAGTACGGGATGTTCGGCCACGTCGATGCCGGCGTGCTGCACGTGCGCCCGGCGCTCGACATGAAGGACCCGAAGCAGGCCGCGCTGGTGCGGCCCGTGTCGGATGCGGTGGCCGAGCTCACGCAGCGCCATGGTGGCCTGTTATGGGGCGAGCACGGCAAGGGCGTGCGCTCCGAATATGCGCCGGCGTTTTTCGGCGAGCTGTATCCGTCGCTGCAGCAGCTGAAGGCCGCGTTCGATCCGCACAACCAGTTCAACCCGGGCAAGATCGCGACGCCGCCGGACCCTACGCTGCGGCTGCTGAAGATCGACGAGGTGCCGACGCGCGGCGACCACGACCGGCAGATCGACGAGCGCGTGTGGCAAAGCTACGGCACCGCGATGCATTGCAACGGCAACGGCGCGTGCTACAACTTCGATCCGGACGACGCGATGTGTCCGTCGTGGAAGGCGACGCGCGAACGCGTGCAGTCGCCGAAGGGGCGCGCGTCGCTGATGCGCGAATGGTTGCGTCTGCAAGGGCAGGCCGGCGTCGACGTCGTCGCGGCGGCGCGCACGCGGCAGCCGTTCCTGCGCGGGCTGGCGGAGCGCTGGCGCAACAGTCGCAACGCCCGCAACGCCCTCGATGGCGACGCGGATTTCTCGCACGAGGTGTACGACGCGATGGCCGGGTGCCTCGCATGCAAATCGTGCGCGGGGCAGTGCCCGGTCAAGGTCAACGTGCCCGAGTTTCGCTCGCGCTTTCTCCAGCTGTATCACCAGCGTTACCTGCGGCCGTTGCGCGACTACCTGATCGGCTCGCTCGAATTCACGATGCCGTGGATGGCGCGCGTGCCCGCGCTGTACAACGGGATGATGGGCGCCGGCTGGGTGAGGACGCTGCTCGAGCGCCAGGTCGGCATGGTCGATAGCCCGCTGCTGAGCCGCTTCGATCTCGCGGCCGTGATCCGCGCATGGCGCGTGAAGCCGGCCGACCCGCATGCGCTCGCCGCGCTCAGCGAGGCGCAGCGCGCGCGCAGCGTCGTCATCGTGCAGGACACGTTCACGCGCTATTTCGATACCGAGCAACTGGCGACGCTGATCGAGCTGGCGGCGCGCCTGGGCTTTCAGGTGTGGCTCGCACCGCTCGCGCCGAACGGCAAGGCGCTGCACGTGCAGGGATTTCTTCATGCATTCGAAAAGGCGGCGATCCGCAACGCGACGCAACTGGCCGCACTGGCGCGCTCGGGTGTCGCGCTGGTCGGCCTCGATCCGGCGATGACGCTCACGTATCGGCAGGAATACCTGAAGGTGACCGGGCTCACCGACGTGCCGAAGGTCGCGCTGCCGCAGGAATGGTTGCTGGATGCGCTGCCGCAAGCCGGTGCGGGCGGGGCGACGGTTTCATACCGGTTGCTGCCGCACTGCACCGAAAGAACCAATGCGCCCGACAGCGGCAAGCAATGGGCGCAGGTGTTCGCGCGTCGCGGGCTGCGCTTGCAGGTTCAGGCGACCGGGTGCTGCGGGATGTCGGGCACGTACGGGCACGAGGCGCGCAATCTCGCGACGTCGAAGACGATCTATGCGCAGTCGTGGGCCGCGCACGTCGACGGGGCGCAGCAGGAGGGCGAGGCGCTGGCGACCGGGTATTCGTGTCGCAGCCAGGTGAAACGCCTGTCGTCGAAGCAGGTGCGCCATCCGCTGCAGGCGCTGCTCGATCATGTGCGGGTGGTGGGGTGATGCTGTAGCGGTGCAGCCCGTAAGGGCGCGTCCCTCGCGCGTCGAGCGGCAATCCCCGTGCCGCTTTCGACCTGGGCCGGCGCTGGTCAGGCGTCGGCTTTCGCCGCTTTCCGCGAGCGCGGTTTTTCCGCTGCGGGAAGCACGCCGACGCCGCGCGGCCGTTTCGGCTCGATCCGCATTTGTCGGATCACGCGCCGGAAGTCGATCTCGTGCGCGGCCAGCGTGCCGATCAGTTTCGCGATGACCGCGAGGTGGGAAGGGACGGTGCCCTTGCTCGAATAGTTGGTGATCGAACTTTCGTTCATCCGGATCAGGCGGGCGAACTCGCGCGCCGTCAACTGCGCCTTCTTCAACTCCTGTTGGAATTCCGCATACGCCATTGCACACATGATGCTTCGTCTCCGTGAATCGGTATTCTGCCCGCGCGGCGCCGGTGCCGACGGGTGGCGTTCCCGTCGTGCCGGCGCCGCGTCGGATTACATCTTCACCTGGTCGAGGAAAGTCTTCTTGCCGCCCTTGTAGCCGTAGATCGAGATGATCCCGTGCGTCAGGTCGCCCTTCGCGTCGAACGTCGTCGTGCCGATCACGCCGTCGTACTTCGTCGCCGGCATTGCCGCGAGGATCTTCGCCGGGTCGGTCGAGTTTGCGCGCTTCATCGCGTCGACCACGATGTAGACCGCGTCATACGCGAACGGCGCATCGAACTTGATGCCCTGGTTGAAGCGCTTCTGGTACTTCGCGAGGAAGCCCGCGCCGCCCGGCATCTTCTCGAGCGCCGCGCCTGCCTGCGAGCAGAGCACGTTGTCGGCCGCCGGGCCGGCCAGTTCGGCCAGCGAATCGGTGCACACGCCGTCGCCGGACAGGATCTTCGCGCGCAGGCCGAGTTGCTTCGCCTGCTTCGCGAGCGGGCCGCCGGTGGCGTCCATGCCGCCGTACATGATCGCGTCGGGGTTCTCGCCCTTGATTTTCGTCAGGATCGCGCGGAAGTCGACCGCCTTGTCGTTGGTCGCGTCGTGCGACAGCACCTTCAGGCCGAGCGCCTTCGCCTTCTTCTCGAACTCGTTCGCGAGGCCCTGGCCGTACGCGGTCGAATCGTCGACCACCGCGACGCTCTTCACGCCCTTCGACTGCGCGTAGCTCGCGAGCGCGGGGCCCTGCTGCGCGTCGGTGGCGACCACGCGGTAGGTCGTCTTGAAGCCTTGCTGCGTGTAGGTCGGGTTCGTGGCCGACGGCGAGATCTGCACGATGCCCGCGTCGCTGTAGATCTTCGACGCCGGAATCGACGTGCCCGAGTTCAGGTGGCCGATGACGGCGACGACCTTGTCGTCGACGAGCTTCTGCGCAACCTGGGTGGCCTGGCGCGGGTCGGCCGCGTCATCCTGCGCGTCGAATTGCAGCGTGATCTTCTTGCCGCCGATCGTAAGGCCCTTCGCGTTGATTTCCTCGACCGCGAGGCGCGCGCCGTTCTCATTGTCCTTGCCGAGGTGCGAGATACCGCCTGTCGTCGGTTCGACGCTGCCGATCTTCACGACCTGGTCGGCCATCGCGCTCGACGCGGCCGCGAACGCGGCGGCTGCCAGTGCAACGGTGATCAGGGGTTTGCAGCGCATGCCGACAGTGCTTCGTTCCATCTGCCATCTCCGGATTGAATGTCTTTCTATTGACGTCTCGACTGGCCGGCTGCGGGGCCGGGGCGATCGGACGAGTCTCCATACCCATCACGGGCTTCACTTGCATGGCGCCCGGCCGACAGACCTGCGTTGCCGCTGGACGTCACGCAATCGTATGAATATATATGAAGCCGCTTTTGCGCGCTGCGGCGAATCCCGTAGCGGGCCGGCGCGGCACGGGTCGACGCCCGGCCGTCGAAGGCTCCGGATGCCGGAAATCGTGCACTGCGGCGAGCCGCAGGTTGCGATTCGCTGTCGTCGGCCTTACGGCCGCATCCATTATTCGGCCGGTCGCCGCGACGAAGCCATGGACACTGACGCGCGGTCAATCGGGAACTGTTCGGTCGATTTGTCTGCACAGTTTGGTCACTCGAGAATCGCGTCCCCGGTTTCGGGGTCCTGCTTCATCAAGAGCGATTGCTGCCGAGATGCAACTAACGGTCAAGTTCGGTAGCGCCTGTGAGTGGGTGCCGATTGCACCGGCCGAACCATTTATCGGGTTCGGCAGAGACGGGGGCGTGTTGGGCCGGCCCGCGTGCGCTTTCGGAGCGTCGCCATGCAATCCACTGCAAGCTCGACCCTACGACCGTCCGCGCAACGCGACGACGATCACCCCTGCAATCGCCAGCACGCCGCCGCACGCCGTCGCGATGCCGGGCCGCTCTCCCGTCAGCGCCACCGACAGCAGCGTCGCGACCGCCGGCGTCAGGTAGAGAAAGCTGGCCGCGCGCGCCGCGCCGAAGTAGCCGAGCGCGAAAGTCCAGGTCGCGTACCCGAGCGCGGCGGGAAAGACGCCGAGTACCACGACGGCCAGCGCCGTGTCGCGCGACCCGCCGCCGAGCGACACGAGCGCGCAGGGCAGCCAGGGCGCGAGCAATACCGCGCCGGCCAGCAGCGTGTACGCGGTGCACGGCAGCGCGCCGTACACGGGAATCAGCCGCCGCTGCAACACGAAATAGCTGGCCGAACACAGCGCCGCGCCGAGGATCAGCGTGCTTCCGGAGCCGAGGACGAGGCCGCCGGGCTGCCCTTGCGCGATCACCGCGATGCCGGCCAGGCTGACCAGCGACCCGAGCCAGCCCCAGCGATTGAAGCGCTCGCGCAGAAACACGGCGGCCAGCAACGCGGTGAAGATCGGCAGCGTGTTCACGATGAAACTCGCCGCGCCGGCCGACACGGTCTGTTCGCCGGTATTGAGCAGCGCGTTGTAGAGTGCGATGCCGAGCAGGCCGCACGCGAGAAAGCGCCACGCATCGGCTTTCGTCGGCAGCGGCGGCCGCCGCCATGCGAGCCACGCGATCACGAGCACCGCCGCGGTCGCGAAGCGCGCCGCCGCGAGCTGCAGCGGCGCGAGGCCCTGCAGGCCGATCCGGATGAACGGGAAGGCGGACGCCCACGAGACGATCGTGAACGCCACCGCGGCTGCCGCGACGAGCGGCTGTCGCGCGCCGCGCGACGTCGATGACGAAAGAGTATTCATGCGGCAATGGTGCGGCGTGGCGAGATGCTAAGCTAGCGCACAGATCAACATCCGGATATGAATATGGCTCACAGCTCGGACGCGCGGCGTGCCGACGGTCCGGCGCGTGCGCGTCGGGTCGCCGGCGGGCTGTCGGTCGCCGCGCCGATGCCGGGCCCGCGGCCGCCGCTCGCGAGCCTGGAGACGGTCTGCACGGTGGCGCGCGAGGGTTCGTTTCTCGCCGCTGCCGACGTCTCCGGCGTCACGCACGGGGCGATCAGCCGACGGGTGGCCGCCGTGGAAAACTGGCTCGGGATGGCGCTGTTCGAACGGCATGCGCGCGGCGTGCGCCTGACGCCGGACGGGCAACGCTTCGTTGGCCGGATCGAGCAGGCGTTCGCGATCATCGACGGCGCGGCCGATCAGTGGCGCTCGCCGCGTACGCCGCGGCTGGTGCGGATGAGCGTGGTGCCCGCGTTTGCGCAGCTGTGGCTGCTGGAGCGGCAGCCCGCGCTCGAGAGCGAAGCGCCCGCGTTGCGCATCGAGCTCGGCATCGAGCTCCGCAACGTGGATATCGCCGGTGGCGAAGCCGATCTGTCGATCCGCTACGGGCGCGGCAACTGGCGTCGGCTGGAAACCCGTCCATTCATGCCGGAACGGCTGTATCCGGTCGCGCATCCGCGGCTCGCCGCGCAACTGGCCAGGATGCGTCGCGCAACGGGCGACGCCGCGCTGCTCGACATGCCGTTGCTGCACGATTCCGACGTGACCGGCTGGCGCACGTGGTTCGACGCGCTCGGCATTCCGTTCAAGCCGCGTGCGCAGGATCGCCGGTTCGAGGATTACAACCTCGTGCTGGCGGCGGCCGAAGCGGGGTTGGGCGTGGCGCTTGCGCGCACGCCGCTTGCGGATGCGTATCTGCGGCGCAGCGCACTCGTGCGCGTGAGCCGTCACGAGGTCGATTCACTGCTCAGCTATCACTTCGTGCATGCGAAGGGCGAGAATCGGCCGGAAGTCCTCGCGTTGATGGAGCGGATGGTGAAGGCGCTGGGGTAGCGCATACCCGGCGGTTCGCGCAAGCGACCGCTTGGGCACTAGCACCAGCACGCGCGTCGCGACTGCGGCCGGCCGCTCGCTCCCGGTTCGTTCGGTCGCGGCCGCCAAATCGTTACAATGCAGCCGCAGAAAACGGCGAGATCGCCGCAGTGAAGCGGAATCGAGCCTTTGCCCGATGGCAGGGCAATCACCAACCATTGCAGTACGGGTTCAAATTTGTACAAAAGGGAACCGATGAATAGACCAGACAAATCGTCGAAGGCGCGTGCGGCGCTGGATCAACTTTTTTCCGGCTTGGCCCCTGCGGACGCGAAGCGCGAATCGCCGCGTCCGGGCAATCCGTTCGCGACGGACGACGAGGTGTCGAGCGCATCCGGCGGTCGCGGCGGGGTGGAAGTCACGTTGTCGACCCGCATCCAGCTGCGCGGTTATCCGAGCGCCGACGCGTTCATGAAACGCATGGCCGAAGCGTGGGGCCTCGAGTGGGGCACGTACGACAGCATTCGTGCAGTGGCGACGCTGCCTGCCGGATGGCGCTCGCGCCGGTTGCCGGAAGTCACGCAGATCGTCGACGAACGCGACGTGCTGCGCGCCGAGAGCAGCCTGCAGGGCGGCGAGATGTCGTATCTGAAGGTGCATCCGCGCTACTACATCGATGCGCGCAAGCGTTTCGGCTGGAGCAAGTCGTCGAAGGCGTCCGACGATCCGGATCTCGACGGTCCCGACTGGAACTGCTTCGTGGTCGATCGGGAAAAGTCCGTCGAAGTGCACGAACTGACGACGTCGTCGTTGAAGGCCGACATGGACAATGCGCGGGCGACGCTGCTGAAATGGCTCGACGAGCACTATCCGAAACATCGCGACCCGTTTGCATACTGGTCGGACTGCGAAGGGGCGTCGTAAACCGGTTTGCACGGCGGCTCGCTCGATGCATCGACCGGCCCGCCATGAGGGCGATCATTGAAACGAGCGAGTGGGGTCCCGATTCTCTGGGCAGCGTTCGGCGCGGCGGTCGGATCGACCGTCATCGAGTTGCTGCTGTGGGCAATCGCCGGCGATGACGCCGTCCGGAATCTGTTGCGCGACGCGCGCCTCACGGCCGCGATCGTGATGGGGCGAAGCGTGCTCGGTGCCGGCGGCTTCGATCCGCTGGTCATGGGCGTGGCGACGCTCGTCCATGCGGCGCTTTCGCTGGTCTATGCGGCCGTGCTGGCACGGCTGGTCCGCAATCTGTCGCGCGTGGCCGCGCTGTTGGCGGGCGGCGCGTTCGGGCTTCTCCTGTACGGCGTGAACCTGTACGGATTCACGACGATCTTTCCGTGGTTCATCGCGGTGCGCGGCGCGATCACGCTGATCGCGCACCTGGTATTCGGGGTCACCGCGGCGGCTGTCTATGACGTCGCCCGGCGCGACGCCAGCCGCTGATACCGTGTACGAACGAGCGGCGCGAGCCGACGCGTCTACAGAATCGACGCGAACCGCGGCACGCGAAGCAGGAGGCCGGCAATCAGATAGCTCGCGACGCAGGCGATGCTCCCGGTCACGGCGAATTTCAGGAACGGGGACGCCGGTACGTTTCGCCACGCGAGGGCGACCGCGACCAGCACGGGCGGATGGATGACGTAGATGGCGTACGCGCGTCGCGACAGCGGCCGCCACGCGCCCGTCAATGTGTCGAAGCGCTGTTGAAAACGATCGACGAGAAACAGGATTGCGCCCCACGCGACCAGCGGCTCCCAGAATGCGTAGATGACGTCCTGCGGACGGCCGCGCCACGCAGGCACGTGCTTCGCGATCAGGTAGGCGACCGGCAGGACGGGCAACGCCATGAGCGCGATGCGTGACCAACGTCGGACCTGCGGTGCCGGCAGATGCTCGATCCAGTGCGCGCGCGCCGTCCGGCAACCCGCTGCGTACAACACGACGTAGCTCGCGAAGTAGCCGAGCTGCAGCCCCCATACGTTGATACCTACCGGCCATCGCGACCGCAATGCCAGTGCCGCGATACCGGTGAGCAGTGCGGCGGCGGCCAGCGTCGTGTCGGAAGGGACGCGCGCGACGCGGTTCGTATCGCGCGCCACGGTGCGCGGGAAGACGATATGCAGCAGCGCCGCCGCCACGCTGAAAATCAGCAATGCCTCGGCGAACCACATCGGTCCGTTTTCGAACGTACCTTTTTGCCACAGATGTCGCAGCGTATCTGGAAACGGATGACCCGCGCCCGACTGAGCCAGAGCAATCGTCGCGGGGCCGATCAGGAAGCCGTAGATGAGCAACGGCAGGCCAAGCCGGAGAGACCGGTCGGCGAGGAAGCGGACGGCGCCCTTGCGCTCGATGGATGGCGGTGTGTAATAGCCCGCGAGGAAAAAGAACAGGCCCATGAAGAACGCCTGGTTGATCGCGCAGAAGAGCGTCAACAGCGCGGACGCCACCGACGGGCCTGCGGCCACCTCGTGGTAGTACCACCCGCCGACTGCCCCGTACGTGATCGCGCAATGGTGAAAGACCACCAGCAGCGTCAGGCAGGCCCGCAACGCGTCCAGCCCCGCGTTTCGATGCACGGCAACCGCGTTGTCCTTCCGAGAAGCGAACTCGACCGGAACGTCCTGGGCGCTCATCACCTTGCCTGCGTGGTTGGTCAGTCATGACCCGCTTGGCTACGATCGTCGTCGCGACGACGCATATGCATCCGGCGGGCGTACAGGTCGGCACGATACGCCGTTGTGCTTACAACCATCCAACAAGCCGCTCCGCTGCCGGCGCAACAGTCGATCAGTCGCTCAGCCGAGCTTGCCGCGCAGATCGTCGAACGGAATCATCACGTTCGTGCGATACGCGGGTCGCGCCTTCAGGCGTTCGTACCACGCCACGACATGCGGCACGTCGGGCCGCGCGATATCGAGCTCGAAATACCGGTAAAGGTGCGTGCCGGCCGCGATGTCGGCGAGCGTGATCGCGTCGCCCGCGAGAAACGGCTGCCCGGCCAGCACGGTATCGAGCACCCGGAAATACTGCGCGCATTGCGCGATGCTCTGCTCGACGCGGACGGTGTCGCGCTGCTCGGGCGGCGTGCGGTAGTAGTCGCGGAACACGCCGTTGAGGAATGCCGGCTGCAGCGTGGTTTGCGCCCAGTCCATCCAGCGGTCCGCCCGCGACTGCTCGGCGGGATCGTCGCGCCAGAAGCCGGGGCGTCCGTAACGCGCGGCGAGGTAGCGCAGGATGCTGTGCGATTCCCACACGACGGTACCGTCGTCGTCGATCACCGGGATGCGTCCGTGCGGGTTCATCGCGAGGAATTCGGGTGTATCGAGCACGCCGAACCGGCCGCCGGCCGGCACGTGGCGATGCGCGAGCGCGAGCTCGTCGACGAGCCACATCACTTTCTGGACATTGAATGCGTTGCGTCGTCCCCATACCGTCAGCATGCCGGGCTCCCTGTGTCGTGACGAACGTGAAGAGGGACAGTGTAAACGCGGCAGGCGCGCACCGCGGTGCGCGCCTGCCGGCGATCGTCGTGCAACGTGACGATCAGAACTTGTGGCGGATGCCGACGATCGCGAGTTCCTGCGTATCGGTGCCGGAATTCACGCCGTACGAGCCGACCGACGCGGCCGCTTTCACGGTCGCTCCGCTCGCGTCGAGCGTGTTGCCGCTGGCCTTCTGATAGCCGAACAGCGCATACAGGTCGGTGCGTTTCGACAGCGCGTAATCCGCGCCGAGGTTGACCTGGTTGTAGTGCGCGGAAGCCGGGCCCGTCAGCGACGTGTAGTTGTAGCCGACGCCCGCGCGCAGTGCCGGCGAGAACTGCCAGTTGAAGAATGCCGAGCCGTTGTTGAACTTCGCGTTCTGGCTGAATGCCGACAGCGTGTCCGCGCCGTACTGCGTATTCGAATACGCGAGGCCGAAGGTCGCCGGCCCGGCCACGTACTGGCCGGCCACGCGCACGATCTGGATCGACTTCGCGCTCGAGAAGCCCTGGTTGATCACGGTGTTGAACAGCGTGTCCGAGCTGCTCGACCACGTGCGCACGCCGTTCGCGACCGTCGTGCCGCCGTTCGCGTAGAAGTAGCCGGCGCCGAGCGACAGCGGGCCGTTCGCATAGCTCGCGCCGAAGCTGTACGTGCGGCCGCTGCCGGTCGCGCCCGCGACGCCGCCGAAGCCGTACAGCGCCTCGAACTGGAAGCCGGAGATCAGCGGGCTCGTGTATTTCACCGAGTTGCTGACGCGCAGGCTGTTGTCGTAGTTGTCGAGATCCCCCGGCGTCGCGAACACGCCGCCGAAGTAGTTGTCCTGCGTGAGGCCCTGCACGAGATCGACGATCGGGTCGTACTGGCGGCCGAGCGTCACGGTGCCGTAGGTGCTGCTCGCGAGGCCGACGACGGCCTTGCGGCCGAATTCGCGCCCGCCCTGGCCGAGCGCGCCGGTGCCGATGTTGAAGCCGTTCTCGAGCTGAAACAGCGCGGACAGGCCGCTGCCGAGATCCTCGATGCCGCGCAGCCCCCAGCGGCTGCCCGACAGGTTGCCGCTGCTGAACTTCACGAGGCTCGACGCGTTGCCGCCGTTCGCGTTCTTCGCGTTGTGGACGTATGCGATGCCCGCGTCGGCGATGCCGTACAGCGTGACGCTGCTTTGTGCGTGCGCGCCGGCGGCGACGAGCGCGGCCGGCAGGGCGAGCAGCGCGAATGAACGGATCTGTTTCATCGTTGGATTCCCCCGTTGGTCGATTGGTCTGACGAATCGATGAACGATACGGACCGCGCATCGTCAAGGGAACCAATAAATTGTCGGATCGTTATGAGGCGGGGCGGCGATGGATGCGCGCGCAACGGATCGACACGCGGCGCGCGGACATCCCGTGCATCGCGACAGGGCAGTGCCTATTGCGCCACGCTTTCCGCGTCCGCCGTCTCCCCGAGGAACCCGCCGCTCTGATGCGCCCACAGCGCCGCGTAAATGCCGCCCGCCTGCAGCAACTGCTGGTGCGTGCCTTCCTCGACGATGCGCCCTTCGTCGAGCACGATCAGCCGGTCCATCGCGGCGATCGTCGACAGCCGGTGCGCGATCGCGATCACCGTCTTGCCGCTCATCAGGGTGTCGAGGCTGCGCTGAATCGCGACCTCGACCTCGGAGTCGAGCGCGCTGGTCGCCTCGTCGAGCACGAGGATCGGTGCATCCTTGAGCATCACGCGCGCGATCGCGACGCGCTGCCGCTGGCCGCCCGACAGCTTCACGCCGCGCTCGCCGACTTCGACGTCGTAGCCGCTGCGGCCGTGGCGGTCGCGCAGCCGGCCGATGAACTCGGACGCCTCCGCGCGAACGGCCGCATCCTGCATCTCGCGCTCGGTCGCCTCGGGGCGGCCGTACAGCAGGTTCTCGCGCATCGTCCGGTGCAGCAGCGACGTATCCTGCGTGACCATCCCGATCGCGGCGCGCAGGCTGTCCTGCGTCACGTGCGCGATGTCCTGCCCGTCGATCCGGATCGAGCCGCCGCCCACGTCGTAGAAACGCAGCAGCAGGTTCACGAGCGTCGACTTGCCGGCGCCCGAGCGGCCGATCAGGCCGATTCGCTCGCCCGGGCGGATCGTCAGGTTCAGCCCGTCGAATACCGCGCGATCGTTGTCCTCGTGCGCGAACTGCACGTTGTCGAACACGATTTCGCCGCGCTGCACCGTGAGCGGCTTCGCATCGGGCGCGTCGACCACGCTGCGCACCTTCGTCAGCGTGTTGATGCCGTCCTGGATCGTGCCGACGTTCTCGAACAGCTCGGTCATTTCCCACATGATCCAGTGCGAGTAGCTCGACAAACGCAGCGCCATCGCGATCACGGCCGCGACGACGCCCGCGCTCGCCTCGCCGTGCATCCACAGATACAGCGCGAGCCCGGCCGAGCCGATCAGCAGCAGCGTCGACAACAGGTGGTTGACGATCTCGAACGCGCTGACGAGCCGCATCTGCGCGTCGCCGGTCGCCTTGAACGCTTCCATCGCGCGCCGCGCGTGATCGGCTTCGCGTCGCGTATGCGAGAACAGCTTCACGGTCGTGATGTTCGAATACGCGTCGGTGATGCGGCCCGTCATCAGCGCGCGGGCGTCGGCCTGCCGGCTGCCGACCGCGCCCAGGCGCGGCACGAAATACGCGCATGCCGCGCCGTAGCCGAGCGCCCACAGCGCGAGCGGAATCATCAGCCGCCAGTCGAAGCTGGCGGCGAGCACGAGGATGCCGATCAGGTAGGCGGTGACGCCGATCACGACGTCGACCGACATGAACAGCGCGTCGCGCACGGCGAGCGCGGTCTGCATGATCTTGGTCGTCACGCGGCCCGCGAATTCGTTCGCGTAGAACGACAGGCTCTGGTCGAGCATCAGCCGGTGAAACAGCCAGCGCAACCGCATCGGGAAATTGATCGCGAGCACCTGGTGCTTGACCATCGTATGCAGCGCGATCAGCAGCGCGCTGCCGGCGAGGATCGCCGCGAAACCGGCGAGCGTGCCGAAGTGGCGGCCGCCGAATCCGGCCGGTGTCGACGACGACAGCCAGTCGACCACGTGCCCCATCATCGCGAACAGCGCGGCTTCGTACGCGGCCAGCGCGGCCGACGTCAGCGCGATCAGCAGAATCCAGCCGCGCGCACCTTTCGTGCACGCCCAGACGAACGAGAAGAATCCTTTCGGCGGCGTGACGGGATCTTCGAGCGGGAAAGTCGGCAGGCGCCGTTCAAACCACGAGTACATTGAAACCTCTCCTTGATGCGGTCGCGCGGGCGGGCGCGACCGATATTGCGTGATGCCTGTGACCTGCGCGGCGGCGCGCGGTACGCGCGCTTACTGCGACCGGATCCACGCCTCGATCGGGCCGAGCGTGTCCGGCGCATAAGCGTGACGCCCGAGCGCCATGTACAGCCACGTCTTCCATTTCGGCCAGTCGGACTCGAGCTGATAGTCGAACCAGCGGGCGCGCAGCAACGCATGCGTCGCGCCCGGCACCACGACGACGTGCCGGTCGGCCCGCTTCCCGAATGCGTGCGCGTAAGCGTTCGCTTCGTCGGCCGCATCGACGTTGCGGTCCAGCGCGCCCCACACGGCCAGCACCGGCCCTTGCATCGTCGCCAGCGCCTGCGATGCGTCTTCCCGGTAGTTCAGCGCGATGAAACCGAAGCGGCGCGGCTCGATGTCCGGGCGCCGGGCCGGATCGGCCGGCACGTCCGCCCGGCCGAAGATTGCGTCGTTGCTGCGTCGCTCGGCGGCCAGTGTCGCATCGATTCGATCCGGCTGCAGGCCGGTTGCCTCGAGTTGCCGGCGCGTCAGGTAGGCGCCTTGGCGCCGCCAGCTGACGGCGCCGCCGACGATCACCGAGAACGCGGGCCGCACCGCATTCGCCACGCGCGGAATCACCCAGCCGCCCTGCGAGAAACCGAGCAGGCCGATCTTGTGCATGGGGCCGGCGGCGGCGCGCACGCGCGCCATCGCGGCGACCGTTTCGTTCGCGCGGTCCTGCATCGATTGCGCGAGCCAGTCGCCGCTGCTGCGGCCGGTGCCCTGCTTGTCCCAAGCGAACACGCCGATGCCGGCGTCGAGCAGGCTGTTGACGAGCGGCAGCATCGCGTCGTCCGAGAAGCGCGTGCGCGGCCCGTCGCCGTGGACGAGCAGCGCGATCGGCGCGTCGGGTGCGTGCACCGGCAGCGCGAGCGTGCCGACGAGGTCGGCGTCGCCCGCGTGGAACGTCAGTGTCGATACGTTCGCGCCCTTCAGCTCGAAATCGGACAGGCCGCGCAGCGCAAGCGCGCCCGCCGCGACGCAGCCGAACAGGACGAGTGCGATACCGGCGATGACGATGCGTTTCATTGGTCCTCTGATCGTTTGTGTGAGCGGATGCCGCGGGCGACACATGCATGCGCACGCTGCCTTGACGCTCCCGACGTCTCGCATAGATAATAGATCGACTAATCAGTCTAATAAATATTTGAGCCATCGTCGAGCACGGAGTTCCCGTTGAGAAAGATCGATCCTGAAAGAGTGGAAGCGAAGCGGCGCCAGATCCTCGATGCCGCGATCGACTGTTTTGCGCGCGACGGCTTCCATGCGACGTCCACAGCCTCGATCTGCAAGGCGGCCGGGATGAGCCCGGGCAACCTGTTTCACTATTTCCCGACCAAGGCGGCGATCATCGAGGCGATCGCGCAGGACGACCAGCGCGAGATGGCCGAGCTGTTCGCGAAGCATGCGGACGCCGACGATGCGCTGGCCGCGATCGAGGAGATCGCGCTGACGTTGATGGAACTGTCGAGCGATCCCGTCTATGCGCGCATCTGCGTCGAGACCGCGGCGGAGGCGACGCGCAATCCGGACGTCGCCGCGTTGTTCGCGGCGAACGAGGCGCAGGTGAAAGGGCGGATGGTCGCGCTGATCAAGCGTGGTGTCGCGCAAGGGCGGATCGACGGAAGCCTGAAGCCGGATCTCGTCGCGACCTGGCTGCTCGCGCTGGCGGAAGGGGCGGTCGGGCGCGTCGTGTTCGAGCCGGGGTTCAAGCCGCGCGCGCATCGCGCGATGCTGCGGACGATCATTCAGCGGATGTTGAAGCCGCAGTGACGGAAGGGCGCGGCCCGCGCCCGAGCGCGGCACACCGCCCGCCGGGGCAGTGCCCGGCCGGCAGGCATCGGCACATCTTCCGCCGGGGCTGCAAAAAAGTGCTTGACTATCTATCTATGAGTAGATAAAGTTCGATCCATGGAAACGAAACCGACCGTCCGCGAACAGATTCTCGACCACGCGATCACGTTGATGATGCAGCGCGGTTACAACGGCTTCAGCTATCGAGACCTGTCCGACCTGGTGGGCGTGAAGACGTCGAGCATCCACTACTACTTCCCGTCGAAGGACGATCTCGTGCTGGAAGCGGTGGCGGCGTACAGCGACGAAGTCCTCGCGGCCATGCGGACGATCGATCCGGCGTTGCCGGCCGACGTGAAGCTGAGCCTGTACGCGAAGATGTTCGGCCGCACGCTCGGCGACGGCAACCTGATCTGCCTGTGCGGGATGCTCGCGGCCGACATCGAAACGCTGCCGGAGAACGTGCGGCAGGCCGTGCAGGCGTTCTTCACGGCCAACGAGCGCTGGCTCGCGGAATTGCTGAAGCAAGGCGTGAAGGAAGGCACGCTGCAGTTCAGCGGCGAGCCCGAAACCGCGGCGCGCACGTTGTATGCGGCGTTTCAGGGCAGTGTGCTGGCCAGCCGGTTGTTTCACACGCGGGCGCGTCTCGAGGATGTCGAGGCCGTCTGGAAAACGCGGTCCTGACGGACGGCGCAAGGAGTCGGGCGGTTCGCCGCCTTTTATTGGATCTCGTTATCTATCATGTAGTAGATAGATGATTGGCGCAGGTGGCATGTCCGCCTGCATTTTTTGGGGATGTTTGTCTATCTATGAGTAGATAAATTGATGCGAGGCCGGCGGAGCAGCCGCCGGCACGCGGTCCCCGGTTCGAAGGCTGTTTCATTCATTTGCTGAAAAAGGAGTCTGTCATGTCGATCGAAAAAGTGCTGTACCGCGCCCATGCAAAAGCCACCGGCGGCCGTGACGGCCGTGCGACGGTGCCCGAAAGCGGCCTGGACCTGAAGCTGACCACGCCGCGCGAACTCGGCGGCGCGGGCGGTGCGGGCGCGAACCCCGAGCAACTGTTCGCCGCCGGCTACAGCGCGTGCTTCATCGGCGCGATGAAGTTCGTCGCGGCGCGCGACAAGATCGCGATCCCGCGGACGCCGCGATCGAAGGCAGCGTCGGCATCGGCGCGATCCCGAACGGCTTCGGCATCGAAGTCGAACTGAAGATCTCGCTGCCGGGCCTCGATCGCGACATCGCGCAAACGCTGATCGACCGTGCGCACATCGTCTGCCCGTACTCGAATGCGACGCGCGGCAACATCGACGTCACGCTCACGCTCGTCTGATCAATCGCGCTGCAAACCATTCATCGCCATTCAAAGACCTGACCAAGGAGTTGCACCATGAAGATCGTCAAGCCGCTGTTGATCGCTGCCGCCGTGGCAGCCGCACTGTCCACCGCACCTGCCGCGTTCGCCGCGGGCGCTGACACCGTCGGTCCCGATGCGAAGACGAGCGCGTTTCTCGCCGCACTGAACGGCCAGAAGGGCCCGGGCCTCGAAACGCTGAGCCCCGCGAAGGCGCGCCAGGTGCTGGTCGACGCGCAGAACGGCGTGAAGGTCGATCTGTCGGGCATCGACGTGTCGAACCGCACGATCGAGCAGGACGGCCTGTCGGTGCCGGTCACGATCGTGCGTCCGCAAGGCGTGACGGGCGCGCTGCCGGTATTCGTGTTCATTCACGGCGGCGGCTGGGTGCTCGGCGATTTCCCGACGCATGAGCGGCTCGTGCGCGATCTCGTCGTGCAGTCGGGCGCCGTCGCGGTGTTCGTGAACTACACGCCGTCGCCGGAAGCGCGTTACCCGGTCGCGATCAACCAGGCGTATGCGACGACGAAGTGGGTGGCCGCGCACGGCGCGGAGATCGGCGTCGACGGTAGCCGCCTCGCGGTGGTGGGCAACAGCGTCGGCGGCAACATGTCGGCCGTCGTCGCACTGATGGCGAAGGACAAGGGCGGCCCCGCGATCCGCTTCCAGGGGCTGATGTGGCCGGTGACGGACCACAACTTCAACACGGGTTCGTACAACGCGTATCAGCAGGGGCATTTCCTGACGCGGCCGATGATGAAGTGGTTCTGGGACGCCTATACGAAGAGCGAAGCGCAACGCAACGAGATCTACGCGTCGCCGCTGCGGGCGAGCGTCGCGCAGTTGAAGGGGCTGCCGCCCGCGCTGATCCAGGTCGCGCAGTTCGACGTGCTGCGTGACGAAGGCGAAGCGTACGGCCGCAAACTCGACGCGGCGGGCGTGGACGCGACGACCACGCGCTACGACGGCACGATTCACGATTTCGGCCTGCTGAATGCGCTGGCCGACGATGCGCCGACGAAGGCCGCGACGAAGGCGATGGCCAACGAAATCGCGACGCGGCTGAAGTAACGCGATCGGCGGTCGTTCGACCCTGAACGGCAGGACGGCGGGCATGTGCCCGCCGTTTTTGCGTGAGGGCGTTTGGTTCCGGCCCGGCAGCGGGTCAGGGCGAAACGGTTGAATGGCGATCGCGCCCGCCCGCCGTCATTGTTGGTACGATCGCGCGTATCGTCCACGCCGGCGTCGCATGCCGCCGGCTCATCAGCCGCGCGGCTGCCCGTTCGCGCGGCCACGTTCGGGAGAAGCGGTTCATGTTGCAGGCATTCGCGGTCTTGCTGATCTTCCAGTGTCTCGGGGAAGGCGTGTCCTATCTGTTCGGCCTGCCGGTGCCGGGCCCCGTGATCGGCATGCTGCTGCTGTTCGGCTTCGTGATGCTGCGCCCGCAGGTCGCCGATGCGATCGAGCCGACCGCGCTCGAACTGCTGCGTCACCTGTCGCTGCTGTTCGTGCCGGCCGGCGTCGGCATCATGGTGTCGGCCGACCGCGTGCGCGGCGACGCGGTCGCGGTCGTCGTCGCGCTGGCCGTCAGCACGACGCTCGCGATCGCGGTGACGGCGCTCGTCACGCGCGCGCTGCTGCGGCGCCAGCGCCGCGCGGGCGGCACCGCGGAGGGCGCGCAATGACGGCGTTCCCGAAGCTCGGCGCGATCTGGGTCTATCTCGCCGCGAGCCCGCTGCTCGGCCTGACCATCACGCTGGTCGCGTATCTGTTCGCGCAGGCCGTCTATGCGCGGGCGCGTTTCAATCCGCTGGCGAATCCGGTGCTGATCGCGGTCGCGGTGATCGTCGTGCTGCTGACGCTCACGCATACGCCGTATCCCACGTATTTCGAAGGCGCGCAGTTCGTCCACTTCCTGCTCGGCCCGGCGACCGTCGCGCTCGCGCTGCCGCTGTACCGCCAGTGGTCGAAGCTGCGGCGCACCGCGTTGCCGCTGCTCGTCGGCCTGCTCGCGGGTTCGCTGACCGCGATCGTGTCGGCGGTCGGTATCGCCGCGCTGTTCGGGGCGTCCCATCAGACGATCGCGTCGCTCGCGCCGAAATCGGCGACGACGCCGATCGCGATGGCCGTCGCCGCGGAGATCGGCGGCATTCCGTCGCTCACGGCCGTGCTCGTGATCTCGACCGGGATCTTCGGCGCGGTATGCGCGCGCGGGATTCTCAATCTGCTGCGGATCGACGAGCCGGCCGTGCGCGGTTTCGCGCTCGGCGTCGCGTCGCACGGGATCGGCACCGCTCGCGCGTTCCAGGTCAGCGAGGAAGCCGGCGCGTTCGCCGGGCTCGGGATGGGGCTGAACGGCGTGCTGACGGCGTTCGTCGTGCCGATCCTGCTGCCGGTGCTGTCGCGCTGGATCTGAGCGCCGGCCCACGCCGCCCGGGTATCGGTTTCCCTGATGGCGGGGCGACAGGCCGAAAGGACGGCGCCCCCGGCTCGCATGTATCGGTGACGTTATCAGGACAATTCAGGAACGCACACGGACATTTGCGCGGCGATCGGCTAACGTTGCATCGGTGCCGTTGTCGCAGGCCGTCGCGTGCGCGCCGGTGTCCGACCCACACTCAACAATCGACAAGGAGATCGGTCATGAAGCAGTCTCGCGTGGTTTCGGTGGCAGTAGCAGTAGCGGCGTCGGTCGGTCTGTCGTTGACCGCCGTGCCGGCGGCATACGCACAGGACCCGGCGTCCGCGCCGGCGCAGAAGCAGCTCGACAAGGCGCAGAAGAAGGCGGCGCGCAAGGCGGCCCGCGCGCGGCACGCGTCGGACCTGAAGGCGATCGGCACCGGCAGCGGCTACCGGTTGACCGGCGACCAGAGCAACTATCCGCAGAACGCCGTGCAGAAGGCGCCCGCGACGAAGGCGGCGCCGGCCGCGCCGGCGTCGGGGCAGTAACGGTCGAAAGCGTTGCACAGCACGAACGGCGCCGGTTCAACCGGCGCCGTTCGTTCATGTGCGGAACCGCACAACTGCGGGGCAGCGAGGGGCGCGGCCCCCGCGTTACGACGCGAGCTTGCTCGCGAGTTCCGCGACGTGCTTGCCCTGGTAGCGCGCGATGTCGAGCTCGTTCGCGCTCGGCTGGCGGCTGCCGTCCGCGCCGGCGAGCGTGGTCGCGCCATACGGCGTGCCGCCGGTGATTTCGCTCATGTTGACGAGCCCGCTGCACGCATACGGCACGCCCACGATCACCATCCCGTGATGCAGCAGCGTCGTGTGGAACGACGTGATCGTCGTTTCCTGGCCGCCGTGCTGCGTGCCGGTCGACGCGAACACGCTGCCGATCTTGCCGACGAGCGCGCCTTTCATCCACAGGCCGCCGGTCTGGTCGAGGAACGTGCGCATCTGGCCGGCCATGTTGCCGAAGCGGGTCGGCGTGCCGAAGATGATCGCATCGTAGTCGGCGAGTTCGTCCACCGTGGCGACCGGTGCGGCCTGGTCGACCTTCACGCCGATCGCGCGGGCCTGGTCGACGGGGATCGTTTCCGGCACGCGCTTGAGCGTGACCTCGACGCCGGGCACCGATTTCGCGCCCTCCACGATGTGCTGCGCCATCGTTTCGACGTGCCCGTAGGACGAGTAGTAAAGAACGAGAACCTTGGCCATGTTGCGAATCTCCGATTAAAAGGGCCCCGCGTTTCCGCGGGGCCCGGTTTCCCGAACGGGCGTCACGCCCATTCGGCCGTCACTTCGACCGGACGCAGGTCGAACACCAGCACTTCGGCATCCTTGCCGTCGGCGATCGTCAGCGCCTGTTCGCCGCGGATGCGCGCGCCGTCGCCTTCGCCGAGCGTCACGCCGTTGACCGTCACGCTGCCGCGTGCCACGTGGACGTAAGCAAAACGGCTCGGATCAAGTTCCAGCGTCGTGCTTTCGTCGCCGTCGAACAGGCCCGCGTAAATCCGGGTGTCCTGCCGGATCTTCAGCGAACCGGCATCGCCGTTCGGCGACACGACGAGCGCGAGCTTGCCGCGCTTGTCGTCGGCCGCAACATTGGTCTGCTGATAGCGCGGCTCGGCACCCTTTTCGGCCGGCCCGACCCAGATCTGCAGGAAGTGGACCGGCGTGTCCTGCGAGTGGTTGAACTCGCTGTGGCGCACGCCCGTGCCCGCGCTCATCAACTGCACGTCGCCCGGCACGATCACCGAACCGGTGCCCATCGAGTCCTTGTGTTCGAGCGCGCCGTCGAGCACGTACGACAGGATTTCCATGTCGCGGTGCGGGTGCGTGCCGAAGCCGCGGCCCGGGGCGACCCGGTCGTCGTTGATCACGAGCAGGTCGGAGAAGCCGACTTGCTTCGGATCGTAGTAATTCGCGAACGAAAACGTATGACGGGAGCTGAGCCAGCCATGCTCCGCACGGCCACGTTGGTTTGCTGCACGGATATCGATCATGATTTTTTGTCCTTGAAGTCGCCGGACCTCGGAAGTGAGGCCGGCCGTTCGTTGAGATGAATCTTAGGTCAATCTATTTGACAAATAAATCGCTGTAGAGATAATGACTGTCGCCATGGAGTGGACAATATGGAAATCAACGACCTGAGGATCTTCGTCGCGACCGTGGACGCCGGCAGCTTCACGGCGGCGGCCGATCAGCTGATGCTGTCCAAGCAGTTCGTCAGCCGGCGCACGATGGCGCTGGAGGCGTCGCTGGGTGTCCGGCTGCTGCACCGGAATACCCGCAATCTGGCGGTGACCGAATCGGGGCAGGAGTTCTACGTGCGCGCGCAGCGCATCCTTGCGGAGATCGCCGACGCCGAGCAGGCGATGTCGGTACGCAGCACCGAGCTGCATGGCTCGCTGAAGATCAGCGCGCCGCTGTCGTTCGGGATCACGCACGTGTCGCCGCTGATCGCCGAATTCCTGTCCGCGCACCCGGCCGTGCGGCTGAACCTCGACCTGACCGACCGGCGCGTCGACCTGATCGGCGAGGGCTTCGACCTCGTGCTGCGGATCGGCTCGCTCGAGGATTCCACGTTGATCGCGCGTCCGCTCGGCGCGTGGCGGATGATCGCGTGCGCGAGCCCCGCCTACCTGAAGCGGCACGGCACGCCGCAGACGCCGGCCGATCTCGCCGGCCACACCTGTGTGCTGTACGGGCGCGAGCGGCGGGTCGGCTGGGAGTTCCGCGTCGACGGTGCGGTGCGGACGTTCGACGTGCAGGGGCCGCTCGTCGCGAACAACGGCGAAGTGGTGCGCGACGCCGCGATCGCGGGGCTCGGCATTGCGCTGCTGCCGCACTTCATCGTTGGCGCGGCGCTCGACAGCGGCGCGCTCGTGCCGGTGCTCGACGCGTACGTGCCGCCGCCGATCACGCTCAATGCGGTGTTTCCGCAGCACCGGGAAGGGTTCGTCACGCTGCGCACGTTCATCGGGTTTCTCGCGGAGCGGCTCGGGGAGCCGGCGCCCACGGCTGGGAACGGGGTGGGCCGGGTACGGTAGCCGGCCGCTTTGCGGTGAATGGGGCGATTAATCTCCGCAAATTTTGCGGAGATAGTTGAGTCGCGCGGCGAATGAGCGGATAATCTCCGCATGATGAGCGGAGATTACACCTTTATCTGGGAAGCAGCCGACTGGCCGGCATGGCGTTTCGACCTCCCGGCCCTCGCCACGCCGCTCGCCGACGTCAGCCGTGCGCAAGGCATGCTGGCCGGGCGGCTGGCGGATGTCGGGCTGGCGTTGCGCGACGAGGCGAGCCTGGCCGCGCTGACGGACGACGTCGTGAAGACCAGCGCGATCGAGGGCGAGAGCCTGAATGTCGCATCGGTCCGGTCGTCGATCGCGCGCCGGCTCGGCGTCGATATCGGCGCGCTGGCGCCGGTCGATCGCCACGTCGAGGGCGTCGTCGACATGGTGCTGGATGCGACGACCCATTCGGCGGCGCCGGTCACCGAAGCGCGGCTGTTCGGGTGGCATGCCGCACTGTTTCCGACCGGCTACTCGGGGCTGTCGCGCATCACGGTCGGCGGCTGGCGCACGGATGCGAGCGGGCCGATGCAGGTGGTTTCCGGTCCGATCGGCCGGCAGCGCGTGCATTTCGAGGCGCCGCCGGCCGCACGCGTGCCCGACGAGATCGGGCGTTTTCTCGCGTGGCTCAACGCGCCGCCGGCCGAACCGTTGCTGATCCGGGCCGGGCTCGCCCATCTGTGGTTTGTCACGCTTCACCCGTTCGACGACGGCAACGGTCGTATCGCACGCGCGCTCGGCGATCTGGTGCTGGCGCGCGCGGACCGAAGCCCGCAGCGTTTCTACAGCCTGTCCGCGCAGATCCAGCGCGAGCGCAACGCGTATTACGACGTGCTGGAGCGCACGCAGCGCGGCTCGCTCGACGTCACGGAGTGGCTCGCGTGGTTTCTGAATACGCTGGGCCGGGCCATCGATCATGCGCACACGACGCTCGATGCGGTGCTGATCAAGGCGCGCTTCTGGCAGCGGTGCGCGGGCGTCGCGATGAACGAACGCCAGGTCAAGGTCATGAATCGCCTGCTCGACGGCTTCGAAGGCAAGCTGACGACCAGCAAGTGGGCGGCTCTCGCGAAATGCTCGCAGGACACGGCGTTGCGCGACATCACGGAACTCGTCGAGCAGGGCATGCTGCGTCGCTCGGCGTCCGGCGGCCGCAGCACGAGTTACGAGCTGGTGCCGTTCGACGGGTGATGTCGTCGCCGGCGCCGAAGACGAGCCACGCGTGGCTCGACAATCTCGACGAGACGCTGCCGATCGACGTGATGCAGTCAGCCGGCGCTGCCCGGCTATTTCCTGCGTGCCGCGCGCGCCTGTGCCTGTGCCTGCGCCGGCGGCGCGGCGGATTCCCGTATGCGCAACTCGGGCTGGATGGCATGGCCGGGCCCCGTGGCGCCGTTCTCGAGCGCGTCGAGTAACGCGTGCGCGGCCTGGCGCCCGATCGCGTCGGTGTCGACCCACATCGTCGTCAGCGGCGGCTGGATCTCGCGCGCGAGCGCGACGTCGTCGAACCCGGTGATCGACAACTGCGCGGGCACGTCGATGCCGAGCGCCTGCGCTTCAAGCAGCGCGCCGAGCGCGAGCGCGTCGTTGCCGCAGATCACGGCGGTCGGCCGCGTCGCCGCATCGCTGCCGGCGATCGCGCGCAGGCTCGCTCGCCCGAACGCGATCGTGGCCGCGCCTTCGTGCTGATGCACGGGGCGCACCGCGAGCCCGTGCGCGGCCAGCGTGTCGTGAATGCCGCGCAGGCGGGCCTGGACACGGTCGTTGTCCGTCGACGGCTGCATGATGATCGCGAAGTCGCGATGGCCGAGGTCGAGCAGGTGCGTGGTGAGCCGCGCGAACGCCGCGCGGTTGTCGAAGCCGATGCAGCAGTGCGGGCTGTCGTCGCGGTACGCATACGTGACGACGTACGGCACGCGATGCATCGCAAGGAGTTCGAACAGTTCGGGCGGGTACGCTTCGCCGACCAGCGACACTGCTTCCACGCCGCGCGACAGCATCGCGCGCACTTGCGCGAGCGCCTGCGCGGGGTCGTAGTTCGAACAGCCGAGGAACAGCGTGATGCCGTGCTCGGCCATGATCGTCTGCATGCCGGCGACCTGCGACGCGAACACCTGGTCGTCGAGGGTCGGAATGATCGCGCCGGTAATGTGGGTACGCGTGGACGCCAGCGCGCGGCCGGCCGCATTCGGAATCCAGTTCAGTGCGAGCGCCGCGTCGCGCACGCGCTGCTGCACGTCGGCCGACACCTTGCCGGGGTCGTTGTACACGCGCGAGACGGTCGCGGTCGACACGCCGGCCAGTTTCGCGACGTCGCCGAGCACCGAGCGGCCGCTGCCGCGGCGTGCCCGCGATGCGCCGCCGCGGGGCGGGGCCGTGCTCATTGGCGGTCTCCCGGCGGGGTAGGCCTGCCTGCGCCGTGCGTTGCCAGTCGCGTCATTGTTTACCCTCGATTCATGGTGGCCGCGCTTGCATCCTCATTCGATCCTGTGAGAATGTAAGCGCTATCTTGATGCTGTTCCGTATTATGTCAGACATGGATTACACCTGCACCGCGAAATTTTCAGAGACGACGGCCTTTCCGGCCATTTTGTCGATCTCAAATGTAAGCGGTTACATTCAAGCATGAGCGATCTCACCTCACCGCGTATCGCTGTCGTCGGCAGCGTCAACATCGACCTCGTCACACGGGCGCCGCGCCTGCCGGTGCCGGGCGAAACGCTGCTCGGTACGACGTTCGAGACCGTTCACGGCGGCAAGGGCGCCAACCAGGCGGTCGCGGCCGCGCGCCTCGGTGCATCGGTCGCGATGATCGGCTGTGTCGGCGACGACGCGTTCGGCACGCGCCTGCACGGCGCGCTGGCGGCGGAGCGCATCGACGTGACGCACCTGCACCGGATCGCAGGCACGGCAACCGGCGTGGCCACGATCACGGTCGACGACGGTGGCGCGAACAGCATCGTCGTCGTGCCCGGCGCGAATGCATGCGTCGATGCCGACCGGATCGACGCGGCGCGCGACGCGATCGCCGGAGCCGCGCTGCTCGTGTGCCAGCTCGAAGTGCCGGTCGCCAGCGTGGCGCGAGCGATTGCATGCGCAAGCGCCCACCACACGCCGGTGCTGCTCAATCCGGCGCCCGCGCAACCGCTTTTCGATGCGTTGCTGGCGCGGGTCGACTATCTCGTCGTCAACGAAACCGAGGCCGAGTCGCTGACCGGCATCGCCGTGGGCGACGACGCATCGGCCGTGCGCGCCGCCGATGCGCTGTGCGCGAAGGGCGTCGGCAACGTGCTGGTCACGCTTGGCGCGCGCGGCGTGTGCTGGCGCGGCAGCGCAGGGCGCGGCCGCCATCGTGCGATGGCGGTGGCGGCCGTCGATACGACCGCGGCCGGCGACACGTTCGTCGGCGGGTTCGCGGTCGCGCGGGCCGGCGGCGCGTCGATGGACGACGCGATCGGCTTCGGCCAGCGTGCGGCCGCGATCAGCGTCACGCGCCATGGCGCGCAGACGTCGATTCCGACGCGCGACGAAGTCAACCGTATGGATACCTGAATTCCGCATGCGACGGAACGGCCGAACCCGGCCTCTACCAGTGACATGGAGACAATCGACATGAACGACAACCCACCTGTTCCGCACGCGCCGCCCCGGATTCGGCGCGGTCAACGCATCGCGCTCGCGCTGTTGATGGCGAGCGGGATCGTCAACTACCTCGATCGCGGCACGCTGGCCGTCGCGAGTTCGGCGATCCGCGGCGATCTCGGCCTGTCGCTCGCGCAGATGGGGCTGCTGCTGTCGGCATTCTCCTGGAGCTATGCGCTGTGCCAGTTTCCGGTAGGCGGGCTGGTCGACCGCATCGGCCCGCGCCGGCTGCTCGGCATCGGGCTGATCGTCTGGTCGTTCGCGCAGGCGTCGGGCGGCCTCGTGTCCACGTTTGGATGGTTCATCGTCGCGCGCATCGTGCTCGGCATCGGCGAGGCGCCGCAATTCCCGTCGGCCGCACGCGTGGTGAGCAACTGGTTTCCGCTGCGGGCGCGCGGCACGCCGACCGGTATTTTCAATGCCGCGTCGCCGCTCGGTACCGCGCTTGCGCCGCTGCTGCTGTCGGTGCTCGTTGCATCGTTCCACTGGCGCTGGGCGTTCATCGTGACCGGCGCGCTCGGCCTCGTCGTCGCCGTCGTGTGGTTCGCGTTCTATCGCGATCCGGTGCGCGCGCAACTATCTGCCGCCGAGCGCAATTATCTCGATGCCGATGCGCAGAGCGTCGCCGCGGCGCCGAAACTGACCTTCGCCGAATGGCGCAGCCTGTTCTCGCACGGCACGACCTGGGGGATGCTGATCGGCTTCTTCGGCTCCGTGTACCTGAACTGGGTCTACCTGACCTGGCTGCCGGGCTACCTGACGATGGAGCGGCACATGAGCCTGATCCGCACGGGCTTTGCCGCATCGGTGCCGTTCCTGTGCGGATTCGTCGGTTCGCTGGTCGCCGGCTGGCTGTCGGATCTCGTCACGCGGCGCAGCCGGTCGCCGGTCGTGAGCCGGCGCAACGCGGTGGTGGCCGCGATGCTCGGAATGGTCGCGTTCACGATTCCGGCCGCGCTCGTGCAGAGCAATACGGTTGCGCTCGCATGCATTTCGGTGGTGATCTTTCTCGCCAACGCGGCGTCGGCGTGCTCGTGGGCACTCGCGACGGCGGCCGCGCCGCCGAGCCGCATCGCGTCGCTCGGCGCGATCCAGAATTTCGGCGGCTTCATCGGCGGCGCGCTGGCGCCGATCCTGACCGGCATCATCGCGCAGAAGTGGTCGTTCGTGCCCGCGCTGCTCACGGCGGCGGCGATTGCGTTCGCCGGCGCGATGGCCTACCTGCTGCTCGTGCGCAAGCCGATTCCCGAACAGGCCGCGAACGCCGCGCCCGGACCGTTGCCGGCTTGAGCAGGCAGCCTGCACCCGCATTCATTGAAGCAAGGAGAAACCGATGCAACACTCGCAGCAATCGAACGTGACCATCGAGGGGATCGTACCGGTGATGTTGACGCCGTTCGACGACGCCGGCGCGATCGACTACGCCGGGCTCGAGCGGCTCATCGAATGGTATCTGGCACACGGTTCGGACGCGTTGTTCGCGGTTGCGCAATCGAGCGAGATGCAGTTCCTGAGCCTCGCCGAACGCGCGGCACTCGCGCGCTTCGTGGTCGAGCGGGTGGCCGGGCGCGTGCCGGTCGTCGCGTCCGGGCACATCAGCGACGATTTCGACGCTCAGGTTACCGAACTGTGCGCGGCGGCCGAATCGGGCGCGCAGGGCGTCGTGCTCGTGACCAACCGGCTCGATCCGCAACGCAAGGGCAGCGCCGCGTTGCTCGACCACCTCCACCGGCTGCTCGCGCGACTGCCGTCTGATCTCCCGCTTGGCCTGTACGAATGTCCGGCGCCTTACCGGCGGCTTCTGTCGGATGACGAACTGCGCGCGTGCATCGACACGGGCCGGTTCGTGATGCTCAAGGACGTGAGTTGCGATCTCGCGACGGTGAAGCGGCGCGTCGCGCTTGCCGAGGGATCGCCGCTGAAGATCCTGAACGCGAACGCCGCGATCGCCTGGGACGCGATGAAGGCCGGGTCCGCCGGTTTCAACGGCGTGTTCACGAACTTCCATCCCGATCTCTACCAGTGGCTGCGCACGCACGGCGAGTCGAATCCGGCGCTGGCCGACGAACTGTCGACGTTCCTGGTCGTCTCGGCGGTATCGGAGGCGCTGGGTTACCCGGCGCTCGCGAAGCTCTATCACCAGCGGATCGGCACGTTCGGGTCGATCAAATGCCGTGCGATCGACTACGACGTGCGCGAACGATTCTGGGCGCTCGACGCGGTGCTCGACAAGATCGTCGCCGGCACCGAACATTTCCGCCGGCGGATCGCTGCGTCATGACGTACGACGCGTGCCGCGCCAGTCGCGTGGCACGTGATCGCATCGCGTGCCGTGCGTGCGGCCGGCGCGCCCGTTGCCTGCAAGCACGACCCGCTTTGCGCGATGCGCCGCAATCGCGGCGCACTCGTTGCGATTTCCCTCTCGTCGATGGCGGCAACGCCTGCCGCCGCGCTCCTCCTGCCGTCATTCACGACATCATGAACGCGAACCGCCCGCGATCCGCGAGCGCGGCGTCGATGTTCGTCCGACCAACCTGCCGCGCGTTGCATCGACCATGTCCGACGGACTGTCGACATGTCTTGCGCGACGCGAGAAAAGCGCACAAATCTGCGCAATCCCGCGCCCATCCGTTGTAACGGCTCGTAATACCATGCCGCGGAGTGATTTTTACGACGAACCGCTGAAGCCGCATTCGCCCATGCAACACGTAACGACGACAAGCCGGCCGCCGATCCTGGCGGCGCCGGTGGATGCCATGCTGCACGCCGTGATCGACGAAGTCGTCCACCGGAGCGTATCGGAAGCGACGACGCGCGGCGGCTACATGCGCTGCGCCGACTATGCGATCGTCGGCGCGCGGGTGCTGACGCTGCTGACCGGCAAGCCCTATCGGCCGTTCGCGGGCGGCGAAGTGATGGATTTCGGCGGCGGCAACCTGTACGCGCTCTGCACGACGCGCGAGCGGCGCCGCACCGCGCGGCATCTGTCGCAGCTCGCGCGGTATCACTGCTGGATCGAAGCGCGCCATGACGATGCGCTCGGACGCACGCGCAAGGAGATCGTCGACTTCACGCTGCGCCACGACGAGACCGTCGCGAACCAGCTGGGCATGCCGTTCGCCCGTGCTTACCAGGCTTATTTCTGGGGTGGGAAGATGAGCACGCGGTACCGGCCGAGTTGCACGATCATCCGGTATTCGCGAAGCAGGGGCCCGTGTGGCGCTGGACCGAGCGCGAATGCACGTCGCTGCTGCGTGCGTACGAGCACGAACGGCCCGGCTATTTCGGGCGTCAGGTGTCGCGTGCGATCGATCGGTTCGCTGATCGTGTCGAAGGTCTCGGCTGACCTTTGCCTGCTTCAAGGACAGCCGCGGGCCGGCTATCCGTGATGATGCGTATCCGGCGAGCGCTGGCGCGTCGCCGGGCATGAGCGACAACTCCGGGCCGCGCCTCTCGCGCGACCCGGCCGCTCACTTGCTGGACAGCGTGCCGCTGCTGTTCGCACCCCCGAACAATCGCGTCAGGTACTGCGTGTTGGTGTTCATCCGCGCCATCAACGTGTTGAGTGCGGTGAACTGCGCCTGGTATTGCTTCGTCAGTTGCGCGGCATAGTCGGACAGATCCGACTGCTGCTGCGTGACGCGCTTCAGATCGGCGGTCAGTGCGGTCGTGCGCACGTCGATCATCCCGTTCTTCTTCGTGAACTGCGTGATCTGGTCGGCCAGGCGCGTGCCGATCCCGTTCTCCGGATTGAACAGGCGCGCGACGCCCGACGGGTTCGCAGACAACGCGCTGTCGAGCTTCGCGCTGTCGACGTTCAGCGTGCCGTCCTTCTCGAGCTTGATGCCGATCGACAGCAGGTTCACGTGTCCGTTGCCCTTCTCGGTAGTGGCGCCGCTGTCGATGCCGCGCGCGACGATCGACGCGAGCGAGTTGCGGATCGTGTTCAACGTCGAATCGCCGATCAGCGCGCCTTGCGAGCTGGCTCCGGCCGTGTAGCTCGACAGCGCGCCCATCGTCTTGACCACCGTGTTGTACAGGCTCACGAAATTCGTGATCGTGGCGGCCTGCGACTTCGTGTCGGTGCTGACCGTCAACGTCTGCGTATCGGTCGCGCTGACCGCGGCCGCCGACAGATTCAACGTGATACCGGTCAGCACGCCCGACACCGCGTTGCTCGCGCTGGTCGATGCGATCCCGTTGAGCGTGAACTTCGCATCCTGCGCGGCGGTGCTCTGCCGCCACGCGGCCGCGCCGTTCGCCGAATCGATTTTCGATGCGCCGCCTGACGGGTCGGCCGTCGACGTGACGCCGAGGTTCGACAGGCCGCCGTCGTTGGACACGTTGCCGACCGCGACGCTGATCGCGTTCGCCGCGCCCGTCTTCGACGATGCCAGCACGAGGTGCGCGCCGTCCGTGCCGTTGATGACCGTCGCGCTGATCCCCGGGTTGCCCGCCGCGCCGTTGATCGCCGCCGCGATGCCCGCGAGCGTGTTGTTCGTGCCGCCGACCTCGACCTTGAACGACCGGCTGCCGAGCGACAGCGTCAGCGTGCCGGTACCGAGCGCCTTGCTGCCGTTGAAGCCGGCGGAAGACAGCGCCTGCGCGGTCGCGATCTGCGTGACGCCGACCGTGTAGGTGCCGGCGACCGCGCCCGCGCCGGCCGTCGCGGTCAGGCCCTTGCCGCTCGCGACCGCGTTGAACGTCGACTGCAGCGCGCCGTTCTTCAGCGACGTCAGGCCCGCCTCGAGCGCGCCGAGCGCGGACGACAGCGCGCCGAATGCGGAAATCCGCGTGTTACCGGTCGTTTGCGATGCGGCAAGCGCCGCGGCCCGGCCGGCCGTTTTCGCGTTCACGAGCGTCTTGACGAGCGAGCCGACATCCATCGCCGGATTGCCGGTCGAGCCGTTGATGATCGATTGTGCCGCCTGTTGCATCAGGCTGTTCGCGTTCGCGCCGCTGTTGACGGGCGTGGTCGTTGGCATGGGTGAGCTCCGGTTGAAGGCGATCCAGTGGCGAACGGCGATGGAGCCGGCCGGCGGCGATCCGGATGGGTCCGTGGCGATCCGCGTGCGTGTCGTTTCTCGCGCTTCTCGCCCGACACCCGCCACGGATCGTGGAGGTGTCGGGAAAACGTAAGAATGATTGGGTGGGCTATCGTATTATTAAATCGGTATTGGCTGGTAATTTTTTGTAATTATTCTTGTGAAAAATGTGGGAGAAGAACGATGGGTGCGGAGCCGGTTTCTAAAAGAAGTCGGCTATTCCGAGGGTAGAAAATCGTAGCCGGCCCGAAGCGGACATGAAACCTTGGATTGTCTACGGGCGGGCAGGCTCAAAAGATTGAGAGCGTTTATTGGCAGTGCGCCTTGTGAATGTTGCCGAGGCATTGCACGCCCATGCTCGGGTAGTATTGGGTAGCGAAGCTGCGGACCGCGCCTTCGTCACGGATCTTGACCTGCAAGGCGTCAAAAAATGACGATTATTGTCCGCTCTACACTGCACCGAGTCCCTGTCGACGGTCAGTCTCCACCATGCCCGCCACCGCCCTGCAATTCGCGCTGCTCGCCAAGCATCAGGAAATCGCGTCCCTGCGCCAGCTGGCCGAGCAGATCGAATTGGTCGACCTGCTCGGCCGCCTGATCCATGCGCTGCAGCGCGAGCGCGGCGCCACCAGCATCTATCTGGCGTCGAGCGGCAAGCGCTTCGTCGCCGAACGCGCGGCTTCGCGCGGCGAATCGGTGCCGCTCGTCGCGCAGTTGCGCGAGCGCCTGGACCTGGAACTGACGCCCGCGCGCGGTTCGACGTCGCGTCTGCTGTCGCTGATCGCCTGGGTGCTGCTCGACCTGGAATCGCTGGATGTGCTGCGCGAACAGATCGACCATCTTGCACTGTCGGCGCCGGATTCCGTCCAGGCGTTCAGTACCGTGATCGGCGGCCTCGTGGAGCTGATTTTCCAATTTGCCGACAGCGCGGCGGACCCGTCGGTATCGCGCATGCTGATTGCCCTCGTCCATGTCGTCGAGGGCAAGGAGGAAGCGGGACAGGAACGCGCCGTCGGCGCGCACATGTTCGCGGCGGGCACGTTTTCGGCGGACCAGCAGCAGCGCCTGCTGTATCTGATAGCCGCGCAGGAGCGCAGTCTCGAAGTCTTCGCGAGCTTCGCAAGCACGGCGCAAAGCGCATGGTGGGAAACCCGCATGACGGAGCCGCACATGGCGGCGCTCGAGAAGCTGCGCCGCGTACTGTGCACGGCGCACGCCGGCGATGCGCTCGACGCCGTCCTGAGCGAAGCATGGTTCGACGCCGCGAGCGCCCGCATCGATGATCTCTGGCACCTTCAGATTGCGCTGACGCTGCAGGTGCAGGAAACGTGCAACGCGCGAATCGACGACGCGCACCGAACGCTGCGCGACTCCGAGCGCCTGATGGCGCAATTGCGGAACAATCCGCCCCCGCATACCCAGGCGCTCGCCCGGTTCTTCGCCGGCGATCCGTTGTCGGCGCGCGCGGCGGTTCACGAACTTCCGGAACGCCTCTCCGGCTCCGACGTGGGGACGCTCGCCAGCCTGAAATCCCTGCTGGAGTCGCAATCGGCGCGACTGGCCGGCGCGGAGGTCGAGCTCGACGCGGCGCGTCGCGCGCTCTACGAACGAAAGCTCGTGCAGCGCGCGAAAAATACGCTGATGACGCGCTTCAGCCTGCGGGAGGACGAAGCGTATCGGATGCTGCAGAAAGCGTCGATGGACGGCAATCGGCCGCTTGCCGATATCGCGGAAGACGCGCTGACGTCGCCTGAGCGATTCGTCGACGAGCACGCGCAGACTTCCGCGCGACGTCGTACGCAGCGAAGCGCGCCGGACACACCGCACGACGACGGCACGACCTGACCGGCACGCACGGCGCTTCACGCACCGCGGCTGCGCCCGACGCGCATGCGCGAGGTGCAGTTTGCACCGCGCGAGTGCGATTCGCTGCGATCGGCCGCGGCTTTCTCCCCCGGCATTTCGCGTCCGGCCAGCCTGCATCGCGATATCCCCGTCACTGGTACGAGAATTGCGAACATCTCGCTCGTCGGGCTAATGGCGGCCTGACGATCGCGCCATGTCGAACCGTGGCGACCGATCACGTGGATAACAGCGTCCGCGCCAGGCACTCGCATGTCGAGCGAGTGCCTGGCGCGTTTTTTTTGCCCGTCCAACTTTACGAGCGCACACCATGGCCTACCTCACGCCCAACGAATTCGTCACCAGGATGGTCGATGCCGGTGAATCGAAGCTGTCGATGTCGACCCGCGATACGCTGATTCGCGCGTACATGGCGGGCGCGATCCTCGCGCTCGCCGCCGCCTTCGCGGTCAGCATCACGATCAACACCGGAAACGCACTAGCCGGTTCGCTGCTGTTTCCGGTGGGATTCTGCATGCTGTACCTGCTCGGCTTCGACCTGCTCACCGGCGTCTTCACGCTCGCGCCGCTCGCGGTGATCGATCGCCGGCCCGGCGCGACCTGGGGTGGCGTGTTCCGCAACTGGACGCTGGTGTTCTTCGGCAATTTCGCGGGCGCGCTGACGGTCGCGCTGTTCATGGCGATCATCTTCACATTCGGCTTTTCGGAAGCGCCGAACGCAATCGGACAGAAGATCGGCGGCATCGGCGAAGCACGCACGCTCGGTTATGCGGCGCACGGCGCCGCCGGCATGCTCACGCTGTTCGTGCGCGGCGTGATGTGCAACTGGATGGTGTCGACCGGCGTGGTCGCCGCGATGATGTCGACGTCCGTACCGGGCAAGGTGATCGCGATGTGGATGCCGATCCTCGTGTTCTTCTACATGGGCTTCGAGCACTCGGTCGTGAACATGTTCCTGTTCCCGTCCGGCCTGATGCTCGGCGCCCACTTCACGGTCGTCGACTATCTGCTGTGGAACGAGATCCCGACGGTACTCGGCAACCTGGTCGGCGGGCTGGTGTTCGTCGGCGCGGCGCTGTACAGCACGCACTACAAGACCGCACCGAAACGCGCGCCCGCTTCGCCGGTGGGTGTCGTCGCGCGCAAGGCCTGATCGCGCTGCGCCAATTTTTAATAGGCCACCATTTTCTACAGGGCGTCTATTTCCTTGGCGATCCGGGCAACGGTTGCACCGATAAATTTTCCGAGCTCCTCTCCATTTTTGGCAGGGTCCGTAAACCATCGGTCACCAGTGGCTGGTGCGACTAAACCGGATGCGAGTGCTGTTTTGACGAGTTCGACGGCCTGCTCTGTTGCTCGTGCTGTAGTCATTAATGCTCTCCTGTTTACGCTTATTAGGCTGGTGACCGCAACCGCTCTTTGCGCTCGCGGCCATGCAGATATTGCGTTAATTGACTACTTCTGGTCAACGTCCCTGAATTATTGTGATCGTTTCGTTATTTTAATAAAACTGATGGAATTAATTGGAGTGTTTCATTATTCGAATCAAATCGCAGGTCTTTGCTCAAAAGGCCCTGGCACAAGTTTGTTTGCGTCGGTTCAAATTTTGTTTGCGATGAACCACGGCCGTCGGAGCGACGGGGCGCTCTTTCCTGATTGTCCACTTAATCGAGACAGCGAATCATGTTTTGAAGGATTGATGATTCTTGGCGGGACAGTAGACTGCACCCGTGCTTTGCCAGAACCGATCCGGCGTGCGCCGCCAGTCGCGGCGTCGCCTTTCGGATTCTTCGGCGGCGGGCCATGTGGCTTGCCGTCCGATCGTGCGAAGAGTGGTCCGTTGCCGGCTTCGCGCGCCGATTCGGCGCGCAGCGGCACCGGCTGCATCAAACCGTCAATTCAAGGGTGATTTGCCATGCGTTACGTTTCGCTGGAGTCGAAGAAGGACGAGCTGCTGCTGGCGGCTCGCGTGCTGATGATGATCCTGTTCGTGCTGTTCGGCTGGCAGAAGCTGAACGGTTTTTCGGGCACGGTCGCGTATATGGCGTCGACGGGGAACCCGGCGCCCGAGCTCGCGGCCGTGATCGCGGTGGCGGTCGAACTGGTCGGCGGCGTGCTGATCGCTATCGGCTTCTATACGCGTCCGCTCGCACTGCTGTTCGCCGCCTATACGCTCGCGACCGCGCTGATCGGCCATCGCTACTGGGCGTTGCAGGGGATGGAGCAGTACATGGCGATGATCAACTTCTACAAGAACGTGAGCATCATCGGTGGACTGCTGTTGCTCGCATTGACCGGGCCGGGGCGGTATTCGGTTGATCGGAAGTAACGCGGGACGGCGTTTCCGTTCGGTATCGGGAGCCCGGTGCGCGCAAGCGTGCCGGGTTTCGCTTTTTGCGGGCGACGGAGCGATCGGCGCGCGGGCCGACTACCGAGCCGGTGTCGTGCCGAAGCACGGCGCTCAGCGCATGCGCTCGCCGTCGGAATCCGCGTCGAGGGTCACGCATTGCTCGACGCCGGCGGCCGGCGCGAAATCGAAGAAGAACGGAGTCGATCAGCTTCGCGACAGGAGGCGAGCCAGTAGACCGAAGCGTTGCGCGGTGATCGCTCATGCTATCCAATAGGCCCGATAATCCATTCGTTTCCGTGATTGATCGCCGCCCATGCCAAACTCACCCCAGTCGACCGTACGCAAAACCGTCCTCCTCATCGGCGCCTCCGGCCTGCTCGGCCGTGCGGTTGCCGCCTGCCTGGCTCGCGAATCGTCGTTGACGCTGCTCGCCACCATACGGAACCCGCAAAGCGCCGGTGCAAAACTGCTCGCATTGCCGCCGGAAAACATCGCCGAGCTGGACGTGCTCGACCAGCCGTCCCTCGAGCGCATTTTTGAAACGCACCGACCGGCAGCGGTGATTCTCTGCGCCGCCGAACGCCGCCCCGACGTCTGCGAACGCGACCCGGACGCGGCCCGCGCGATCAACGTCACCGCGCCCGCCCGCATCGGCGCACTCGCCACGCGATACGGCGCATGGACGCTCGGCATTTCGACCGACTACGTCTTCGACGGCAAGGCGGCGCCCTACCGCGAAGACGCGACCCCGAACCCGCTGAACATCTACGGCCGCACCAAGCTCGAAGGCGAGGTCGCGCTGCTTGCCGCGTCGCCGCTGTCGTGCGTGCTGCGCCTGCCGTTGCTGTTCGGCCCGATCGCCGACTGGAGCGAATCGGCCGTCACGAGCCTCGTGCCGGCCGTCGTCGCGTCTTCGCGGCCGGGCGCCGATGCAGTCGGCATGGACGCATGGGCGATCCGTTACCCGACCTGGACGCCCGACGTCGCGCAGGTCATTCGCGACCTGACGCTGCGCCATCTTGCGGGCGAATCCGTCACGGGCATTCGCCATTGGTCGGGCGAGGAGCCGATGACGAAGTACGACATCGCGCAGCGAATTGCCGCCGCGCTCGGCATCGACGCGTCGTTCACGCCGATCACGCAGCCGACCGACGCGACACCGCGCCCGTACGACTGCCATCTCGATGCCGCGCGCGTGCGCGCGCTCGGGATCGATTACGCGACGCCGTTCGATACGGCGCTGCGGACCGTGCTACGCGACGCGCCGCGGGCGCTGTAGGCGCGACACCGGCCGCGGCTCGCGGCAATCGCCGATATCAACGAGCCGATTCGCTGAGGTGCGTGCCGCCGTTCGCCGTCTACCTGGCAGCCGGGCGATCTTCCGCCCGGTATTCATTTGACCAACGAAGCATCCGCCCCCCGACGATGGCGCGGCCGCGCGACGCCGATGCAGACGCAGTGCCGCACAGCACGGCGCCATCGATGCGGCCACGCGCAGGCATTGCGAGCCGCCAATCCTCAGGCATGCGTCGCGGGGTCGAGCGGCCTCGTGGTCGAATTCAGAATTTGTCTAGTCATCCTTGCGATTCGGCCACTCGAATTGCACCAAACGTGTGCCGGAATTCCCCGTGACGATGCACGCCAGACCCTTGAAATTAGGGGATTTCCCGCGTTTCACCCGTTTTTATTGATCACCGCTTGTCTCGTTGTTTTTCTTCTTGCATGCTTGTATAGACAAATTCCTGAGGCGGCTTGCTGCACCGAAGGGATGGCGAACTTCAACGCAAGGAGAACTCTCGTGAACGGCAAGCGCATCAAGTGGGCAATCAGGACGGTCGGCGTCATCGCGGCTGCGGCGGCGACGCTCGCGGCGCCGGTGCAGGCAAAGGAATGGAAGACGGTGACGGTCGCGCTCGAAGGCGGCTACGCGCCGTGGAACCTCACGCTGCCGGGCGGCAAGCTGGGCGGTTTCGAACCGGAGCTGCTCGCCAACGTGTGCGAGCGCATCAAGGTGCAGTGCAACATGGTCGCGCAGGACTGGGACGGGATGATTCCGGGCCTGCAGGCCGGCAAGTTCGATGTCCTGATGGATGCCATTTCGATCACGCCGGAGCGCGAAAAGATCCTGCTGTTCTCGCGTCCGTATGCGGCGACGCCGGCGACGTTCGCCGTCACCGATACGAAGATCCTGCCGAAGGCCGCGCCCGGCGCACCGATCGTCAAGCTCACAGGCGACGCCAACGCGGACAAGCCTACCGTCGACACGCTGCGCAAGCAGCTGAAGGGCAAGACGATCGGTATCCAGTCGGGCACCGTCTACACGAAATTCATCAACGACAGCTTCAAGGACATCGCGTCGATTCGCGTGTACAAGACGTCGCCCGAACGCGATCTCGATCTGGTCGCCGGGCGCATCGATGCATCGTTCGACGACGTCACGTACTACGCGGCGAACAACGCGAAAAAGGACAACGCGTCGATCGTGCTCGCGGGGCCGAAGCTCGGCGGCCCGATCTGGGGGCCCGGCGAAGGGCTGGCGTTCCGCAAGCAGGATGCCGACCTGAAGACGAAGTTCGATACGGCGATCGCCGCGGCGCTCGCGGACGGCACCGTGAAGAAGCTTGCCGACAAGTGGTTCAAGACCGACGTCACGCCGTAAGCGCTGCGCGTTCGGCCGCCGCCGCGTAAGTTCATCGAACGACGCGCGATGCGGCGGCACGCATCCAGCGGATTCACTCAACGCATGCAGGGAGGCACGCATGGCGATTCTTGAAATGCTCGGCTTCGGTACCGAAGGCTGGGGCGGTGTGCTGCTGCTCGCCGCATTGATGACGGTCGCGCTGACGCTCGCCGCGCTCGCGGTCGGCGCCGTGATCGGCGCGGCGATCGCGGCCGCGAAGCTGTCGCGCTACCGCACCCTCCGCCTGCTCGGTGATTTGTATACGACGGTATTTCGGGGCGTGCCCGAACTGCTCGTCATCTATCTGTTCTACTTCGGCGGCTCGACGCTCGTGACGGCCGTCGGCCAGTGGTTCGGCGCGGAAGGCTTCATCGGCGTACCGCCGTTCGTGATCGGTGCGCTCGCGGTCGGGATGATCTCGGGCGCCTATCAGGCCGAGGTCTATCGCGCGGCGGTGCTCGCCGTGTCGAAAGGCGAGCTCGAAGCGGCGCGCTCGATCGGCATGCCGCGCAGCATGGTGCTGCGGCGCATCCTGGTGCCGCAGGTGCTGCGCTTCGCGTTGCCCGGTATCGGCAACGTGTGGCAACTGAGCCTGAAGGATTCCGCACTGATCTCGGTCACCGGTCTTGCCGAGTTGCTGCGCACGAGCCAGATCGCAGCCAACTCGACTCACCAGTACTTCGTGTTCTTCGTCGCGGGCGGTGCGTTGTATCTGCTGATGACGGGCTTGTCGAACCGTGTGTTCAACCGGGCCGAGGCGATCGTCGGCCGGTCGTTCCGCCGCAATTTCGCGCGCAACTGACGGAGTACGGGCATGTCCATCGATTTCGCTTTTCTCCTCGATACGCTGCGCCAACTGCTCGCGGCCGTGCCGACCACGCTCGGCCTGTTCTTCGCATCGCTCGTGCTCGGCGGCCTGCTGTCGCTCGTGATCGTCACGATGCGCGTGTCGCCGCGCTGGCTGCCGAACCGCTTCGCACGGGCTTACATCCTCGTGTTTCGCGGCTCGCCGCTGCTGATCCAGATGTTCCTCGTGTATTACGGGCTCGGCCAGTTCGGCGTGATCCGCGAGAGCTTCATGTGGCCGCTGCTGCGCGAGCCGTATGTCTGCGCGGTGCTGTCGCTTGCGCTGTGCACGGCCGGCTACACGGCCGAGATCCTGCGCGGCGGGCTGATGGCCGTACCGGTCGGGCAGATCGAGGCCGGGTATTCCATCGGCCTGTCGGGCTTCTCGTTGCTGCGGCGCGTGATCGGCCCGATCGCGTTGCGCCAGTGTCTGCCCGCGTATTCGACCGAAGCCGTGCTGCTCGTCAAGTCGACCGCGCTGGCGAGCCTCGTCACGGTGTGGGAAGTGACGGGCGTCGCGCAGCAGATCATTCAGCAAACCTACCGGACGACCGAAGTGTTCGTCTGCGCGGCCATCATCTATCTGGGCCTGAACTTCATCGTCGTGCGCGTGCTCGGCGCGCTCGAATGGCGGCTCTCGGGGCACCTGCGTGCGCCGAAGCCGTCCGGCGCGCCCGCCGCGGCGACCCGCAATGCCCAGCGCGTCGCGTCCTGAGCGCGCCATTCTTTCCAGGAGAATCCGATGAACACCGCTGCTCCCGTTGCGCTGTCGGTCCGAAACATCCACAAGTCGTTCGGCGATCACCATGTGCTGAAGGGCATTTCGCTCGACGCACACGAGGGCGACGTCATCTCGATCCTCGGCGCGAGCGGATCGGGCAAGAGCACGTTCCTGCGTTGCCTGAACCTGCTCGAGACCCCCGACGACGGCTCCGTCGCGCTCGCGGGCGAAGAGCTGGCGATGAAGCGCGCCCGCGACGGCAAGCTGCATCCGAGCGACCGGCGCCAGGTCGACCGGATTCGCTCGCAGCTCGGCATGGTGTTCCAGAACTTCAACCTGTGGTCGCACATGACGGTGCTCGACAACCTCGTCGAAGGGCCGCTGCGGGTGCAGAAGCGCGGTCGCGCGGAAGCGGTGGAGGAAGCCGAGGCGCTGCTCGCACGCGTTGGCCTCGCGGACAAGCGCGGCTACTATCCCGCGCACCTGTCGGGCGGCCAGCAGCAACGTGTCGCCATTGCCCGCGCGCTGGCGATGCATCCGAAGGTGATGCTGTTCGACGAACCGACGTCGGCGCTCGACCCGGAGCTGGTCGGCGAGGTGCTGCGCGTGATGCGCTCGCTGGCGGAGGAGGGGCGCACGATGCTGGTCGTCACGCATGAAATGGGCTTTGCACGCCACGTATCGAACCGCGTGATGTTCCTGCATCAGGGCGAGGTCGATACGGACGGGACGCCCGACGAAGTCTTCGGCGGCCAGACCTCCGAGCGCTTCCGGCAATTCGTGTCGAGCCACCACGACCGCACCACGAACTGAGGCTGCCATGACCGTATTCCGTGCGGCGCGGCCGCTCGACTGGCGACAGGTTGCGGCGGTGGCGGCCGGCGAGCCGCTGGCATTGGCCGACGAGACGCGCGCGCGGGTCGTGGCCGCTCGCGAACTCGTCGACGAGATCGTCGCGCGCGGGATTCGCGCCTACGGCGTCAATACCGGCGTCGGCGCGCTGTGCGACGTGATCGTGTCGCCGGCCCAGCAGAGCACGTTGTCGCACAACATCCTGATGAGTCACGCGGTGGGCGTCGGCATGCCGCTCGGCGCGGCCGAAACGCGCGCGATCATCGCGGCCGCGATCAACAACTATGCGCACGGGCATTCGGGCGTGCGTGCCGACGTCGTCGACCAGCTCGTCGCGCTGCTCGAGCACGATTGCCTTCCCGAAGTGCCGGCGCACGGCTCGGTCGGATACCTGACCCACATGGCGCACGTCGCGCTCGTCTGCGTCGGGCACGGCCATGCGCGCCATCGCGGCGAACGCATACGCGGCGACGAGGCGCTGCGGCGCATCGGCCGCGAACCGCTCGTCCTCGGTGCGAAGGAAGGGTTGAGCCTCGTCAACGGGACGCCGTGCGTCACGGGGCTGGCGGCGCTCGCGCTGGCCCGCGCGGAACGGTTGCTCGACTGGGCCGACTGGATTGCGGCGATGAGCTTCGAGAACCTCGGCGGGCAACTCGCCGCATTCGATCCGGCTTCGCTCGCGCTGCGGATTTCCCCCGGTATCGGGCAGGTCGGCGCCCGTTTGCGTGCGCTGCTGGCGGACAGCGGCATGCTTGCCGCGGCGAGCGGCCGACATACGCAGGACCCGCTCAGCCTGCGCACGATTCCGCACGTGCATGGCGCGGCGCGCGACGTGTTCGACGTCACGGCGGAGGTCGTCGATCGCGAACTCGCATCGGTCACCGACAATCCGATCGTCGCCGGCACGCGCGAGGCGCCGGCCGTACATTCGCAGGCGCATGCGGTCGGCGCCGGCATCGCGCTCGCGATGGACAGCCTCGCGAGCGCGATGGCGCAGGTCGCGGCGATCGCCGAGCGGCGGCTCGACCGACTCGTGAATCCGCTCGTCAGCGGGCTGCCGGCGTTTCTTGCCACGCCGGGCGGCAGCTGTTCGGGTTTCATGATCGCGCAGTACACGGCGGTCGCGCTGGTCGCGCAGAATCAGCGGCTCGCGGCGCCGGCGAGCCTCGACGGCGGCATCACGTCGGGGCTGCAGGAAGATCACCTGTGTCATGCGACGCCGGCCGCGCTGAAAGCGCTCGACATCATCGAGAACACGACGCGCGTGCTCGCGATCGAGCTGCTGGCCGCCGCGCAGGCGTACGATCTGCAGCCGGGCGAAACGGGGCGCGCCGCATCGACCGACGCGCTGTGGCGACACGTGCGCGAACGTGCGCCGGCGTATCACGACGACCGGCCGCTGGCGGACGATATCGCGATCGCGGCCGGCATCGTCGCCGGTGTGCCGCCGTCGTTGCGATGACGACGGTCAACGGCGAGCCGATCACCCCATATTCATTCGGTCGAGGGCGCATGAGCGAAACGGAACGCAGACTTTCCGCCCGGCAGGCGTCGGCATCGGCAGACACCGTGCCGGCGCGGGCATTGCCGGCCTACCAGCAGATCAAGCGCTACGTCGTCGAGCGGATCGCGAAGGGCGACTGGAAGCCCGGCGGCGCGATCCCGACCGAGGCCGAGCTGGTCAAGGAGTTCGGTGTGGCCCGGATGACGGTGTCGCGCGCGCTGCGCGAGTTGACGGCCGAGCGCGTGCTGACCCGCATCCAGGGGGCCGGCACGTTCGTCGAGCGCCGGCATTACGAGTCGACGGTGCTGGAGATCCGCAACATCGCGGACGAGATTGCCGAGCGCGGCCACCGGCACAGTGCGCGCGTGCTGCTGATCGAGCGCAGCGTCGACCCGGACGCGATCGATGCGCTCGGGTTGCGCGCCGGGCCCGTGTTTCATTCGCGTATCGTCCATTACGAGGAGGACGAACCGATCCAGTTCGAGGATCGCTACGTGAATCCGGCGTTGTTTCCCGCGTATCTGGAGCAGGACTTCACGCTCGAGACGCCGAATCACTACATGGTGCGACTGGCGCCGATCCAGCGTGCGGAGTTCCGGATCTACGCGGAGAAGCCCAATGCGCAGGTGCGTCGGCATCTCGTGATGGAAATCGGCGAACCGTGCTTGCTGTTGCGACGCCGTACGTGGGTCGGCGATCAGGTCGCCACGTCGGTCAGACTGTGGCATCCGGCGTCGCGGTTTCATCTGGCGGGCAACATGTAGGGAAGCGGGGTGGCCCGTTTGCCGCGTCAGCCGTGCTGGCCGGTGGCGCCGTATGGGGCGTGACGGAGTCCTGTCGTACCTGCATCGAAAGGCGATACACTGCGCGGGTTCCCGATTCGTTCGGGAGCATCGGGGAACCGGGCGACCGCATCGCGGCGCCGGCGCGGATCGCGCGACGGGCCCCGACTCACGCGAAAAAATCGAGAGAAAGAGAGAGGGCCCATGCTGACACGTCTTCGTAACGGCATCCTTCGCGCACAGGACCTGCGCGAATCCGGAGCCGCTATACCCGCCCAGCGCCCGTCGATGGCCTGCGAACTGGTCGACCTGAGTGCGAAGCGCGCGACGTGGCGCGTTCCCGTGCCGAACCAGGCGGACTGCTATCTGAAGGCCGAGCCGGGTGGCGCGGAGCGGTTCGTCGTCCATATCGACGCGGAGACGTTCTATCGCCGCTGGCTCGAGACGAGCCCCACGTTCCCGAAACAGAATTCGCAGGATTGCGTACCGCGCCGCGCCATGTCGCTCGACAGCAAGTTCGCGACGGCGGCCGCCGCGTTCGGAAGCGGCCGCGACGCACCTGTGACGTTGCCGTCGGTCGGCTACTGGGCGGCGGCAAGCGGCTACGAGGTCGCGATGAGCGACGGCATGACGCGCACCTTCTGGCTGCTCGCCCATCGCGTACGGTCGTTTCCGGTCAGCGTGGCCGACGCGAGCTGGGCGACGATACTGAACGGCCTGGCCGGCATCGGCGTGGCGCCGATCGCGTTCAGCGAGCTGTTCAGCCGGCGCGCATAAGCGCGAGGCCGCCGCGCGACGCGCATCGTTCGGCTCGATTTGACACCTGGCGCGGCCGCCGATTAAAGTCGCGACGCGGGGCGGTGGGTCAAGCACACGCCCGGAACAGGCAGCCGATGTTCCAGGACTACGGGGCTACCCCGTGGATCAGATCGATACACCGATGCGTCGCAAGTGCGCATGTTGCGCGTTGCGCAACGACGGCTCTCGCAGCACCAGCCACGTTGACCCATCGTCCCGCCTCCGTTTCCCATGCACTCATCCCTGCGCGACACCACCCGCACGATTGCCGAGGCGATGCTCGCCGGTTCGCCCGAGCGCGACGGCATCGTCGCGCGGATGGCCGCCGTGCTCGGCGAAGCACCGCCGTGGACGCACGACTGCGCGGACCTCGCGCTCGCCCGCTTCGGTGCGGACTGGGTCGATACCGACACCGACGCGCTCGCGGCGATCCTGGCCGAGGCGCCCGCGTTCGTGCGCGTATGGTATGGCGACCGTCGGCCGGTGGTGATCCGCATCGTGCGGCGGCCGCTGGTCCAGCGACCGCTGCCCGTGCCGCTCGCCGGCTGCGACGTGCCGCACTGGCCGACGCCCGGCGATCTCGCCGGCTGGCTCGGGGTGAGCGTGCCGGAACTCGACTGGCTGTCCGATCACTGGCGTGTCGACGCGCGCAGCAGCGCCACGCCGCTGCATCACTACACATACGTCGCGGTCGACAAGCGCAGCGGCGGGTGCCGCCTCGTCGAAATCCCGAAGGGACGGCTGCGCGAAGCGCAGCGTCGCATCCTGCACGGGCTGCTCGATCGCATTGCGCCGCACGGCGCGGTACACGGTTTTCGCAAGGGGCACGGGATCGTGTCGTTCGCGGCGCCGCATGCGGATCGCGAGGTCGTCGTGCGCTTCGATCTCGCGGATTTCTTCGTGTCGGTGCGCGCCGCGCGCGTCCATGCGCTGTTCGCGACGCTCGGGTATCCGGCCGAAGTCGCGCGTACGCTCACCGGGCTGTGTACCAATCGCGTGCCGTCGGCGCGGCTGCTCGCGCCGGACCTGCGCGACCGGTTCGACTGGATCGGTCGCCAGCGCTATCGCGAACGGCATCTGCCGCAGGGGGCGCCGACGTCGCCGGCGCTCGCGAACCTGTGCGCGTTCCGGTTCGACCTGCGGCTCGCCGCGCTCGCGCGTTCGCTCGATGCGACCTACACGCGCTATGCGGACGATCTCGCGTTCTCCGGCGGCGGCGCGCTCGCGCGCGACATCGAGCGGCTGCAGATCCGGGTCGCCGCGATCGCGCTCGAGGAAGGTTTCGCGCTGCAATTGCGCAAGACCCGCGTGATGCGGCGCGGTGCGCGCCAGCAACTGGCCGGCGTGGTCGTCAACCGTCATCCGAATCTGGCGCGCGACGCGTTCGATCGCCTGAAGGCCGTCCTGACCAATTGCATCCGGCATGGCCCGGCGTCGCAGAACCACGACGCGCATCCGGATTTTCGTGCGCATCTGGCCGGACGCGTCGCGCATGCGGCGGCGTTGAACGCGGCGCGCGGCGCGAAGCTGCGCGCGCTGCTCGACCGGATCGCGTGGGAGCCCGGCGGCGGCGATCGCTGAACCGTCGGGCCCGCGCGACGCCGGTCAGCGACTTCTGCATCACGACGCCGCGCACTGCTATCATTCGCGCCATGCCGCGCCCGTGCCACGCGCGGCGATCATTTGCCGCCGCCGTTCGCCCCTTGCATGCGTACGCGGCGCCGCCTTTGCCGGCCTGGCCCTGTCTGTCAGTGACGCACGACGTCGTTTAGTGCGTATCGCGCAATCATGCCGGCTCAGGTGGACGATTCACCTATTTGACAGCCCCGATCGGCTGAACTTCGTGGTAGGTTCGGCCATCGGAGCTTTTTGCAAAAACATGCCCAAAGAGGATGAATACATGACCCAGGCCCTGCAGGAACTCGAAGCACAACTTCGGGACCTGAACATCAAGCTGTCAGAGGCGAAGCAGAAGGAGAAGCAGGCCGCGCTCGCGGCGTTCAAGGAACAGGTCGAGTTGCTGGGAATTTCGCAACAGGAAGTGCTGAGTGCGCTCGGCTACATCGTCCAGCGCAAGCGCAAGGCGCCTGCCAAGTACTACGATCCGTCGACCGGCCGCTCATGGTCGGGGCGCGGCCCGCGGCCGAAATGGCTCGAAGGCAAGGATCTCGAAACGCTTGCGGTCGATCGCGAGGCCAAGACCTGGTGGCCCGGGGACGATCAGGGCTGAAGCCCGTCGCATTGCAAGGCCATCCGGCGCCGCCCGGTTCGCGCGGGCGGGCCGGCCGGCAATCCTCCGCCCGCCTGCTGTCTTTCATCCGGTGTCCGGCCTGATCGCGACATCGCCGGCCTCGCCGCCGCACCGGATCGACGTTTTCCCTTCTCTTTTCTCTTTTCCGCTCGTTGCCTGTCATTTTCCGCCTGCCGCCCCGCCAGCGCGGGCCGACGTGCGTCCGCCTCCGTCGTTCGCGGGCACAGGCCTTAGAATGTCGCCGGACATTCGTGGCAGGACACCATGGCAGCAAACATGAAATCTTCGGCGCTCGGCGGCCCGTCGACCCCGCGCGTCGAGCAGGTCGGGGCGTACGCGTGGAAAGCGCTGGCCGGCTCGGCGATCGGCTATGCGATGGACGGCTTCGACCTGCTGATCCTCGGCTTCATGCTGCCGGCGATCACGGCGGCGTTGCACCTGACGCCCGGGCAGGGCGGCGCGCTGGTCACGTGGACGCTGGTCGGCGCGGTCGCGGGCGGCATCGTGTTCGGCGCGCTGAGCGACCGCTACGGGCGCGTGCGCGTGCTGACCTGGACGATCCTGCTGTTCGCGATCTTCACCGGCCTGTGCGCATTCGCACGCGGTTTCGAGGATCTGCTCGTCTATCGCACCATCGCGGGCATCGGCCTCGGCGGCGAGTTCGGGATCGGCATGGCGCTCGCGGCCGAAGCGTGGCCCGCAGCCAAGCGCGCCCGCGTGTCGTGCTACGTCGCGCTCGGCTGGCAGGTCGGCGTGCTGCTGGCCGCGCTGCTGACGCCGTTGCTGCTGCTCCACATCGGCTGGCGCGGCATGTTCGTGGTCGGCGTGCTGCCCGCGCTGCTCGCGTGGGTGATGCGCAACAAGCTGCACGAGCCGGAAGCGTTCGTGCAGCGCGCGACGCAGCCGAAATCCAACGCGTTCCGCATGCTCGTCGCCGACGGCCGCACCGCGCGCACGAGCGTCGGCATCGCGATCCTGTGTTCGGTCCAGAATTTCGGCTACTACGGGATCATGATCTGGCTGCCGACCTTCCTGTCGAAGCAGATGGGCTTCTCGCTGACGAAATCGGGGCTGTGGACGGCGGCGACCGTCGTCGGGATGATGATCGGCGTCTGGGTGTTCGGCCAACTGGCCGACCGCATCGGCCGCAAGCCGACGTTCCTGCTGTACCAGCTCGGCTCGGTCGTGACGGTCATCGCCTATGCGCGGCTGTCGGACCCGACGGCGATGCTGTGGGCCGGCGCGCTGATGGGGATGTTCGTCAACGGGATGGTCGGCGGCTACGGGACGCTGATGTCGGAAGGCTATCCGACGGCCGCACGCGCGACCGCGCAGAACGTGCTGTGGAACATCGGCCGCGCGGTCGGCGGCTTCGGCCCGGTCGCGGTCGGCGCGCTCGCCGCGCACTACTCGTTCCAGACAGCCATCGCGCTGCTCGCCGGCCTCTATGTGCTCGACATGGTCGCGACGCTGTTCCTGATCCCCGAGCTCAAGGGCGTCGAGCTCGAATGAGCACGGTGCGCGCATGCACCGCCACGATTTCACCGGAAACCACGATGCAACGGAACAACAGGACGATCGGCGTGATGGGCTCGGGCAAGGAGCCGTGGCTCGCGTTTTCGGAACCGCTCGGCGCGTGGCTCGCGCAGGCCGGCTTCAACCTGCTGACGGGCGGCGGGCAGGGCGTGATGCTGGCGGTCGCGCGCGCGTTCGCCGGCGTGCCCGGTCGCGCCGGCCGGTCGATCGGCATCCTGCCGACGCAGGCCGATCCGGTCGCGGGCTTCGTGCCGCTCGACGGCTATCCGCATCCGTTCGTCGACATCCCGGTCCTCACGCCGCTGCCGCGCCGCGAACCGGGCGCCGCGCCGGACACGATCAACCGCAACTACGTGAACGTGCTGAGCAGCGACCTGATCGTCGCGCTGCCGGGCGGGCCCGGTACGGCCGAGGAAATTGCGCTCGCGCAGCGCTGGCGCAAGCCGCTCGTCTGCTTCGGGCCGGACGGTGCGTTTCGGTCGCTTGCCGCGGACGCGGTGTGCACGTCGTCGCTCGACGACGTGATCCGGTTCATCGACGATGCGTTTGCGGCGGAGCAGGCGCCGGTGGCCCGATAGTTCACGGGATCGATGCGATTCCTTTCGTCGGGATGCGCATGTGTCATTCAAGACGAGAACGCATGACGACCTGCGCAGCGACGGCGGCCGCCGCTATCAGTCGCCGGACGGCCCCGGCCGGCTGAAGCGCTGCTCGACGACCTCGGTCCCCCACTGCGTGCCCGCGGATTCGCTCGTCAGCGCAAAGCCGAACGACTCGTACAGATGGCGTGCGGCATCGAGCCCCTTGAAGGTCCACAGGTAGGTTTCGCGAAACCGGTGCTCGTCGACGAAACGCATCGCGAGCGTCATCAACCGACGCCCGACGCCCGAGCCGCGCAACGCGTCGTTGACGATGAACCAGCGCAGGTGCGCGACGCCCGTCGCCGGGTCGCCGTCGATCGCGAGCGACGCGAGCGTCCGGCCGTCTTCCTGGCACAGCCAGAGCGCCTTGCCGTCGGCCGGCAGCGCACCCGCGAAGGCGGCCAGCTCGGTCGCCACGCGCTGTTCGAAGAAGGCGCCGAAACCCCAGTGTTCCGCATAGAAGCGCGCATGCAGGCTCGCGATGTCGCCGATGCAGCCGGGCTGATAGCCCTCGCGAATCGACGGCGCGTCGGCGGGCGCGACGCTCGCCCTGGCCGCGTTGTCCTGGGCGAGCGCATCGGCATACAGCGCGAGCGAACGCAGCAGCGCCTGCTGGTCGGCCGGAATCATGCGACGCAGCGCATTCGACACCTGGTCGGTCGCGAACGTGTCGATTCTTTTCTGAAGCTTTTTGCCTTCGGCGGTCAGGTACAGCTCGATCGCGCGCGCGTCCTCGCTCGATACGCGCCGCTCCACGACGCCGGCCGCTTCGAGCCGCGCGAGTTGCCGGCTCGTGTTCGACTTGTCGAGCCGCAGGATCGCGCCGAGATCCTTCGCGTTGATGCCGGGCGCCATCCCGATCTCGAGGATCGCGTGCACGGCCGACGGTGCCCAGTCGCTGTCGGCCAGCGTCGCGCGCATGAAGCCGAGCTCGCGCACCAGTTTGCGCGAGAAGTCGCGCAGCTCGAGGATGGTCGCGTCGCGCGGCTTGGCCGGTGCGTCGATGAGGTCCATGGTTGCTCCTGAAAGGTTGCGTATCGCAATCAATAATAGTTGCGAGTCGCAACTTGAGCAAGGCGGATTTTCATGCGGGACCGATTGCTTCGGGGCGGCGCTTGCGCGCGGCCGGACGGCCAGGCCGACGAGACGTGGGGGCAGCCGGAACGGCACGCTCGCGACTGGTACAGAAGCGGATGGCCCGGGGCGCAGAAGTGGCCGCATACTGGCCGGCCTGCGCGTAGGGGCATCGACCGATCCTCGATCGACGGCCACGGACCACGGAGATCACCATGAACAAGCTGTTGCCGATGACGATCGCGTTGCTCGCCGGGAGCGGCATCGGGGCGGCGCCGCTCCATGCGGCCGGCGCGATGGACGCACCGCCGTGCAGCGCCGCGCATGCGGCGGATCAGGCCGGCGGGAACGCCGCGATGCCGGGTACCTCGGTCCGCAGCTTCTCGACCGCCGGGTGTTCGGGCGCGGTATTGCAGGGCGACCGGGCTACTGCGACGGTCGACGGCGACAGGATCGAGTTGCGCGACGGCGTCGTCTATGTGAACGGTCGATCCTATGGCGCGGTCACGCCGGCGCAGACGGTCGAATACGAGGCCGCGCGCGACCGGCGCACGTTGAAGGTCGACGGAAAAGTCCGCACGCTGCAGCGCTGAGGCGGATCGCGTGTGCCGGAAAACCGGATGACGGTTTTCGTTCCAGCGGTGTTCGCCGCGGCATGCTCGAACGAACGCGATGACATTTTTCCGCAACGCGCGGCATCGATCCGCTTCCCGAAACCGGCGCCACGAAGCGCCGGCCCGGGCGCGACTCAGGACGTGGCGACCGCGGCAACCGCCTCGGCCGGGCTGCCCGGCGGCTGGCCGGTTTGCCGGCGCGATCGGCCCGAGCTGAGGTACGCGGCGATCGAATCCTGCGTGATCTCGCCGAGCCACGCACCGTCGGGGTCGAGCACCGGCATCCATGACACACTGTATTGATACATCTTCGACAGCACGATGCGCAGGTTGTCGTCCGCCGCGACGCCGGCCGGGAACGGCGTCACGCGTTCGCCGCACACGCCGCCGCCGTCGGTGCGTGCCGCGCGGCGCGTCACGTAGCCGAGCGCCCGGCCCGCGTCGTCGAGCACGGTCAGATAGCGGCAGTCGGTTTCGTCCATGACCGCCAAGGCATGCGCGAGCGGCGTATCGACGCGCGCCGTTTCGGGTTGCGTGGCGGCGTCGCCGGCCTTCACGAGCAGCAGGCGCTTGAGCGTGCTGTCCTGGCCGACGAACTGCGCGACGAACTCGTCGCGCGGGCGCGCCAGCAACGTGTCGGGGTGATCGTACTGCACGAGCTGGCCGCGCCGGAACACGGCGATGCGATCGCCCAGCTTGATCGCTTCGTCGATGTCGTGGCTCACCATGATCACGGTCTTGTTCAGTTGCCGCTGCATCTGGAAGAACTCGTTCTGGATCGATTCGCGGTTGATCGGATCGACCGCGCCGAACGGCTCGTCCATCAGCAGCACGGGCGGATCGGCGGCCAGCGCGCGGATCACGCCGATGCGCTGCTGCTGCCCGCCCGACAGCTCGCGCGGATAGCGTTTCAGGTACAGCTTCGGATCGAGCGCGACCATCGACATCAGGTCGCGCGCGCGTTCGGCGCAGCGCTTCTTGTCCCAGCCGAGCAGGCGCGGCACGACGGTGATGTTCTCCTCGATCGTCATGTTCGGGAACAGCCCGATCTGCTGGATCACGTAGCCGATGTGGCGTCGCAGGTCGACTTCGTCGAGCTGCGCCGTATCCTCGCCGTTGATCAGCACGCGGCCCGATGTCGCGGCGATCAGCCGGTTGATCATCTTCAGCGTGGTGGTCTTGCCGCAGCCCGACGGGCCGAGGAACACGCAGATTTCCCCTTCGGGCACCGACAGGCTCACGGAGTCGACCGCGCGCACGGCCTGGCCGTCCTTGCGCGTGAAGGTCTTGGTCAGTTTGTCGAGTTCGATCATGTCTTCTGCACTCCCTTCGGTGTCAATGCACGTTGCAGCATCTGCAGCAGCCGGTCGGCGACGATCGCGAGCAGGCTCACGAGCACCGCGCCCACCAGCAGTTTCATCATGCTGCTCTGTCCGATCGCACGCAGGATCAGCGTGCCGAGGCCGCCCGCGCCGATCACGGCGGCGATCGTCATTACGCCGATGTTCATCACGACCGCGGTGCGCACGCCCGCGAGAATCACGGGCACCGCCAGCGGCAGCTCGACGAGGCGCAGGCGCTGCCACGACGTCATGCCGATGCCGGTGCCGGCTTCCTTGATCCCCGCCTCCACGTTGTGCAACGCGAGGTAGGTGTTGCGCATGATCGGCAGCAGCGAGTAGAGGAACACGGCGGTGATCGCGGGCGCGGCGCCGATACCCTGGCCGAAGCGCGAGAACAACGGGATCATCAGGCCGAACAGCGCGATGGACGGCAGCGTGAGCACGAGCGTGGCAATGCCGAGCAGCGGCCCGGCGAGCCAGTCGTGGCGATTGATCAGGATGCCGAGCGGTACGCCGGCGACGATCGCGCAGCCCACGGCGATCGCGACGAGCCACACGTGCTGCAGCGTGAGCTGCAGCAGCTCGGGCCAGCTCGAAGCGAGATAGTCGAATACGCTCATCGGTTGCTCCTTCAAGGTAGCGGGTGGGTGCGCAGGAATGCATCGGCGACGTCGCGCGGCGATTTGCCATCGAGATCGACCGCCTTGGCCATCGCCTGCATCGCATCGTTGTCGAGCGCGGCCGACAGCGCGTTGAGCTGCGCCGCGAGCTTCGGGTTGTGCGCGAGCGTGTCCTGGCGGACCACGGGCGTCGCGTTGTACGGCGGGAAGAAGTGCCTGTCGTCCTCGAGCGGCACGATGCCGAAGCCCTTCACGCGTCCGTCGGTCGTGTAGACGAGGCCGATCTTCAACTGGTTGTTGTGCAGGGCCGTATAGACGAGCCCCGGGTCCATCTGCTTCAGTTGCGCGCGGCTGAACTGCATGCCGTAGGCGGCGAGCAGCGGCTTGAGGCCGTCGGGGCGGTTCGCGAATTCCGCGTCCATGCCGAACACGTAATGCTTCGCCGCCGGATCGGTCTTCAGGTGCTCGGCGAGCTGCGACACCGTCCGGATGCCGGTGGCCTGCGCGAGCTGGCTCGGCAGGCCGATCGCGTAGGTGTCGTTGAGCGGCGACGCGTCGAGCCACACGAGCCCGCGCGGCACGTCGAGCGCCTTGACGCGCCGGTACATTTCCTCGGGCGACAGCTTGTCCTGGATCTTGTTGTAGACGAGCGCCGCGGTGCCCGTGTAATCCCACATCAGGTCGAACTGGCCGTTCTCCAGCGCGCTGCGGGCGAGCGTACTGCCGAGCCCGGCGCGGACTTCGACGTCGTAGCCGCGCGAGCGCAGGTACTGCGACGTGAGTTCCGCGAGCACGTATTGCTCGGTGAAGTTCTTCGCGCCGAGCACGAGCTTCGCGGCGAATGCCGGCGTGCCGGCCGCGACGCACAGCGCACTGGCGGCGCACAGGCGTGCGAGCGATCGAAGGATGCGATGAAGCGTCATGCGGCACCTCCATGGCGTGCGAGCCAATGGCGGCTGCCGGCCGCGACGATGCCGTCCAGCACCAGTGCGAGGATCGCGGTGAGCGATGCGCCGAGCAGCAGCAGCGGCTGATTGTCGAGGTAGATGCCCGGGAAGATCAGCGAGCCGAGGCTGTCCGCGCCGATCAGGTACGCGAGCGGCGCCGTCCCGACGTTGATCGCGAGCGCGGTGCGCACGCCGCCGACGATGATCGGCAGTGCATTGGGCAGCTCCACGCGAACCAGCGACTGCCAGCCGGTCATGCCGATGCCCTTGGCGGCCTCGCGCAGCGCGGCCGGCACGTTCTTCATGCCTTCGTACGCATTGCGCGTGACGGGCAGCAGCGACGCGAGGAACAGCGCGACGATCGCGGGCACGTTGCCGATGCCGAAGATGCCGAGCGCGATGGCGAGCACCGCGAGCGACGGGATCGTGTTGCCGATGTTGAAGACCTGCATGAAGCGCTCGGCCTGATGCTGGAATCGCGGCCGGCTCAGCAGCACGCCGGCGGGCACGCCCACGGCGATGGCCAATGTCATCGAATAGACGACCAGCAGCATGTGCTGGCCCGCGTAGTAGGCGAGATCGTCCGCGCGCTGATGGAACGTTTCGGCGCCAATGCCGCGCGCCAATGCCCATCCCACGGCGATGATTGCCACCAGGCTGCCCACCCGCTGGACAGTGCGTCGAGTCATGAAGATACGCCTCCTCGATTCGGTGCGGCGCGCGCAGGCGCACGCCGCGATGACGCCGCATGGCGTCGCGATGGAAGTTCGTGATCCCGGCATGGCCGCGATTGAACTGACGGAAACAGTGCTGCCGGCTGCACCGAGGTGCGGCTGGCGGTCGGGTGAACGCAACGACGCGTTCGTCTGATTGTCAGGTTCAGCCCGGCGGCGCCGTAACGGCGAGGCGCGTTCGAGCAGGGCACCGTCCTGTGAAGACGGCATGGATGCGGACGGCTGGAAGCCGACCGCTGGGGCCGGAGGCCCCTTTGACGTGGCGAAACGGATGCATGCGCAACGAAGTGCGAAATGGCATCACGTTACGCACGAGATCATGCGTTTTGTGATGAAGTTGACGCGAGTATAGAACAATCGATAAATCGCGTCTACCCGCGGGAGATCGCGGCGATGCGTCGCCGGGAGCGCGGTAGCGAAGCGCTGCGTGCGTAAAAATTGATTCGAAGACCGAATCAGTTCGGTAAAACCGTCGTCGCGGCGCACGCGTGCGATCGTCGGCGCGGTCTTCCCGAGCACGCCGAGTGCCGCGCGATATTCGACGACTTCGATTCCCGCGAAGCGGTCGGCCCTTGCAGCCCTCGACGCCACGCCGCATGTGCCGCGGCTCAGCGTTCTTCCGGGTCCGCCGCGGCCGTACCGGATTCGGCGACGGGTGCGGCGGCGGCCCGCCTGCGGATCTCGGAATCGAGGATCAGCCGCCCGCGCAGCTTGCCTTTCATCCGCTTCACATGCTTGGGCGCTTCGGTCATGTGCTCGACCATCAGCGCACGGACGCGTTCGGCATCACGCTCGCGCGCGGCCTGCAGGATCGCCTTGTGGATCGATACGTTCGCCTCGCCGAAGCGCTTGTGCTCGGCGAGCGGCGTATCGTTCCGGAACTCGATCAATTGCCGGATCATCTCGTTGATCAGTTCGCAGCTGAAGCGCAGGAACGGATTCGGATTCGCGGCCGCGAGGATGTCGTGGAACGTCGTGTCCTCCTGCCGCTGACGCAGCATGTGGCCGCGATCGTGCACGCCCGACCCGCCGTCGCAGCACGCGATGTTGGATTCCAGCGCCGCGAAGTCGCGCTCGGTCAGGTGCGGTACGGCGCCGGCAGCGAGCTCGGGTTCGAGCAGCTTGCGCACCGTATAGATGTCGTCGATCGTCACGTCCTTGAAGAACAGGTAGTTCTGCAGCAACTGAAGCGTGCGGTCGAGTGGCACCTCGACGACCATCCCGCCGCCCGACGGCCCTGTCGTGACCTTGATGAGCCCCTGCACCTCGAGCGATTTCAGCGCCTCCCGGATCGTGCTCTTGCTCACCGCATAGAGCTGCTGCAGCTCGGCCTCGCGCGGCAGGCGGTCGCCCGGCTTCAGGTCCTTCTCGGTGATCAGCCGCTTGATCTCCTCGGCGACGAGGTCGGCCCGCTTCGGCTGCTTGATTTCGACCGCGAGGCCCGCCCTGGCTCGGTCCATGACCATCTTCACGACTCCTTTGTCTGACCGCGCGCCCGCGTCATCGTCGACGATCGGTCCCGGCGCGGGTACGGAATTTTGCCTGATTGACACCAATTTTGATCAACTCTAGCATCAGGTTGATTCTATTTATCATGATAAATAGGATCAACCGGCGGCGCGCATCGAAGAGTGGCGTGGGCACGGTTTGGCAGTCGGTCGTATCGCGTGTGTCCCCCTCATGAGGAGCGTCAACTTGAATCGCCGAGAACTGTTGAAACTGGCCGCGCTGTCGGCCGTGCCGGGCGCGCTCGGCAGCATGTCGTCCCGGGTCGCGTTCGCGCAGGGCGCGCCCATCCAGCTTGCCTGCCCGGTGCCGATGTCCGGCCCGTTCGCCGCCAACGGCAAGTACGCCGATCTCGGCATGCAGCTCGCCGTCAAGCAATACGGCAAGGTGCTCGGCGCGCCGCTCGCCTATACGGCGCTCGACACCGAGGGCAAGCCCGCGACGGCCGTGCGGCGCGTGCAGGAGATCGCGCAGCAGAAGGGCGTGCGTTTCTTCGCGGGCGGCATCCTGTCGTCCGAATCGCTGGCGATGGGCAAGGAAGTCCAGAAGGCGGACGGCGTGTTCATCACGACGGCCGGCGCGGACGAGATCACCGGCAAGGACTGCAACGCGGCGACGTTCCGCTGGTCGGTGCCGACCTTCGGCGCGATCGAGCAGACGGTGCGCCCGTTGATCCAGATGCTGCCGAAGGCGAAGCGCTGGTACACGATCACGCCGCAATACGTGTTCGGCGACGGCCTGCTGTCGGCCGCGAAGGCGGTCTTCAAGGAGAAGGGCATCGAGCACGTCGGCAACAGCTATCACTCGCTCGCCGAGAAGGAGTTCAGCGGCTACCTGACGAATGCGGCGGCCGCGCAGCCGGACGTGCTGCTGATCCTGAACTTCGGCTCGCAATCGTCGGACACGCTGCGCCAGGCCGTCAGCTTCGGGATGAAGCGCAACTGCACGATCCTGCTCGCGTGGGCATCGGGCCTCGAGCAGTTCGAGGCGCTCGGGCCGGACATCTGCGACGGCGTGTATTTCGGCGCGCAGTACTGGCACGGCATCGATTCGCCGCTGAACCGCGATCTCGTGAAGCGCGCGAACGCCGCGTTCAAGGCGAACCCGAACTACAGCCTCGCGGGCTCGTACATCTGCTCGAAGATCCTGATCGACGCGATGGTGAAGGCCGGCAGCGCCGATCCGAAGAAGGTCGTCGCGGCGATGGAAGGGATGAAGTACGACGGGCTCACGGGTCCGGAGGAAATCCGCAAGGGCGACCACCAGGTGCTGAAGAACTACTACCTGCTGAAGGGCAAGCCGAAGAGCCGGATGAAGAACGCGGACGACTATGCCGACATCGTCAGCTCCGGCCAGTCGTTCCTGCCGCTCGACAAGACGGGCTGCAAGCTCGCGTGACGCCGTGCATGCGTTCGCGGCGCCACGCGCGCCGCGGGCGTCCGTTACCTTCCTCTCCGACACGGAAGCCATGAACGTCTATCTGCTGCAGATCGTCAACGGCATCGGCGTGGGCATGCTGTATTTCCTGCTCGCCGTCGGCCTGTCGATCGTGTTCGGCCTGCTGCGCTTCGTGAATTTCGCTCACGGCGCGTTCTATCTGCTCGGCGCGTATCTCTGCTACCAGGCGCTGCAATGGTCGGCGAATTTCTGGGTCGCGCTCGCGATCGTGCCGCTCGTCGTCGGCGCGTTCGCATGGATCGTCGAGAAGCTGGTGCTGCGCCACGTGTACGCGCAGCAGCACGAATTTCACATCTTGGCGACGGTCGGCCTCGCGCTCGTGCTGCAGGAGTGCGCGATCCTCGCGTGGGGCCCGCTCGGCGACAACGTGCCGCCGCCCGACGCGCTGAACGGCGTCGTGATCTGGGGCGGCTTCGTCTATCCGAAGTACCGGCTGTTCGTGATCGGCTTCACGGCCGTGCTCGCCGCGCTGCTGTGGTGGGTGCTCGAAGGTACGCGGCTCGGCAGTACGGTGCGCGCGGGCAGCGAGTCGACGGAGATGGTGTCGCTGCTCGGCATCAACGTGACGCGTGTGTTCAGCCTCGTGTTCGCGCTCGGCGCGGCGACGGCCGCGCTGGCCGGCGTGCTCGCCGCACCGATCCGCGGCGTCGATCCGTTCATGGGGATCGAGGCGCTCGGCGTCGCGTTCGTCGTGGTCGTCGTCGGCGGGATGGGGAATTTTCTCGGTGCGCTCGTCGGCGGGCTGCTGGTCGGCATCGTGCAGAGCCTGATGAGCACGCTGTGGCCGGAAGGCGCGCGATTGATGATCTACGTCGCGATGGCGGCCGTACTGCTGCTGCGTCCGAACGGTTTGCTGGGGAGGGCCGCATGATCGATTCGTCGAAACCGTTGCCGCCGGGCGCGGCGGCGTCGCAACGCCCGCGGCCGTGGCGCGGCGTGCTGCAGCGGCCGGAAGGCTGGCTCGCGGTGGTCGCCGCGTGCGTGTTGCCGCTCGTGTTGAGTTCGGGCTCGCTCGCGACCGAAGTGCTGGTGTTCGCGCTCGCCGCGCTCGGCTGCAACCTGCTGCTCGGGTACACGGGCCTGCTGTCGTTCGGGCAGGGCATCTTCTTCGGGCTCGGCAGCTACGCGGCGGGGCTGGTGCTGACGCGCGGTGTCGCATCGGTGAGCGTCGCGCTGCTGGCGGCGGCGGTGCTCGGCGCCGTCGCGGCCGCACTCGTCGGCTGGTTCTCGATCCGGCAGCGCGGCACTTACTTCGTGATGCTGACGCTCGCGTTCGGGCAGTTGTTCTACTTCCTCGCGTATACGACGCCGGATGTGACGGGCGGCGACAACGGGCTGCTCGACATCCCGCGCCCCGCGCTCGCCGCGTTCGGGCATCCGCTCGTCGCGCTGGATTCGCCGTGGCGTTACTACGGCTTCGTCGCGGTGTTGTTCGTCGCGGTGTTCTGGCTGCTGCTGCGCGTGTCGCGCTCGGTGTTCGGCCGCACGCTGCTCGCGATTCGCGACAACGAGGCGCGCGCGGCGGCGGCCGGCTACGACGTGAAACGCTTCAAGCTCGCGGCGTTCGTGATCTCGGGCGCGGTCACGGGCCTGGCGGGGGCGCTGCACGCGCTGATGACGGGCATCGCGCCGCTGTCGAACATCGACTATCACACGAGTGAAATGATCCTCGTGATGACGGTGATCGGCGGCACGGGCAACCTGTTCGCGTCGGTGCTCGGCGCGGCGTTCTACGTGCTGTTCGCGGACTGGCTGTCGACGCTGTGGCCGCGCTGGCTGCTGCTGCTCGGCCTCGTGCTGATCGCGGTCAGCCTGTTCATGCAGCGCGGGTTGTGGGGGCTGGGCGAACGCATCGTGGCGTCGCTGCGGCGTGGCGATCGCGCGGCGGTCACGGTCAAGGAGCGGCAATGAGCGAAGCGATTCTCGAAGCACGCGGCATCGTCAAGCGTTACGGCAAATTCACGGCGCTGGGCGGCGTCGATCTGCGCATCATGCCGCGCACCGTGCATTCGGTGATCGGCCCGAACGGCGCGGGCAAGACGACGCTGTTCCATACGCTGACGGGCACGCTGCCGATCACGTCGGGCTCGATCCTGTTCGACGGTCACGACGTGTCGCACGAACCCGATCACAAGCGCGTGCGGCGCGGCATCGCCCGCTCGTTCCAGGTCACGAGCCTGTTTCCGAACCTGAGCGTGCGCGAGAACCTGCGCGTCGCCGCACAGGGCGTCGAATCGCGGCGGGCGCTGAATCCGTGGACGCCGCCGCGCGGCGCGCTCGCGCATGACGGCATCGTCGACGACGTCCTCGAGCGGCTCGGCCTGCAGCGCTTCGCCGACACGGCGGCCGGCGTGCTGTCGCATGGCCAGCAACGCCGGCTCGAGGTCGGCATGGCGCTGGCGGCGCGGCCGCGCGCGATCTTCCTCGACGAGCCGACGTCGGGCATGGGCATCGACGATCTCGACGACATGAAGGCGCTGATCCGCGGCCTGCGCGACGACTACACGGTCGTGCTGATCGAGCACAACATGGGCATCGTGATGGATATCTCGGACACGATCACGGTGATGCAGCAGGGGCGCGTGCTGGTCGAAGGCCAACCCGACGTGATTCGCGGCGACGCGCGCGTGCGCAGCGCGTATCTCGGCAACATGATCACCGGAGGCCGCGCATGATGCTCGACGTGAAGGAGGTGCACGCGTGCTACGGCAAGAGCCACGTGCTGCAGGGCATTTCGCTGAACGTGAACGAAGGCGAGACGGTGACGCTGCTCGGCCGCAACGGCGCGGGTAAATCGACGACGCTGAAGACGATCGCGGGCGTCGTCGCGCCGACCGGCGGCACGGTGACGTTCGCGGGCCGGCCGGTGGCCGGGCAGCCGGCGCACCGGATCGCCGCGGGCGGACTGTGCTTCGTGCCCGAGCATCGCGGGATTTTCCGGCTGCTGTCGGTCGAGGAAAACCTGCGGCTCGGCGCGCGCCGCGATTCGCCGTGGCAGCTCGACGATATCTACCGGATCTTTCCGCGCCTGAAGGAGCGCCGCCGCAACGGCGGTGCGCAGTTGTCGGGCGGCGAGCAGCAGATGCTCGCGATCGGCCGCGCGCTGATGAATCATCCGCGGCTGCTGATGCTCGATGAGCCGGTCGAGGGGCTCGCGCCGGTGATCGTCGAGGAGATCGTCGAGCAGTTGAAGCGGATCAAGGCGGCCGGCGTCGCGATCCTGCTCGTCGAGCAGAACCTCGAAGTGTGCACGCAGCTCGCGGACCGCCACTTCGTGATCGAACAGGGCGTGATCGTCTACGAAGGCAGCAACGCGGCGTTCGCGGCCGATCATGACGTGAAGGACCGCTACCTGGGTGTCGGTGTGGCATGAGCGCCGTGCCCTTTCAATGCGAGGAATGGCAACGATGCAAGTACAGGATTTGACTCCGGGCGTCGCGGCGTCCGGCTTGCGCGTCGATGGCGCGCGGCTGTGGGACAGCCTGATGCGGCTCGCGCGGATCGGCGCGACCGACAAGGGCGGCGTGTGCCGCCTCGCGCTCACCGAACTCGATCGCGACGCGCGCGACCTGTTCGTCGCATGGGCGAAGGACATCGGCTGCACGGTGCGCGTCGATGCGATCGGCAATATCTTTGCGCGGCGCGCGGGCGAACGGGACGACCTGCCGCCCGTGACGACGGGCAGCCATATCGACACGCAGCCCACTGGCGGCAAGTTCGACGGCAACTACGGCGTGCTGGCCGGCCTCGAGGTGCTGCGTACGCTCGACGACGCCGGGGTTCGCACGCGCGCGCCGCTCGAGGTGGCCGTCTGGACCAACGAGGAAGGGTCGCGCTTCGTGCCGGTGATGATGGGTTCCGGCGTGTTCGCGGGCGCGTTCACGCTCGACCATGCGCTCGCGCAATGCGACCGCGACGGCGTGTCGGTGCGCGATGCGCTGGCCGCGATCGGCTATGCGGGCAGTGCCGACGAGGGGCACGGCGCGCATCCGGTCGGCGCGTATTTCGAAGCGCATATCGAGCAGGGGCCGGTGCTGGAAGCGCATGACACGACGATCGGCGTGGTCGACGGGGCGCTCGGACAGCGCTGGTACGACGTGACCGTCCACGGGATGGAGGCGCATGCGGGCCCGACGCCGATGGAACTGCGCCGCGACGCGCTGCTGGTCGCAGCCGATCTCGTGCGTGCGGTGAACGGCATCGCGCGTGCGCATCCGCCGCACGGACGCGGCACGGTCGGCTGGGTCGACGTGCACCCGAATTCGCGCAACGTGATTCCCGGCCGTGTGACGTTGACCGTCGACCTGCGTGCGGCCGACGACGCGACGCTGACGGCGATGGATGCGGAATTGCGTGCGGCATGTGCCGACCACGGCGCGGCGGCCGGGATGCGGATCGACATCGAGCCGGTCGTGTACTTTCCGCCGCAGCCGTTCGATCCGGCGCTGGTCGAGCAGGTCCGCGCCGGCGCGAGCGCGCTCGGGCTGTCGTCGATGAACGTGATCAGCGGTGCGGGTCACGACGCGGTGTATCTCGCGCGCGTCGCGCCGACCGCGATGATCTTCGTGCCGTGCAAGGACGGCATCAGCCACAACGAGATCGAAGACGCCGATCCGGCGCATCTGGAAGCCGGCTGCAACGTGCTGCTGCATGCGATGCTGGCCGCGGCCGGGATCGCGGAGGGCCAAGCGCGATGAAGATCCTGATCGCCCGGATGAACCACGAGACCAACACGTTCTCGCCGGTGCCGACGCCGCTCGCCGCGTTCGGCCGCAACGGCCCCGACTGGGGCGACGACGCGTATCGCGCGAATCGCGGGATGCGTACCGCGATGGCGGCGTTCATCGACGCGGCCGAACGCGCGGGCGCGGACATCGTGACGCCCGTGTCGGCGGCTGCGAACCCCAGCGGGCCGGTCGCGGCCGACGCGTATGCGGCGATCTGCGATGCGATCGTCGCCGCGGCGCCGGGCTGCGACGCGGTGATGCTCGACCTGCATGGCGCGATGGTTGCCGAACAGAGCGCGGACGGCGAGGGCGACCTGCTCGCGCGCGTGCGTGCGGCGCTGCCCGACGCGCCGATCGCGGTCGCGCTCGACCTGCACGCGAACGTCACGCAGAAGATGATCGACAACGCGGACGTGCTCGTCAGCTTCAAGACTTATCCGCACGTCGACATGTACGAGACCGGCGAGCACGTGGCGCGGCTGCTGCTCGACCGGCTGTACGGCCGCGCGCGGCCCGTGCTCGCGTGGCGGCAGCCGCCGCTGATGACGTCGACGCTGCGCAGCGCGAGCGCCGAAGGCGCAATGCGGCGCGCGGTGGAGGCCGCGCGCGCGGCCGAGGCCGACGGGATGCTCGCGGTGTCGATCCTGCCCGGCTTCTCGCTCGCGGATATTCCTGCACCGTGCATCAGTGTGGTCGTGGTGGCCGATGGCGACCGCGCCGCCGCCGACGCAGTGGCCGAGCGCATCGCGCGGCAGATCTGGGATGCGCGCGACGAATTCGTCTATCGCAGCGCGCCGCTCGCCGAATCGGTCGCGCAGGCCGCCGCGCTTGCGCACGGCGCGGACCGCCCCGTGCTGATGCTCGATCACGGCGACAACTGCATGTCGGGCGGCCCGTGCGACACGATGGACCTGCTCGAAGCCGCGCTCGCGCACGGGCTCGACGGGATCGTCAGCGGACCGTTGTGCGACCCGGACGCGGTCGCGGCGCTGATCGACGCGGGCGTCGGCGCAACCGTCACGGTGCCGGTCGGCAACCGGCTGCCGTCGCACGGCGGCGTGCGGCGCGAACCGTTTCGCGCGACGGGCATCGTGCGCGCGATCACCGACGGCGAATACGTGATCACCGGGCCGACGTATACCGGGCAGCGTGCGTACATGGGCCGCGCGGCCGTGCTCGACATCGGCACGGCCACGCTCGTCGTCACCGAGCGCACGCAGGAGCCGTGGGATCTCGGCGTGTTCGAGAGCGTGGGCGTCGATCCGCGCCGCGCGCGCTTCCTGCTGCTGAAGTCGCGGATGTATTGCCGGCCGGTGTTCGTGCCGATTTCGTCCGCGCTGGTCGAATGCGACAGCCGCGGCGTGACGGGCTCGGACTACGGACTGTTTCGCTACGAGCGGCTCGCGCGGCCGGTGTATCCGCTCGACGACATCGTCGAGTGGTCGTCGGACACGCGACGCACGGATTGACGGAACCGAACCGGAACGAGACGCCGGGTCGGCCCGCTTTCGGGCATCATGCGATGGCGCCGGCCCGTCGAGCAGCAGGGTCGGGCAATCCATTGCGTCCGCAACCGATCCGGAGAACCGACCGCCATGCATTCGAACCTTTTCCGCCTGCGCAGCGCGCGCCTGCTCGCCGCGCTGACCCTCGCCACGACGGCCGTTGCCGTGCACGCCGCCGACTGGATCGTGTCCGGCAACGACGGCAAGTACCAGCGCGTCGAGGGCCGCGACACCTATTTGCCCTCCCCGCCCGCCGACACGCTGACGCTGCTCGATGCGAGTACCTTCCCGCCGAAGGTCGCGCTGCAGGTCGACGTCGAGAACGGCATCCAGGGGCCGCCGCAGGCCGTCGCGATCACGCCCGACGCGAAGCTTGCGCTGGTCGGCGCGCCGACGCGCTATGACACGGCCGCGAAGCAGCTCGTATTCGACACGTTTCTGCAAGTCGTGAATCTCGACAGCGCACCGCCCGCGATCACGCGCATCGAGCTCGGCACGCATCCGCAAGGGATCGCGATCGATCGCTCGGGCCGGCTGGCGCTCGTCGCCAACGTCGACGGCAGCGTGTCGATCCTGCGCATCGACGGCACGCAGGTGACGCTCGAAGGCAACCTGAAAATCGGCAAGAAGCGGCTGGCGGGGATCAGCTTCACGCACGACGGCAGGCATGCGCTCGTGTCGCTGCGCGACGAGCAGGGCATTGCGGTGCTGAACGTCGACGACGGCAAGGTGACCGACAGCGGCACGCGCCTGAGCACGGGCGTCGCACCTTACACGATCGACGTGTCGAGCGACAACCGCTGGGCCGTCGTCAGCAACGTCGGGCTCGCCGGGCTGCCGGGTTACACCGGCACGCTGGCGGGCGACGCCGATTCGGTCGCGCTGATCGACGTGTCGCGCGTGCCGTTCCGCACGGTTCAGTACCTGACGGTGCCGTCGCTGCCGGAAGGCGTCGCGATTTCGCCGAACGGCAAGTGGATCGCCGTGCAGGCGATGGACGGCTCGAACCTGACGGCCGACAACCCGGGCCGCCACAAGCTCGGCAAGGTGCTGCTGTTCGAGATCCGCGACGGGCGGGCCGTGAAGGTGAACGAGGTGCCGGGCGGCGAAGCCGCGCAGGGCATCGTGTTTACCGCCGACAGCCGGCACGTGATCGTGCAATTCAACGTCGAACGGCAGCTTGCGCTGTATGCGGTGGAAGGCGGCAAGCTGCGCGATACGGGCAAGCGGATCGCGCTGACGGGCGGGCCGTCTTCGTTGAGGACGTTGCCGCGCTGACGCGTCGCACGCTTCATCCATTCGTTCGTATCCCTGAGTGAAAACGGCACCCGGTTTCTTCGGGTGCCCGTCGAGCCCCCTCCTTTCCAGTCTGGTTGCAACGCAACAAGCCTCGGCAATTTATACCCAAAGCCACTTAACTCCCATTTGTTTAGTTAAACAAACTGAAAATTCGGGAAACTTCTTGTGGTGAATAAACAGTCGTTGCGGCACTGTAGGCCCGCGGGAACGGCGCCGACGGTCCGAGGTAAATCGCGGGCCGCGCGATAGCGCGCCGGGTAGTCACAAGCGGAAGTCCGTGCGACGCCGATGGGAGACCAGCCGGCGTCGCGCCGCGCCGCGCAAGGTGGCAAGCCTGACGTCCCGCCGGAACATCGTCGATGCAGGATGATTCGTTTAATTAACGGTGCTAAACGAAAAATGAAAAATACACGACTCTTGATCGTCGCTGCGCTGACGTGTGCGGCGCTCGCCGCGTGTGGCGGCGATGACGTGAACAGCCCGTCGATCGCCGGCAGCGGCGGCACCGTCGGTAATGGCGGCACGGACGGGCCATCGACATCGGGGCCATCGCAGCCCGGGCAGCCATCACAACCCGGCCAACCGTCCACGCCCGCGCGCACCAACATGCAGCTGACGCAGTTCGTCAACCCGCTGATCGGCACGCAGGTCAACAATGACTCCGGCTACGGGGCAACGTGAACCCGGGCGCCACCGTGCCGTTCGGAATGGTGGATTTCGGTCCGAACACACCGCGCTACAACTTCAACGGCTCGGGCGGCTACCTGTCGTCGGGTGGGTCGGGCGGCACGATCGACTTCTTCAGCGTCACGCACCTGAGCGGCGTCGGCTGTCCGGGGCAGGGCGCGGTCGCGATGCTGCCCACCGACGGGGCGAACGCCATCGCGCCGGGCGGCAGACCGACCGGTATCGCATACAGCTATTCGGACGAAGTGGCTCAACCGGGCTACTACAAGGTACGCCTCGCGAGTGGCATCACGACGGAGGTGAGCGCGACCGCGCGCGCCGGCCTCGCGCGCTTTACGTACACGGACAAGGACAAGGGTTTCTTCTCGGTCGATGCGAAGCTGAACGGCAACAGCGATTCGGGCAGCACGAGCATCACCGCGAACAACGTGGCGCTTGCGATCGCCGGCGACGGCAAGTCGATGAGCGGGCAGGCGGTCGCGCCGGCGTTCTGCACGCCGTACGGCACGATCTGGAATGCTCCCGTGTATTTCTACGCGACCTTCGACAAGCCGCTGCGCAAGCAAACCGGTACGTCGTCGGTGAATACCGCGAGCAACGGCGCCGCGACGCTGCAGTTCGACCTGACCGATGCCGACAAGACCGTCACCGTGAAGGTCGGCATCTCGTCCGTCAGCGTGTCGAATGCGCAGGCGAACCTCGCGGCCGAGGGTGAAAAACTCGCGTTCGACGATGCGCGTGCGAAGGCATCGGCGGCGTGGAACGACCGGCTCAATACGATCCAGATCGATCAGGCGAAGGACCCGGCTGTGCTGAACGCCACGCAGAAGGCGAACCTCACGAAGTTCTATACGGCGCTGTATCACGTATTCAGCGCGCCGACGCTCTATAGCGACACGAATGGCGAGTTCCGCAGCATGCGTCAGCCGAGGAACGCGAACGGCAGCTATCCGACCTCGGTCGACCGGACCGGCACCGTCCCGCAGCGTGCCACCGCGAACGTGAAGGACTACGCGTACAAACGTCCGGACGGCTCGCAAGGCGGTGGCGCCAATCACTACACGGGCTTCTCGCTGTGGGATACGTACCGGTCGCAGGCGCAACTGCTGGCATTGCTTGCCCCGCGGGAAGCGAGCGACATGATGCAGTCGCTCGTCGTCGACGGGCTGCAATGCGGCGCGTTCCCGCACTGGGTCGACGGCAGCGACGATTCGACGCCGATGGCGGGCGACAACGCACTGAACGTGATTGCCGGTTCCTACAAGTTCGGCGCGACCGACTTCGACCTGGTGTCGGCCGCACGGCTGACGAAGCAGTCGGTGTTCGATCCGTCGAGCGCGTGCAACGACCGCGCGAGTGCGCCCGGGCTCGCCAACTTCCTGACGGCCCATTACCTGTCGCAGAGCGACGATGGCCATTCGTCGTCCGCGACCATCGAGCGCGTGCTGAGCGACCGCTCCGCGGCCGCGTTCCTGCAGGCGCTGCCTGCCGGCGTGCTGAACGCGCCGTCGGTCGGCGTGACGGCGGACAACATCGGCACGCTGTATACGCGTGCGTCGTGGTGGCGCAACATCTTCGACTACCCGAACAAGGTGATCGCCGCGCGCAACGCGCCGCCGGCCGGGGCGGCGCCCGGCACGCTGGGCACGCTCGTGCAGGGCGCGTTCCATGAATCGACGGAGCCGAACTACTTCTGGACCTTCGCGCAGGACTGGTCCGCGCTGATCGACGCGATCGGCGGCAAGCAGGCGGCCGTCGCGCGGCTCAACAAGCTGTTCTCGATCACGACGCCGTATTCGACCGTGCCGACCGCCGGCAGCCTGAACGGTGGCGAATCGTCGAACGGCCTCTATATCGGCAACGAACCGTCGTTCCAGTCGCCGTGGGGCTACAACTGGGCCGGGCAACCGAGCGGGGCGCAGTACATCCTGCCGATCATCATGGCGCAGACGTTCGGCACCGGCCGCGACGGCCTGCCGGGCAACGACGACATGGGCGCGACGTCGAGCTGGTACGTGTGGGCGACGCTCGGCATGTTCCCGGTGATTCCGTCGGAAGCCGGTCTTGCGCTGTCGACGCCGCAGTTCAGCGGGATCACGGTCTGGCTCGGCAACGGCAAGACGCTGCGACTCGAAAGCGACAAGCAGGTCGCGGCCGACGATACCGGCCATGCCGCGTTCCCGTACATCCAGTCGCTGAAGGTCAACGGCGCGGACTACGCGGGCTCGTGGCTGCCGCTGGGCAAGATCGCCAATGGCGGCGCGATGAGCTATGCGCTGTCCGCCACGCCGACGCAATGGGCGGCCGCGGACAACCTGACGCCGCCATCCGGGCCGAATGCGGACTACACGCAGATGACGGCGGGCGGTGCCTCAACCGCGATGCGCATGCAGCACCAGGGCGGCGTGCGATGAACGCAAGGGTGCGCGCGGGGCGCCGCGCTGCGCGCATCCGTCGAGCGCGTCGCAGCGCTTCAAGGATTGAAGGAACTGGCGAACCTGCGACGCACGCACGAGGATGCGTGCGACAAGAGGCACCCGGTACGGCCGCGCACTTACGGACGCAGCAGATCGAATCCGCCGAACACCACGACACCGCTGAGCACGATCATCGCGACGGAGTGCTGGCCGAAGTAGAGAATCGCGGCGGCGAGCCACGTCGTGATGCAGAAGGCGCCGATGCGGGCCATCGTGTGTTCCTCGAATGCGTGATGAGGTGAATGTGTGCCGCGCGGCGTTCGCCGCTCGAGCGGGCGAGCGCATGCGGACGGAAACGGCTACTCGGGAAGCCGCGATCGCGGCGCCGGCCCATGTCGCATGCCGCGCGCAACGGGGGCCGGGAGTCGAAGCCGGCGGCGTCGCGGTCGAGCACGGGAAGGCGCTCGACATGCGTAGCCAGCCGGCGAAGCGGCGATTTTACCAGCGCCGTCATGCCGCCAATCTGGCCCTTTCCCGATCCATTGTGCTCATCGCACGGCAATCCACCCGGCCCCGATATTCAAGTTTCGTGTGACGAATGCCGTAAACGAACTGGAAGGCGATTTTCGCCCTGTCACTTCGTTTACCGACATACGGACCGACACGATGCAGATCGATTTCCCCCCGACCGTGCGATCCCCGCTCGCGGATAGCGGCGCGGCCGCGAATCCGCCCTCCGCGACGTCGCCCACCGGCGCAACGAATGCCGCGAGCGCGACGGGCACGGACGGCACCACGGGTGCGACCGGTACGACAAATACCTCCCGCACCTCCGGCACGAAGGATTCGGCCGGCGCCACCGGCGAAACGCCCGGTGCGGCGGGCGCATCGTCGGAAGACCCAGCAGTTGCCCAGTTGAAGGCGCTGATCGAGCGGCTGCAGAAGCAGCTCGCGACGCTGGAGCGGCAGATGGCTACCGCCGCCCAGCGCGCGAAGGACGACCCGGCCGCGGCCGTCGAACAGCAGTCGCTGAGCGCGGAAGCCAGCGCGATTTCGGCCGCGCTGGCGACGGCGATCTCGCAACTCGCCGCGGCACTCGAGAAATCCGGCGGCTCGCCGTCGGGCGGCCTGGTGTCGACGCAGGCCTGAGCGGCCACGGCGGCGTCGGCCGCCCGCATTACAATCGCAAGCTCGTCTCCTTCTCGAGGATGGCTGAACGATGAATGCGGAACTCGACGACGACGAACTCATTCGCTTCGACGCGCACGGCGGCACGCCGCTGCCGGCAGCCGACGCCGAAGGGTGGCTCGACCACGACGGCGCGCGCATCTGGCACGCGTCGTTCGGCCGGGGGCCGGCGGTCGTGCTGCTGCACGGCGGCCTCGGCCACGGCGGCAACTGGGGCAACCAGGTGCCGGCACTGCTCGCGGCCGGCTACCGCGCGATCGTGATCGACAGCCGCGGCCACGGCCGGAGCACGCGCGACGAACGCCCCTACTCCTACGAACGCATGGCATCGGACGTGCTGGCCGTCCTCGACGCGCTGCAGGTCGACCATGCACGCTTCGTCGGCTGGAGCGACGGCGCATGCATCGCGCTCGTGCTGGCCGCGCGCGCACCGGAACGCGCGGCCGGCGTGTTCTTCTTCGCCTGCAACATGGATCCGGGCGGCACGAAGGAGATGGCGCCGAGCCCGCTGATCGACCGCTGCTTCGCGCGGCATCGCAAGGACTATGTGAGACTGTCCGCGACGCCGGAGCAGTTCGACGCGTTCGTCGCGGCCGTCAGCGAAATGATGCGCACGCAACCGAATTACACCGCGCAGGATCTCGCGGCGATCGCCGTACCGGTCGCGATCGTGCAGGGCGAGCACGACGAATTCATCCGGCCCGAGCATGCGGCATACCTCGCGCGGACGATCCCCGGCGCGACGTTGACGATCCTGCCCGGCGTGAGCCATTTCGCGCCGCTGCAGCGGCCCGCGCGGTTCAATGCGGCGATGCTGGCGTTTCTCGACCGGCTGCCGGGGTGATGCACGCACGGCCCGCCGGCGAGCGGGCGCGTGCGTCAGCCCGGGTTCAGACCATCGCGTTGTCGGCGCCCGGAATCTCGTGCGCCTTGATCTGCTTGCGCTGCAGCTTGTAGCGAAGCTTCCCGAGCATGCCGTCTTCGTGGCTGACACGCGTGATGTTCAGCACGTATTCGTCGTCCGGTGCGATGGCCTGGGCGCCCATGATCCATCGCACGCTTTCGCGATAGTCGTACAGCGACTTGTCGTTGATGTCGGCAAGGAAGAACGATAGCGCGGCCATCGCGGCCGGGTGACCGCCTTCGGCATGTCGGCGCAGTTCGTCGACGTAGCGATGGCGCGACGGATAGTCCTCGATGTCGCCGATGAACATCAGCATGCACTCCAGGCCGTCCGTATGCCCCATCTCGTGCGCCTTGCGCGCGGCCTCGACGGCCTCGGTCTGCATGCGCACGCGTTCGGCACGGTCCGTGCTGGTCTGCCCGATGTGATGGTACGTGTAGCCGAGCCGGTACGCTGCCATGTTGCCGCCGGCCTCCATCGATTCGCGGAAGTAGTGGGCGGCGCGGTACGGGTCGGCCTCGACATGCATGCCTTCCTTGTAGAAGCAGCCGAGCAGGTAGTCGCACGAATCGCCGCCCGCCTCGTAGCCGAGCTGGCAGATGGCGAGGGCATCGGCGGGGCGCCGGTTTTCATACTCGAACGCGGTGGCGATCTGGTTCCATGCGAGCGAGCCGGGCTCATTCTCGCGCGCGGCTTCGAGCCAGGCGTCGCCGCGCGCGTCGTCCTGGGCGAAGCCGAACGTGCCGGTGCGATGGGCGTAGCCGCGCAGGATCATCGCCGACGTGCAGGCGCGTGCGTCCGATGCACGTTCGATCGCGCGGGGCAGCCAGCCGCCCTGTGGATCGAGGCCGAGCGCCAGCCGCAAACCCATCGCCATGGCGCGGTTGTCGTCGATCGGCTCGTTGCGTTCGGCTTCCTGCAGCCGCGCGTAGGCCTGTTCGTACTCGCTGCGCTTGAAATGGCTGTACGCGAGCCAGTGCAGCGTCTCCCAGCGGTGGTACGGATGCAGCGCGGCCTGCGCACGCGCGAGCGTCGCGGTCATCGCGCGGCGCGCATCGTCTTCGTCGTCATCCGCGTCGAGCGTGTTGCCGGCGTAGTCGTCGCGCCAGATCTCGTGCAGCAGCCGGTCCTTCTCGATCGCATCGAGGTGCGCGCACGCGTCGGACGCGACGAACGCGCGAATGTGATCGTGCGAGCCGCCCCAGCGCGGCTGCATGTACCAGATGAACGTGCGCATCGGGAAGAACAGCGTCGGGTGGATGTGCAGCGTCGCCTCCATCCAGTACCACTTTTCCTTGCGCAGCTTCTTGCCCTGGACGGCGCCGGGCAGCGCGTCGGGAAATTCCGGCGGGCAGGCGGCCGGCACGTCGGGATTCAGTCCCGAACGCGCGAACATGTGCTGCAGTTCGGCGCGCGTGGCTTCGTCCTCGGCGCCGGCGTTCAGGTGCAACTCGGTGACGGGCCAGCGGCGCTCGCGCACGAGCTGCGCGAGCCACTCGGGTTCGCCGAACGACGACACGCTCGTGAAGATCACCATCGGCGCGCTCCACATCGTCGGCGCGAGCACCAGCGCGCGCAGCGCGGCGACGAGCGTCAGCGTCGCGCACGCATGCGCGCCGATCCAGCCGGCTTCGGTCACCGTTTCGGCCCACCCGCTGCCGCGGTACTCGTAGGCCCAGTGATGCCAGTAATGCGCTTCGCACAGCCATGCATGCGCGGAGCGCGGGTTCGCGGCCTGCCACGCGCGCAGGCGCGCGAGGCCTTCGGCGCCGGCGTCGATGCACGGCTGCACGTCGGCCGGCAGCGCGTCGACGTATCGCGCTTCGGCGGTGCGATCGGCGAAGCTGGCGGCGAGCGCGGCATCGAGTTGCGCGTCGAGCGCGGCATGGTCGCCCGCGCGCAGCAGCGCGTCGACGTCGCAAATGTGCCAGCGGGATGGCGCGGGCGGAATCAGGTCGGCGGAAGCGGAGGACATGTCGGTATCGGCGGTCATGACGAAACGGGTTGGGGATCGAAGATGCGGTAGCGCTTCCACGGCAGCGCAAGCCAGTTTCCGGACGGATTGCGCAGGTGCTCGCGCACTTCCTGCGTGGCGCGCGACGACGCGGGGCCGTCCTGGCCGCTGCCGCGCAGCCACTGCTGGCGCGCCCGCGCATACGCGAGCCCGAAATCTTCCCAGCTGTCGAAGCTGTCCTGCGCGCGCTGCGCATTGAGCAGCAGCACGACCCACGCGTGCTGTTCGGACGCCCAGCCGAGCAGCGCGATGCAGCGCACGAGAAACGCGGTGCGCGCGCAGTCGAACGCGAGTGCGTCGCGCACGCGCCCGAGCGCGGCGAGTTGCTCGTAGAAGCCGTCGTGCGAGCGACCGACGCCGCGAATCCAGCCCGCGAGGATCGACGGCACGCGCTGCACGATTTGCCACTCGGGCAGGTCGGCCGGCAGGTCGAGTTCGCGCCGCAGCTGGCGCGCGAGCTGTTCGCGCTGCGAGTCCGGCAGCGTATAGACGAGGTCGTCGCAATCGCAGCGCAGCCCGTTGCGGATCAGCAGGATGTCGGCCAGCGCGAGCGCCCAGCGGCGGCGGTTCGGCGGCGCCTGCTCGGCCTGCGCATGCGCGAGCCGGACGGCCGTGGTTTGCCGCACCGGCACCGCGCCGTCGGCGCCCGCGGCCTGGTCGGCGTCGACTTCGCGCACCAGCCGCGCGGCGACCCGGAACGAGCGCCATACGTACCACACGAGCCATAGCACGGCCGCGCCAAGCAGCAGTTTCAGCATGATGGACTCCCGTCCGCCGGCACGGGCAACGCGAACGCCGCGCACAGCGCGGGATCGATCGCGATGCCTTCGATCTCGAATGCGGCCGTGGCCGGCGGTGCGTCGGGCGTGCGCGCGGCGGGCAGCGCATCGGCCGGCAACGCATGGCGCGCGGCCGCCGCGACGGCCGGATCGATCTGCCGCAACTGGCCGAGCGCATAGGGTGCGTTGCGCAACAGCAGCCATTGCAGCACGGCCGGCGGCTGCTCGAAATGCTCGATCAGATGGAAGTTGGCGCTCATCACGCTCAGCAGATGGTCGGGCGAGCGCACGTCGGTGACGAAGGTCCAGGCGCCGGTGGCCGCGCCCGGTGCATCCGGCTCGAACACGAGGCCCATGCCCTCGCAATCGGGGTGACGCTCGCCGCGCGGCGCGAGCGCGCGCAGGAACTGGCGGACGTCGTCGGCATAGCGGCGCACCGGATGGCGATTCTGCTTGCCCTTGATCTGGTCGATGCGCAGGCCGTCGCCGCTGACCTGCAGGCTGATCGTCACATGCGGCTGGTTGCCCGCGCCGCGCAGCGTGAACAGGCGCAGCCGGCCGTCCCGCGCGGCTTGCGCGTACTGCTCGCCGTAGCCGCCGCGCAACCGGCGGCGATCGGCGAACTGGCCGAGGCAGTGCTGCATGTAGTACGACTCGTACGCGAGCTCCTCACGCAGCGCCGCATGATCGCCGACGAATTCGAACACGATCCCGTTCGGCGTACGCAGTACCTCGCGCAGCGCGAGGCCGCTGCTCGGCACCCAGCCTTTGTCGCGGCGCGCCTGCATCCGCTGGTGCTCGCGTTCCCACATGTCGAGCGCCATCGCGCAGGTGATGCGCTGCAGTTTCTGCGCGAGCCGCGTGCCGGCGCGCGAGCGCAGGAATTCGACCAGCACGCGTTCGCGATCGATCAGCAGCATGTGCTCGGAATCGATGAAGTAGAGCGGCGTCGGCTCGGCGGCGGGCGGTAGCGCCGCGTCGGCCGCCGCGCCGGAGGTCGCGGGGGTCGCAGATGCCGGTTGCGCGCGGAACCGGCGCACGAGCCATTCGGGTGCCGGCCGGTCGGCGCCGGCGAGCGCGCGGTAATCGGCGAGCGAAGCGAGCGGCTGCGCCTGCTCGAACGCACCGACGACCCAGCGGAAGAAATGATTGCCGAGCCATGCGCGGATCTCGGCCGGATCGCCGCGCGCGGCGCTGCGGCGGGCGATGGCCGCCTTGATGTCGGGCGCATTGACGACATCGCGCGGCCGATAGGCCGACGCGGCCAAGGTTTCGGTCACGGGCTCACTCTCCGGTCGGGCAGGGCGTGCGCGGGCGGTGCGCGCGGGACCCTGGCGGTTCTTCTGACTCAACGGCGAAACGACGAGCGTACGCGCGCAAACAAACGCGGCGGCGTCGCGTAGTCCGGTTCAGGTCGGGCGGTGCGTGAACGTCACGCGAGCGCGCGGGAGCCGATGACTCGGGAGCGGACGAGCGGAAAAGGGCGATTCATGGATTCTCTCAGGTCGGATCTTATTTTTGGCTTCCGCGAGTCTACTTCGATCCGTGCGGATGAATCAATCGCGCGGCTGGCCGGCACCCGTGGATCTGACAAGACTTATCTCTTTTTCGTCGATTTTCGACGCGGCGCCATTCGGCCGCCGGATTCGATGCTGTTAAAACCGACAGGTTTTCCCGGAAAACGGGTGAGTGGTCCGGCCATGGCGGCTGCCTCGTCCCGCATTCCGCCTATTTCATAAGTTTTTCTTTCGGCTCGCGCAACATATCGTCGATTGTTGGCGGTCGGACGGTAGCGGATAGTCCTGCTTCGACAGGACGGCCGCCGCCTTTTCCGCGCGGCGCGGCCGGATCTGTTGTCCATGCAACCATCGGAAATAGAAGGAACCGCCCTCATGCGATTCAATGCGACACGTGTCGCCGCGACCCTGTTCGTCGCCGCATGCGCGACCGCCACGGCCGGTCGCGCGGCCGCCGTCACGCAGGACGACCTCCACGACACCGTCACGCGCCATATCGCGCCGCTGATGAAGCAGTATGCGATCCCCGGCATGGCGATCGGCATCGTCGCCGACGGCAAGCCGCAGGTGTTCGACTACGGCGTGATGTCGAAGCAGACCGGCAAGCCGGTGACCGGCGACACGCTCTTCGAGATCGGTTCGGTCAGCAAGACGCTGACCGCGACGCTCGCCGCGGACGCGCAGGAGGGCGGCGAACTGTCGCTCGCGGACCCGGTGGCCAGATATCTGCCCGAGTTGCAGGGCAAGCCGTTCGGCGTCGTCACGCTGCTTCAGCTCGGCACGCACACGCCCGGCGGGACGCCGCTGCAGGTGCCGGACAGCATTCGCGACGATGCGGACCTGATCCGCTACCTCGACGCGTGGCGGCCCGAGTATGCGCCGGGCACGCACCGCAAGTATTCGAACGTCGCGATCGGCATGCTCGGCTGGCTCACCGCGAAGGCGATGCACGAGGATTTCGCGACACTGATGGAGCAGCGGCTCTTTCCCGCGCTCGGGATGACGCACACGTACATCGACGTGCCCGCCGCGCGCATGGCCGACTATGCGCAGGGCTACACGAAGGACGGCAAGCCGGTGCGGATGACGCAAGGCATGCTGTGGCAGCCGGCGTACGGCGTGCGGACCACGGCGGCCGACCTGCTGCGCTTCGTGCAGGCGAACCTGGGGATGATCCAGACGGCGCCGCGCCTGCAGCGCGCGATCGAACGCACGCACGCCGGCTATTTCCGCGCGGGGCCGCTGACGCAGGACCTGATCTGGGAACAGTATCCGTACCCGGTCGCATTGCCGACGCTGCTGGCCGGCAACGCGCCGAAGATGCTGTTCGACGCGGTGCCGGCCAGCGCGATCCAGCCGCCGCTCGCGCCGAACCCCGCGACCTGGATCAACAAGACGGGCTCGACCGGTGGCTTCAGCACGTACGTCGCGTTCGTTCCCGCGAAGCGGATCGGGATCGTGATGCTCGCGAACGGCAACGTGCCGATCGAGGACCGCGTGAAGGTCGCCTACCGGATTCTCGGGTCGCTCGGCGACGGGCGGTGACGTCGCCATGCCCGCCTGTCGGGAAATGCCCGTGATGGGCGGGCAAGCCGGTGCGCGGCGAGCGCGACACCGGTCGACGGAGGCGGACCGATCGAGCATCGCATGGGGCGGAATCACGGGCGGGGCCGCGCTCGACGACGCGCGGCCGGCGGCGCGAGATCACAGCGAACGGCTGCACGCCCATCGAAGCGGGTTTCGTCCGACACGACCCATCATCCCGCCGCGCGCAAAACTGTTTTAGCGATTCACCTCTTCCGCCGACGGCACCGGCCGTCGATACTGCGACGCACGATATTTCGCGAGACGTGCGCCGCATGGCCCGCCTCGCTTCCCGGAGCAGCGGATGAAAGGCAGCAGGATATTCGTGACGGGCGCGACCGGCTACATCGGCGGATCGGTGGCCGCGCGGCTCGTCTCGGCCGGGCACGTCGTCACCGGCTTGACGCGCGATGGCGACAACGCCGCGAAACTCGCGGCGGCCGGCATCATGCCGGTCGTCGGCACGCTCGACGACACGGCGCTGCTGCATGCGTTCGCGCGCGACGCGGACTGCGTCGTCAACGCGGCGAGCAGCGATCACCGCGAGGCCGTCGAGACGATCATCGCGGCGCTGAGCGGCTCGGGCAAGGCGTTCCTGCACACGAGCGGCACGAGCGTGATCGCGGACGATGCGCAGGGCGCGCACGGCGATGCGATCGTGTTCGACGAAACGACGCCGATCGTCCACCCCGCGAAGGCCGAGCGCCGCGCGATCGACCGGCTCGTGATGTCGGCCGCCACCCTCGGCATCCGCTCGGCCGTGATCTGCAACAGCATGATCTACGGCGACGGCCTCGGGCTGCGTCGCGACAGCGCGCAACTGCCGCTGCTCGCGGCCATCGCGCGCGACGCCGGCGCGGTGCGCGTGATCGGCAAGGGGCTGAACCGCTGGTCGAACGTGCACGTCGACGATGTCGCCGATCTCTATCTGCGCGCGGTCCATGCCGCGCCGCCGGGCGCGTTCTACTTCGCGGAAAACGGCGAAGCGTCGTTCGCGGAAATCGGTCTTGCGCTCGCCGCGCGGCTCGGTTTGCGCTCGGTCGTCGAATGGGACGTCGCCGATGCCGTCGAGGTGCTCGGTCACTCGCGTGCGCATTTCTCGCTCGCCTCGAACAGCCGCGTGAAGGCGCTGCGGGCGCGACGGGAACTCGGGTGGGCGCCGCGGCACGGCGCGATGCTCGACTGGATTCGCCACGAGATGCCCGTCGCGGCCTGACGCTGCCGCACCGCGTTGCCTGCTGAAACGCGCGTCGATCCGCGCGTGCTTGCAGGCCCGGCTGCCCGTTTCACATCCGAATATTCCGACAATATTCGCCGCGCATTATTGAATCGAAATCAACTATGATTCGCACGCGAACCCGCTTATCAAAGCGGCGCGGCGGCACTATCGTGACGGTCCCTGATACCGCTGACGACTGCCGACCATGAAGACGACCCTCGACGAGATGCTCGCGTTCGTGACTATCGCCGATACCGGTTCATTGACGGGCGCGGCGGACAAACTGCATCAGCCGACCTCGGTGATGAGCCGGATTCTGCGGCGTCTCGAGGAGAAACTCGACACCACGCTGATCCGCCGCACGACACGCCGCCTCGAAATGACCGAGGAGGGCAAGCTCTTTCTCGACTACGCGCGCGAGATCATCGCGTCGGTCGAATTCGCCGAGGAACAGATCGTCAGCCAGCGCGAGGCGCCGGCCGGGCGGTTGCGGATCAATGCGGCGATGCCGTTCATGCAGCATGTGATCGCGCCGATGATGCCGGGCTTTCGCGACGCGTATCCGGCGATCGAGGCCGAACTTCATACGAGCGACGAGATCATCGACCTGCTCGAACAGCGCACCGACGTCGCGATCCGGATCGGCGAGCTGCGCGATTCGACGCTGCATGCGCGCCGGCTCGGCAGCAGCCGGCTGCGCATTCTGGCGGGCCCGGCCTATCTGGAGAAAGCCGGCGTGCCGGCGAGCGTCGCCGATCTCGCGAACCACACGCTGCTCGGCTTCGTGCAGCCGGAAACGCTGAACCACTGGCCGCTGCGCACCGCGGACGATGGCGTGTACCGCATTCATCCGGCGCTGCAGGCGTCGAGCGGCGAGACGCTGCTGACGCTCGCGCTCAATGGCGCGGGCGTCGTATGTCTCGCCGACTACATGACGGGCACGCATCGCCGCGATGGCAGCCTCGTCGAACTGCTCGTCGACGACACCCTCGAGTTCCGCCAGCCGATTCATGCGGTGTTTTATCGCAACACGACGCTGTCGTCGCGCATCGTCAGCTTTCTCGACTATGTGAGCGCGCAGTTGAAGGCAGGCGGCGACATCGATTGATGTCGATGCCGCCCGCACGGGTTCACGCCACGTAAAAGGGCGACGGGTTCGAATGACATCGAACCCGTCGCCCTTCGCGCATGATCGAACCCGAACCGCGCGCTTACTGCCCCAGCGCACTCATCAGCCTGACCCGGCTCAGCGTTTCCTCGGTGCGCGCCCGTGCGAGCGAATCCTCGGCCGCGAGCAGCGCACGCTGCACTTCCAGCGTATCGATGAACGCCGATTCGCCGCTGCGCCACGACCGGTTGATCTGCGTATACGCACCCCGCGCATTCGACACCGCGCGCTCGAGGCGTTCGGTCCGGCCGTGATTTCGGGCGGTCGCGGCCACCGACGTCTCGACGTCGCCGACGGCCGTCAGCACGGCCGTGCGATAGGCGGCGAGCGCCTGGTCGGCCTGCGCGCGCCGCAACGCGACGACGCTGCGGCGCCGGCCGCCGTCGATCAGCGGCGCGCTCGCGCCGGCGCCGGCCATCCATACGAGCGAACGCGCGAGCGACGCGCCCGAGAAACCGTCGATCGCCGCGCCGATCACGCCGATCAGTTGCAGGTGCGGCTTCAGGTCGGCCTCGGCGACGCCGATGCGCGCATAGGCCGCGACGACGCGCGCCTCGGCCGCGCGCACGTCGGGCCGCCGACGCAGCAGGTCGGCCGGCGTGCCGATGCCCGGCGCGCCGGCGGTCCACACCGGCTCGGGCGCGGGCGGGTCGAGCCGCGCATAGATATCTTGCGGCGTCGATGCGGTGATGATCGACAGCCGGTGAATCGCGGCCTGCCGCTGCAGTTGCAGCGCGGGCAGTTCGGCCAGCGTCGTTTCCGTCTGCGCGGCGGCGCGGTCGACGTCGGCGATCGGCACGACGCCCGCGTCGAACAGGCGCCGTGTCGATTCCTCGGTGCCGCGCTGGCTCGACGCGTTGGCCTCGACCAGCGCGAGCCGCTGTTCGAGGCCGCGCACCGTCACGTAGGTGCGCACGGTTTCGTCGATCGTCGCGATCCGCACGGCCGCCGCATCGTTTTGCGCGGATGCGATATCCGCGTCGGCTGCCGACACCCCCTGGCGGATGCGGCCGAAGATGTCGATTTCCCATGCGAGGCTCGCATTCAGGTCGAACGCGTTGCCGGTCGTCGGCGTATCGGTCGGGAACGCCTGCGATGCGGACTGCCGCTGACGGCCGGCGCCGGCATTCAGGTCGACGGACGGGAACCATTGCGACGCCGCGCCGATCCGTACCGCGCGGGCCGCGTCGATGCGAGCGACGGCCGCCTGCAGGTCGAGGTTGTTCGCGAGCGCGGTGTCGACCAGCCGGTCGAGGATCGGATCGCGGAAGCCATGCCACCACGCACCGGTGTCGGCGGCCGGGCCGCCGGCCGCGAGATCCGCGTTCGCATAGGTCGCGGCCAGCGGCGGCGGGGTGACGGTGGCGACCGGCGCGCTCGTGCACGCGGTCAGGACGGCCGCCGCGGACAGCGCGGCCACGAGTCGAACGAACTTCATTGCACAGCCTCCGTCGCGACGGCTGCGACAGCGGTCTTGCGCATCGCGAGCCGGCGAACCATCACATAGAACACGGGCGTAAACAGCAACCCGAAGAACGTCACGCCGATCATCCCGAAGAACACCGCCGCGCCGACGGCCTGGCGCATTTCCGCACCCGCGCCTTCGGAGATCACGAGGGGCAGCACGCCGAGGATGAACGCGAGCGACGTCATCACGATCGGGCGCAGCCGCTGCACGCATGCCTCGACGACGGCCTCGACGAGCTCGGCGCCGTCGGCCTCCAGCTGCCTGGCGACCTCGACGATCAGGATCGCGTTCTTCGCGGCGAGCCCGACCAGCACGATGAAGCCGATCTGCGTGAGGATGTTCACGTCCTGGCCGAGCGCGCGCACGCCGAGCGACGCGGCCAGCAGGCACATCGGCACGATCAGCAGGATCGATACCGGCAGGCTCCAGCTGCCGTACTGCGCGGCGAGCACCAGGTAGACGAGCAGCACGCACAGCGGGAACACGAGCAGCCCCGTGTTGCCGGCCGTGGTCTGCTGATACGACAGATCGGTCCACTCGAACGAAATGCCGGGCGGCAGCACCTGCTTCGCCAGCGTCTCCATTGTCTTGATCGCGAAGCCCGAGCCGAGGCCCGGCGCGGTATCGCCGTTGATTTCGGTGGCCGGATACAGGTTGTAGCGCGGTGCGCGGTCGACGCCGAGCATGTCGTCGATGCGCGTCACGCTGCCGATCGGCACCATCTCGCCGTCGCGGTTGCGCACCTTCAGCCGCGCGAGATCCGACGCGCCGACGCGGAACGGCAAGTCCGCCTGCGCGGTCACGCGATAGGTGCGCCCGACGATGTTGAAGTCGTTGATGTAGGTCGAACCGAAATACGTCTCGACCGCATCGTTGATCGCCTGGCTCGGCACGCCGAGCATCTCGGCCTTCTCGCGGTCGAGTTCGACGTGCACCTGCGGGCTCGTCGCGGAGTAGGGCGTGTAGACGCCGACCATGCCGGGCGTGCGGTTCGCGGCCGCGACGAGATCCTGCGTCGCCTTCGCGAGCGCGGCGGTGCCGAGGCCGTTGCGGTCTTCGAGCCGCATCGCGAAGCCCCCCGTGCTGCCGAGCCCCTGCACCGGCGGCGGCATCGCGACGACGATCGACGCTTCGGTGATGGTCGCGAGCCGCTTGCGCATCTCGGCGGCGATCGTGTCGATCGTCAGGCCGCGCGCCTTGCGTTCCGGCCAGGGCTGGAACACCGGGAACAGGCCGGCGCTGTTCGCCGAGTTCGTGCCGGTCGCCGCGTTGACGCCGGAGAACACCGGTACGCGCGCGACCCCGGGCACCGACAGCGCGATGTCCTCGATCTTGCGCGCGACCGCGCTGGTGCGTTCGAGCGTCGCGCCGTCGGGCATCCGCACGAGCACGACGAGGTAGCCGCGATCCTGCGCGGGAATGAAGCCCTTCGGGCTCGATACGAGCAGGTAGCCGGTTGCGGCAATCAGTACCACGTACAGTGCGGTCATGGCGGGGATGATCCGGACGACTTTCCGGACCAGCCGGCCATACGCATCGGACAGGCGCTGGAACAGGCGGTTGAACGCGTTCGAGAAGCGTCGCGCGACGCGCATCGCCGGCGCGAACAGCATGGCGATGCGTGAGGTCGGCGCGGGTGCGTCATGGTCGCCGGCGTGCGCTTTCAGCATCATCGCGGACAGCGCGGGCGCGAGCGTCACCGACGTGAAGAACGAGATCGCGGTCGACACGGCGATCGTCACGCCGAACTGACGGAAGAACTGGCCCGAGATGCCGGGAATGAACGAGGTCGGCACGAACACCGCGCACAGCACGAGCGTGATCGCGAACAGCGCGCCGCCGACTTCCTTCATCGTCAGCAGCGTCGCGTCGCGTGGCCCGGCGCCGGCCGCCAGGTGCCGCTCGACGTTCTCGACCACGACGATCGCGTTGTCGACGACGATCCCCACCGCGAGCACGAGGCCGAACAGCGTCAGGTTGTTGATCGAGTAGCCGAGCACGGCCATCGCCGCGAACGTGCCGACGAGCGATACCGGAATCGACAGGATCGGGATGATCGACGGCCGCCAGCCCTGCAGGAACAGCAGCACGACGAACACGACGAGCACGACGGCTTCGTAGATCGTCTTGACGAGTTCGTGGATGCTGTCGCCGATGAACGCGGTCGGGTTGTAGCCGATGTTGTAGACGATGCCCTTCGGGAAGTCGCGGGACAGTTCGGCCATCTTCTTCTCGACCGCGGCCATCGTCGCGACCGCGTTCGCGCCGGGTTGCTGCAGCACCTGCAGCGCGATCGTCGGATGGCGCAGCATGTAGCTGTCGGTCGCATACGCGAGCGCGCCGACTTCGACGCGAGCCACGTCCTTCAGCCGCACGAGCCTGCCGTCCTTGCCCTGCTTGACGACGATGTCGCTGAAATCCTCGGGGCGCTTGAGCCGCCCCTCGAAGACCAGGTTCGGCTGGAACGCCTGGTTCGTGATCGGCGCCTGCGCGACCACGCCGCCCGCGAGCTGCGTATTCTGCGCGCGTACCGCGGCGATCAGGTCGGCCGGGCTCAGGCCGAACGACGCGACGCGCTCGGGGTCGAGCCAGATGCGCATCGAGTATTCGCGCGCGCCGAGCGCGTTGATGTCGCCGACGCCTTCGATCCGCTTGAGCACGTCCGCGACGTTGCGGATCGCATAGTTCGATACGTACAGCGGATCGTAGCGCTGGTCCGGCGAGTACAGGAAGATCGTGCCGAGCTGCGTCGGCGACGACTTGCGTACCGACACGCCGCTGCGCTGCACGGGCTCGGGCAGACGCGGCGTCGCGAGCGCGACGCGGTTCTGCACGAGCACCTGCGCCTTGTCGACGTCGGTGCCGGGCTTGAACGTCACGGTGATGTTCAGGCTGCCGTCGGACGTCGCCTGGCTGTACATGTACAGCATGTCTTCCACGCCGTTCACTTCCAGTTCGATCGGCGTCGACACCGTTTGCGAGACCGTTTCCGCGGAGGCGCCCGGATAGGTCGCCTGGATCACGACGGTCGGCGGCGCGATGTCCGGATACTCGGATACCGCGAGCGAGAAATAGGCCAGCGCGCCCGCGATCGTCAGCACGATCGACAGGACGATCGCGAGCACCGGCTGCTGGACGGACAGGCGGCCGAGGTTCATTGCGCGCTCCCGGTCGTGCCGCTCGCCGCGCGGGCCACCGCGGCCGCTTCGATCGCGCGCGGCACGGCCTTGACCTTGTCGCCGGCCTGCACGCGCTGGAAGCCGTCGACGATCACGGTATCGCCCGCGTTCAGCCCCGCATCGATCTCGCGTAGGTTGCCGTACAGGCGGCCGGGCGTCACCGGGCGGATCGCGACGGTGCCGTTCGCGTCGACGAAGTACAGCACGCGGCGCGTCGCATCGGTCGCGACCGCCGCATCCGGCACGAGCAGCGCAGGGTGCGCGACGCGGCTCGACAGATACACGCGGCCGAACTGGCCAGGGCTCAGGCGCCGGTCCGGATTCGCGACGCGCGCACGCTGGCGCAGGGTGCCGGTCGAGTCGTCGAGACGGTTGTCGACGAAATCCATCGTCCCCGTCAGCGACGGCTGCACGTCGCCCGGCAGCGCGATCGCGACCTGCCGCGACGACGCGTTGCCGCCGCTTTTCCGTGCTTCGCGCGTATAGCGCAGGTAGCTTTCCTCGTCGACGTCGAAGTAGATGTCGATCGGGTCCTGCGACACGATCGTCGTCAGCACGGTCGCGTCGCTGTCGCCGCCTTTCACGAGATTGCCCTCGCTCACGAGTTTGCGGCTGATGCGGCCGGACATCGGCGCGACGATGCGCGTGAACGACAGGTCGAGCCGCGCGCGTTCGAGTGCGCCTTGCGCGCTGGTCACCTCGGCCTGCGCGCTTTGCACCGCCTGCCTGCGCTGGTCGTAGAGGCTCTGCGCGATCGTGTCGGTCTTGATCAGGATGCTCGCGCGCTCGAAATCCTGCCGGCTCAGCTTCAGTTGCGACTGCGCGCGTTCGAGCGCGCCCTGCGCGGCGGTGACGGCCGCCTGGTACGGGCGCGGGTCGATGACGAACAGCAGGTCGCCCTTGCGGACGGTCGCGCCGTCCTGGAACGCGACCTTGTCGAGATAGCCGCTCACGCGCGGGCGCACGTCGACGGTGTCGACCGCCTCGAAGCGGCCGGTGTAGACGTCGACGTCGTTGACGTCGCGCGCGACGGGCGCGCTGACGATCACGCTCGGCGTCGTGGCCGGGGCCTTGTCGTCCGACTGGCAGCCGGACAACGCGACGAGCGCGGCCAGCGGAACGGCGGCCAGCGCGGCCGATCGCGCGATGCGCTTCAATCCTGGATATCGGTTCATATGCGTACGAGATGGCGAGTGGGGCGCGTGGCGCCTGACGGTGCGAAGTATCGTGCGCGGCGCGTGCCGGATAAACGGATGAAGCGGCATAAGAACTTGTACTGCGCAGTCACGAATCGCTGCCTGCGGCGGCCACGCGCGAGCCGGTTTCGCGGAGCAGGGCGACGGAGCGCAAGGGCAGCGACGACGCGCGGCCCGAATGCCTGTTCAGGCGATTCGGGCCGGCCATGCGGAGGGGATGGACGAGCGGTTGCGCGTATCGAAAGGCGTGCTTGCTTGCACGCCGACGTGACTCAATGACCGCGATAGATCGAGTTGCGGCCGTTGATCATCATCGCGCGGCCGGATTCGCCGCTCGTGCGGGCTTCACTGCCGTAACCGGTGTTGTCCGCGGTCGGGGCGGCGTTCGGGGCGGATTGCGCGACGGTGTTTTCACGCACACGCTGTTCGGCGGCGAGGATTGCGGCCGGGTACTGGTTGTGATCCAGCGCCGGGGTGTAGCCGACGGCCGCGAGACGGGCCATCTCGGCCTTCACGTCGGCGCGGGTCAGCGGATGGTCGGCTTGTTGCGCGAACGACAGCGCCGGTGCGGAAAGGATCAGTGCTGCAAGGGTGGAAGAAACGAGCGTTTTCATCGTGGGTACCTGTCTGGTTGAGTGAGCCGCAACCACCGTCGACCACGTCGATGTCGTTGCGAGTGCAGCCAATATAGGTACGCCGGCACTCGGGAAAAACGGCCGCCGCGCCAAATCATTTTTGATCCTGCGTCACGAATCGAACGTGGATTCGGTCGGCAGCCTTGCCGGTCGGGCGTCTCGGCCGAACACCGCGCCGGAGCCGGTGTTCGAAACAGGCCGCAAATCCCTGTATCAGACCTCGCGGGACTCAAGTGTGTCGAATTCCGTCTTGGACAGACTTAACCCGTTTCCCTAGACTGAACTCGCTTTCCTTTACTCCCTGGAGAAAATCATGAGTCTCGAAGACAAGCTGCCCGGCAACAAGATCCTCGGTTTCGGTACGGCGCCGCTCGGCAACATGTTCCGCAACATCCCCGACGCGGAAGCCGCGGCCACCGTTGAAGCGGCATGGCAACACGGCATCCGTTATTTCGACTCGGCCCCGTTCTACGGCGCAGGCCTCGCGGAAATCCGCCTCGGCGACGCCTTGGCGAGCCATCCGCGTGACGAATACGTGCTGAGCACGAAGGTCGGCCGCGTGATCCTCGACGAAATCGAAGACGTGTCGGCGCGCGATCTCGGCGAAAAAGGCGGCCTGTTCGAACACGGCCGGCCGAACCGCATCGTCAACGACTACACGGCCGACGCGACGCTGCGCTCGATCGAGGACAGCCTGAAGCGCCTGCGCACCGACCGCCTCGATATCGTGTGGGTGCACGACATCGCGCAGGATTTCTACGGCGACGAATGGCTCGCGCAATTCGAAGTGGCGCGCAAGGGTGCCTTCCGCGTGCTGAGCAAGCTGCGCGAGGAAGGCGTGATCAACGCATGGGGCCTCGGCGTGAACCGCGTCGAGCCGATCGAACTGGTGCTCGACCTCGCCGAACCGCAACCGGACGGCATGCTGCTGGCCGGCCGCTACACGCTGCTCGATCACGAACGCGCGCTGCAGCGCGTGATGCCGGCGGCGGCCGCGCAGAACGTCGGGATCGTCGTCGGCGGCCCGTACAGCTCGGGCGTGCTCGCGGGCGGCACGCACTTCGAATACCAGAAGGCGTCGCCGGACATTCTCGCGAAGGTCGACCGGATCAAGGCGATCGCCGCGCGTTACGACGTGCCGATCAAGGCCGCCGCGCTGCAGTTCTCGATGTCGCATCCGGCCACCGTCGCGGTGATTCCGGGCGCGAGCCGTCCGGAGCGGATCGCGGAAGACCAGGCGGCGCTGAACGTGGCGATTCCGGCCGACTTCTGGCGCGAGATGCGTGAACAAGGTCTGATTGCGGCCAATGCGCCGCTGCCGACCGATCGTTGATCCTGAAAGGTGATGACATGGCACAGGCCCATGCAGGTATCGAGATCGCGGCGTCGGCCGACACGGTCTGGCAACTGATCGGCGGCTTCGGCGCACTGCCCGACTGGCTGTCGTACATTCCGGCCAGCGAACTGAGCGAAGGCGGGCGCGTGCGGCGTCTCGCGAACCCGGCGGGCGACGCGATCGTCGAGCGGCTGGTCGCGTTCGACGAAGCGGAACGCAGCTATACGTACGCGATTCTCGAAGCACCGTTCCCGGTCGTGAACTATCGCTCCACGCTGCGCGTGCGCGAGAACGGCCCGAACGCATCGAAGGTCGAGTGGTCGGGCACGTTCACGCCGCACGGCGCGACCGACGACGAAACCGTCCGGCTGTTCCGCGGGATTTATGAAGACGGTCTCGCGGAACTCGCGAAGCGTTTCGCGACGGCCTGACGGCGGCACATCGCATCGTGCGATGGGGGCGGGCTTTCCGGCTCCGGCCACGCCTTCGCCGCGGTTTCGACCGGCTGCGAAGGCGTTGGCGCACCTGTGGCGCGCGTCGATCGGGAATCGCGCATCGTACGACGAAGATCAGGGTTGCAAAGCAATCGGCACACTCGCTGCGGGTGCGCAACGCGCCGTGATGCAACGGCGCTTCGCGTGTTCATGGCTTCATTTTCCAGCTGCCGCGACGACCTCCTCGCCGGTCAGGATCTCGCGGAAGATGCCGACCAGCGGCCGCAGGTTGACCTTGTGCCATGCGGCCCACAGCGGCGTGCGGTAGCTGAACCACGGCAGCTCGCGCAGCACGACGCCTTCCGGCACCTGGTGACGCAGGCTTTGCTGGATCATCGTCACGCCGAGCCCGGCGGCGACGAGCCCGAGCGCCGCGAGCGGCTCGGTCGCTTCCACCGAAATGTCCGGCGAAAAACCGGCCTTCGCACAGGCCGCGACGAATGCGCCGTGCCGCGGCGCGCTTTCCTGCTGCGTGACGCCGATCCACGCCTGCGCGGCGAGATCGTCGGCGCTCAGCGTCTTCTTCTTCGCGAGCGGGTGTCCGTCGGGCAGCGCGAGCAGCATCGGATCGTTCAGCACCATCGTCGAATCGAGTTCCGGATCGTCCGGCGCGGGCGGCTCGGTCACGAGCGCGATGTCGAGGCTGCGTTCGCGCAGGCCTTCGAGCTGCGCGGCGGATGGATAGTTGTACAGCGCGATATGCACCGACGGGCGCTCGGCGCGCAGCGTTTTCAGCGCACGCGGCAGCACGCCCGAGTGGGTGGCCGTTTCCAGGTAGCCGATGCACAGGCCGCCTTCGTCGCCGCGGCCGAGCCGGCGCGCGAGCGATTCGAGCCGGTTCGCATGGCGCAGGAACGCGTGCGCTTCGCTGAGGAACGTGCGCCCGTCACGCGTCAGACGAATGCGCTGCTGGCTGCGTTCGAACAGCGTCAGGCCGAGCTTTTCCTCGAGCTGCGCGATCTGGCGGCTGAGCGGCGACTGCGAGATGTGCAGGCGTTCGGCCGCCCGGCCGACGTGTTCCTCTTCCGCGACCGCGATGAAATATTGAAGCTGGCGGATGTCGAGCATGTCAGACCTGATGGGACTCAATATTGATGAATTATGTCCCATTCGGACTTATTCGTGCAACCTGGGCCGGATTCACTTTCCTGCCGCACCAGGAGAAACGCGTGAGCCTCGACCATCGCCGCCGCGAAAGCTGCGTCAGCACGAAAGTCGGCGAAGACCGTCCATCGACGGAGAAAAGCGCGGGATGTTCACGCCTGGCCCGCGCGAACCGGCTGCGGCGCGACGGCTAGACGTCGCGCTCGCATGGGTCACACGAGCGAAACCGAGCCCGCGCTGCCGTCAGTTCCCGTACATGTCGAAGTCGAAATATTTCGCCTGGATCGTGTTGTAGGTGCCGTCGCCGCGAATCTGCGCGATGGCGCGATTCAGCGCGTCGCGCAGGTCGGTGTCGGCCTTGCGCACGCCGGCCGCATCGCCGTTGCCCATGATCTTCGCGTCGTACACCACGCCGCCCGCGAACGAGAAGCCCTTGCCGCGCGGCGTCGCGAGGAACCCGAGCTGGCCTTGCACGGCGTCCATCAGCACGCCGTCGACGCGCCCCGTGACGAGGTCCGCATACGCCTGGTCGTAGCTCGGATACGGCACGACCTCGACCTTCGCGGGCGCCCACTTCTCGCGCGCATAGGTTTCCTGGACCGTGCCCTGTTCGACCGCGACGCGCTTGCCGGCGAGCTTCGCCGCGTCCGGCAGCAGCCCCGACCCGGTGCGCGCGATCAGCCGCGTCTGGTTGCGGTACAGGCGATCGGTGAAGTCGATCTGCTGGCGCCGCTGTTCGGTCGCGGCCATCGACGACAGGATCACGTCGAACTTGCGCGCCTGCAGCCCGGGAATCAGCCCGTCGAAACTGCTCGACACCCACACGCATTTCGCCTTCAGCTTCGCGCACAGCGCGTTGCCGAGATCGATGTCGAAGCCTTTCACGCTGCCGTCGGTCGCGGTCGATTCGAACGGCGGGTAGGTCGGGTCGACGCCGATGCGGATGGTCGTCCATTCCTTCGCCGACGCCGGCGACGCGAAGGCCATCGCGGCGGCGGACAGGAGAATCGTGAGGCGCGTCTTCATGGTCAGGCTCCGTTCGTGTGGGGAAGAGTGGGCGTGCGCGTCAGCTCGGAAATTCGCCGCGCTGAAAATCGTTCGACAGTTCGAGGGCGTCGGCCATCTCGCCGACGGTGACGGGCTTGATCGGCGCGCGAATCCGGTAGTGGCCGACGTCGCCGACGCCGCGCTGCTGCACGTCGGCGATCAGCTCGCCGACCGTCGTGCCGCACCAGCGTCCCTGGCACGGACCCATGCCGCAGCGCGTAAACGCCTTCATCTGGTTCGGCCCCTGGCAGCCGAGCGCCGCGAGCCGGCGGATCTCGCCGGCCGCGACTTCCTCGCAGCGGCACACGATCGTGTCGTCGTCGGGGCGGCGCAGCGCGGTGGGCGGCGTGTACAGCGCGTCGAGCAGCGGGCGCACCGCGAGGTGGCGGTGCAACGCGCGCAGCACCGGGCGTTCGCGTGCGGCCTGTCGTTGCGTGTCGAGCGCGCCGAGTCGCGCGGCGATGTCGAGCGCCGACACTTCGCCGGCGAGTGCCGCCGCCCGCGCGCCGCCGATGCCCGCGCCGTCGCCCGCGATCCACACGTGCGGTACGCTGCTGCGGCCGCGCGCGTCGCACTGCGGCCGCCAGCATGCCGACGATTCATCCCATTCGTGTGCGCAGCCGAGCGAACGCGCGAGCTGCGTCGACGGAATGACGCCCTGATGCAGCAGCACGAGCGACGTGTCGAGTGTTTGCACGATGCCGTCTGCGTCGCGAAAGCGGATGCGTTCGGCGCGGCTTTCGCCGTCGATGCGGACGTCGGTCGCGCCGCGATACACCGGAATCCCGGCGCGGCGCACCGCGCGCAGCATGCGCCAGCCCTTGAGCAGATAGTCGGCGCCGCGCAGTGCCGGTAGCGCATGCGGAAGCGCGCGGCGCCACGCATCGCGCGGTGTCGTGTCGACCAGCGCGCGCACGCGCCGGCCGGCATTCAGCAATTGCGCGGCGAACAGCCACAGCAGCGGGCCGCTGCCCGCGAGCACGGCGTCGGCGGACGGCGCGAGGCCGGACGCCTTCAGCAGCGTCTGCGCGGCGCCGACGCCCATCACGCCGGGCAACGTCCAGCCGTGTACCGGCCACGGCCGCTCCTGCGCGCCGGTCGCGATCAGCACCGCGCGCGCGCCGATTTCGAGCGTGCCGCGCGCCGGGCCGCCTTGCGTGAGCATCGCGACGGGCGCCGGCTCGAACGCGATTTGCCACACGACGCTGCGGGGCAGGTAATGCGCGCCGCTGGCGAGCAGGCCGTCGACGAGCGGGCGGCCCGCCGTGTAGTCGGCGCCGAGCCATTGCGCGAGCGGTGGCGGCGCATCGGCCACGTTGCGGTAGATCTGGCCGCCGGGCGCGCGCCCTTCGTCCGCGACGACGACCGACAAGCCGGCCGCATGCGCGGCAGTCGCCGCCGCCATTCCCGCCGGCCCGGCGCCGACGATCAGCAGGTCGCACTGGCGGCGCGTCATGCGAGCCTCGCCTTGCCGTGCATCGTGTGGACCTGCATGCCGTCGGCAACGGGTGTCATGCAGCCTTGCACGTTCGGTACGCCGTCGATTTCGACGAGGCAGTCGAAGCACACGCCCATCATGCAGAACGGGCCGCGCGGCGCGCCGCTCACGGCGCTCGTGCGGCACGCGGCCGAGCCGGCGGCGAGCATCGCGGCCGCGACGCTGTAATGCGCGGGTACGTCGTGCGGCGTGCCGTCGATATGGATGCGCACGCGCTCGAGCATCGCGGCGGCGGGAATGAGGGATTCAAACATGCCGGGCTTCCGTGGGCGCGTCGAAGCGCGCGGTGGTAAAGGCGGACAGGTCGGCCGGCGCGGCGCCGCCTGCGATCCACGGCGCGACGAGATCGGCGTGGGTCGCCGCGAGCGTCACGCCGCTGTGGCAGATCGCGATGAACGCGCCGGGGTACGTGGCCGACGCCTCGTAGACGGGCAGGCCGTCGGGCGTCATGATGCGCAGCGCACCCCATGCGCGCACGATGCGCGCATGGGCCAGCGCCGGGAACGCGGTGCGGGCGCGGCGGGCGATGTCGACCATCGCGGGGCGTGTCTGGCCGTCGTCGAAGCCGACGTCTTCGGCCGAGTCGCCGAGGAGCACCGAGCCTTCCGGCGTTTGCCGGACGACGAGTGTCGGATAGTCGAGAAACGGCGCGAGGCGTTCGGTGACCATGATCTGGCCGCGCAGCGGCGAGATCGGTGCGCGCAGGTCGACCATCGGCGCGAGCCGCGCGTTGTCGAGACCGGCCGCGAGCACCACGCGCCCGGCTTCGAGCTGCGCGTGGCGCGTGTCGATCTCGAAGCGCCCGGCGCGCGGCCGGATCTCGGCGACTTCGCTGCGCGGCAGATAGACGCCGCCGCACTGCTGAAACGCCTGCAGCATCGCGCGCAGCGTGGTGAGCGGATTCGCGTGACCGTCGTTCGGCGACCACAGCGCGCCGGCCAGCGACGGCGACGCCGCGGGAACGCGCCGGCGCAGCGCCGCCGGATCGAGCACCTCGTACGACAGCGCGGTTTCCTGCCGGCGCAGCGATTCGAGCAGGTCGGTCGCGCTGTCGAGTTCCGCGCGATGCTCGAACAGCTCGATGCCGCCCGGACGCTCGAACGCGCAGTCCACGCCCGTTTCGCGCCGCAACTGCGCGGCGAAAGCGTGCCAGCGCGCCGACGATTCGCGCGACCAGCGCGCATACGGCAGGCAGCGGCCGCCCTTGCCCTGCACCCACACGAGCCCGAAGTTGCCGCGCGCCGCGCGAAACGCGATGTCGTCGCCGTCGCACACCGCGACGCGCTGGCCGAGACGTGCGATGCCCCATGCGATGGCCATGCCGACGAGACCGCCGCCGGCCACGACGACGTCGAAGCGGCGCACGGTCATGCGCGGCTCCGGTGTCGCGGGTGAGGCGGTTGCGTGTTATATCCCATGGCGGCGCGGCTCCTTGCTTTCAATACGTTGCGGAACCGATGTTCGGGCAGGCAAAATGGGCTGTCCAATACAGCTTGATCAACGACCCATAATCCAGTGTTATGACCACGCCCTCGCTCAGGATTCGTCAGATCGAAGCGTTTCGCGCAGTGATGCAGCGCCATACCGTCACGCGTGCGGCACGCGATCTCCATATCTCGCAGCCGGCCGTGAGCCGGCTGATCGCCGATCTCGAGGACCGGGTCGGCTTCGTGCTGTTCGAGCGGCAGCAGGGGCGCTTCACGCCGACCGCGCAGGCACGTGTGCTGTACGAGGAGGTCGAACGCGCGTTCGTCGGCCTCGACCGCGTCGCGCAGGCCGCCGAGCAGATCCGCGCGATGCGGCGCGGCACGCTGCGCGTGGCCGGCTCGCCGGCCGTCGCGCTCGACCTGCTGCCGCAGCTCGTCACGCGTTTCTCGCATGCGCATCCGGGCGTCGACATCACGTTGCTCGCGCACAGTGCGTCCACCGTCGTCGACAAGGTCGCGTCGGGGCAATGCGATGTCGGGCTGATTGCCGAACCCGTCCCGCATCCGGCCGTGCGCGGCGAGCGGCTCGCGGAAAGCGCGATGCGCTGCATCGTGCCGCGTGGGCATCGGCTCGCGCGCAAGCGCGTCGTGCGGCCGGCCGACCTGCGCGACGAAGCGTTCATCTCGTTTCCGCCGAGTTTCGAGGCGCGCAGCGCGATCGATCGCGTATTCGTCGAAGCCGGCGTGTCGCGCGTGCTGTCGATCGAGGCGCAACTGTCGCAGACCATCGTCGCGTTCGTCGCGAACGGCGCCGGCGTCGCGCTGATCGATCCGGTGACGGCCGCATATGCGGGGCATCGCGTGGCCGTCAAGCCGTTCGAGCCGGCCGTGCCCGATCACTTCTATCTGGTGACGTCCGCGTCGCAGCCGCTGTCGATGATCGGCGACGCGTTCTGCGCGGATTTGCGTGACGCGTTCGCGCGGATGCGGGCGCCGCGCGACATGTAAGCGGGAATAGGGAGGGGAGTCGTCGCGAGCGCGCCCGACGCCGTCGGGCGTGCCGGGGCGTTGCCGTTTCGGCCGAGGTCCCGGCTCAGGCGAGCGCGTCGTCCGTTACGGATGTGGCGGACGCACCGGACGCGCACGACCTGGTTGCGCCCGCATCCTTCGCCCCTGCCAGCCGCCGATAACGCGCGAGCGCCCACAGCGGGAAGTAAGCGGTATAGCCGTGATACTTCAGATAGAAGATGCGCGGGAAGCCCGGCGCATTGTGCGAGCGGTGCCACCAGAAGCCGTCTTCCTGCTGCACCGACTGCAGATACGCGATGCCGCGCTTCACCGAATCGGATTCGCAGTCGCCGAACGCCATCTGCGCGAGCAGCGCCCACGCGGTGCAGTTCGACGTGCTCGCGCCGCCGTTCGTGCCGGCCAGCTTCGGATCGAGGTAGCTGTCGTTGGTCTCGCCCCAGCCGCCGTCAGCGTGCTGCCGCGCGCGCAGCCAGTCGAGCGCGCGGGCGATATAGGGCTGCGACCTGTCCTCGCCGGCGAGCGCGAGGCCGGCCAGCACGCTCCACGTACCGTAGAGGTAGTTCGTGCCCCAGCGGCCCCACCAGCTGCCGTCGGGCTGCTGCGTGCGCTTCACGTAGTCGATCGCGCGGGCGAGCGACGCGCGGTCTGCGGCGCGCTTCGTCACGCCGAAGCACAGCAGCACGCGGCCCGATACGTCCTCGGTCGGCGGGTCGAGCAGCGCGCCGTGATCGGCGAACGGAATCGCGTTCAGATACATGCGGTCGCAGTCCGCGTCGAACGCCGCGAAGCCGCCGTTGCGCGATTGCAGCCCGCGCATCCAGTCGAGCGCGCGTGCGACGCGCGACGCGTACGGGTGCGTGCCGTCCGCGGCGATCGAGCATCGCGCCGCGCGACGTGTCCGCGCCTGTCGAACCGGCTGGAACGCCCGATACACGGGCCTCCGAAGGATCATCGGCGCCGGCCGCAGCCGTGGCCGGCGTGCGGCGAAAAAAAGCGCCGGACCAGGTGCGCGCGCAATTGCTGGCGGCCGCGTCGGAGATCGCGACGCATCACGGCGTGGCCGCGTTGACGCTCGATGCGGTGGCCGAACGGGCCGGCGTGACGAAAGGCGCGCTGCAATATCACTTCGCGAACAAGCAGGGGCTGCTGGATGCGCTGTTCGGGCAGGCGACCGAGCGGTTCGGCGCGCAGTTGACCGCGCGGATGGCGGCCGATTCCAGCGGCGACGGCGCGGCGGCGCGCGCGTATCTGCATGCGGTGCTCGACGCGGCCAATCCGGCCGCGAGTATCGAGGTGCTGCGCGTGCTGGTCGCGTCGATGATCACCGAGCAGGACACGCGTGCGCGCTGGTCGGTGCCGATGCGCGAATGGACACGGCCCGATCCGGTACCGCTCGAACAGGCCGCGACGCTGATGATCTGCCGGCTCGCGGCCGACGGGTTGTGGATTTCGGAATTGCTCGACAGCGTCGAGGTATCGGCCGAATTGCGCGCGGAGATCGTTCGGCAGCTCGATGCGATGAGCAGAGGCGTGTTTCCGAAGTGATGGGCGACGCAGGATCGAGGTCGTCAGGCGAGGTCACGTCGCTCGACGGCGCTGTTCGACGTACCGCGCGTATCGAAGCCGGGATTGCCGATCACGTCTGCCCGTTACTCGACGCAGCGGTGCCGGCGGTGCTCGATTTCCGTTCAATACCGCGGCGGCGCGTCCATGCGGGCATCGCGTTTCCAGCGCTGCCCGCTGTCGACACGCCGGCGTGACGGCTCAAGCTTGCCGCGCATTGCGTTGATAGCCGCTCCTGAGCGCATCGACCACGAGCTCGACGGCCCGCGACGATTTGCGCCGGCTCGGGTAATAGACGTGGTGCCCGACGAACGTCGGAAACCAGTCCTCCAGCACCCAGCCGAGCCGGCCGGCTTCAACGTGATGCGCGACCAGATCCTTCGGCACATAGGCGAGCCCGAAGCCGGCAAGCGCCGCGTCGACCATCTGATAGACGTTGTTGAACGTCAGTTGGCCTTCGACGCGAACCTGCAATTCGCGGCGCCCCTTGCTCAACTCCCACGATAGCAGCGCGTTTCTGGTCGGCAGCCGAAGGTTGATGCAGTTGTGTTGCGTCAGGTCCTGAGGCGTTTTCGTCACGGGTCGGGACGCCAGGTACTCGGGAGAACCGATGATCGACATCGTCATGTCCGGCGCGATACGCTGCGCGACCATGTCCCTGGCGACCTGGTCGCCGAGCCGTATGCCGATGTCGTAGCGGCCGGCGACGAGATCGGTCAGGCCATAGTCGTTCACCAGTTCGACCTTGAGCGCGGGATAGCGACGCAGCAGCGGTTGCAGCCGCGGCCACACGTACTCGTTCGCCGCGTAGTCGGTCGCGGTGATCCGGACGTTGCCGGCCGGCTGATCCGTCATCGCGCGCAGCGACTCCAGCTCCGCCTCGATTTCCTGAAAGCGCGGGGCGATCGATTCCAGCAAGCGCTCGCCGGCCTCGGTCGGCGATACGCTGCGCGTCGTGCGCGTCAGCAACGGAATGCCCATGCGCGCTTCCAGCGCCCGCACCGTTCGGCTCAACGCCGATTGAGACACGCCGAGCTGCGCGGCCGCCCGCGTGAAATTGCGTTCGCGCGCGACCGCCATGAACGCCACCAGATCGTTGAAGTCTTCCATTGATTCATGCATCACAGCATAGGCCTATGCCGATTTTGCCATCTAGTCGCATGAATCGCGAGTCATTAAAGTGGGATGGCTGGCCGCTGGAGCGATCCATGCGGCACCCTTTTCGGTAGAGGACGACATCATGGAACTGAAGCGCGCGGGCTCGCAGCCCTCGATCAAGGGCCCCGACGAATGGTTCACCGGCACGGTCCGGATCGACCCGCTGAACGCACCGCCGCCGCCGGCGCGCGTATCGTGCGCCAGCGTGACGTTCGAGCCGGGCGCCCGCACCGCGTGGCATACGCATCCGCTCGGCCAGACGCTGCTCGTGACCGCCGGCTGCGGCTGGACGCAATGCGACGGCGAACCGCGCGTCGAGATCCGCGCGGGCGACGTGGTCTGGTGCCCGCCGGGCCACAGGCACTGGCACGGTGCGACGTCGACCACCGCGATGACTCACGTCGCGATTCAGGAAGCGCTCGACGGCAAGAACGTCCGTTGGCTGGAGAAGGTCACGGACGAGCAATACCTCGGCAGCGGCGGACCGCGATGAATACGCCAGCAGCCTTGAATTCGATGCCGGCCCGCGCGTCGTTCGCCGCAGCGGCCGCATCGGCCGATGCGGCGGCGAGCGCGGGCATCGCGGTTGCGCGCAGCGGCACGCAGGTCGCGCTTCGGGAGGCACTCGATGGGCGCGACGTCAACCGGCCCGAACACGTCACCGATGCGCAGCACGGCGCGCGTTGACGATCGCACGCGGCGCCTGTCGCGATTCGTCGCCGCGACAGGGCTGGCACTGCTGGCCGCCGCGTGCACCACCATGCAAAGGACCGACACCATGCAGGAACCCTTGTCTGTTGACGCCTTGAAGGCGGTTGCCCCGGCCTTCGAGCGATACACGAGCCATACCGTATTCGACGGCCTTTGGAAGCGACCGCACCTGTCGCTGCGCGATCGCAGCATCGTGACGCTGTCGGTGCTGATCGCCCGCGGCCAGACCGTCGAGATGCCGCTGCATGCGCGTCTCGCGCTGGATCACGGCGTGAAGCCCGCGGAAATATCGGAAATGATCGCGCATCTGGCTTTTTACGCGGGATGGGCCAACGCGAGCGCCGCATCGATCATCGTCAGGCATGTCTATGACGAACGCGGCATCGGGCCCGATCAGCTCGCGCCGGCGGACGTCACGCCGCTGCCGCTGAACGAGGCAGCCGAGGCGCAGCGTGCGCGGACGGTCTCGGAAAACTTCGGCGCGGTCGCGCCCGGCGTGGTCGAGTACACGACCGATGCGCTGTTTCGCGACTTGTGGCTGCGCCCCGGGCTCGCGCCGCGCGACCGCAGCCTGGTGACGGTGAGCGCGCTCGTCGCCAACGGCCAGGTCGCGCAAATCCCGTATCACCTGAATCGTGCGATGGACAACGGGCTCACGCAGGCCGAAGCGTCCGAGACGTTGACGCAACTGGCGTTCTACGCGGGATGGCCGAACGTCTTTTCGGCGCTGCCGGTATTCAAGGACGTATTTTCATGGCGCGCGGCGTGATGCGCGTGCACGCGGTCGTTTCGAATTTCGGAGAAGGATGTCATGCCCCACGTCATCGTCAAAGCCTGGCCCGGGAAGACCGAGGAACAGAAGCAACGTCTCGCGGACGCCATCACGCGCGACGTGATGGACATACTCGGTTATGGTGAGGAATCCGTTTCAGTTGGTTTCGAGGAGATTCCGGCGGATAGATGGAAGGAGGAAGTCTATCGTCCGGATATCGATGCGCGTTCCGGAACGTTGTACAAGAAACCGGGCTATCGGATGTAAGCACACGTCGCACGCCCACCCGGTTCGACACGAGCAGCTTCGCCACCCCCGCGTCGAACCACCGATGAGATGAAGTGCCGCCGCTCCTATTTCGACGCGGTGCGCGTAAACGGCCCGGGAATCCTGCCCGCTTCCTGACGCGCGATCATCCAGCCGGGATAGCAGGGCGGCAACGCGCTCACGGCGTCGAGACGCGCCAGCTCATCGTCGGTCAGGACGACATCGACCGCGCCGAGGTTGTCGTCGAGCTGGTCGATCCGCCTGGCGCCGATGATGACGCTCGTGACCGCCGGCCTGGCGAGCAACCACGCGAGCGCGATCCGCGCGACCGACACGCGATGCGCGCCGGCAATCGCGCGCATTTCCGCGACGCACGGCCAGGCCCGATCGAGATCGACCGGCGGAAAATCGAAATGGCCGCGCCGCGAACCTGCTTCGGTCGCCGCACCGGGGCCGAACTTGCCCGACAGCAATCCGCCGGCGAGCGGCGACCACACGAGCAGCCCCATCTGCTCGTCGACGGCGAGCGGAACCAGTTCGCGCTCCACGTCGCGCCCGGCGATCGAGTAGTAGGCCTGCAGCGTCTCGAAGCGCGTGGCGTGCAGCGCGGCACTCAGGCCGAGCGCCTTGCCGATCTTGCCCGCGCGCCAGTTCGACACGCCGACGTAACGGATCAGCCCCTGTCGCGTGAGATCGTCGAGCGCGCGCAGCGTCTCCTCGATCGGCGTGACGGGGTCGCTCGCGTGAATCTGGTACAGGTCGATATGGTCGACCTGCAGCCGCTCGAGGCTGCGCCGCACCGAATCCATGATGTGACCGCGCGACGCGCCCTGGTCGTTCGGGCCCGCGCCCATCACGCCGGCCGTCTTCGTCGCCAGCACGATTTCGTGGCGCGGGACGCCGAGGTCGCGCAGCGCCTGCCCGACCACGCGTTCGGCCTGGCCGAACGAGTAAATATCCGCGGTGTCGATGAAGTTGATGCCTGCGTCGAGCGCGCGGGCAATCAAGCGGTTCGCGTCGTCCTGGCCGACCGCGCCGATCGCCGCCCACATGCCGGCATCCGCGTTGCCGCCCATCGTCATCGTGCCGAGACACAGCTCGGACACATAGAGGCCGGTGCGGCCCAATTGCTTGTATTTCATTGCAGCGCCCTTCAGAATCGGCCGGACACGATGCGAGGCGTCGGCCGGTGGCGCCCCGCATGAACGGCGGAATGTTAGTTGGAGCGTGATTGGCCGGCCCGCAACTGCCCGGCAATCGCCGCAACGCGCGCGCCATAGCGGCGGGCCGTTTCGAGATCGCCCGGCGACATCTCTTCGGGCGACGCATCGGCCGGCGTCTGCGCCATCGGCGCGATGTAGGCGCCCATGCGGTTCAGGTCGTCGCGCGTCGACGCTTTCAGGTTGGCCGGCTTGATGTCCATGCTGACCCAGATGCCGCCGTGCTGGCCGGCCAGCAGGAAGAAGTATTCGAGCGTATTGAGCTTGTCGCCGTTGATGCTGGCGCTATTGGTGAAGCCGCCGAAGATCTTGTTTTGCCATCCGCTTTCGAACCAGACCTTCGACGACGCGTCCGCGAACTTCTTGAACTGCCAGCTCGGGCCGCCCATGTAGGTCGGCGAGCCGAACAGGATTGCATCGGCGTCGGCCAATGTGTTCCACGCGTCGTCGGCCAGGTTGCCGTCGGCATCGATCGCGACGAGTGCGGCGCCGGCGCCGTCCGCGACGGCGGCGGCCATCCGTTGCGTATGGCCGTAGCCGGAGTGGTAGACGACGGCCGTTTTCACCGGCGGGTTGAGTTGATCCATGAGGGTTTCCTTTCGGTTGGAGCGTCGTTCGGACGACGTGGGAAACCACTCTAGCGAGCGGCGATCGGGTGATAAACGACGACAGATTGAACGTTCTGTTACTTTCCGGATGAACAATGCAGAACCTTGATGCGCTTTTGATTTTTGCCCGTGTCGCCGAAATGGCGAGCTTCACGCGTGCGGCTGAAAGCCTCGGAATTCAGAAAGGACGGGTATCGACGGTCGTCCGCACGCTTGAACGGGACATGGGCGTCGCACTGCTGCATCGGACCACGCGGCGCGTGCAGCTCACCGAAGACGGACGCGCGTTCTATGCGCGCGCAACCGACCTGCTCGCGGAAGTGCAGGAATTGCAGTCGATGTTTTCGGGGCGTGGCGCATCGCTGCGCGGCAGGTTGCGTGTAGACATGCCCACGGAACTGGCGCGCAGCGTCGTGGTGCCGGCGCTGCCGCAACTGATGGCCGCGCATCCGGATCTGGAGCTGGAGCTTTCCAGCACCGACCGGCGTGTCGATCTGGTTCGGGAAGGGTTCGACTGCGTGATCCGGCTGGGCCCGATCGCCGACGAGACGCTGATTGCCCGGCCGCTGGGCAGGCTGCGCATGACGAATGCGGCGAGCCCGGACTATCTGGCGCGGCATGGCGTGCCGCGTACGCTCGCCGATCTGCACAGCCAGGGGCACAGGATGATTCACTACACGCTGACGCTCGGCGCGCGGCATCCCGGCTGGGAATACCCGGACGGCGACGGCTATGCGTGGCTGCCGTTGCCGAGCGCGATGCAGGTCAACAGTGTGCAGACCTATCATGCGGCCGGGCTGGCGGGCATCGGACTGATCCAGGCCGGCTATTCGGCGCTCGCGCATCACATCGAAAGCGGCGCGCTCGTGGAGGTGTTGCCCGACTTGCGGCCCGAGCCGCTTGCCGCGTCGCTCGTCGTCGCGCATCGGCGCAATCTTTCGCCGCGCGTGCGGGCGTTCATGGACTGGATCGGGGGCGTGTTGGAGCCGTACCTCGATTAGCGGGGCGGCGGAGCAGGCCCTTCCGAATCCGTGTCGCGAGGAACAGCGGGCGCGGCATCAACGCGCCAAATCTCGCGCCTCGCCCAGTACCCACTCCGCAAACGCCCGCACCGGCGCCGCGCTCAATTCGATCGGCTCGGGCAGCACGAGGCAGAAGTTTTTCGTCACCGCCGTGCCGTCGGGCCAGGGCGCGACCAGACGCCGTTGTTCAAGCTCGGCGCCGATGTAAAGGCGCGGCACCAGCGCGACGCCCAGGCCGGCCAGCGCGGCCTCGATCAGCATCGAATGAAGATCGTATCGAGGGCCGACCGCCGAATTGGTCAGCACGATGCCGGTCTCGTCGGCATAGCGCTGCCACGCGTCCGGATTCTGCCGCCGGTGAAGGCGCGGCAGCGCATCCAGCGACGGGTTCGCGCCGACTCCTTCGAGAAGCGCCGGACTGCAGACGGGCACCAGCACCTCCTCCAGCAGCGGATGCAGATGCATGCCGGCCCAGGCCGGATGCTCGAAGTGAATGGCCGCGTCGAATCCGCTGCCGGCCAGCAGGAAGGGTTCCATCCGTTCGGCGATATGCACGGTGACGTTTGGATGGCGATCCTGAAAGCGCTTCAGCCGCGGGATCAGCCAGCGGGTCGCGAAGGTCGGAATCGCGGCGATGTCGATGCTCGCGCCTTCGACGGGCTGCCCCATCAGATACAGGCTGTCCCGTTCCAGCCGATCCAGAATCTCGCGCACCTGCACTGCGTATCGCGTGCCGTTGGGGGCAAGCCGCACCCGGTTGCCGACGCGCTCGAACAGCGTCACGCCGAGGAACGCCTCCAGCCGGCCGATCTGGCGACTGACGGCGCCCTCGGTGCGGGCCAGCTCGTCGGCGGCGCGGGCGAAGCTGCCATGTCGGGCCGCCGCCTCGAAGGCCAGGAGCGCGGAATTGCTCGGGATCTTGCGTCGCATGGGGTCTCGTGAGTCGTATCGCGTTCGGCCATCAGCTTGATCAAATATCACTGAAGACTGACTTTAAGTCGATATCTACGCGGAAACCAGCAGATTAGCATTACGTCACTGCACTGAATATCCCGCATTCGACGCGCAGGATGCGCATCCGTCACGAAGGAAAATCCGATGATCTACACCGTGGAATGCAGCTTCGCCGACCCTGCCAGCGAAGCCGAATGGAACGACTTCTACAGCCTCGACAAGCTGCCGGCCCTCATCTCGGTGGCTGGCTTTCACACGTCGCAGCGTTTCAGGGCGATCAACGACGGCTGCCCCGTTTATCTGGCCATTCACACGATCGACGGCCTCGACGTGCTGACCGGCGATGAATATCGGCAAAAAGGCGGCGGCAATTTCGCGCGATGGCAGCAGCACATCACCGACTGGCACCGCAATCTCTATAGCGACATCGGTCGTGCGCCGGCGGTCAATGCCGACGAGCTACTCGTGCTGAGCGCCGGCGGGCCCGACTCGCTGATCGAACTGGGCTTGAAGCCGCTGGCCATGCAGGCCGTCGCACTGGAACAGTTTCCGGCGCGTCGCTGGCTCGCGGTCCTGCCGCGGCGCGCCGCTCCGCTTGGCGACAACGTGCCGGCCGGCCTTTACCTTTACACGCCGATGACCGAACAACTGACGAAGGCGGCCCGCGATGCCTAACGTGACTTTCCATATCGATGCGGAACGCATGCCGCCGGACGCGCGCCTCGCCGAGCTGTCCGACGATTGCATCGACCTTTGTACGCGGGTCCTTCAGGCAGAAATCACGAACGTCCACGTCATTTACGTCGCGGTTCGGCATGGCTGCGGGCATCCCGTTTTCGCGGAAATCCAGTATCGCGACGCGCCGTCTCGCCCGCCCGCGGTCATGAACGCATTCATGGAAGCGCTCGATCACGCTATCGTCCGCCGCACCGGGTTGACCGCACGCATCCGTTGCTTCGGTCATGCCGCACCGAACCTTCACGCCCGAAACTAGCCGCTACGGAGAAGCACGATGTCCAACGTTACGTTTCCCGGCCAACGTGTCGGGGATTTCACGATCACCGCGATCAGTGACGGCTACCTCACGGCCAGCCTCGATTTCCTGTCGAATATCGACGCGACCGACGCCGCCGGGATGCAGCGTGCGGCCGGGCAGCAGGCGCCGTCCGCCGTGCACATCAACTGCTACGTGGTGCGCGGCGCGGGCCGCACGGTGCTCATCGACGCCGGGGCCGGCGGCATCAAGCAATGGGGCGGCCGCCTGATGGACAATTTGCGGCTCGCCGGCATCGAGCCTGCCGCGATCGACACCGTCCTGCTCACCCACGCCCATCCCGACCACGTCGGCGGGCTGGTGCATGCCGATGGACTCGTCGCGTTTCCGAATGCGGAGCTGGTCGCGCATCGACGCGAGGTCGCATTCTGGCGGGACGACGGCAACCTGAGCCGCGCCAGCGAGCGCGCCCGCGGCAATTTCCGGATCGCGCGTCAGGTATTCGACGCTTACCGCGACGCGCTCCGGACCTTCGAGGAAGGCGAGGTGCTTCCCGGAATCGCCACCATTCCGCTACCGGGGCATACCGACGGACATACCGGATACCTGCTCGCATCCGGCGATCAGGGCCTGCTCGTGTGGGGCGACATCGTGCATTTTCCGCACATCCAGATCAGGCGGCCGGACGTGTCGATTGCGTTCGACCAGGATGCGTCGCAGGCAGCGACCACGCGTTCGCGGCTGCTGGACCGGGTCAGCTCGGAAGGGCTGTTGATCGCCGGCATGCATCTGGGCGAACCCGGGTTCGCGCGAATCAGGCGGGCGAGCGGTGAATACGGGCTGTTTTACGAGACCGATGCCTGACGCGATACAGGTGTTTCAGTACGTGCATGTCGACGACTCCGATTCGATCTGTCGACGGACGCTGCGCATTGCAGACGATTCCGCTGGAAGCGCCCGTCGACATGCCGTCCGGCGACCGGCGGCTGAGGGTGAGGGACGCGTGCGGAAACGTTTGGCAGATCGCCACGCACCAGCGCGGCGCGTCGGCCGACGAAATTCGTTCGAGGCTCGGCGATCGCCGGTAGCCGCGCTGCGCCTTCCCCCTCTGTCGCAATCGTCAAGATTCGTGTCGCGTGCGGATAAAAGCCGCCCGTTCCCCGCGCCGTTAACTCGTTCGCAACCCCGCGCCGCGTAGTGCGTCATGGCGCGCGCCGTTCGTGTTCCGGAATTCACCTCCGCCGCTGGCCGTGCCCGGCCGGCTCAAGGGAACGTCATGCGAAAACAACTCACTATCCGTGGTGGACTCGTCGCGACCATCGCCGGCTATACCGTGCTGCTCGTGCTGGTGGTCGGTGCGGGCATCGCGGCCCTCACCATCGGCAACGGTTCGCTCGAGGCGATGTACCGCGACGACACCGCGTCGCTGCTGCACCTGAAGACCAGCTCCGAGCGGATGCTCGTGCTGCGCGAACGCATGAGCGACGTCGCGCAGATCATCAGCGCCGGCCAGCCCGCGAAGGAGGAAGTCGCGCAACTTCACACATTGCTCAAGCAGAGCAACGACGAACTGGACGCGTACACGCATCTGCATGCGCGCGACGCCAGCGAGCAGGCGCTGTTCGACACGCTGCAAAGCCGTCGGCGCGCGCTGCTCGACCGCGTGTTCCTGAAGGCGCTGTCACAGCTCGACGGCGACGACGCATTCAACTTCCTCGACACGCAGCGCACCGCGCCGCCTGCGCTTTTCGCCGCCTACCAGGAGGCGATCGACGCGCTCGAATCGTTCCAGGTCGCGCGCCAGAAGGCCCGCTACGAGGCGGCCGGCATCAATTTCCACCGGATCGTGTGGGGAATGGGGGCGGTTGCGGTGCTGGCGCTCGTCGTCGGCTTCGTTGCGCAGCGCGTGCTCGCGAAGGCGATCGTCGGGCCGATCAATCTCGCGGTCGATCAGTTCGAGAAAATCTCGAAAGGCGACCTGACCGGTACCGTCGTCGTCCCGGGCGAGAACGAGATGGCGTATCTGCTGAATGCGCTGAAGCGGATGCAGGACGGCCTCGTCGATACCGTGAGCCAGGTGCGTGCGAGCACCGAGACGATCGTCGGCGACGTGCGCACCATCGCGAGCGGCAACGTCGACCTGTCCGCACGCACCGAGCAGCAGGCCGTGTCGCTGCAGCAGGCGGCCGCGAGCGTCGAGCAACTGACGGCGGCCGTGCGCCAGAACGCGGACAACGCACGCGATGCGCGCACGTACGTCGAGGGCGCGGCCGGCATCGCGTCGCGCGGCGGCGAAGCGATGCAGCGCGTCGTCGCGACCATGTCGGAAATTTCGACGAGCTCCACGCGCATTTCCGGCATCGTCGGCGTGATCGAGAGCATCGCGTTCCAGACCAACATCCTCGCGTTGAACGCCGCCGTCGAAGCCGCGCGCGCGGGCGAGCAGGGGCGCGGGTTCGCGGTCGTCGCAACCGAGGTGCGCGGGCTCGCGCAGCGCTGTGCGGCGGCGGCGAAGGAAATTCGCGACCTGATCGGTCATTCCGCGCAACGCGTCGAAGACGGCAGCAGCCTGGTCGCGCTGGCCGGCTCGGCGATGACCGAGCTCGTCGCGGCGGTCGAGCGCGTCAACGCGATCATGGGCGAAACGAGCCAGGCGTTCGACGAGCAGTCGTCGGGCATCGAGCAGGTGAACGCCGCGGTGATCCAGATGGAGCAGACGATGCAGCGCAATGCCGCGCTGGTCGAGGAGGCGGCGGCCGCGGCGCTGTCGCTCGACGAACAGGGCGCGCGGCTGAGCGCGGCGGTCGCGCAGTTCCGTCTGCGCGAAGCAGCGCTCGCGTGACGGGCGGGCTTATTGCGGCGCGTCAGGCAATGCGTAGTCGAAGCGGTACGCATGCTGGCCGTTGTCGATGTCGATGCGCATCGCGCCGGACAGCCCGAGCAATTCGTCCGTGCCGGAATCGGGCACGACCGTGATCGACTGCGTCGGCTGCCCGCGCGTCATGGTGGAGCTGTGCTGCAGCACGAAGCTGCCCTTGCGTCCGCCAAGCACGCCTTTGACGGTTTCCATCGCCACGTAGCCGGCCGAGCCCTGAACGCTGCTGCGAAACGCGAGCATTTCACCGTGGCTCACGGCTTCCAGATCGCCGTGAAAATGCTTGTCCAGCGACATGCGGCCGAGCCCGCTGCCTTCCGCGACGTTGCTCAAGGGTTCCGGATTCAGTTTCACTTCGAACGGACCGCGGGCCTGCAGTGTCATGACTGTTCTCCTCGTTGAATGGGCAATCGGCACTATAGGCGAATGCTGTCGGCGATGGGCCGATCGCGGCGCGCAATCGCCGATGAAACGACGCCGCCGGCAAATCGCGCCCCCGCAGTCCGACATATTCCTCTACTAGGCGCCTTGACCTTGAAGCTGACTTAAAGCTTAGAGTGCCTGCTGACGACGGTGAATCGGCAGGCTTCGGGTGTTGCCTGCCCCGATCGACCATCGACGGGAGACAACGAACATGGACAGGCGTTTTACACAGGTCGAATTCGGGCCGCATACGGTCGACGTGCCCGAGGGCGGCTACTACGACCGGTTCCGGATGAATCCGGACCTGGACGCGGTGGCGCGCGACCCGGCCGCGGGGACATCGATTTTTTCCGCCGGATTCCGAAGCGTCAGGTGATGTCGCGCGTGGGCCCGACGTGGGCGCCGAACTTCTACTATCGCTCCAGCAGCATTCAGCTGCTGTTCCTGGCGCCGCTCGACCGCCTGAGAACCATGCTTCCCGTACCGATCGAACCGCTGCTGGCGCTGCCCGGCTACGGGCTCGTCGCGCTGACGTTCTTTTCGTATTCGGTGTGCGACAACGATCCGTACGACGAAGTATCCGTCGCGGTGGTGATCCGCCGGCCCGGCGCGAAAGGGTCGCACGCGCTCGAGCTGATCGACTCGATGCGGCGCCGGAGTTTCTTCGCGCACGTGCTGGCGCTGCCGGTCACGACGGAAATCGCGCGGGTGCGCGGCGTGCACGGCTATCAGCTGCCCAAGTGGCTCGCGGATATCGACGTGGACATCGGCGCGACGGCGCGCGCACGTATCGCCGGCCCGGGCGGCCGGCCGGATCTGAGCCTGAGCGTGCCGCTGCCGGCGCTGACGCAAGTTCCGTCGCAATCGCACATGAGCACCGCGACGATGGTCAATCGCATCGACGGCGAATGGCACCAGTCGTCGGTGCAGACCAACATGCTGTCGTTCGCGCAGCGCCTGTTGCCGCGCAACGTCGAGCTGGTGCGGCACGGCGGCCCGCTGAGCCAGTTGCTCGACGGGCTCGGCGCATCCACCATCATGCGTCTCGACGTGGTCAAGGATGCGCAACTGGTGCTGAATCTGCCGACGCCGTTGACGGCCTTCGATGAACCCGGAAAGCCACGCTAACGATACGGCTGCGTGCGACGTGCGCGCGCCGAAGGAGTCGTCCATGCCGCAACCGACCTACGATCTCGTCGTATTCGGCGCCACGAGTTTCGTCGGGCAGATTCTGGCCCGCTATCTGTCCGACTATCTGTCCGACTATCTGTCCGGCGCGGGTGCGGGCGAGATGCTGCGCTGGGCGATCGCGGGCCGGTCCGACGCAAAGCTCAGGCAAGTCCGGGATACGCTCGGCGCGGCCGGGCAGTCGGTACCGATCATCGTTGCCGACGCGGCCGACGAAGCGCAGCTTCGGGCGCTGTGCGCGCAAGCGCGGGTGGTGGTGTCCACCGTCGGCCCCTACGCGCTGTACGGCGAGCCGCTGGTCCGGGTCTGCGCGCAGACCGGCACCGACTATTGCGATCTCACCGGCGAGACGCAATGGATCAAGCGGATGATCGACAAGTACGAGCCTGCGGCCCGGCAATCGGGCGCGCGCATCGTGCATTGCTGCGGCTTCGATTCGGTGCCGTCGGACATGGGCGTGTTCTTCCTGCAGCAACAGGCGCGGCAGCAGTGGGGCGTGCCGGCCGCTCACGTGAAGATGCGCGTCAAGACGCTGAAGGGCGGCGCGTCGGGCGGCACCGTGGCCAGCGTGATCAACGTCGTGCGCGAAGCGGCGGCCGATCCGGCATTGCGCCGGGAACTGCTCGATCCTTATTCGCTGTGCCCGCCAGGACATGGCTTCACGGTGCGGCAGCATGCGGTTCGATCCGCCGAATTCGATCGCGACTGCGATGCGTGGATCGCGCCGTTCGTGATGGCGGCGATCAACGAGCGCGTCGTGCACCGCTCCAATGCGCTGGCGGGCAATGCGTACGGCAGCCGCTTCACCTATGACGAAGCCGTGATGACGGGCACGGGCCTGAAGGGGCGCGTGAGCGCGCTGACGATGGTGGCGGGCCTCGGTGCGTTCATGGTGGGCGTTCTCATCGGGCCCGTGCGCGGCCTGATGGAGCGCTTCCTGCTGCCGAAGCCCGGCGAGGGGCCGAGCGTCGACGCGCAGCGGGCCGGCCGCTACGATTTGCGCTTTTTCGGCCGCACGGACGACGGCAGAACCCTGCGCGTGAAAGTCACCGGCGATCGCGATCCCGGCTATGGCTCGACCGGCAAGATGCTCGGCCAGGCCGCGATCAGCCTCGCGATCGATGGCAGCCGTGACGGTGTGAAGATCGGGCGCGGCGGCGGTTTCTGGACGCCCGCGACGATGTTCGACGAGCGTTTCGTCGATCGTCTCGTTCGCCACGCGGGCTTGCGTTTCGAGGTGATCTGAGCGCAGTTCGCGTCAGCTATCCGAGCAGCCGCGGGGGGCGTGGATGCCTTCGCCGGTACGCTGGCGGACTCTACCCGCTACGCACGGCGACGCGTGCCCGTGCCCGTGCGGGCGGCCGCTTCGTCCACGATCATCGCGGCGAATTCGGCGGCCGCCGGCATCCGCGCGTCGTGCATCATCACGAATTCCATCGCCGGCAATTCCGGCAAGCCTTCGGGCAAACCCAATTCGCGAAGCGTGTCGTCGATCGCGCTGCGCGGCACCGGCGCGATCGCGATGCCGGCCCGCGCGAAGGTGCGGATGCCGGTCACACTCGGGCTTTCGCACGCGATCCGGTAGCGCATGCCGGCCAGCGCGAGCGCCTTGATGGCGGCGCCGCGGTACGGGCACGGATCGGGAAAGCACGCGAGCGGCACGTCGCCTTCCGGAAGCGGCTCGTGGCGCGCGAACGCCCAGACGAGCGGTTCCTGCCACAACGTCGCGCCGTGGCCCGCGTGCGAGCACCGGCTGCCGATCACGAGATCGAATTCGCCGTTGGCGTGCCGTTGAAACAGGCTGTCGCCGATGTCGACGACCAGATCCAGCCGCAGGCCGCGCCGCGCGGCGCCATGACGGCGCATCAGGTCCGGCAGCCAGCCAGTTGCGAAGTCCTCCGATACACCGATCCGCAGCTTGACGTCGATCGCGTCACCCGTTCCCAGCCTGGCGCGCGCTTCCTCGCTCAGATTGAGCATCGCGCGCGCGTAGCCGAGCAGCGTCTCGCCATGCGCGGTGAGCGTGACGCTGCGCGTGTTGCGCATGAGCAGCGCCTGGCCGACCTGCTCCTCGAGGCGAACGATCTGCGCGCTGACCGCGGACTGGCTGAGGTTCAGCCGGCGCCCGGCGCCGGTGAAGCTGCGCACGTCGGCGACCGCGACGAACGTATGAAGCAGTGCCGTGTCGAGGGGAGCGTTCATTCATCACCAATCCGGGTTAGTTTGATCAATTAATATCGTTTCCGGATTATAGGCCGACCCGCTAGGCTGCGAAGGGCAGTGGGCGAGCGCGCATCCCGCGCGCCGTCGTCACGCTCGACAAGGATCGGCGCCATGACACGCGTGCTCTATATCGAAGGCTCACCCAACAAGGCCTATTCGGCATCCATCGAGGTGTGCGAGGCATTTCTCGACGCGTACCGGCAGGCCCATCCCGATCACGAGATCCGGAAGCTCGACATCTGGGATCTGGCGATGCCCGAATTCGATGGCGCCGCGCTGGCCGCGAAATATGCCGGACTGAGCGGCACGGCGTTGACGCAGGAGCAGGCGGCTGCGTGGCAGCAGATCGAGCGGCTCGCGGCGCCGTTCCACGAAGCGGACAAGTTCCTGTTCGGCGTGCCGCTGTGGAATTTCAGCATTCCGTACAAGCTCAAGCACCTGATCGACGTGATCTCGCAGAAGGACGTGCTGTTCACGTTCGACGGAACGGGTTTTACCGGCAAGCTGGCCGGTAAAAAGGCGGCGGTGGTCTACGCGCGCGGGCTCGCCTATCAGTCGCCGGGGTCGTTTACGCCGGCCGCCGAGTTCGATCTGCAGCGCCCTTACATGGAAACGTGGCTCAAGTTCGTGGGCGTGACGGACATCACGGGGATCGTCGTCGAGCGCACGTTGTTCGGCCCGGACGGGAAGGTCGACCGGAGTCGGGCGATCGACGAGGCACGAACGATCGCACGGACGTTCTGAGGTTGGTGGTGCGGGGCACCCGGCGCAGGGCACCCCGCCGCAGAGCACCCGCCGCCGCGCATCCGTGCGGGTCGAGCGTCAGCGCCCGCCGCGTGCGATGGCGAGCGCGACGCCGAAGCCCACCAGCAGGCAGCCGAACGTGCGATCGATCCAGTGTCGCAGCGACAGCAGCCGATCGCGGACAGCCGTGGCCGAGAGACACATCGCGACGAGGCTGAACCAGCCGGCATGTGCGGCCGCGATGAACGCGCCGTAGCCGAGCTGCACGATCAGCGGCGTGTCGGGCCGGACGGCCTGCATGAACAGGCTGACGATGAACACCGTGGTCTTGGGATTCAGCGCGTTGGTCAGGAAGCCCGTGCGCAGCGCGGCGAGATCCGACAGCGCCGCCACGCGGCTGTCGGCTTGCACGCCGCCGGATTTCGTCATGAGCATCTTCGCACCGAGGTAGATCAGATAGATCGCGCCGATCAGCTTGACGGCATTGAAGAGCCACGGCGACTGACGGATCAGCAGCCCGACGCCCAGCAGCGTGTAGCTCACGTGGACCGTTACGCCGAGCCCGATCCCGCATGCGGTGAGCACGCCGGAACGACGCGACAGCATCAGGCTGTTGCGCGTGACCATCGCGAAGTCCGGCCCCGGGCTGATGACGGCCAGCAGCGTAATGGTGACTACGACTATCCATTCGGTCATACGTTTCTCCTGCGCTGGGTGGGTTGATGGCACAATCCTATCGATCGGGCTTCACCAGGAAAAACGATGATTTCTGACCAGAATGGTGAGTTCGAATCACAATCGATTCGTACGAACCTGCCGTCGCTGATGGCGCTGCGTTGTTTCGACGCGGCGGCGCGTCACGAGCATTTCGGTCGCGCGGCCGACGAGCTGTGCCTGACCCACGGCGCGGTCAGCCGCGCGGTGCGTCTGCTCGAGGACGATCTGGGCGTGGCGCTGTTCGAGCGGCGCAGTCGTCGCGTGTTCCTGACCGAGGCGGGCCGCGCACTCGCCCGGGCCGTCCATGATGGGCTGGGCCTGATGCGTCACGCCGCCCACGCGTTGCGCACCGAGGCCGCCCGTGCGCGGCGTTCGGTCCTGTCGTGCGAGCCGACGCTGCTGATGCGCTGGCTGATCCCGCGCTGGCCGGATTTCCAGGCGCGGCATGCGGGCGTCGATATCCATCTGGCCGCCGCGGGCGGCCCGTTCTCGTTCGACAGCGGTATCGACATGGCGATACGTCGCAACGATTTCGCGTGGCCGGCGGGGTATCACGCCGAGCATCTGTTCGCCGAGCGGGTGGGGCCGGTTTGCCGGCCGGACAAGGTCGGCGCGTGGTTTGCATCGCGGCGCGGCGGCCGCGCGTTGAAGCCCGACGCCGCGCTGCTGCATACGCGGACCCGGCCGGACGCATGGAACGCGTGGGCGGCGGCGTCGAATCAGCCGGCCGCGAACGGGCGCGGGCAGCGGTTCGATCACTTCTACTTCAGTCTGCAGGCGGCCGTTGCGGGGTTGGGCGTCGCGATCGGGCCGTGGCATCTGGTGCGCGACGACATCGAAAGCGGTGTGCTGGTCGCGCCAATGGGGTTCGTCGAGGATGGATCGGATTACTACCTGTTGACGCCGGCGCCGGTGGCGGAAGGAAGTGCGCAGGCGGCGTTGCTGGCGTGGTTGAGGGAGATGGTTTGACGGGGGTTGCTTCGTCGGCACTCGCATCGATATCAACGACCCGGACAATATTGTCGTTCATCGGGCAAACACGACCTCGAATCGAAATAAAGAATGAATGTCCGTGCCGATGCTTGCTCATGCCGGCCTGCGAACGGAAAATGCGTCGATCGACGCGTGCTCGCAAGCCCGTTATTTGCGTGAAGAGCTTGGCCCGACGCTGCGGACGCCGGCGGGATGTCGGCCGGCTTTTACCGAAATGGCGCGCTATGGCGCGCGCGTCGCTAAAAGAATGTCGCGATGTACTTTATCGCGCCAATGAATGAGCGTCGGTAAAGTTGCACCCACTCTTCATCTTTTTATCAGACATTTGACGACGTCCGTGCAGACCAGCGCAATGTCAGGCTGATGCGACCATTTCCGTCGTCTTTAAAGCCGCAGCATTTACCCGACGATCAACGACGAGGCGAAGCGATGCAACTTCAAACCGGTAATTTATTCAGCGTCGACGGGCGGCGCGGCGGCAACGAGCGAATCGACCTGCTCGTGACGAGCCCGCGCGTGAACGTCGAGCGAATCGTATCGATGGGCCATGCGAGCCCGGACGGGTTCTGGTATGACGACGCGCGGGCCGAATGGGTCGTGTTGCTGTCCGGCGCGGCCGTGCTCGAATTCGAAGAAGATGCAACGCGGCTCGATATGCGCGCGGGAGATTACGTGCTGATCGAGCCGCATTGCCGTCATCGTGTCGCGTGGACGCATGACGAAGTGCAAACCGTCTGGCTTGCCGTTTATTATGAACGCTGAAGAAAGGATTGGCGTGCGGTGCGATTGGCCGATTGGCCAGTGCGCGACACGCCGATCGGGCAAGACCTCGTCAACCGGAGCGGCGTTGGAAACCCGCCGGTATCGATGCGCCAATCAATGCCCAAATCGCCGGACGGCGCGTTGAATCGCGCGCCGGCCCATGCCGGGATGCTTATTCCTGAATCAGGAATCGATTGCGATTCTTCGCATCCTTGATCCATGCGGGCGCGCGACCGCGGCCCGACCAGGTCGCCCCGGTCTTCGGATCGCGATACTTTGCCTGCACGGGGGCGCCCGCTTGTTTGGCCGGCCGACCACGGCGTGTACCGAAAATGTCTTTCTCGGTAATGCCGTATTCCGCGACTTTGGTGCGGATGTCGTCGACGACCGCCTGGAATTCAGCGGCGCGCGCGGCTTCGGCTTTCTCGGCCAAAGCGTCCATTTGAGCCTTCAGTTCCTTGTAAGTTGCCATATATCACTCTTCAGGTTTGTGTCCATACATGATAGCGGTTTCAACCGAAATGATGAAGAAAATTGCTGAGACGGTGAATTCCATTGCCGATATGGCAATCCGCGACTGCTTCGAACACCTGAGAAGTGGTTTGACTGGATCGTTCGTGACCGATCTTTTCGTGCGGGACAAGCTTCGGAGACTCAATTATTCTTTATCTTTTTTCAGAGGGATTGGGGAATTCACTGATGAACAGGGATGACAAACTGAAACAGGTCGCAGCCGAATTCGGATTCGATCCGGACGAAACGATCAGGATCGGCGGAAAGTACACGCCCGTTCTGGTCGACGGAAGCACGGCCTACATTGCCGGCCAGGTGCCGCGAATCGGTGAAGTCGTGCATTTCGTCGGCGTCGTGGGCGAATCCGTTTCGCTGGACGATGGCCGCCGGGCAGCCGGTATCTCGGCGCTGCGCGCGCTGTCGCTGATCCGCAAGCATTGCGGCACGCTCGATGCGATCGCGACGGTACCGCGCATGACCGTGTACGTGCGAAGCGCGCCCGGCTTCACGATGCAGAGCGAAGTGGCCGACGGCGCGTCGGACGTGTTGGTCGCGGTGCTCGGCGACGCCGGCATCCATACGCGTTCGTCGGTCGGCGTGCTGCAATTGCCGAAGGGCGCGTCGGTCGAAGCCGATTTCATTTTCGGCTTGAAGCGCAGCGGCACGCCCGGCTGATATGGAATGGCCGGGTAGACAGGGCGGGCCGCTTCGCGTTGATCAACGCGCCGTGCGTGAACGGGCGGCTTCGGGCGTCATTCCGGTCCATTCATTGAATGCGCGGAAGAACGAATTCGGGTCCTGGTAGCCGAGCAGGAAAGCGATCTGGCTGTAGGGCAGATCCGAGCGATCGAGGTAATGCCACGCGAGCTTCTCGCGGACTTCCGCAAGCAGGGTCTTGAAGTTCGCGCCTTCGTCGCCGAGCCGCCGCTGCAGCGTCCGTTTGCTGATCGCAAGCGTTTGCGCGACGCCGTCCGCGGTGGCGAGCCCGCCCGGAATCAGTTCGAGCAGCGTCGCGCGCACGCGCTCGACGATGCCGGCCTCGGCCGACAGTGCGTCGAGGCGGCGGCGCAGGTCGGGTTCGAAAATCTGCCACATCGCATGGTTCGCGGTCACGAACGGACGCCGCGCATCCTGCAGCGCCACGCTCACGGAAGGCGCATCGCCGTACTGCGGCGTCACGCCGAAAAAGCGCGCATAGCCGGGATGGGGGCTGACGTCGCGCGGCAGCATGACGGCGCGCGCGGGCAACTCGGTGCGGGTCGCCAGCCGCGCGAGTTTCACGAAGAAGCCGAGTTCGGCCGCGACCAGCATGCCGGGCGGCGGTACGTCGCGTTCCAGGAAGTCGACGGCGAGGGTGAGCGCGTCGGCCTCGTGCGACACACGCAACCGCATCGGGCCGATCAGCGGCTTGAACTGGCCGATGCGCCGGATCGCGATCTCCAGATTCGGGCTGCACAACGCGGCGAACAGCGGCGGATCGAAGGTTTCGACGGCGAGCAGATCGAGGATGCGCAGCGCGACGGCCGGCGTATTCGCCATGTCTTCCATCGCGCGCCACAGGCCGAAGTACTCGCGGGTCGTCAACCCGTTCTCGGGGCGCGTGAACAGATCGGCGGGCAACTGCGCGCGCCGCAGCAGTTCGTCGGCGCGCAGGCCAAGGTCGACCATCATGACCTGCCAGCCGGGCGAGATCGCGAAGCGGTTCATCTCTGTAATTGCCCGGTTTCGACGAGCTGCTGGAAGAAGTCGTTCATCGACTCGGCGAGCGGGCGATAGCGCATCCCGAGCTCGTTGCGGCTGCGGCTGTTGTCGGCCCGCCAGGGCAGCCCGATGTTGCGGGCGACCACGCGGCGCGTCACGCTCTTGTTCGCGAGCGGGCCGATCAGCCACACCAGCCATTTCGGCAGGATGCGCCGCGGAATCGGGTAGTCGGCGCCATACCGTTCCAGCAGCGTGGCGGCCATCGCCGGCAGGTTCGTGTCGTGCGCCGACACGATGTAACGGCCGTTGGCGTTCGGCAGGAACGCCGCACGCAGATGCGCATCGGCCACGTCGCGGACATCCACCGCACCCAGGCCGAGATCCGGCACGCCGGCCTTCATCGTGCCGTTGCCCATCTGCCGCACGATTTCGAAGCTTTCCGACGTCGCGTACGGATTGATGCCCGGCCCGATCACGAGCGACGGGTTGATGGTGACGAGATCCCAGCGTTGCTGCTGGCGGGCGATCTTCCACGCTTCGCGCTCGGCGACCGTCTTCGAATACGAATAGGGCTGGTGGGTCAGCGACGAACTGGTGTTCCAGATTGCTTCGGTGAACACACCGTCGGGCGTCGCGGCGAGGTCGGCGTTGTCGCCGTAGATCGCCGCGCAACTGCTGGTCAGCACGACGCGCCGCACCGACGGCGTGCGGTTGGCCGTCTCGAGTACGTTGCGCGTGCCGAGCAGCGCCGGATCGACCAGCTCCTTCTGCGGATCGCGGACGGTGACGGTGAAGGGCGACGCGGTATGGAACACGGTCCCGCAACCGGCCATCGCGTCGGCGTACGACCCGGGTTCGAGCAGGTCCGCGCGGAAATAGCGGAGGGTGCCGGGCTTGCCGGCCGCGATGCGCTGGAGATGCTCGAGCTTGTCGGGGCTGTCGGGGTCGCGGACGGCCGCATGGACCGTCACGCCGGCCTCGAGCAGCCGCTGCACGAGCCAACCGGCGACGTAGCCGGTCGCGCCGGTGACCATGACGGGGAGGTCGGTATCGATATTCATGGGCGGGATTCCGTTGCAGAAGTGATGCGCCATGATGCCGCCTTTTGCACGCCACTTCACTCGCAAAGCGCGCCAATCGACATGCAGGGGGCGACAGGCACGACGGCCGATTCGTCGGAGGTGAAAGTGAGCGGAGCGCCGGAATCGTCGCCATCGTATTGCCGGACAACAATGGTCCGTCGCGCCGTCGCGCCCGCTTGCGTTTTTCGCCCTCGTCGTTGCCGGCAACGATTCCTCGCCCATATCGGCCGGCATCCCCACTTTTGGGGATGCCGTCGCCGAGCGGTACGCCTACGATGGTCTACAAGGCGCCGGGGACCGGATATCACCAGAACAATCGAACAGGCCTGCCGTTGCGTGTCGATCGCCGTGAGCGTCCGCACAGTCGGTTGACACGGTCGTCGCGTACGCTGATGCGCAACGTCCGCGGTGCGTCGTTGGCGCCGCGGTCGACGACGCGTTGATGACGGAAGGCCTGATGTCGTATTTCGGGGAATTTCAATCAATATGCTCGCACGAGACTATGTGGAACGAGAGCTCTCCCATATCCAGCGCATGGTGGCGCTGCTGGACAGCGAGACGGACATCGACGACGTGTCGATGTCGGGCGCGGCGCGCGTCAGGCATCCGAGTTACTGGCGCGGGCGTATCGAGGAACTGCTGTCCACGCCCGACGTGCCGCGTCACGTCAGAAAGCTGAGCGAAGCCGTGCTCGCGAAGATCGACGAGATGGAAGCGCGGTTCGTGGCGATGAAGTAAGTGCATCGTCGGGCCGGGTGCCGAACCGCGTTCCATTGCATCGCATCCGGCCTCGCACGCCTCCACTCGCGACAAGATTTCGTCCCGCGCGACCCGCGCCGCAGGCCGCCATCGGCCGTCTGCATCGCCACCGATTCCACGCCCGCCGCGTCAAAAACCACCATTACGTCTGACGAGAAACGGTGACAAACGTGGTATTTCGGCCAAATCCGCATCGGCAATTTGAACAATCAGACCGATTGAGTAAGATGCCCGAACGGCGTTCGACAAAAACGCACGGCGCGGGGTGGCCAGATGCAGATGAACGGATTGATTCCCTCGGCATGGATCGATGACGTCTACGCTGCGGCACTGGGCGATCAACGATGGGAAGCGGTGCTGGACGGGCTGCGTCTGACGGTCGGCACGCGCATGGCCACGCTGCTGTCGTTCGACGACGCGGCGCGGATGCCGGCAATCGAGCGGGCAGCCGGCGACGATCCGTCATGGGTCGCCGCATGCCACCACCGCTACAACACCGAGTTCTACCCGTACGACCCGGTCGTGCCGGTCGCCGCCGACTGGCCGGCAGGGCGCTGGTTCGAGGACGTCAAGCACCTGTCGGTGCGGCAGCGTACACATGGCGTGTTCTATCGGGAATTCATGCATCCGTTCGGGCTCGGCGGCATCTCGGGCCTGTACATCCATCGCGGCGAGGGCGCCGGCGCTTTCCTCAGCGTACAGAGCGGCCCGGAATCGCACGGGTTGTCCGACGCGCAGCGCCGCACCATCGAAATCATGGGCGGCCACATCAGTCGCGCGCTGCGCATCCATGCGCGCATCGGCGAACTCGAAGCGCGCGTGGCTGCTGCGGAGTCGGCGCTCGATGCGGTGCCGGTGCCCGTGTTCCTGCTCGGCCCGCGGCGCGAACTGCGCTATACGAACCGCGCGGCCGATCAGCTGATCGCCGCCGAACCGGCGCTGCGGATCGTCAACGGCCGTTTCGCGCCGGAAGGCTGCGTCGATGACACGCAATGGCGGTACGCGTTCGCGCGCGGCGGGTTATTGCTGCGGCGTACGACGGGCGAGCCGCTGCCGCTTGCGCTGATCCCCGTTCCCGAACAGTCGCGCCTCGCGCGCGAACGGCCCGGCGTCGCGGCGCTGATGACCGCCGCGGACCTGCGTGCGCCGTCGGCGCGTGCGCAACGCTTGCGGGTGTTCTACGGGTTGTCGTCGGCGGAAGCCGAGCTGGCCGTGCTGCTGTGCTGCGACGGACGCTCGCCGCAGGAGTGCGCGGCGCTGCGCGGCGTGTCGATCGGCACGGTCCGCGCGCAGATCAAGTCGATCTACACGAAGACGGACGTGGCGCGCGCCGCGCAACTGACGTCGCTGGTCATGCAGACCTGAGCGCGCGACGCGCGCCGGCGCGGCGGCCTTTTTACCTATCCGCCGCCGATTCCCTGCAGTATCTTGCCGGTCCCGCCGCAGACGGTGCAGGGCTGGCCCTCCACCCTGCCGGTGCCGCGGCAGACGCGGCACGTGTCCTCGCCGATACCCGGCGCGCCTGCGGGGCCTTCGTCGCCGGCGTTCGGCGGGGTAGCCGGGTCGGGGGGCGCTGATGGCTTCGTGGTCGACATCACGGGCTCCTTGTGCGTTGCATGATGTCGCGGCGCGCATCGGACGTGCCTGCCAGGCGGCACGCGCGATGACGACGGAACGACCGCGCGCTACAGCGCCCACGTCGACCCGAACGGCTGCCACTGGTCGATATCCGGAAAATAGTCGACGACCGCCTTGCTGCAAGCCGAGCACGCTGGCCGGTTCAAGCGCGTGGGACAACAAGGCGACGTGGCAATTTTCTGGTCAGTCATCCTACAACATCTGCAAGCGAAGCGACGGAAATGCCACTGGCTGTCCGGAAGCTGCCGCGCCGGCGTCCAGTTCGCATGCTGATCCGTTTCCGGAAAACGTTTCGCGAAAAAATGCGAAAATGGAGAATGCACTTCCTCGATTTCTGCCAACAAACCTTTCTGGCATGGGTTATAGGGGTATGCACCAAGTGAGTTAAACGGTTAACCGACGTACATTCGCTCAACACGTCATACGACGTATGACTCTGCGATTCAAGGACGCGCCTGGATGAAGCAGGTGCCTGCCGACGGATCGCCGCACAACAACGATCGACCATCAAGGAGACTCACCATGAAGCACCGATTCACCGGCTCCCGTACCGCCCTGGCCGTCGCCTTGATGGCCGGCTTCGCGATCTCCGCGCAGGCGCGCGTGTTCCGCTCGGCGGACGTGCACGGCGACAACTTCCCGACCAACATGGCCGTGAAGTTCATGGGCGACGCGCTGTCGAAGCAGACGGGCGGCAAGGATTCGATCAAGGTGTTCGGCAACAGCGCGCTGGGCTCCGAGAAGGACACCGTCGACCAGGTGCGGATCGGTGCGATCGACATGGCGCGCGTGAACGGCGCATCGTTCAACGAGATCGTGCCGGAGTCGCTGATTCCGTCGTTCCCGTTTCTGTTCCGCGACGTCGATCACTTCCGCAAGGCGATGTACGGCCCCGCCGGCCAGAAGATCCTCGATGCGTTCACCGCGAAGGGGATGATCGCGCTGACGTTCTACGAGAGCGGCGCGCGCTCGATCTACGCGAAGCGCCCGGTGCGCTCGCCGGCCGACATGAAGGGGCTGAAGGTGCGCGTGCAACCGTCCGATCTGATGGTCGACGAGATCCGGGCGATGGGCGGCACGCCGACGCCGATGCCGTTCGCCGAGGTCTACACGGGCCTGAAGACGGGCCTCGTCGATGCGGCGGAAAACAACCTGCCGTCGTACGAGGAAACCAAGCATTACGAAGTGGCGCCCGATTACTCGGAGACGCAGCACGCGATGACGCCGGAAGTGCTGGTGTTCTCGAAGAAGATCTGGGACACGCTGTCGCCGCAGGAGCAGGCGGCGATCCGGAAGGCGGCGGCTGACTCGGTGCCGTACTACCAGAAGCTGTGGACCGCGCGCGAGGCGTCCGCGCAGCAGCTGGTGACGAAGGGCGGCGCGAAGATCCTGCCGGCCGCGCAGATCGACCGCGCGGCGTTCGTGAAGGCGATGCAGCCGCTGTGGACCAAGTATGAAAAGACGCCGCAGATGAAGCAGATCGTCGACGAGATCGAGGCCACCAAGTGACGCGTCGCACTTCCCTGAACAGCGCGGCGGCCGCGGGCGGGTCGGCCGCTGCCCCGGACGGCACGCCGCCCGCGCGGCCGCATGCCGCGCCGCTGCTGCGCTGCGTGAACGACGTGCTGTTCCGCGTGCTGGCCGTGATCGCGTCCGCGTGCCTCGCGGTGCTCACGGTGCTGGTGTTCTACGCGGTCGTGATGCGCTACGTGTTCGAGAACGCGCCGGATTTCGTCGAGCCGATCGCGCTGTTGCTCGTGATCGTGATCGCGATGTTCGGCGCCGCGATGAAGGTGCGCGACGGCGGCCATATCGGCCTCGATTCGCTGGTGCGCCGGCTGTCGCCGAAGGCGCGCACGGTGGTCATCGCGATCCAGCACCTGAGCCTGATCGCGTTTGCGATCATGATCATGATCGGCTGCGGCAGCATGGCCGTCGAGACGATGGGCGACCGCATCCCGATCATCGGGCTGCCCGAAGGCGTGCGCTACCTGATCACGATGCCCGCGGCGGTCGCGATCGTCTTCTTCTCGCTCGAGCACCTGCTCGCGCTTCGTCGTTCTTCGTCGGGACAATAACGCCATGGAACTCGCGATCCTGTCCGTCAGTTTTCTGATATTTCTCGTGCTCGGCGTGCCCGTGTCGTTCGCGCTCGGCATTGCGTGCGTGCTGACCTACATGGTCGAAGGCCTGCCGATCGCGACCGCGATGCAGGCGATGATCTCGGGGATGAACGCGTTCTCGTTCCTCGCGGTGCCGTTCTTCATCTTCTCCGGCGAACTGATGCTGCATGGCGGCATCGCCGACCGCATCCTGCGCTTCGCGCAGGCGACCGTCGGCCACTTCCGCGGCGGCCTCGGGATGGCGAACGTCGTCGCGTGCACGCTGTTCGGCGGCGTGTCGGGCTCGCCGACCGCCGATACGTCGGCGATGGGCGGCGTGGTGATTCCGCTGATGAAGCGCGAAGGCTACAGCGCCGCGTACGCGGTCAACGTGACGACGCATGCGTCGCTCGCCGGCGCGCTGATGCCGACGTCGACCAACATGATCATCTACGCGTTCGCCGCGCAGGGCATCACCGGGATGCTGCACGGCCAGCCGGTGAGCGGCGTGTCGATCGGCGACCTGCTGTTCTCGGGGCTCCTGCCGGTGTTGTGGGTGATGGGCTTCGTGCTCGCCGCCGCGTACTGGCAGGCCGTGCGTCACGGCTATCCGCGCCGCGAGGACGGCTCGTCCGCGCTGCCGCGGTTTCCCGGCTGGTATGCGGTGCTGCGCAGCTTCGTCGGCGCGGTGCCGGGGCTGATGGTGATCGCGATCATCCTGGTGTGCGTCGCGAAGGGCATCGCCACCGCGACCGAAGCGGCCGCGATCGCCGTCGTGTACTCGCTGGTGCTGACCGCGGTGGTCTACCGGACGCTGACGGCCGAGAAGCTGCGCCGCGCGCTGTCGCATGCGGCACGCACGACGGGCGTCGTGCTGCTGCTGATCGCGGTGTCCAACATGCTGCGCTTCCAGATGTCGTACCTGGAGATTCCGGATGCGATCGAAGGGCTGCTGAAGCAGTCGACCGCGGCGCCGTGGCTGATGCTGCTGTACATCAACATCATCCAGGTGTTCCTCGGCACGTTCGTCGACATGGCCGCGCACATCCTGATCACGACGCCGCTGTTCCTGCCGATCGCGATGGCGTGCGGCGTCGGGCCGGTGCAGTTCGGGATCATGCTGCTGCTGAACTGCTCGCTCGGCCTCGTGCACCCGCCGATCGGGTCGGTGCAGTTCGTCGGCTGCGCGATCGGCAACGTGTCGATCGGCGAGACGACGAAGATGGCGTGGCCGTACTACCTCGCGATCTTCAGTGCGATCAACATCGTCACGTACATGCCGTTCTTCTCGACGTGGCTGCCGAGCCTGATCAGCGGGCACGCGGTGTTCTGATTGCGTCGCGCGTTTCGCCCGTCGCGGCGCCGGACGACCGAGGTGGTCCGGCGCCGCGGTTGCATGCGCGGTTCCCTTTCTTCACTTCACGGCACTTCGATGAAAACGACTCTCCTGCGGCGCGCCGTGGCGGCGGCTGCGTTGACGATGGCGGCCTCGCTCGCGCACGCGGCGACGTATGCGTACGTGTCGAACAGCGACAGCCGCGATATCTCGGTGTTCAGCGTCGACACGGCGAACGGTGCGCTGACCGCGATCGAAACCGTGCCGGTCGACGGCACCGTGATGCCGATGGCGTTGTCGCCCGATCATCGGCGCCTGTACGCGGCATTGCGTTCGACGCCGTATCGCGTCGTCAGCTTCGCGATCAATCCGCTCGACGGGCGGCTGATCGAGCTGGGCCGCGCGCCGCTCGCGGACAGCATGGCGTACGTGTCGACCGATGCGTCGGGCCGCTACCTGTTCTCGGCGTCGTATGGCGGCAACCTGCTCGCGGTGAACCGGATCGGCGCGGACGGCGTCGCGGGCGACGTGCGGCAGACGGTGAAGACCGGCCCGATGGCGCACGCGATCCGCCAGTCGCCGGACGGCCGCTACGCGTTCGCGTCGGTGCTCGGCGCGGATGCGTGGTTGCGCTTGCCGTTCGATGCGTCGACGGGAATGCTGACCGACGACACGACGCCCGCGTACCGGCTGCCCGACAAGTCGGGCCCGCGCCATTTCGTGTTCTCGTCGAACGGCCGCTTCGCGTACCTGATCGACGAACTCGACGGCAAGCTGCACGTGCTCGCGCTGTCGCACGGCGGCGCCGATGCGCGCCCGATCCAGACCGTGTCGATCCTGCCGCCCGATTTTCACGGCGACAAGCCATGGGGCGCCGATCTCCATCTGACGCCGGACGGGCGTTTCCTGTACGCATCGGAGCGCACGTCGAGCACGCTCGCCGGGTATCGCGTCGACGCGACATCGGGCAGGCTCGTGCGGATCGGCACGTTCGCGACCGAACAGCAGCCGCGCGGTTTTGCGATCGATCCGTCGGGCAAGTATCTGCTCGCGGCGGGGCAGCTGTCGCCGACGCTGGCCGTGTACCGGATCGACGGCCACACCGGGCATCTCGACGCGATCGGCAAGTATCCGGTCGGCAAGGGCGCGAACTGGATCGAGATCGTCACGTACGACGGGACGAACTGATTCGGCGTGCGGCGCGAACGTTCGCCTAACCCCGCGGCGCGTCCGGTACGGCGTCGCCGCCCGATGCGTCATCAGCCGACCGATCGTTGCGCCAGTGCGCAAGCTCGCGCCACAGCGCCGGCCGCGCGTGGTCACGCGGCGGCAATTCAATGACATGCGCGACGCCGCGCACGTTGACCATTGCGCCGGAGTCAGGCAGCGCGGGAATGCCCGCCGACGATGAATCGTCGTCCGGCTCGGCGGTGACGGCGGGGCTGGGCGGGTGTGGCGACATCATGCGAATTTTCCTTGGGGTGTCGAAACGGTGCATCAGTAACGGACCCGCCCGATCAAGCCGAGCGGATCGATCGCGTGCTGGACGGCGCCGGCGAGTTGCCGTTGCGCGGCCGGCACGTGCTTGCGGTAGTACGCGATATTGACCGGCCCGACGCCGTGTTCCGCGCTGAAGCAGCCGCCTGCCTGTACGACGCGGTCGTACAGCGCGCCGCGCAGCGCCACCTGCTGCAGCGCGCCGTAGCGTGCTGCCTCGGCATGCGGAATCGACACGACGAGATGGCAGCCGCCGTCGCCGAAATGGCCGAACGCATGACAGCGCAGCGCCGGATGCGCGGCGGCGAGCCACTGCTCGGCGGCGGCGACGAATCCGGCCAGCGCGCCGCGCGGAAACGACACGTCGAACGACAGCGGCAGGCCGTCCTGCGCGACCGCGGCCGGCAGCGCGTCGCGAATCCGCCAGAACCGTTCCGCCGGCGCGCACGCCGCGTCGAGCACGACGCGTTCGTTCGCCAGGGCGTCGAGCGTCGCGACGGTGCGTTCCTCGAGCAACGCATCGAGCCCCGGCATGCCGGTCGCGATTTCGACGAGCGCGTAGCACGCGGCAGCGTCGGTCTCGAACGGCACGCGCAATGTCGGAAACGCGGCGGCGACACAGCCGACCGCCGCCGCCGACATGAACTCGAATGCCGACAGCAACTCGCCGAATGCGCGCTCGAACGCGAGCAGGCCGGCGAGCGCCGCATCGTACGACGCGAACGCGACGAACGCCGCGCACGACGACCGTTCGAGCGGCGCGAGCGCGAACGACACGGCGGTGACGAGGCCGTTCGCGCCATTCGCGCCGATGAAGCACTGCGCAACGTCGAAGCCCGCGTTGCGCTTGCGCAGCGGCGCGAGCGCGTCGATCACGGTGCCGGCTTCATCCGCAAGCACCACTTCGACGCCGAGCACGTGACGGCGCACGTCGCCGTACTTGATCAGGCGGCTGCCGCCCGCGTTCGCGCCGACGAGGCCGCCGGCGGCCGGATCGCTGCCGAGATCGATCGGCACGCAGAGCCCCGCTTCGCCCGCCAGACGGTTGATGTCGGACAGCCGTACGCCGGCCTCGACCGTGATGCTGCGATTGGCCGGATCGAACGCGCGCACGGTGCGCATCCGCTCGAACGACACCACGCATTGCGTGCCGCTGCGATCGGGCACGGCCGCGCCGACGAGCCCGGTGCGCGCGCCCTGGGCGACGAGCATGATCCGGTGCGCGACGGCGACGCGTGCCAGCGCACGCACGTCGGCGGTCGAAGCCGGTCGCGCGACGCCGAGCGGCACGCCGCCGTGCTGCACGACGTCGGTCGCATACGGCTCGCAGGCCGCGCCTTCGAGCCAGCCGTCGCCGAGTGCCGCGGCGAGCGCGTGCCGTTGCGCGGCGTGTGCCGCGGGGGCGGGCAGCGCGTTCATCGTCAGCTGGCCCGCGCGAGCTGCTTGCGCAGCCGGCCGCGCACGACGACCAGCGCGATCAGCGGCACGACGCCGCCCCACAGCGGGCTGTGGCGCATCGCGATCGACACCGCGAGCGCGACGACGGTGACGGCGAGCAGCACGAGCGACAGCGACCGTGTACGCGCGTGGTCGACGAACGTGCCGTCGACGAAGCCGCCGTCCGACCACGCGGTATGCACGATGCCGACCACCAGCACGCAGACGAGCATCGCCGCCGGCCCGAGTTCCTCGCCCCACAGACGGCTACCTGTCGGCGAGACGAGCGCGAGCACCGCGCCGATCACGAGGAACAGGTCGACGCCGAGCGCGATGCTGTTGCGCTCCGCGCGGCGCATCAGCCACGCGCCGTGCACGAGTGCGAGCACGCCGCCGATCAGGAACGCGTGGGTCCAGCGCAGGTCCGGCTGCTCGGGGCCGAGCCGGCCGTAGAACAGGAACACGATCGCCGGCAGGAAGTTGCTCGCGTGCAGCAGGTAGTCGGTTATGGGATGGTTCGATTTCATCGTGTCTCTCCTTCGTCGAAACAGCGGGGCGACGCGTCAGGCGTCGTGCCAGCGGAACAGCCGCGCGGCGGCGAACAGGAACAGCGCGGTGCACGCGGTCATGCCGAGCAGTTGCGGCGCGAGCTGCGCGTACGGCGCGCCGTCGACCAGCGCGCCGCGCAGCGCGACGGCGAACTGGTTGGTCGGCAGGAACGCGAGCCCGGCCTTCAGCCACGCGGGCGCATCGTGCATCGGGATCGTCAGGTCGCTGAAGAACAGCAGCGGGTAGTAGGTGACGTTGCACGCGAGTTCGGCGGCCGCGAGCGAGCGGGTGCGGCTGGCCAGCAGCACGCCGATGCTCAGCACCATCGCCGCGCCGAGCAGCACGATCGGCAACGCGCGCAGCCCGTCCGGCGTCGCGATCGGCAGCGCGATGCCGAACGCGACGCGCGCGACCGTCAGCAGCACGAGCGCCGACAGCGCCATCATCGCCATCCGCGCGACGATCAGCGCGGCGAGGAACACGCCGCGCGAGACCGGGAAGCACACGTACAGCTTGAACGTATTGCGCTCGCGCAGCGCCGCGATCGCGGTGGTCGTCGAGTTGAGGCCGATCGCCATGAACGCCATCACGAGGATGCCGGTCGCGAAGAACGCGCCATAGTCGAACGGGCGGCGCGTGGGCGCGGCATTCTCGAAGCGTGCCTGCGCGGCCGGCAGTCCGAGCCGCTGCGCGGCGCAGCGTGCGAGCGCGATCTCGACGACCCGCGACGCCGCCTTCACCGCGAGCGAGCCGTTGAAGTCGTAGCGGATCGTCGCCGGCGTGCGCTCGTCGGCGCCGAGCACGACGGTCACGCGCTCGGCCGGCGTGCCGCGGCCGCCGAAGGTCGCCTTCACCGTGTCGCTGTGCGACATGCTGGCGACGATCTCCGCCTTGCACGCCTGGTTGTACGGCGTCGCGCCGCCGGGCACGTCGAACGCGATGTCGGCCGTGCCGAGCGAGCCCGAGCCGCCGAACGCGAACAGCATCACGCTCAGCAGGAACACTGGAAACACGAGCGTCCAGAACAGCGACGAGCGGCTGCGCAGATAGCCGAGCAGCTCGTTGCGCACGAGGATCAGGAACACCTTAGTCATGGGTCGGGCCCTCGGTGCACAGGCGCAGCAGGTCGCCCGGCGTGCTCGGCGCGAGCGCGAGATGCTGGATACCCTGTTCGCCGACGATCCGGTGCACGTTCGGATGCAGCGTCGCATCGCCGAACGCCTCGACCACGTGCGCGGCCGACACGCGCACGCCGGTCACGCCGGGCAGCGCCGCGAGCCGCTTGCGCAGCGCGCGTGCATCGGCTGCGTCGCGGCAATGCAGGACCGCGCGCGCATCGCCGACGAGCTCGGCGCGCAGCGTGTCCTGGTCGCCCTGGTAGCGCACGCCGCCGTCGCGCACCCAGACGAGATCGTCGACCACGCTCAGTTCCTCCTCGGAATGGCAGATCATCGCGACGCTCGTGCCGCTCGCGCGGTGGCGCAGCAGGTCGATCACGACGCCCGCATAGCGACGGTCGAGGCCCGTGAACGGCTCGTCGAGCACAGCCAGTTCGGGCCGGTGCGCGAGCGCGACGTACAGGTCCACGCGCTGGCGCTGCCCCTTCGACAGCGCGCGGCACGGCTTGTCGAGCAGTTCGGCGATGCCGAGCGCGTCGGTGATCGCCGCATCGGTGTGTGCGTACATCGCGCGGTGCAGCGCGACGATCTCGGATACACGCAGATGATCGGGATACTCGACCTTCTGCAATTGCGCGCCGATTCGCTGCAGCGAGCGCGAATCGCGCATGAAGCGTTCGGCCGGCACGTCGAGCACGCGCACGTCGCTGCCGCCGCGCCGGAAGCCGAGCAGCGTTTCGAGCAGCGTGGTCTTGCCCGAGCCGTTCGGCCCGACGATCGCGGTGATCGCGCCGAGCCGGAACCGCACGTGGCGCGCGGAGAAGCGGAAATCGCCGGCCGCGACGTCGATCGCGCGCGCGCCGAGCGCCGCGCCCGGCGCATGTGCGTCGGGCAGCGGCGGCGTGCCCGCGCGCCGCGGCCGGTCGAACGCGGCGCGCGGGGCGAACATCGCGCGCACGGACGCCAGAAACGAAACGCTCATCGTCGGCATCCTCAGTCGAACAGCATGACCTGCGTGTCGCGCGCGCCCCGGTACGGGTTGCGGCCGTGCGCGACCAGCATGTTGTCGACGACGAGCACGTCGCCGGCCTGCCACGGGAACGCGCATTCCTCGTCGTCGAGCGCGTCGTAGATCGCCACCAGATCGTCGAACGGCATCGGTGCGCCGTCGCCGTAGCGGATCTCGTACGGGAACGCGGCGCGCGCGCCGTACATGCGCTGCAGGTAGCGATAGCTGAGCTCGCCCATCGAGCGCGGGTTCGGGTGCTGCGCGCTCGCCTGGTTGAACCACACCGTTTCGCCGGTGCGCGGATGCGTGCGCAGCGCGCTGCCGACGTGCGACACGGTCACGCTGCCGTCGTCGAGCCAGCGGCAGCCGACGCCGCGCTCGGCGCACAGCCGCTCGACTTCGTCGCGCTCGGTCGTGCCGAATGCGTCGTCCCACGGCCGGTGGTACGCGGCGAACGGCAGGTTCGGGTTCGCCGCGAGGCCGTCCGCGCGGTCGCCCGGCGCCGCGAAATTGCGCAGGTACATCACGCCGCGTTCGGCGAACCGCTCACGCAGCGCGGCCGGCACGCGCGCGGTCACGCGCCGCATGTCGCAGATCGGCGTTTCGCCGCCCGCGTCGGCCGGCTGCCGGCAGTAGAACGCGACGAGGCGCGGAAACGCGGGCATGTAGGCCATCTCCTGATGCAGCCCGATCCTGAACGGCGGCGGCATGCGGGTCGACTCGTAGACCTGGCCGTCGATCTGCTTGCGCGGCGCGGCGCCGGCCGTATAGCCGTTCGCGTGCGCCGGATACAGCGCGCCGAGGCGGCCGAACGCGGCGGTGTCGGGCACCGCGAAGCCGCGCCACAGCAGCGCGCCGCATGCGTCGAGCAGCGTGTCGATCGTGTCGAGCCGCGACCGGTACCATGCGACGAACATCTCCGGCGACGTCGCGAGTTCGGCGCTGCGCGGCGTCACGCACAGCGGCAGCGTCGCGCCGGGCGCGACCGGCGCGCAGTGCACGTCGTCGGCGCCGAGCCGCACGGCCGCATGCGCGGCGAGGAAGGCGAGATCGGTCATCGCTCAGGCCAGCGCCGGTTTCTTCAGCAGGATTTCGAAGCCGAGCGCGCCGAGCCCCATGCTCGGGCTGTAGATCGACGCGACTTCGGCCAGACCGGCCTCGGCGACGAGCGCATGCGCTTCGTCGAGCGTGATCTTTTCCTCGACGTGGGTCGGCGGATAGTCGGCGGCCGCGCGCATCTCGGTGAAGCGGTCGAGCAGGTGCTGCGGCGCGTCGCGTCGCATGTCGTGCACGAGCGCGATGCCGCCCGGCTCCAGCACGCGATACATCTCGGTCAGGCTGAGCGCCTTGTCGGGCAGGTGGTGCAGCGTCGCGCGGCCGACCGCCATCGTCAGCGTGCCGTCGTCGAACGGCAGCGCGAGCGCGTCGCCGACGCGCATCTCGATCGTGTCGTCGAGCCCGAGTTCGTGGATGCGCGGGCGGCCTTCGTCGAGCATCGCCGGATCGAGGTCGATGCCGACGTAGCGCCAGCCGCGCATCGCCGGATCGGTCGCGAGCCGCACCGGCACGACGCCGGTGGCGGTGCCGATGTCGGCGATCGTGCCGGCCGTCATCCCGCGCGCCAGCTGGCGGATGCGGCTGATGAACAGCAGGTCCCACGGTTCGAGCGTCTCGGTGGCGAAGCGATCGTAGTCGTTCGCCGGGCGCAGGTTCTTGAGCAGCATGACGTTCCTTGTGCGAGAGAGTGAGGGTTCACAGCCAGCCGACCGGCACGGCGGCCAGCAGCCGTCGCGCGGTCGCGCTGTTGACACCGAACGCCGGGCGGCGGCGGCGTTCCACCGCATGCGCGGCCATCGCCGCGATGCGCGCGCCGAGCCCGATGCCGACGCCCCACGACGGCGCGGCGACACCGAGCTCGAGCAGCGTCGCGGCGGTCAGGAAATCGATGTTCGGCCGCAGCGCGCGGCGCGCGTCGGCCTGCGCGCAGCATGCGTCGAACAGCGTGACGTATGCGCCGTCGAAGCCGGTTTCCGCGAACCGGCCGCGCATGTGTGGCGGACGCGGATCGGCGACGAACAGCGGATGCCCGAAGCCGTACAGCGTGCGTTTCGCGTCGAGCGTCGCATCGATCGCCGCGCGGCCTGCCGCGTCGAGCGCGGCGGCCGGCGCGTCGGTGCCGCCCGGTATCGACCGCGCGAGCGCGGCGAGCCACTGCATCGCTTCGAGTGCCGCGCCGACGTGCGACGGCCCGCTCGCGAGGAAGCCGGACGCGATCGCCTGTGTCAGCGTGACGCCGGTGCCGATCGCGACGCGCGGCGCGAGCACGGTCGGCGTGATGTAGCCGAAGCCGGCGTGCCACGCGACGAGCAGCATGTCCATCGCCGCTTGCGCCGGTGCATCGGCACGCATCGCGCCGGTCAGCACGAGCATGCGTTGCGCTTGCGTCTGCGCTGCATCGAGCGCCGTGCCGCCGCGGGCGTGTGGGTCGGCAGCGAACGGCCGGCCCTCGATCGCCGCATGCAGCAGGAACGGCGCGGCGGCCGCGCACAGCAGCATCGTGTCGAGATCGGCATCGTCGGGCGCCGGGCCGTGCACACGGCCGGCCACGTCGTCGAGGCCGCGCAGCAGGCCGGACGCCGCCGCGAATACCGGCGCGACGCCCGCCGCGCCGAGGTCGGCGGCGACCGACTGAGCGACCGAGCCCGGCGCCAGCGCGTCGGCGAACGCCGCGAGCCGCGCGGCGATCTCCGCCTCGTGCGTGCGATGGTCGGCGTGGCCGGGCGCGACGTCGAACCACAGATGCGCGAGCGCGCCTTCGAACGTCGTCGCGCCGATCAGCGCGTTCAGGTCGAGATCGCGTACCCGCAGCGCCTCGGGGTCGAGCGTCGCGCCGTCGATGTCGGTGCCGCGATGGCGCGTCGTCGGCCGGCCGAGCAGGTTGCGCGGCGCAGCGCCGGGCGTGGTCGTGGTGGCGGAGATGCTGGAGTCGAGTGTCGTATCCATGTCATTCCACCGCGGCAAGTTCGTCGCTGCTGACGCTGATCGCCGCGTGCGCCATCGCGGCGATCACGGCCGCGTGCTGGTCGACGACGGGCAGCACGTTCGCGAAGTAGTAGCGCGCGCTCTTCAGCTTGCCGCGATAGAACGCCAGCTCGGCCGGCGCGTCGGCGGTGTCCGGCGCATCGAGCCGGCGCGTGGCGATCGTCGCCGATTCGAGCAGCACCCACGCCGACGTGACCACGCCGAACATCTCCAGAAAGCGCGTATAGAACTGGCTGCTGCGATGCGTGTGGCCGTCCTGCACGTCGCGGGCGATGTCGTCGAGCGCGGCGGCGATCCGGTCGGCGCCCGCGCGCAGCGCATCGAACAGCGGCCGCAGCTCCGCATGCGTGCCGGCGTGATGCTGCTGCGCGAGGAACGCGTCGAGTTCGTCGCGGTAGTACTGGATCAGCCGCGAATGGCGGCCGAAGCCGAGCTTGTCGCGCACGAGATCCTGCGCCTGGATGTAGTTCGTGCCTTCCCAGATCGACAGGATCTTGACGTCGCGCGCGTTCTGCTCGACCGGGCTCGCATCGGTATAGCCGAGCCCGCCGTGCACCTGGATCGCCGTTTCGCAGATGCGCCACGCCTGGTCGGAGATGAACGCCTTGCAGATCGGCGTCAGCAACAGTTGCAGCTTGCGATGGCGCTCGATCTCGGCCGGGTCGGCGTCGGGCGTGGCTTCGAGCATCGCCGCGCGCGTCGCGGTCGCCGCGAGCTTGCCGAGCAGGCCGCGACAGCCGTCGACACGGCTTTTCATGTCGACCAGCATGCGCTGCACGTCCGCGTGCTCGACGATCGCGACGCGCGCCGCGTGGGTGTTCGACGCGCGCTCGATCGGCCGGCCCTGCAGCCGGCGGCCCGCATACTCGACCGCGTGCAGGTACGCGCTCGACGCGACGCCGACGCCGAACATCCCGGTGCTCATGCGCGCCTGGTTCATCAGCGGCATCAGCTGCAGCAGACCGACGTTGCGCCGGCCGCCGAGCAGCCAGCCTTTCGTCGTGCCGTTCGAACCGAATACCAGATGCGTGTTCGCACAGCCCTTGAGCCCCATCTTGCGCGGCAGGCCGATGCAATCGACGTGGTTCGGCCGCAGTTCGCCGGTTTCCTCGTCGGGCCAGAAGCGCGGCACGACGAGGCACGACAGCGAAAACGAATCCGGCGACGCGGTATCGATGCGGCCGAGCACGAAATACAACGTGTTTTCCGTCAGTTCGTGCATGCCGGCCGAGATGTACACCTTCTCGCCGTCGATTGCGTAGATATCACGTTCGAGCGGCGTCGCGCGCAGCGCCACGGCGGTCAGGTCGGTGCCGGCCTGCGGCTCGGTCGCGCAGAAGCACGCGTCCCAGCGATACGCTTCGAGCGGTGCGATCAGCGCCTTCTGGTGCGGCGTGCCGTGCATCTGCAGCAGCTTGACCGCGGGGCGCGTGAAGCCGCCGTAGGTCATGAACGACGGATTCGCGCCCATGAACATCTCGTAGATCATCTGCGTGACGATCGGCGGCAGCCCGTGCGCGGTGCCGAACAGCGTGTTCGACCATTCGTCGCGAAAGCGCGCCCACAGCGCGTGGAAATGCGAAGGAATCCGTACCTGGCCGTCGTCGAGCAGCGTGCAGCCCTCGACGTCGGCCTGCTGGTAGCTGCGCCCGAGATCGAGCGCAAAATCGCGTGCACGTTCGAGCAGCGCATCGATCGACGCGCGATCGTGCGTGCCGTACAGGCCGTGTTCCGCCAGGAACCGCTTGTCGGCCTCGAACAGTTCCCACAGAAAGAAGCGCAGTTCGCGCAGGCTCACCTTGTATGCGCTCATCATGCGTCTCCTTCGATATCGAGCGCGGCGTCGAGCCCGCCGGCCAGGTCGACCACGGCGGCCGCTGCCGCGCCATGCAGCGCCGCGTCCCACACGAGCACCGTGCGGCGTTCGCCTTCGTCGAGCGCGCCCGCGAGCCGGATCAGCGCGGCGGCCGATTCGGCCGACGACAGATGGCCCGAGCCGTCGTGCTGGATGCGCGCGGCGACCGGAATCGACGCGGCGTCGGCCACGCGCGCCGCGAAGCCGGGATCGAAGCCGGGCGGCACGCACCAGTCGATCTGGTTCGCGCGCAGGTTGGCCTGTTCGAGCGCGCGGCGGATCGCGCGGGCGGCGACCGGCGCGAGCGTGTCGCGCAGCGCGGTTGGCGCATCGGCCCACGGGTCCGTGATCGATGGCCCGAATTCGAGCGCGACGGACCGTACGCCGCCCCACGCCGCAGGTTCCGGCGCCGGGCCCGCGCGCGACACGAGCAGCGCGGCGGCCGCGTCGCCGTAGCCGACCAGGTCGCCGAACTGGCGGAAGAACGGGTAGAGCCACTTGTCGCTGAGGATCACGAGCGCCTGGTCGCCTTCGTCGAGCAGCAGCCCGTCGAGCAGCATCAGCGCCGAATACCAGCCGAGCGTGCCGTTCTGGCCGAGCGCGAACGGCGTCACGCGCTGCAGCCCGAGTTCGTACTGCATGCGGCCGACGACCGAGTCGCCGATCCCTTCGTTGAGCGCGCAACTGGCGACGATCACGTGCGTCGTGCGGGCCAGCGCGCCGGAGCCGAGCTGGTCGCGCAGGTCCAGCGCCGCGTCGGCGGCGAGATCGGCGAGGCTGCGCCCGGGCGGCGCGACGCGCAGCGCGGGCCGGCCGCCCGGCGCGAGGCGCGTGCCTTCGTCGGGCGTCAACGCGCCCATGCCGCGCGGCCGCGCAAAGCGCGCCTGCGGCAGCAGCAGGTGCCGGTAGCCGGGGTGGCGCTCCTGCGCCTGGATCGCGCTGAACACGACGGCGGGCGGCAGCACCACGACGCCGCCGGACAGCGCGAGCGTGCCGGGCGCGGCGACGCGCGGCGCGCCGACACAGGTTTCATCGAGCGTCGACAGGCTCATGCTGCGGTCTCCTCGAGGTTCGGGCGCGCGAACGCGTCGCGATACTGCGCTTTCAATGCGGGTCGGTCGATCTTGCCGTTCGGGTTGCGCGGCAACGTCGGCAGCGGCTCGACGACGAGCGGGTTCATGTAGGTGGGCAACGCGTCGCGGCATGCGCGGGCGATGTCGGCGCGGCACGCGTCGGCGTCGAGCGTCGACACGACGCACGCGGCGATCGCTTCACCGAGCGCCGGGTGCGGGACGCTGAACACCGCGGCCTCGCGGATGTGCGGCAGCGCGAACAGCACGTCCTCGACCTCGGTCGGGCTCACGCGATAGCCGGACGTCTTGATCATGTCGTCGCCGCGCGCGACGAAGTACAGGTAGCCGTCCGCGTCGCGCCGCACGATGTCGCCCGACCACACGGCGACGTCCGGGCGCGGAATCTCGCCGTGCCGGCGCGGCAGCGGACGAAAGCGCTGCGCGGTCAGCTCGGGCCGGTTCCAGTAGCCGAGCGTGACGAACGCGCCGCGGTGCACGAGCTCGCCGGGTTCGTCGGCCGCGCATTCGCTGCCGTCCGCGCGCAGCACGAGGATCTCCGCGTTCGGCACGGCCTTGCCGATCGACGTCGGGCGCAGCGCCGCGTCGGCCGGCGCCAGATAGGTCGAGCGGAACGCCTCGGTCAGCCCGTACATCAGGTACGGCGAAGCGTGCGTGAACAGCGCCTGCAGGCGGTGCAGCAGCGGCGTCGCGAGATGGCCGCCGGTGTTCGCGAAGCGGCGGACCCGCGTGCGTGCGGCGTCGCTCCAGCCGGCGGACGCGATCTGCATCCACAGCGGCGGCACACCGGTGATCGACGTGACGCCGAACGCATCGCAATGGCGCGGCACTTCGGCCGGCTGCAGGAAGTCGAGCGGCGTGTAGCACGCGCCGGATGCCAGCGCGGTCGTGAGCTGGCTCAGGCCCGCGTCGAAGCTGAGCGGCAGCACGCCGAGCACGACGTCGTCGTCGGCGAGGCGCTGGTACGCCGCGACGCTGAACGCGCCCGACACCAGGTTGCGATGCGACACGACGACGCCCTTCGGCTTGCCGGTCGAGCCGGACGTGTAGAGCAGCGCGGCCGGATCGTCGTCGACCGGGCGGCCGGCGGGGGCCGCTGCCGATGCCGATGCCGGCGCGTCGGTGCCCGGCGAATCGATCGCGTCGGCCAGCTCCTCGATCAGCAGCGTGCGCCCGCCGACGAGTGCGGCGAGCGCCGGCAGGCGCTTGAGCCGCTGCGCGCCGGTCACGAACAGCGCGGCGCCGCTGTCGGCGACGATGTGTTCGATCTGCGCTTCCTTCAACTGCGGATTGACCGGTACGAAGATCGCGCCGAGTGCGTTGGCCGCGAGCATCGCGACCACGGTTTCGATGCGCTTCGGCGCGTAGATCGCGACGCGTTCGCCGGGCTGCGCGCCGCGCGCCGCGAGTACGGCGGCGGCGCGCCGGACCGCGCGGGCGAGCTGGTCGTAAGTCAGGGTGCCGCCGCCGTCGGCATACGCCGGATGATGCGGCCAGCGCGCGGCGCCGTGTTCGAGCAGGTCGGCGATGCTGATCAATGCGTTCATGATCGGCTCCTCGGGTTCAGGCCGGCCGCACGTACACGTGCGCGGCTTCGTGGGACAGGAAATGCGCCATCGAGTACGTGCGGTGATACGCGCCGCAGCGCTCGAACACCGCGATGTCGCCGACCTGCGGCGGCGCACCCGCGTCGTCGCGGCCGATCACGTCCGCGCGGCTGCAGGTGCTGCCGACGTAGAGCGTCGGCACGCCGCGCGGCGGCGGCGCGGGCGTGCGGCGCACGAGCGACGGCGCGGCGAGGCGGCGCATCACCGATTCGGTCTGCGCGAGCAGGAACGCATGCGACAGCCCGCCGTCGCAGACGGCGATCGTGCGGTCCTGCCATGTCTTCACCGCGACGACGCGCGTCGCGAACACGCCCGCATCGGCGAAGATCGCGCGGCCCGATTCGTGCGCGAGCGAATAGGGGCCGGCCAGCGGCGCGAGCGCGGCGGCATAGCGGTCGAATGCGGCATCGCCCGGGTGATCGTCGGCAAAGCCGCCGCCGAGGCTCAGCGAACCGAGCGGCGCGCCGTTGGCGGGTGCGAGATCGCGGGCCAGCGCGGCGAGCAATTCGGGCAACACGAGCGTGTCGGGCTGCGTCGGGTCCTGGCGGATGAACGAATGCGGGCCGGAGAAGACGTGCAGCCCGGCCACCGGCAGGCCGGCAGCCGCGAGCGTGCGCACCGCGTCGTGCGCCTCGTTCGGCGTCATCCCGAAGTGGTCGTGCCACAGTGCGCGCGCCTGTTCACCCGCCAGCGCGCCGGCATTCACGCGCAGCAGCACCGCGCCCGGCGTGCTGCCGCCGGCCGCCGCTTCGCGGGCGAGCGGCACGAAGCGCGCGACCGCGTCCGGGTTGTCGAGCACGAAATGGCAGCGCGACGCGAGCCCGGCACGCATGAACATCTCGTCCATCGACGGATTGTTCAGGTAGCGCGGCGTCTTGATCCGGCCGATCACCGCGTCGAGTTCGCCGCGGCTCGCGAGTTCGACGCCGTCTTCGTACGCATGCGCGCAGCGCGCGAGCATGTCCTGATTCGGATTCGCCTTCAGCGACACGATCAGCCGCGTGCCGAGCCGCGCCTTCAGCGACCGGTAGCGAGCGATCGCGATCTCGGGCTCGTACACGTAGCACGGCGTGCGCAGATCGGCGATCCACGCGTGATCGGCGGCGGCGGGAAGCGGGCGCTCAGGCGTCATGGCGGCCCACCGGATGGAGCGTGGCGGCCGCATACGCGCCGCAGTTCGACTGCATCACGCCGAGCACGCGCCGGCCATGCGCGAGCGCATCGAGCCCGACGTCGGCCAGGTTGATCGGGAAATCCGAACAGCACGCGTGGCCGCGCGCATGGATGTTGTCCGCGTAGAGCCGCTCGGCCGGCACGCGCATCGCGCGGCACAGCGCGTTCCAGCCGGGCAGGTCGGCGTTGTGCGGCAGCACGAGGTCGTACGCGTCGAGCGCATGCGGCTCGAGCGCGACGGCCGCGTCGATCGCGCGGCGCGTGTACGGCCATTCCATCATGATCAGGTCGGCCTCGTTCGCGGCGACCGTGTCCGACCCGCGATGCCATTTCGCGTGCGTCTCGATCGCGATGCCGCCGAGCCGGTTCTTCGTGCTGTTGCGCGCGATCAGCATCGCGGCCGCGCCGTCGCACTGCACGCCGGTCATCTGCCGCATCCGGTAATCCTCGCCGTACACGCGGTCGGACGACACGACGAGCGCCGCGTCGAGCTGCGGATGACGGCGCATCAGCGCGCGCACGGTCTCGATGCCGGCCGCGACCGACACGCAGTTCAGTTGAGCGACGGAGCCGAGCCACAGCGGCTCGATGCCGAACTGCGCAGCCACTTCGTGTGGCAGGCTGCGCGGCGCGGGCGGCACGCTGAACTGCTGCGTGTGGACGTGCACGATCGCACCGACGTCGGCCGGCTGCACGCGCGCGGTGTCGAGCAGCCGGCCGACCGCCGCGATCGCGAGATCGGTCTCGCTGGTGTCGAGCGCCATGTGGAAATAGCGGCTGCCCGACTGCGCGATCGCGGCCGCCCGCTGCGCCGGATAGTCGCGCTCGGCGGCCCAGGCCTCGATATCGACGGGCGGGCCCGGCAGCTCGTAGGCCACCGCGTCGATGCCGATCCAGAAATCGCGTGACGCTTGGGAGGAGGTCGTCGTCATGGTTCAGTTGAGCGGCATCGCCGCGTAGTCGAGGACGTCGAGCTTTTCGAAGGTCGCCTGCACGGTCGGCGTGAGCAGCCCCATCTCGCGGATCGTCGGCACCAGGCGCCGGAAGATCGAGCGGCGGATCGAGCTCGACACAGGCGATTCGCGCACCATCGCGCTGCATTCGCGCTTGGACAGCCCCATCGGTTCCCAGATGTCGTCCGCGCACAGGTGCTCGTACAGCACGGCCGCGCCTTCGCAGATGAACTCCTCGCGCTCGCGCAGTTCGTGCGAACTCATCTCCGCGTACACGCGGCACAGCGTGATCCGGCCGACCGCGAAGTGGCGTGCTTCGTCGCGCTGGATTCGCAGGAACAGGTCCTTGATGAACGGATCGGTGCTGTACGCGACGACGCTCTGGAAGATCGACAGCGCGATACCCTCGACCAGCACCTGCATCCCGAGGTTCGTCATGTCGAGCGCGCTGCTCGTGATCGTGTCGTGCAGCAGCCCCTTCAGCGAGCGGCTCATCGGGTAGCTGACGTCGAGCTTTTCGTTCACGAGCTTCGCGTAGGCCTCGACGTGGCGCGCTTCGTCCATCATCTGCGCGGCCGCGCACAGCCGCGCGCTCAGGCCGTCCTCGGCCGACGCGAGCTTCGACGCGCAGATCAGCGCGGCCTGCTCGCCGTGCAGGATCTGCGACAGCAGCCAGCCCTGCGCGTGATGGCGCACCTCGCGCCTGTCGGCGTCCGCGAGCTTGCCCCACAGCTCGGTGCCGTAGATCAGCAGCGTCGGGTCGGGCATGCCGAGCGGGTTCGCCGGGTCGAGGTCGTGGCTCCAGTCGACGTCGGTCGCGACGTCCCACTGCGCGGCCTTCGCCTTCTCGTACAGCCGGTTCAGCGCCTCTTCGCGCAGCGCGTAGTCGTTCGACATCAGCGCGTCGACGGGCATCGACCAGCGGATGTCGGCCGTGTCCTGCATCACGGTAAGCGTGTCATTCATCTCAGGTTCTCCCCGGCCGCGCGGCGGCGCCGGAATGATGGGCGGAATCGGTGAACGGGGCGGCGGCGCGCGACGCGCCCGGGTGCGGTTCAAGGCGGATCGCGAACGACGGCCACGTGCCGCGCAGTTGCGCGTCGAATGTATCGGCGAGCCGCGCGGGCCAGATCGCACAGCACACGCGGTTGTCGCCGGCGAACTCCGCGTCGCGCAGGATGCGATCGCCGATCCACACGACCGGCGCACCGCGCGATGCGTCGCGCAATGCTTCGTCGTACAGGTGCACGCCGAGCAGCACGTGCGGCGCGAGCAGTTCGGCCGGCAGCGCGCCGAAATACGGTGCGCAGACTTCGATGAACAGGCGGGCGTCCGCATGCACGGCGTCGCGAATCCGCGCGGTGACTTCCGCGAGGAATGCGAAATACTGCACGTGGTCGAGCAGCACGCGGCGCTCGCCGCCGGCCACGTCGTACGTATTGCCCGCGTCGTACGCATCGCCGGCCGCTTCCGCGAGCGCGGCGCGCGCATAGTCGGCTGGCGTGTCGAGCGGCATCCGGTACGCGCTGGCCGCGACCGCCACGGGCTGTCGCGCGTCGCGCTCGATCCGGTAGGTGAAGTGAACGGGTCGCACCATGTCACGCCTCGCCGTCGAGAGAAAACGTCGCGTCCGGCGCGAACGCGACGTCGGCGATCGCGTAATAGCCGTTCAGCGCGAGCGAGCAGACGGCCGCGCGGCGCGGCGTGTCGCCGTCGCGGTGCGCGAGCAGCACCGACAGCCACGGGTCGCTGCCGAACGCATGACCGAACACGCCGTGGCCGTCCGGCAGCAGCGGCGTCTTGCCGACCGACGCGAGCAGCGCACGGCGCGACGTGGCCGGAAAGAACGGCAGCGCCGCGTGCAGGCCGGGGCGCGCCGCGCAGAACGTGCGGATGTCGCGGCCGAGCCGCACGACCGCGCTGGCCGGCGGCGCGGCGTCCGCGATGACCGACTGCGCCGGTTCGCGGCCGACGTCGACGAGCAGCGTGCAGACGCCGAAGCCCGAGCGCCCCCAGGCGGGATTGCCGTGCCAGTACGTGTAGCCGTGCACGTCGACGTCGACGATCTGCAGCAGCAGCGTGCGCGGCCCGGTTTCCGCCGCGGTCGCGAGCGCGCGGCGCAGCACGTAGCCCCAGCCCGCGCATTCGTACGAGCAGGTCATCCAGTCGGGCGTGTAGTCGTTCGCGCCGGCAAGGGCCTGCGCGAACACGCGATGCTGCGGCGAATCGTTCATCAGCAGCATCGACAGGATCGTCGAGCTGACCACGTAGTCGTCCGCGCCGATCGCACCGCACAGCCGCTCGCGTTCGGCGCACGCGAGCGTGCCGATCGCGCGGGCCGTATCGTCGAGCGGCACGGCCGCGCCGTCGCGCGACGGCGCGACGCGCCGGTACGCGAGCGCCTGCACGGTCAGCGCGGTCGCCGGGGCCGGCTGGACGGTGGCGGCCGCCACGGGGGCAAGGGGCGCGAGCATCGCCGTATCAGGCCGCGTGCTGCTGGCTGCGCAGTTGCGCGTCGAGCTGCTGCAGCGTCGTGTACTGCGTGATGTTCAGCGCTTCCGGATCGATCGAACCGTAAAGCTGTTCGCAGAACACGATCAGCTCGACGATGTTCAGCGAATCGATGCCGAGTTCGCCGATGCCGGCGTCCGTGTCGACGGTTTCGACGTTGAGGATCTTCGCGACTTCGCGGGACAGGATGTCGAGCGCGTCGGCCGGAACGTTCTGGGTCGTCATGAGGGGAGCTCCTGAAGTTGAGTGGATTTGATCGGGATCGATCGGCCTGTCGCGTGGGTCAACTGCCGGCTTCGCAACGCAGGCTCTTGCGAAGCTCGTGATAACAACGGTACGAACTGCCTTCCATTTTCGAAAACGCCAGCAGGTCGCGCTGGTCGTCGAACAGCGGTACCCTGCCGTCGCGCACGAGCGCGCTCAGGAACTCGTTCGACAGCAGCTTGATCGCGAGCACGCGCTGCACCTTGCCGAAGCTGTAGTGCGCATCGTCGGTCTGGCTGCGCGCGGCGTCCGCGATGAAGCGGTGCACGGCGCGCGCGTCGGCGTCGAGTTCGACGCGGCCGGTCCGCTCGAGCCAGCCGACGTGCGCCATCAGCGCGCGGACGAAGTACGGCCGCACGACGGTCAGGTATTTGTTGAATACGGTCGGGCCGCCGATCCGCAGGCGGTCCTCGGCGGCGACGCGCACCTGGCCGCCGACGTTTGCGAGCTGCAGGTTGCCCGCGAGGAACGGCGCGCCGCAGGTCGAGCGTTTCAGCTTCCGGTATTCGTCGGGCCACACGAGGTAGGCGGCCGGGAACATCACGCCCGGCAAGCGCGCGGCGACCACGGCCATGCAGTCGCGATGCGCCTCGATGCCCCACACCTTGTCGACGGTCAGCGCGAGCCCGTTGTCGTCGCTGCGCACGACCGTGCGCCAGGCAGCGAGCGTCGGGCCGCCGCCGTCGCTCATCAGGAACGCGAAGTTGTGGCCGGCGTCGATGCACTCGCAGGCGCGGCGATTCTGGTCGTCCGAGAAGAACAGCCCGAACATGATGCGGATGAACGCGCGCATGAACGGCTTGAACAGATGATGAAACCCTTCGCGGCCGATCTGCTCGAGCAGCGCTTCGGTGAGCGGCGCTTCGTCGTGCCGCAGCGGGGTCGACGCGGACGCGTCGGGCAGTACGTCCGGTGCCGTGGAGCGCAGCGCGATCACCATCTCGCTGTCGAGCAGCCGCACGGCGGCGGCCTCGACGAGCCGGGCGGCCGCGCGCGGCGGCGTGCCGATCGCGTCGAGGTGGCGCAGCACCGGATACGCGGCCTGGTCGGCCACGCGCAAAAGCAGAGGCGGTGCGATCGGGGCGGGAGCGGAAAGCGTGGACATGGCAGGGTTCCTGTCAGAAGCGCACGCGCACGGCGGCGTCGATGCGGGTGCCGAGACCGACCATCCGGTACTCGGACTGGCTGTCGGAGAAGGCGTGGGTGAGCGCGACATCGACGCTCACGCGTTGGTTCAAGTCGGCGACGACCTGCGCGATCGCGAGCAGGCCCTTGTCCTGCGGCGAATAGACGCCGCGCAGCGAATACTCGACGCGGCCGACTTTCTTGCCGAGCCGCGCGAACAGGTAGTCGCGCAGGCTGCCGTCGACGCTCACGAAATTGGCCGTGCCGCCGAGGCCGGCCAGCGCCGCGCCGGGCGCGACGGGCAGCAGCGCGTTGTTCGCCTGCACCGCGCCGACCATCCGGCGCCACTGGCTCGCGTCGTAACGCGCTTCGTCGTGCGACCACTCGACGATCAGCGACAGGTTGCCCGGCAGCGCGCTCTGCATGCCGAGCGCGCTGCGCCACATGTACTGGCGATCGTTGCGGCGATCGACGGCGTCGTACGCGGCCGCCGTATCGAGCGGCGTGCCGTTCGCGATGAAAGCGGGCAGCGGCCGCGTCGTGCCGCGCTCGACCCACGCGCTCGCATAGACGGTGTTCGAGCGCGCGACGTCGAACGACAGCGTCGCGCCGGTGCCGCCGCGGCCCGCGTGACGGCCGGCGAGCAGCGCGGCCGAGCCGCCCGACCAGTTGTAGGCGCCGCGTACGAGCTGCGTCGCACCTTCGACGTCGCGGTTGTCGACGTCGTTGCGCAGCGTGCGGTTCTCGCCGGCGATGAATTGCAGCGTGGTCTGCTCGCCGGCCCATTTCGCCTCGACGAGCGGCGTGCCTTCGACGTCGCCGTAGCGATCGTAGATGTCGGCAGTCGCGGCCCGCTTCTGGAAGAAGCCGAGCGGGAAGAACGCCTGCGACGTGTCGAGCGTATCGATCCGCTTGCCGGCCGCGAGCGTGATGCCGTTGTCGAACGCGTAGCGCACGCCGGCTTCGTTGAAGCGGCTCGCCTGCGCGCCGAGCGAGTGGTTGCTCGCGACCACGCGCGCATTCACGAACAGGTTCTCGCCGTCGATGCGCGCGAGCAGGCCGGCTTCCTGCTGGTTGCGCGGCGAAGCGCCGATCAGGCGGCCGAGCAGCGCGCGGCCGTCCATGCTGTCGACGGTGCGCGCGTAGCCGATGCCGTTGAGCGTGCCGAGCTGGTCCATCAGCGATTCTCCGTGCGCGAGCGTGCAGCCGAGCGCGAGCGGGATGGCAAGCGCGACACCGGGCCAGCCGCGCCGGGCGCGTTCGGGCGATGAGTGGAGGCGGTCACGATGAGCGTCGGCATCGGCGTCGTACTCACTGGCCATCGGCGAGCGTGTCGGGATTGAACCAGCCCGACGGAATCTTGCGCGGCTGGCCGTCGAGGATGTCGACGACGCTCGCGCGCTGTTTCTCGACCTCGTTGCGATACGTGATCTTGCGGATCACCTTGCGGCCGTTCGCGTCGACCGGCGCGGAGAAATCGGCGCTGCGAAACAGCAGGCCGCTCGCCAGGAAGAACTGCGCGCGCACCGGCACGTCGGTATCGGGCGTGACCCACAGCTTGATCGTCGGGTAGACGTTGTCGGGATCGGTCGCGGTCAGGTCGAGCTCGGTGGCCGGCTTGCCGGCGATCGGCGTCGTGCCGGGCGCGGCCGTCGCGCGATAGCTGTCGGCCCAGTGCGTGCGCGTGATGTCGCTGATCACGACTTCTCCTTGCAGCCGCTGCATTCCGTTGATGCGTACCGCGCTGCGCGTGTTCGGCACGTAGAACCAGTGCCCGCGCGTCGTCGCGAGGTACTTCTGGCCGTCGTTCTCGCCGCTGCGCGTCAGCGCGAGCGTGTCGCCGTTGCCGCGCGTGTAGACGAGATAGCGCGTCGCGTCGCCGGACTGTCCGCCGACTTCGTTGGTGATCTGGATGTTCGTCTGCGTATCGGCGGCCGTGCTGCGATACGCGTCGGCGCGGGCGAGCATGGTCTGGGCCGTCGGCGCGTCGGCCGCCTGCGCGGCGAGCGACGCGCACGCGACGAGCGCGGCGAATGTGGCGAACGTGAGGCGAATGCGATTCATGGGGCGAGTCCTTCGAGGATGTTGCGTTTCGCGAGCCCGAGCGTCGCGAGCAGCGCCGCGGCCACGCCGAGCACGACGAACGCGGCTTCGACGGCGGCCACGGCGACGGGCGATACGGTGAATTCGAGCAGGATCGGCTTCACGCGGCCGGGCGGCGCGGGCAGGTGGATCTGCGCGTGATTGAGCGCGACCATCGTCAGCAGCGCGAGCGCGATGCCGGCGGCCGCGCCGAGCAGGCCGAGCAGCGCGGTTTCCTGGATCAGCACACCGCGCACCGTGGCGGCCGGTACGCCGAGCGCGCGCAGCGTCGAGATCTCGCGGCGGCGCTCGACGATGCTCATCAGGATCCAGTTGCTCATCGACAGCAGGATCGTCACGCAGAGAATCGCGCCGAACACCGAGAACTGGTTCTTGTACAGCGCGACGACCTGGTGATAGAGCGACACGAGCTGGTCCCAGGTCCGCACGTCGAGCGTGGGCAGCGCGGCGCGCAGCGTCGCGGCGGCGGCCGGCGTGCCGGCGGTGTCCTCGAGGAACACCGCGATGCGCGACGCGCGGTCGGTGCGCAGCAGCGCCTGCGCGGCCGTGAACGTCACGTTGACGATCCGTTCGTCGACGTCCTTGTTGCCGGTGCTCATCACGCCGACGATCTGCGCGTCGGTCGCGTTGATGCCGCCGTGCGCGGTCGACGCCATCAGCTGCACGACCGAGCCGACGTGCACGCCGAGCTTGCGCGCGAGTTCGGCGCCGACGACGACTTCGGTGCCCGCGTTCGTCGGCGACAGATAGCGGCCCGACAGCACCGTGTGATAGTCGAAGAAGCCGGGCGGCTCGCGATTCGGCTCGATCCCTTCGCCGACGAAGCCGTAGCTGAGATCGCCGTTCGACACGAGCCCGTCGAAGTCGATGCCGCGCGCGGTCGTCGCGACGCCGGGGAGTTTTGCAATCGCCTGTGTGGCGGCGGTCTGCTCGTCCGCGGTCAGCCCGTATTGCAGCGGCCGTTCGCCGATCAGGTCGAGATAGCCGTGGTGCAGCACCTGCACATGGCCGACGCCGCTGTCGATCGACCCTTCGCGCACCGCGTCGAAGGTCGCGATCACGTAGCCGAGCGCGAGGCTCGACGCGAACGCGGCGACGCCGATCATCGCCATCGTCAGCACGGTGCGGCGCCGGTTGCGCCAGAGGTTACGCCACGCAAACGTCGACCAGTTCACGATTCACTCCCGGTACGCCGTCGCGCATCTCGATGCGGCGCGGCAGGTGCGCGCACAGACGATCGTCGTGCGACGCAATCAGAAAGGCGGTGCCCAGCGTGCGGTTGGTGTCGAGGATCAGCTCGGCGACCGCCCGCGCGTTGGTGCTGTCGAGGCTCGCGGTCGGCTCGTCCGCGATCACGATCGCCGGCTCCTTGGCGAGCGCGCGGGCCAGCGCGACGCGCTGCTGTTCGCCGCCGGACAGCTCGCCGGGGCGGTGCCGCTCGCGCGCGGCGAGCCCCACCGCGTCGAGCATCGCGCGGGCGCGTTCGCGCCGCGTGCGCGGCGTGCCCCATGCGAAGCAGCCGAGCTCGACGTTCTCGAGCGCCGACATCACCGGAATCAGGTTGAATTGCTGGAATACGAAGCCGATGCGTTCGCGGCGAATCCGTTCGAGCGTGTCCGGCGCGTCGTCGATGCGGCGGCCTTCGAGCCAGCGTTCGCCGCTCGTCGGCACGTCGAGAAAGCCGGCGAGGTTGAGCAGCGTGCTTTTGCCGCTGCCCGACGGCCCGACGAGCGCGACGACGTCGCGCTGCCCGATCGAGATCGTCGCGCCGCGCACCGCGACGACGCGGCCCGCGCCTTCGTATGTGCGCGTGACGTCGCGCAGTTCGAGCACCGGGGCGAGGGACGAGACCGTCATGCGAACGCTCCCTGGACTGCTTCGACGGCGGCCGACGCGGGAATCACGGGCAGCGCGCCGTTTGCATAGAGATCGCGACACTTCAGGCGTTGCAGCTTGCCGCTCGTCGTGCGCGGCAGCGAGCCGGGCTCGACGAAACACAGATCCTGCGCGGCGAAGCCGATGCGCGACGCGAGCAGCTGCTGGCACTCGGTGCGCGTTTGCGGCGTCGCGTCGACGGGCCGCGCCTCGATCGCGACGACCAGCCGCTCGGTGCCGGTTTCGGGGTCGGGCAGGCCGAATGCGATGCAGGTGCTCTTGCGCAGCGCGCTGTGCGATGCCAGCGCTTCCTCGATTTCGTGCGGGAAATAGTTGCTGCCGCGGATGATGATGACTTCCTTCTTGCGGCCGAGGATATGCAGCTGGCCGTCCGCGACGTAGCCGATATCGCCGGTGCGGAACCAGCCGTCGGCCGTCAGCGGCGCGGCGATCGTGCCGTCGTCGGGGTTCAGGTAGCCGAGCATCACCGACGTGCCGCGGATCGCGACTTCGCCGACCGCGCGGTTGGCGAGCGCATGGCCGCCGTCGTCGAGGATGCGGAACGCCATCCCGTCGATCGGCGTGCCCATCGCGAGCACCGTTTCGGTCTCCGTGTCCTGGCCGTCGTTCGCGGCGGCCGGCTGCGCGTCGCGGCGCTCGATCAGCGCGCGCCGGTCGAGCGTATCGGCGATCACGTACGGCGCGCCGTCGACCGCGCCTTCGTGCCATGCACGATGCATCGATACCGCGAGCGTCGATTCGGCCATCCCGTAGCACGGTTGCAGCGCCGACGCTGCCAGCCCGTACGGCGCGAACGTCGCGGCGAAATCGCGCAGCGTCGCGTCGTCCACGCGTTCGCCGCCGATGAAGATGTTGCGGCACGCGGACAGATCGACGCCGTCCATCGCGGCGGCGTTGAAGCGGCGCACGCAGTATCGCAGCGCGAAGGTCGGCACCGACGTCGTCGTTGCACGCGCCGACGCGATGCGCTTCAGCCAGCCGAGCGGGTTCCGGATGAAGCTGTTCGGCTGCATCATCAACAGCGGCGCGCGGTAATGCAGGTTCGACAGCAGCGTGAGCAACCCCATGTCGTGATAGAGCGGCAGCCACGACGCGGTGCCGTCGCCGGCCGCGATGTCGAAGCGCACCGATCCGCCGATGCCGAGCACGTTCGCGATCACGTTCTCGTGGCTGAGCACCGCGGCCTTCGGATGCGATGTCGAACCGGACGTGAGCTGCACATGATGCGGATCGCGGCCGCTCTTCGAACTGATCAGTGCGCGCGCGCCGGCGTCCGCCGCGCTCGACAGCGTCGCGAGATCGACCACGCGCGTGGCGGCCGCGGGAAACGCATCGTCGCGCCAGGCCGCGGCTTGCGCGTCCGCGGCAACCACGAGGCGCGGACGGTACAGCTCGCACGCGACGTCCGCGACCTGTCGCCCGGCCGCCGCACGCCGCACGGGAACGGGCACGGTGCAGGGCAGCGCGCCCGTCATCACGCAGGCCATCATCGCGGCCGCATGCTCGACCGACGCCGGCAGCGCGAGCATCACCAGATCGTTCTCGCGTACCCCGAGTTCGCGCAGCGCGCCGGCCTGGCGAAACACCTCTTCCGCGAAGTGCCGGTACGTGATGCCCGCTTCGTGGCCCGCGTCGTCGACGAACGTCATGCGATGCATGGCGCCCGCCACGTCCTCGAGCGATTCGATCAGGCGATGAATGGTGGATGCGTACTTCGTCACGAGGGTTCTCCCCTTGAGGAACACGGCCGCTCGCGCCACGGTGCCGGCGGCGCCGTTCGTCGAGTGAGGTGGATTCTTGCCGGATCGATTCGCCGCGACAAACGGAATCTATGCACGCTATGCATGAGCGCAGCGCATCCACTCGGGGCAGCACATGTTCGTTATCTCTGTGAGCCAGTCCTAGGTGACTGGTCGGTCTCATTCGACCGGTCGTCTAGTTCACGATGTGGTGCGCTCATGCGCGTGCGTCATGCAATGCGTTCGGAAAATTCGTTTGTCCGAAACATCGACTCACAGAAGAATTGCATCCCGGCAGCGCGCCAGCGTCGCCGCGTCATCGTGCCGGGCAGGGCCCGGCTCAAGGAGAGCGTCTTGTCCGTCACCTCATCGCTTGTCGCCCGATCGAAACCGGTTGCAGACATGAAGAGCCGCCCGAGCGGCGTGGTCTTCTCGCTGAAGCTGGTGGTCTACGTCGCGCTCATCGCGCACGGGATGATGTTCGCGCTGTCGGCGCTCGTGATCCTGAAGATCGTCGGCATCCTGCTGATCGGTGCGATGTATGCGCACGGCGTCGAGCTGCAGCACCAGGCGCTGCATTACCAGGGGTTCCGCAGCAAGCGCCTGAACATGGTGTTCGGCGTGCTGCTCGGCATGCCGATGCTCGTGTCGTTCCATGCGTACCAGGACAGCCACCTGCGTCATCACCGGCTGCTCGGCACGCCGGAGAACAAGGAGTTCTTCGACTACGGCGACCAGTACGGCGCGAGCCCCGTCGTCAATGTCGGGCTATGGGTCTGGCGGCTGTCGATGGCCGCGCACTATATCCAGTTCGCGAAGAACGTCGCGAAGCTCGTCGTGCCGGGCGCGCGCTTCGGCGACAACGCGCTCGTGTCGCGCGCGATCCGCCGCGACTATCTGCTGATGGCCGCGGCGATCGCGCTGCTGGCCGCGCTGTCGTTTGTCTTGCACACGTGGTGCGTCGTCTGGGTGTGGGTCGTGCCGCTCGTGTTCGTCGCGGCGCCCGTGCATGCGCTGGTCGAAATGCCGGAGCACTATCGCTGCGACCTGACGAGTACCGACCCGTTCCGCAACACGCGGACGATCGAGAGCAACGCGTTCATGACGTGGTTCACGAACGGCAACAACTATCACGTCGAGCATCACATGATGCCGAGCCTGCCGATCGAGCGGTTGCACGATCTGCATGGCGCGATCGCGCCGCGCATCCGCTATTACCACCGCACGTATCGGCAGTTCTACTACGCGTTGCTGCGCGGCCGGCTGTCGCCGCGCTCGGTGGACGACGATCGGGACGATCGAGAGCCCGATGCCGAAGCGGCCGCGCCGGCGTCCACGCAATCGGCGTGAGCGCCGGTGCCGAACGCCTTGCCACGACGGTGACGACGATGCTCTATCCGGAACTTTTCAGGTCGCTCGAAGCTGTCCGCTGGGACATGGAGAAGGACATCCCGTGGAACCGGTTCGATCCCGCGCTGCTCACCGACGAGCAGGCCGAGACGATCAGGATGAACGCGATCACCGAATGGTCGGCGCTGCCCGCGACGGAAATGTTCCTGCGCGACAACCGGCACGACAGCGACTTTTCCGCGTTCATGAGCGTGTGGTTCTTCGAGGAGCAGAAACACGCGCTCGTGCTGATGGAATACCTGCGCCGCTTCAGGCCGGAGAGGGTGCCGACCGAAGCGGAGCTGCACGCGGTGCGCTTCGAGTTCGACCCGGCGCCGCCGCTCGAGACGCTGATGCTGCACTTCTGCGGCGAGATCCGTTTGAACCACTGGTACCGCTGCGCGGCCGACTGGCACACCGAGCCCGTCATCAAGCAGATCTACGAAACGATTTCGCGCGATGAAGCGCGTCATGGCGGCGCGTACCTGCGCTATATGAAGAAAGCGCTGAACGACTGCGGCGACGTCGCACGGGCCGCCTTCGCGAAGATCGGCGTGCTGATGGCGTCGGCGCGCCGCACCGAGAAGCCGCTGCACCCGACCAACCTGCACGTGAACCAGGCGCTGTTCCCGCGCGACACCGTGCAGTCGCGCCTGCCCGATCCGGCATGGCTCGAGCGCTGGCTCGACGAGCAGATCCGTTTCGACGGCGAGTGGGAGAAGAAGGTCGTCGAGCGGATCCTGCACAACCTGTCGATCCTGTTCGAGCGCACGTTCGCGACCGCGCAGGAGCTGAACCGCTATCGCCGCGAAGTGACCGCGCGGGCGAATGGCGCGGTGGACCACGCGTAGCGGATCGACACGTTCCGTTGTCGCGCGGCGCGGGCCGAATTCCGGCCGACGGGCGAACCCGATGCATGCCGACCGGCGTTGCCGGCCGGCGGATTATTCATTTCCGGAAATAATCGGCTGATCCATTTCTTGAAACGCATGACGAGATCAAATTTCATCCGTTTAGTATATTTTAATAAACACTCGTTCCCGGATTCAAGTGGCATTTTGCATGTCTGTTGCTGACTGTTTGTTTTTCGTAATCCGGGAAATCGGATGAAAAGTCGGCTGATTGAAATGGAATTGTAGGCATCTGACGCTGCCTCTGCCATGACGGCGAAATCGGCGTAATGGCGTCGAAATTTGCCGGCGATCGCCTGTTTTTACGAGAATTTATCAACCAATTTGGTATGCTCGATTCGTTCGCATATTAATTTACAAAATCACTACTCGATAATGTTGGTGTAAGCATATTGATGCGATGAAAATCGATAGATAAATACGAGTGTCACGATTGAAAATAAGAATGATATGCATCCATGCTTCAATATAAAATCGTTTCCGAATCCAAATAGGAGAAGCGATACAGGGAGACGAGCGGCAACTTGCCTGTCGATGGGTGCAACTTTGAGGCGGCGGTATGGCTAATGTGAGATTGGCAAAGCGATTGAGAAGTTTGCCTTCGCTGGATTTCCTGAGAGGCTTCGAATGCGCGGCGCGCCATTTGAGTTTCACGCGTGCGGGGCAGGAGCTCAACGTCACGCAATCGGCCGTGAGTCGCCAGGTCAAGGCGCTCGAAGAGCAGCTCCGGATCGAGCTCTTTCACCGGCATATTCGTTCCCTGACGCTGACCGACAAGGGGCGGGAGTTGTACGACGCGATCTCGTTCGCGTTGTCCGATCTGGAATCGGTGGTCGGCAAGCTGTCATCGAGTGTCGGCCAGCGTTCCATCTCGTTGTCGACCACCGTCTCGTTCGCGGCGCTGTGGCTGATTCCGCGCCTCGGTTCGTTCCGCGCCAGCTATCCGGACATCGACGTGCGCGTGTCGGCCACGAGCGAAATTGAAGATCTTAAACGCAAACGTTTGCACCTGGCCGTGCGCTACGCCGGCCCGTATACGTCGACCGACGATACCGACGTGCTGTTTCGCGAGCGTGTCGTGGCGGTGTGCAGCCCGAGCCTGATGACGGCGGCGGGCGACGCCGCGTCGATGCAGCCGGCCGACCTCGACAAGCACGTGCTGCTGCATCTCGACGACCCGCGCGGCGAATGGCCGTGGCACGGCTGGAGCCATCTGCTGAAGGCGCTCGGCGTGCCGCGGCTGCGGCCGGCCGGGGCGCTGCACTTCAGCCAGTACGATCAACTGGTCCAGGCCGCCGTCGACGGGCACGGCATCGCGATCGGCAGGCGGCCGCTGGTCGACGGGCTGCTGAAGCAGGGGCGGCTCGTCGAGCTGTTCCCGCATTGCACCGTTGCATCGGGCAGCTACGTGCTCGTGCAGAACCCCGATGCGTGCAACGAATTCGATATCGCGGTGCTGACCAACTGGCTGCTCGAACAAGCGTGCCAGCCGCTCGCGTCGGAGCAGGATACGGCCGGCAGCAACGTGCTGCCGATGTATCGCGTCGGATAGCGCGGCGCGGCGAATGTGTCGTGCGCGGCGTCATGCGCGGCACCTGCAACCTGTGCGATGATGCGCCGCTTCGCGTTCGTTGCAGAACGCCGCCGACCGCGGCGCGCGCCTCCGGGCCACCGCCGAGTCCTGACATCCCGGAGACAGCATGCCCGTACACGGCATTCAAGGCAGTACCCTGCATTACCTCGATCGCGGCGCCGGGTTTCCGGTGCTGCTCGGGCACAGCTATCTGTGGGACGCGACGATGTGGGCGCCGCAGATCGACGCGTTGTCGCGCCGGTATCGCGTGATCGTGCCGGACCTGTGGGGGCATGGCGAATCGGGCGCGCTGCCGGACGGCACGCATACGCTCGACGATCTCGCCACGCAGGCGGGCGCGCTGCTCGATGCGCTGGAGATCGACCAGTGCGCGATCGTCGGGCTCAGCGTGGGCGGCATGTGGGGCGCCCGGCTCGCGTTGCGCGAGCCGCGGCGCGTGCGCTCGCTCGTGATCATGGACGCATCGCTCGAAGCGGAACCCGATGCGACGCGCGCCCGCTACTTCGGGATGCTCGACGCGATCGAGGCCGCAGGCCGCATCGCGCCGCCGCTGCTCGACGCGATCGTGCCGTTGTTCTTCCGGCCGGACGCCGATCTCGACGACCCGGTGCCGACCGCGTTTCGCGATGCGCTCGCGAACCTGCCCGCCGACCGGTTGCGGCAATCGATCGCGCCGCTCGGTCGGCTGATTTTCGGCCGGCCCGACACGCTCGCGACCCTCGCCGAACTCGATGCCGCGCACACGCTGCTGATGTGCGGTGCGGGCGACATGGCGCGGCCGCCGTCGGAAACCGTGAAGATGGCGAGCGTGATCGGCTGCGCGCATGCGCTGGTGCCCGACGCCGGCCATATCTCGAACCTGGAGAATCCCGCGTTCGTCACGCGCACGCTGCTCGACTGGTTCGACGCGCAGCAACTGCCGTCGAACTGACGGTCACGCGAACGGCGACGCCCGCGCGGCGTCGCATCGACCTGCGTCACGCACGCTCGCTGACCGGCGTGAACTTCCGGTCGCGCACGCGCGCTTCGTCGGCATCGCCGCGTACGAGGTTCAATGCTTCCGCGCGGCTCGCCACGCACGGCCCGGAGCCGGGCAGCGGCTGACGCGCGGTCTCGCGCAGCGCGAGCACCGACACGATGCCGATGAACGACGCACCCATCAGGTAGTAGGCGGGCATCATCAGGTCGCCGGTGCGATCGACCAGCCACGCGGTGACGAGCGGCGTCGTGCCGCCGAACAGCGACACCGACACGTTGAAGCCGATCGCGAGCGCACCGTAGCGAATCCGCGTCGGGAACAGCGCGGGCAGCGCCGACGGCATCACGCCCGTGAACGTCGACAGCAGGACGCCGTAAATCAGCATCCCGCCGAAGATCGGCAGCGTGCCGCCGGTGCGGATCAGCATCAGCGCCGGCACCGAGAGCGCGAGCAGGCCCACGCAGCCGGCCATCATCACCGGCTTGCGGCCGACCTTGTCCGACAGGTGCCCGGCGTACAGCGTCATCGGCATCATCAGCACCATCACGAGCAGCACCATGAAGAGCCCGTGCGATTCGCGCACGTGCAGCGTCGCCGACAGGTAGCTCGGCAGGTACGACAGCGCCATGTAGTCGGTCACGTTGAAGATCAGCACGAGGCCGACGCATTGCAGCAGCGGCTTCCACTGTTCGACGAGCAGCGTCGCGAAGCGCTGTTTCGGCCGCGCGCGTTCGTCCGCTTCGCGCGCTTCGGCTTCCTTCTTGAAGGCCGGCGTTTCCTCGAGCTTGAGCCGTACGTAGAGGCCGACGAGGCCGAGCGGCCCGGCGATGAAGAACGGCACGCGCCAGCCCCACGACAGCAGCGTTTCCTGCGACAGCGTGGCCGTCAGCAGCGCGACCGTAGCCGCGCCGAGCGTATAGCCGATCAGCGTGCCGAACTCGAGGAAGCTGCCCATGAAGCCGCGACGCCTGTCGGTCGCGAACTCGGCGATGAAGGTGGCGGCGCCGCCGTACTCGCCGCCGGTCGAGAAGCCCTGCACGAGGCGGGCGACGAGCAGCAGGATCGGGGCCATGATGCCGATCGACGCATAGCTCGGGATCAGGCCGATCGCGAAGGTGCCGACGGCCATCATGATCATCGTGGCGGCGAGCACGCGCTGGCGGCCGATGCGATCGCCGAGCGGGCCGAACACCATGCCGCCGAGCGGACGCACGAGGAACGCGGCCGCGAACGTGCCGAAGGTGGCCAGCAACTGCGCGGACGGGCTGCTGGACGGGAAGAACACCTTGCCGAGCGTGACGGCGATATAGCTGTAGACGCCGAAGTCGAACCATTCCATCGCGTTGCCGAACGCCATCGCGCCGACCGCGCGCTTGAGGACGGCCGGGTCGACGATCGTGATGTCATCCAGCTTGATGGACTGGCGCGAAGACCGGGTTTTCGCGGGGCGCGCTTGCGACGGGCTCAATGTTCTCTCCTGGAGTTGCCTTGGCGGCGCCGCCGGCGGGAATGCGGCCGGGGGCACGCGGGCCGGCGGACAGCGAAGGCGGATGTCTCGGGGATGCCTCGATGCCGGTGGCGTGACGCGCGCGGCGGACGACACCGGGCAGGTGTGTTGTGCGAACCAGTTTAGAGAAACGGGCGGGAGCGGCTATCGGTCATGCGCCCGGAACCCGGTGGTAAACGACACGCGGGGAGCGGTGTCGGTCGCGCGTGGCCTCGGGAAGCGAGCGCGCGGCGTGGGCGGTCATCTCGCCGTGCGCCGGCGCGCGGATGCCAGCAACGCGACGAATGCTGCTTCGTCCGCGCGCAGGCCGCGCGGCGTACGCCGGACCGCCAGCGCGGCGAGCGTGCCCGCCTCGAACGCGTCGAGCACGGCCGGATGGATGTAGCAGCGCCGGCACACGGCCGGCGTGTTGCGCAGCAGCTCGGCCACCGCGCGCACGGTCTCGACGATCTGCTTGCGGGCATGCGTGACGCCGCGATGCTCGATGCGCCGCAGCAACCCGAGCGCGTGCACGCTGCCGGCCCAGGTCCGGTAATCCTTCGCGGTGAAATCGGCGCCGCCGGCCTCGCGCAGGTAGTCGTTCACGTCGGACGACCCGACCGGATGGCGCACGCCGTCGTCGTCCACATACTGGAACAGCTCGTGCCCGGGCAGCTCCGCGCAGCGCCGCACGATCCGCGCGACCCGCGCGTCGTCGACCGTCACGTCGTGTTCGATCCCGCTCTTGCCGGCGAAGCGCAGCCGCACCTGGCCGGGCTGGATCTTCAAATGGCGCTTGCGCAGCGTCGTCAGCCCGTACGAGCCGTTCTCGCGCGCGTATTCCGCGTTGCCGATCCGTGCGAGCGTCGTGTCGAGCAAGCGGACGATCGTCGCGACGACCTTGTCGCGCGGCATGCCCGGCAGCGCCAGATCGCGGGTGACGCGTGCGCGGATGCGCGGCAGCGCCCGCGCGAACGCGGCCATCCGCGCGTACTTGTTCGCATCGCGCGTTTCCCGCCATTGCGGGTGATAGCGATACTGCTTGCGGCCGCGCGCGTCGCGGCCCGTCGCCTGCAAGTGGCCGAGCGGGTCGGCGCAGATCCACACGTCGGTGTAGGCCGGTGGAATTGCCAGCGCGTCGATGCGGGCGATTTCCGCGGCATCGCGAATCCGCGTGCCGTCCTGCGCGTAATACGCGAAGCCGTTGCGCAGGCGGCGGCGCGTGTAGCCGGGCTGGCGGTCGTCGACGTGGCGCAGCGCCGCGGCCGTGCTCGAAGCGGGCTGCTTCATGCGCTCGTGTGCCGGTTGACGGCGATGGCGATAGCGACGGATGGCGACCCGTGCTCGCAGGCTGCGGTCATGTGTTTGCTCCCTTGTTCGTAATGAGCCCGGACGGCGACCTGCAGCACGGCATGAGCGGTCGTTGCGGAACGGGAGCAAGAATCGTGCGCCGGCGGGCCGTACGACGCGACGGCGGAGCGGCCAGGAAATGCCGTTCGCGGCGACGACGAAACGTCATCGGCCGGCCGCGGGCTCGGGACACCTCGACATCCGTTGGTCGAGCTTCTCCAGCAGAAACTCGGCGACGGCCGTGACCGCGGGCGGCAGCGGCGGGCGGCTCGTATAGACGAGCTGCAGCCCGAGCCCGGCGCCGGAGCGCTGGTAGGCCGGCAGCACGCGCGCCAGCTTGCCTTCGTCGATCGCCGCCGCGGCGAGCACCTGCGGCACCAGCGCGATGCCGAGGCCGGCGAGGCACGCCTGCACGACCACGCGCATGTCGTTGACCGAGAAACGGCCGTCGATCGAAATCTCCTGCGTGCCGCGCGGCCCCTGCAGGCGCCACATGCTGCGTCCCTGGCGGCTCGACACCGTCAGGCAATCGTGGTCGGCCAGTTCGCGCGGCGTGCGCGGCGTGCCGCGTCGTTCGAGATAAGCGGGGCTGGCGGCGAGGATCATCGTGTCCGGCGCGATCCGGCGCACGCGGAAGCTGCCGCCGGTCTCGATGCCGATGCGCAGTGCGAGGTCGATGCGCTCGGCGATCAGGTCGGACGGCGTGTCGTCGAGCAGGAAGTCGATGCTGATTCGCGGATAGCGCGCGTAGAACTCGGCCAGCCATTCCAGCTTGATCACTTCGAACAGGCCGGCCATCGCCGCCACGCGCACGGTTCCGGACGGTTCCTGCCCGTCCGCATGCTGCCGCTCGATCTCGAAGATCCGGTCGAGTGCCGGCGCGTAGCGCTCGAACAGCGCCAGGCCCTCGGTGCTCGGCGCAAGCTTGCGGGTCGAGCGATGCAGCAGGCGCGTGCCGATGTGCCCTTCGAACTGGTCGATGCGCCGGCTCAGCGTATTGGCCGGCATGCGCAGGCGTCGTGCGGCCTCCGAAAAGCTGCCGGCGCGGACGACCTGGACGAACAGCGCGAGATCATTCAGATCGAGCATGGGATTGCTCCAGAAATGGATTAATCAAATCCTGTTTATCCATCTAGTGTAAAGCTGAATCGATCTCCATACTGGTCTCACGCTACCGGCAAATCCATCCGTCTCAAGGAGAATCTGCATGAAACTGCTGCACATCGATTCGAGCATCCTCGGCCAGGGCTCGGTCAGCCGCGAACTGTCGGCGGAAATCGTCGCCCGCTTCCGCGCCCGCGATCCCGGCCTCACGGTCACGCACCTCGACCTCGCCGCCACGCCGCTCGGCCATCTGGCCGCCGAACACCTTGCCGCCGCGCAAGGCGCGCCGGTCGACGACGCGCTGAAGGCGGACGTCGACACCGGCCAGCACGCGCTCGACACGTTCCTCGCCGCGGATATCGTGGTGGTCGGCGCGCCGATGTACAACTTCGGCATCCCGTCGCAACTGAAGGCGTGGATCGACCGCATCCTGGTGGCCGGCAAGACCTTCCGCTACGACGAGAACGGGCCGACAGGCCTGTGCGGCGGCAAGAAACTGGTCATCGCATCGTCGCGCGGCGGCGTGTACAGCGCAGGGTCGCCGGTGGCGTCGCTCGATCATCAGGAAACCTATCTGAAAGACGCATTCGCGTTCATCGGCGTCACCGACATCACGTTCATTCGTGCCGAAGGCGTCGCGATGGGGCCGGACAAGCGCACGGGCGCCATTGCATCGGCGAAGGAAGCGGCGGCGGCCCTCGCGGCCTGACGCAACGCGCCGGATACCGGCCACCGGAGAACCCATGTTGAATACCCTCGATTCCGTTCCCTCGACCATCGCCGCCGGCCGTCATGTCGTGTTCCGCACGCGCGGCCACGCGCACGGGCCGGTCGTCCGCATGGTCAGCCCGTCCGACGTCGGCGAGATGATCAAGCCGTTCGTGTTCCTCGACCTGATCGATACGCGGGCGCCGCTCGGCAAACCGGCCTTCGGCTGGCATCCGCATTCGGGCATCGCCACGCTGACGCTCCTGATCGACGGGCACGGCACCTACGTGGAATCGACGGGCCACGAAGGCCCGATGGGGGCCGGCGACATCGAATGGATGAGCGCGGGGCGCGGCGTCTGGCATACGGGTTCCGTGGTGCCGCCGGTCAAGGCGTTCCAGCTGTGGGTGGCGTTGCCGCCGGGGCGCGAGCTGGCGCCGGCGTTCAGTCAGCACCTGTCGATCGACGACATCCCGACGGACGGGCCGGCCCGCGTGCTGCTCGGCCGCCACGGCGACGCAGTGAGCCCGGTCGATGCGCCGCCGGGCATCAACTACGTCGTCGTGCAGTTGGCGGCGGGCGAGCGCTGGACCTGCCGGCCGCCGCAGGGCCACCGGGTCGGCTGGGCCGCCGTGATGGACGGCCGCCTGCGCACGCCGGACCCGGTCGGGCGGGGCGAGCTGGTCGTGTTCGACGCGTCCGATGCGCCGATCGAATTCGAGGCCGTGACCGACGCGCGCTTCGTGGTCGGTACCGCGATTCCGCATCCGCACGATCTTCATCTGGGCGCGTACTCGGTGCATACGAGCGCCGCCGCGCTGGTGGAAGGCGAGCGCGAAATCGTACGTGTCGGCCGTGAACTGCGCGCCAGGGGCGCGATGCGCTGATGCTTTCGTCTGCGTCGATATCCGGCCTCCGTTCAAGGCGGCCGGCGCGCCGAGACGCCGCGCCCGCGGGGTCTCGCGCTTAGGTGTTTATACGTATGCCGATTTCGGCATCGGCCCAATCCAATATTTCATTGGAAGGTTATCGGACTTGTTTCTAGACTGATGCGGGGCATGTATACCGCGCCGGCCGCACACGCCGGCCGGCGCAGCCCGATCCGCGCCAGCGCCACGCAGAAACACAACAGCGCCGCGGCACACAACGACATCATCGGAGACGGACCATGACATTCATCAGGAAGCTGGCGGCCGGCGCGATCGTCGCCGCGGCGACGGTGCTGGCAGGCGGCGCGCACGCGCAGCAAAAGCCGATCACGCTCGGGTTCTCGCAAGTCGGCGCGGAAAGCGCCTGGCGCACCGCGAACACCGTATCGGTGAAGGGCGCGGCGAAGGACGCCGGCATCAACCTGAAGTTTTCCGACGCCCAGCAGAAGCAGGAGAACCAGATTCGCGCGATCCGCTCGTTCATCGCGCAGAAGGTCGACGTGATCGCGTTCTCGCCGGTCGTCGAATCGGGCTGGGAGCCGGTGCTGACCGAAGCGAAGGCCGCGCATATCCCGGTGATCCTGACCGACCGCGGGGTCGACGTGAAGGACCCGTCGCTGTACGTGACGATGATCGGCTCCGACTTCCTCGAGGAAGGGCGGCGCGCCGGCCACTGGCTGGAAGAGCGCTACAAGAACGACGCAGGCCCGATCAACATCGTCGAGCTGCAAGGGACGGTCGGCTCCGCGCCGGCCAACGATCGCCGCGCGGGCCTGCTCGAGGTGATCAAGAACAATCCGAAATTCAAGGTGATCGCGTCGCAGAGCGGCGACTTCACGCTCGCCGGCGGCAAGCAGGTGATGGAAGCGTTCGCGAAGACCTACGGCAAGCAGATCAACGTCGTCTACGCGCACAACGACGACATGGCGCTCGGCGCGATCCAGGCGATGGAAGAAGCCGGCATCAAGCCCGGCAAGGACGTGAGCGTCGTGTCGTTCGACGCGACGAAGGGCGGCTTCCAGGCGATGATCGCCGGCAAGATCAACGTCGACGTCGAATGCAGCCCGCTGCTCGGCCCGCAGCTGATGACCGCGGTGAAGGACGTCGTCGCCGGCAAGCAGTTGCCCAAGCGCATCGTGACCAACGAGACGGTGTTCCCGATGAACGTCGCGGCGCAGGTGCTGCCGACCCGCAAGTACTGACCTGTCCGCCCGGGCGGCGGCCTCGCGGCCGCCGTCCGGCGGCGCTTCGAGGGAGGCTGCATGCAGAGTCCGCCGGTGGTCGAGATGATCGGCATCGACAAGTCGTTTCCGGGCGTCAGCGCGCTGCAGCGCGTGGACTTCCGGCTGTTTCCGGGTGAAATCCACGCGCTGATGGGCCAGAACGGCGCGGGCAAGTCGACGCTGATCAACGTGCTCACCGGCGTGCATGCGCACGATGCGGGCGAGATTCGCGTCGGCGGCGCGCCGGTGAATTTCGCCGCGCCGCGCGAGGCCGAGGTGGCCGGCATCCAGACGCTCTACCAGGAAGTGAACCTGTGCGCGAACCTGTCGGTCGCGGAGAACATCTTCGCGGGCCGGCAGCCGATGCGGCGCGGCGCGATCGACTGGAAGACGATCCATGCGCGCTCGCGCGACGCGCTCGCCGAACTCGACCTGGCGCTCGACGTCACGCGTTCGCTCGATTCGTATCCGATCGCGGTGCAGCAGATGGTCGCGATCGCGCGTGCGGTGTCGGTCGACGCGCGCGTACTGATTCTCGACGAACCGACCTCCAGCCTCGACGACGGCGAGGTCGCGCGCCTGTTCGACGTGCTGCGCCGGCTGAAGGCGTCGGGCATCGCGATCCTGTTCGTCACGCATTTTCTCGAGCAGACCTATGCGGTGTCCGACCGCATCACCGTGATGCGCAACGGCGAGCGCGAAGGCGAGTACCTCGCGCGGGACCTGCCGGTCGACGTGCTGGTCGCGAAGATGACCGGCCGCGAGCGCATGTCCGAGACGCTGCAGGCGGGCGCCGCGGCGGTCGAGCGTGACACCGCGACCACCGCGCCGTTCCTGTCGATGCAGCAGGTTGGCCGGCGCGGGATGATGAGCGCGCTCGATCTCGACGTGCGCCCCGGCGAGATCGTCGGGCTGGCCGGGCTGCTCGGCTCGGGCCGCACCGAGACCGCGCAACTGGCGTTCGCCGCCGCGCGCCCGGATACCGGCGCGATCGAGATCGACGGCGCGCGCAAGCGGCTCGCGTCGCCGCACGACGCGGTGCGCAGCGGCATCGCGTACTGCCCGGAAGACCGCAAGAAGGAGGGCATCGTCGCCGCGCTGTCGATCCGCGAGAACATCGTGCTCGCGCTGCAGGCGCGGCGCGGCTGGTGGCGGCTGATCGGGCGGGCGCGCCAGCGCGAGATCGCCGACACGTACATCGCCCGGCTCGGCATCAAGGCGCGCGACGCGGAGCAGCCGATCGGGCTGCTGTCGGGCGGCAACCAGCAGAAGGTGCTGCTCGCGCGCTGGCTCGCGACGGACCCGAAGCTGCTGATTCTCGACGAGCCGACGCGCGGCATCGACGTCGCCGCGAAGTTCGACATCATGGAGCGGGTGCTCGCGCTGTGCGCGCAGGGGCTCGCGATCCTGTTCATCTCGTCGGAGATCGGCGAGGTCGTGCGCGTGAGCCATCGGATCGCGGTGCTGCGCGACCGCCGCAAGGTCGCGGAGCTGAGCGGCGCCGATGCGTCCGAGGAGCAGGTTTACCGGTTGATTGCGGGAGGCCAGTCATGACGTGGCTACGCACGCTGTTCCGTCATTCGCTCGCGTGGCCGGTGCTGACGCTCGCGCTGCTGTTCGCGCTGGATGTCGCGTATCGTCCCGGCTTCCTGTCGATCGCGCTGCTCGACGGCCACCTGTTCGGCGCGCCGATCGACATCCTGAACCGCGCGGCGCCGCTCGTGATCGTGTCGCTCGGGATGACGCTCGTGATCGCGACCCGCGGGATCGACATCTCGGTCGGCGCGATCGTCGCGATCGCCGGCGCGGCGGCCGCGACCGTGCTCGAGGCGGACCCGTCGCAAGTCGGCGCGGCGCTGGCCGCCGCGCTCGGCGTCGGGCTGCTGGCCGGTGCGTGGAACGGGCTGCTGGTCGCGTTCGTCGGGATGCAGCCGATCATCGCGACGCTGATCCTGATGGTGGCCGGCCGCGGCGTCGCGCAATTGCTGACGGGCGGCCAGATCATCCCGATCGGTGCGCCCGGCTACCTTGCGCTCGGCGGCGGCTATCTCGCGACCGTGCCGTGCGCGGTATGGATCGCGCTCGCGACGATCGGCGCGACCGCGCTGCTGGTGAACCGTACGGCACTCGGGCTGTTCATTCGCGCGATCGGCGTGAACCCGGTCGCGACGCGGCTCGTCGGGCTGCGCTCGGGCGCGGTCGTGTTCGGCGTGTATCTGTGCTCGGGCGTGATGTCGGCGCTCGCGGGCATCCTCGCGAGCTCGAACGTGCGCAGTGCCGACGGCAACAACGCGGGGCTGCTGCTCGAACTCGACGCGATCCTCGCGGTGACGCTCGGCGGCACGTCGCTGCTCGGCGGCCGCTTCAGCCTCGCGGGCTCGGTGCTTGGCGCGCTGATCATCCAGACGCTCACCTACACGACCTATTCGATCGGCGTGCCGCCGGAGGCGACGCTCGTCGTCAAGGCGGTCGTCGTGATCGTCGTGACGCTGATCCAGTCGGACGCGGCGCGCGCGCTGCTGGTGCGGCACGCGTCGCGGCTGCTGCCTTCCGCGCGATCGCGCGCCACCACCACCGGAGCGACGCCGCGATGAACCGTTTCCTTGGCCGCCTCGCCGACCCGCGCACGCTGCCGATCGTCGTGACGATCGTGCTGTTCGCCGCGCTGTTCGGCTTCGGGTCCGTGATGTACACGGGCTTTTTCTCGATGCAGGTGCTCACAGGGCTGCTCGTCGACAACGCGTTCCTGCTCATCGTCGCGATCGGGATGACGTTCGTGATCGTGTCGGGCGGCATCGACCTGTCGGTCGGCTCGGTCGTTGCGCTGACAACGATCTTCTGCGCGGTCGGCGCCGAACGGCTGCACTGGCCCGTGTGGGTGATCGTGCCGCTGGTGCTCGCGTTCGGCGCGCTGTACGGCGCGGCGATGGGCGCGCTGATCCACTATTTCCGGTTGCAGCCGTTCATCGTCACGCTCGCCGGGATGTTTCTCGCGCGCGGCGCGTGCTTCCTGATCACGACGCAGTCGATCACGATCAACGCGCCGGCGTTCCATGCGATTGCGGGTATCAGCGTGCCGCTCGGCGGCGGCATGCTGAGTGCCGGTGCGCTGATCGCGCTCGCGACGCTGGCCGTCGCGATCTACGTCGCGCACTTCACGCGCTTCGGCCGCAACGTCTATGCGGTCGGCGGCAACGAACGCTCGGCGCTGCTGATGGGCTTGCCGGTCGCGCGCACGAAGATCGGCGTCTACGCGCTGAGCGGCTTCTGCTCGGCGCTCGGCGGCGTGGTGTTCACGTTGTACGTGCTGTCGGGCTATGGGCTGCAGGCGCAGGGGATGGAACTCGACGCGATCGCCGCGACCGTGATCGGCGGCACGCTGCTGACGGGCGGCGTGGGGTACGTGATCGGTTCGGTGTTCGGGGTCGGCATCCTCGGCACGATCCAGGTGCTGATCACGTTCGACGGCACGCTGAGTTCGTGGTGGACGCGGATCGTGATCGGCGCGCTGCTGTGCGTGTTCTGCGTGCTGCAGCGGGTCATCGAGCGGCATGCGACGCGGCGGCGTACCGGCGGCACCGGGCTCGGCGCGCGGCGGCCGACTCAGGCTGCCGCGCCCGCGCGGCCGGCGCCGCCCAAGGAGGACATCGGGCTGGTATCGACGATGCGGCGGTCGTAGTGCGACCGACTACCCTGGCGCGAGGAGAACGAGATGAAGCGCGATGACATGACAGCGGACGTGGCCGATGCGCTGGCCGTCGAGCATGGCCGTCGGCCGCTGCTCGATCTCGGCGACGCGCGCGACTGCCGGATCGTGGCCGATGCGCTGCGGGGGCTGCTGCGCGAGCGCTCGGAAGCGCTGGCGTTCGCGATGCGCGTGGCTGACGAACACGGCCGCCCACGCCCGGATGCCGGCGAATTCGGACTGACCGACATCATTCGACTGGCCCGCGTGGTCGAGCGGGCCGATCGGCAGCGCGAGCGAACCGCGATGGAGTGATGCGCGCGGCCGCCTGCCGGCCGCGCGTGGGGCCGTGCCGTCAGGCCGGCCCGGTCGCGTCCGTCTCGATGTCGAAGGGCGTATCCGCGACGCGCATGCGTTTCAGCGAGCCGGCCAGTTTTTCGATCGCGTGCAGGTCCAGCGCATCGAGGTGCTCGCGCATTTCCTGCACGAACGGCGCATGGCCCGGCTCGTCCACGTACTGGCCGAGCCATTCCTCGATATCGGTCAGCCGACCTTCGCCGGCGAGCGCGATCAGCTCGGCGAGCGCGTCGGCGGGCGGGCTGCGCATCGCCGGCGCCGCGTGTGCCGGCTCCGCTTCGTCGGCGGGATGAAACTGCCGGACGAGCCCCGACGCCGGTGCGAGCGCATGGCCGAGGGCCGGCGCGACGACCGCGAACGAGAACGTCGTGCCGACGCCCGGCTGGCTCGCGACGGCCAGCTCGCCGCCCATCGCGGTGACGATGCGCTGCGCGATGAACAGGCCGAGCCCGGTGCCGCCGTTCACCGCCTGCACCTGCTGGTACGCGCGGAAGATGTCGGTGGTCGTGGTGATGTCGATGCCGATGCCCGTATCGGCTACCTCGAACAGCAGGCGCCATGCATCGCCTTCGCGCGACGCGTGGATCGACAGCGTGACCGTGCCGTTGCGCGTGAATTTCGATGCGTTGGACAGCAGGTTCAGCAATACCTGTTGCAGCCGGATGCCGTCGATCAGCACCGTGCGCGGCAGCGCCGTGACCGGCCGGTAGACGAACCGGTTGTCCTGCTGCGCACACAGCGCGACCGCGTAGTGGCCGATGTCGTCCAGCAGCCCGGGCAGGTCGGTGCGGTCGGGCGCGACGCCGAGCGGCTGGAGTTCGGCCTTCGTGAACGCGAGCAATTCGTCGATCAGCGCGAGCTGATAGCGGATGCTGCGGTCGATCGACCGGATCAGCCGCGCCTGGCCGCGTGTCGCGCCTTCCAGCAGCAGCTTCGCATAGCCGTTGATCGTCGACAGCGGCGCGCGCAGGTCGTGGCTGACATAGCCGAGCGTTTCGATCTTCTGCTGCATGTGCGTCTTCGACTGCTGCAACGCGTCGTTGAGCGCCACCGTGCGCCGCGCGACCTCGTCGCGCAGCCGGTCCTGTTCGGTGAGCTGCCAGTGTTCGAGCCGCTTGCGTGCCTCGGTGCGCTGCCGGCCCACGTGGTGAATCCACGCGGCCAGCACCAGCAGGTGCGTCGCGAGCCCGATGATCGCGATGACCGGGTTCGGAAAGACGTCGGACCGGATCCATGACAGCACGGGCGGCAGCGCATCGCGGCCGTCGAGCATGCGGATCAGCATGTTGAACGTCGCGAACGCGACCGCGATCAGCATCACGCGGCCCGTCGGCGTGCGCCGGATCACGAGCATCAGCGCGAGGCTGATGTTGACGATCGCGAGCACGGTGTTCAGCCACAGGCAGAACCACGCGAAGGTCGCCAGATCGCCGAACGCCGCGCCGGCGATCCCCACGCATTCGAGCACGAGAAACACCACGTACACCGCGCGCATCGGCATCCTGGCCTTCTCGCGATGCGCGACCATCAGGATGAAGACGATGAAGCACGCGACCGACAGGTACGCGAAGATCGTTTCGCCGCGCGTCGACCACTCGCGCGCGCCGGGCGACAGCGCCATCGCGAGATAGCCGCGATACGCCGCTTCGAACAGCGCGGTGTTCAGGGTCAGCGCGGCCAGCACGTGGAATACGCCGCTGCGCGAGAAAAAGCCGATCAGCAGCGCGCACCAGACGAGGGCGAGCAGCCCGCCGAAGAACCCGAAGTTCCACATCGACGCGTGCAATTCCTGCGCGATCCACCCGTCGCGGGTGAACGCGACCGGCGCGAGCCGCATTTCCTTGCGCGACGTGATGCGGATCAGCACGGGCAGCGGTTCGCCCGCGCGCAGCGTGACGTCGAGGGTCGGGTAGCGCGACGGCGCATCGAGCGCGTCGCCGCGATCGGTCGGGAAGCTGCGCTCGAGCACCCACTGGCCGTGCCGGCCGACATAGAAATCGGCCCGGTCGACGCGCGCATCGCGAATCGCGAGCACCAGCGGGCGCGTCCCGCTGTCGCGGTTGATCAGCGTCGCGCGGACCCACCACGCCGAGCGCGAGAACGTCACGTTGAACGCGGTGCGGGCCGGGGTGGCTGCGTGACGCGACGGATCGGCGAACCGCGCGGCGACCTCGTCGGCCGATAGCGTCGTGCCGGCGTCCTCCAAAACCGATACCGCTTCGAGTTGCGCGGGATTCGGCGCCGTTGCGGCACGGGCCGTCGCGCACGTGACGGCCAGCGCCGCCAGCAGCAGGAGCAACACGCGACATCCCGCCGTCCATGCCGCGTCGCGCCTACGCATCGCCGTGGTGCCCCCCGGCGCGGCCGGCGCGTCGACGGCGTGGCGCTGGCGCCGCCAGTCGGACGGCGTGATGCCGAAGCGTTCGCGGAATGCCGTCGCGAAATTGCCGGGCGTGGAAAAGCCGATTTCCTCGGCGATGTCGCCGATGCCCATCGACGTTTCCGACAGGAAGTGCATCGCGGCGCGCAGCCGCGTATCGCGCAGGTATTCGAATACGGTCTGGCCGAGATGATCGCGGAACACGCGCGACAGCCGCTTTTCGTGCGTGCCGACCTGCTTCGCGAGATCCTCGAGCGCCGGCGGATGGCGCAGGTCGCGCAGCAGTACCTCGCTCGCCGCGCGCACGAGGGCGGCGTCGGGGTTGTCGGGCAAATCGGGCAGGTGTGCGAACGGCTGGCTGCGCCGCGTGCGCTTCAGATGATTGCGGATTCGCGCGATGACTTCCGCCGGTTCGAACGGCTTGACGATGTAGTCGATCGCCCCGGTTTCGAGCCCCGCGATGCGATCCTCGAGATCGCCGGCGGCCGTCAGGATGATCACCGGAATGGATTGCGTCGACGGTGTGGACGCCAGCAGCCGGCTCGCGGCGAAACCGTCCATGCGCGGCATGCGGACGTCCATCAGGATCAGGTCGGGCGCGATGGCCTGCGCGCGGTGATAGGCCTGCAGCCCGTCGAACGCGACGCTGATCCGGCACCGCGCGGTGCGCAGGATTTCGGTCAGGAGCCGCAGGTCGTTCGGGCGGTCGTCGACGATCAGGATATGGGCGCCAGCGAGATCCGGCGTGGTGCGTGGCGACGCCGAACTGGGCAAGCGGGATGACATGGTTGCGAACGCGTTGGAAGGGAGTGGGCCTGTCAGGTCGGCGGCATCGCAATCTGGACGATTGTTGCGAAAAATTATATGTCGACAACAGCGCCGATTGTGAGGATTCCGTGCGGCGCGTGTGGGCTTGTCGCAGGGGCATGGCGGATGCGCGGCGGGAGTGTCGGTGCTTCGGAAAATTGTGCCGAATCGATTAATAAAATTCCGGTCTTTATTTCCGGTTGAGGGGTTTTTGAAATTTGAATGGCCCGGATGATGAATTCATGTGCGAGGTGTCGAGTGTCAGATGGTGCGGCGTAAATGGAATCTGCTAATTCATTGTCGTGGCGATTAAGTTTTCGTTGATGTCGCGGGGATATTTCGCTTTTCGGAAAATAGGATTTCCTGCGGATGTGTATGAATGTAAATGCTGTCCGCTCGGGAAAAGGATTTGTCCGCTGCGGAAAAGGTTTGTTTGAGCAAATGCCCGCACACTAGCCCCGACGCGGCTGGAATCGGTTCTTTCACCGACTCCGGTTGCCGCAAAAATTGCTGTTGCCGTCGCCTCAATGGCAGCCGATATTCAATGTCACATTGAATGATGGCATTCTCAGATGATGAGAGGGCGATGACAAAAGAATAACAGGCACGAGGGTAATGAAAACGTCATGATTCGTGAAATGATTGATATACAAGACGAATCGGGAAATGACGGCGTGGGTGTGGGTGCAAGGCATCGAGCGAGAAGAAATCGTCAAGCAAATTCGATCGATTAATTCGATGCCGGGGTCGTTCGTCGAGTAGCCGGTTTTTTTCCGGAAATCCGGAAAAACGGGGCGCCCGCCGGACGGAAAGGGGTGAGTGGTTTCGCGTGGGCCGCCGGGCGGTTTGATCGATCCGAAGGCCGTGCGCGGCGCTCTATCGAATCAGGCGGATACGAAAAATATGAATACGACAAGCATGGCAGGTCAGGGCGTCGGGTCGATCGATCCGGTGCCGGCTGTCAGCGTCAGCGATCCGGCGGCGCATGCTTCAGACCCGGGGACAGCATGGCGCCTTTCGCCGCCTGAATGACACATGACGGGCCGCCCGCGATGCGGGCCGGCGTCCGTTCGTCCAGCGTCCGAGCGACGCTTTTCCAATGAGATTCGACGTCGCCCTTCGGCGGGAGCGACGGTGGACGCGTGTGCGGTCTCGCAGCGCGGCATGCACCGTGTCGCCGCCGGGCCGGCGACGTCGACTTCCATGAGCCGCTAACCGGCGATCGTGATCGCGTGTCGTGCCGAACGGGCACGCGCGTCGATCGGCCGTGCCGTTGCGATGGTGTCGAGCGTGTCGAGCAACGCTGTTCGTAGTTTTTATTAGTTATGCGAAGTAGCAAGCGGAGCGTCGCGGGGCAGGCGAAAGCGGAGAGGGTCTGCGCCGCGCCTGATGTCGCGTTCGCTGTTGCGTCATCCAGCACATGAGAACCGAGGGAACAGAGATGAACAAGTCGTTCAAGTCGATCTGGAACGAAGCACTGGGAGCCTGGGTTGCGGCTTCGGAACTTGACCGGGCGCGCGGGAAGCGGGTGGCGTCGTCGAGAAGTGTGGCCGAGCACGTCGCGCAGGCGGGCGCCGCCGTGCGCCCTGGCGCGCATGCAGGGTTGTCGCCGCGGCGCATCGTGATGACGCTGGCGGCCGCGTATCTCGGGCTGTTTCAGGCTGGCGCGCACGCGCAGTATTCGGCGGGCGGCGGCTCCGCGACCGGCGGCGCCAGTTCGATCTCGGTCGGTAACGGTTCGGTGGCCACGCAGGTGAATTCAACCGCGTTCGGTAACCTGTCCACGGCGGCAGGCACATCGGCCACGGCACTGGGCCCAGGCGCGCACGCGATGGGTGACGGATCGACGGCCATCGGCATCAACTCGCAAGCGAACGGCGTCAACAGCGTGGCGATGGGCGTGCAGGCCATCGGTTCAGGCCCCTACGCGGTCGCCATCGGGAATTTGTCGCAGGCCACGCAAAGCGGCACGGTGTCGATCGGCAGCGGCGCGTCCGCTACCGGCGTCTCCGCCATCGGGCTCGGCAACAATGCGTTCGCGTCCGGCCAGTATGCGGCCGCGCTGGGTCTCGGGGCGAGCGCGGCCGGGGCGCAAAGCGTCGCGCTCGGCTATGCGACGCATGCGACGGATACCGGCAACGTCGCGATCGGCAATCAGGCGACGAGTACGGGCACGGCAGGTGTCGCACTGGGCAGCGGCGCATTGGTAACCGGCAATTCCGGTCTCGCGATGGGCGTGAACAGCGGCGCGAAAGGCACCTCGTCGATTGCGATCGGCTGGGGCGGCACCGCGGGCGTGCCCGGGTCGGGCACGCAGTCGCTCGGCACGAGTTCGATCGCGATGGGCTCGAACACGAATGCCGGCGCCGATCAGGCGCTGGCCTTCGGCCTGAACGCCAATGCGTCGGGTGTCAGTTCGATCGCGATGGGCGTGCAGTCGACCGCGACCCAGCAGTTCGCGACCGCGCTCGGCAATCTGTCGCTGGCGACCGGCGTGTCCGCCAGCGCGCTGGGGCCCGGTGCGACGGCATCGGCCACGAATGCGACGGCGGTCGGTATCAACAGCGTCGCGGCGGCGACGTCGACCGTGGCGATCGGCGATTCCAACTCGGTTGCCGCGGCGGCAGGCGCGGGTTCGGTCGCGGGCGGTTACGGCTCGAAGGTGCTGGGCGGTATCGGCGCCGTCGCGCTGGGCTATGGCCAGACGGTGAGCGGCAACGGCGCGGTAGCGATCGGCGATCCGAGCACCGCGATCGGCACCGGCGCGGTCACGATGGGGTCGAACAACACGGCGAACGGCGACGGCGCGGTCGCGATCGGCAACACCAACAACGCGCAGGGCACGGGTTCCCTGGCGCTCGGCAATACGTCGACGGCAGCGGCGGCGGGCGCCGTCGCGTTCGGCGCGTCGGCCGTGGCCAACAACGCAAACGATGTCGCGCTCGGCTCGGGATCGACGACGGCCGCGCCGAATCCGACGGCCAGCGCGGTCATCGGCGGCGTCACGTACAGCTTCAACGGCATCAATCCGGCGAGCGTCGTCAGCGTCGGTAACGCGGGCAGCGAGCGCCAGATCACCAATGTCGCGGCCGGGCGGATCAGTTCGTCGAGTACGGACGCGATCAACGGGTCGCAACTCGCGGCGACGAACACGGCGCTCGATTCGCTGTCGACGTCGACGGCGTCGAGCATCACGTCGTTGTCGACCGGCGTTTCGTCGCTGTCGACCGGGCTGAGTTCGACCAATAGCGCGGTGACGTCGTTGTCGACTTCGACGTCGACCGGGATCAGTTCGCTGTCGACTGGGCTGAGCTCGACCAATAGCGCGGTGACATCGCTATCCACGTCGACGTCGACCGGCATCAGCTCGTTGTCGACCGGCCTGAGTTCGACCGATAGTACGGTGACGTCACTGTCGACGTCCACATCGACGGGGCTGTCGTCGGCCAATAGTTCGATCGCGTCGTTGTCCACTTCGACCTCGACGGGCATCGGTTCATTGTCCACCGGGCTGAGTTCGACCGACAGCACGGTGACGTCGCTGTCGACGTCCACATCGACGGGGCTGTCGTCGGTCAATAGTTCGATCACGTCGCTGTCCACCTCGACGTCGACGGGTATCGGTTCGCTGTCCACCGGCCTGAGCTCGACCAACAGTGCGGTGACGTCGCTGTCCACGTCCACGTCGACGGTCGTCGGCTCGTTGTCCACGGGCTTGAGTTCGACCAACAGCTCGGTGACGTCGCTGTCCACGTCGACGTCGACGGGCATCAGCTCGCTGTCGACCGGCCTGAGCTCGACCAACAGCTCGGTGACGTCGCTGTCCACGTCGACGTCGACGGGCATCAGCTCGCTGTCGACCGGCCTGAGCTCGACCAACAGCTCGATCACGTCGCTGTCCACGTCGACGTCGACGGTCGTCGGCTCGCTGTCCACCGGCCTGAGCTCGACCAACAGCAACCTGACGTCGCTGTCCACGTCGACCTCGACCGTCGTCGGCTCGCTGTCCACCGGCTTGAGTTCGACCAACAGCTCGATCACGTCGCTGTCCACGTCGACGTCGACGGTCGTCGGTTCGTTGTCCACCGGCCTGAGTTCGACGAACAGCAATTTGACCTCGTTGTCGACCGCCACGTCGACCGGGATCAGCTCGCTGTCGACGGGCCTCAGCTCGATCGCGAACAACAACACGAATCTCGGCAACAGCACGGCCGGTGCGATCGGCGGCGGGGCCACCTACGATCCGACCACCGGCACGATCTCGTCACCGTCGTACGTGACGTACAACAGCGACGGCTCGACGACGATCAACCACAACGTCGGCTCGGCAATCGACAACATCAACGCGAACGGCATCAAGTACTTCCACGCGAATTCGACCGCGCCGGACAGCCAGGCGCTCGGCCTGGACAGCGTCGCGATCGGACCGAACGCGATCTCGAAGGTCGACGGCAGCATCGCGCTCGGCTCCGGTTCGGTGGCCGATCGCGCCGTGGTGCCGTCGTCGGGCATCCTCCGCAACGGTAGCGCGTCGATCCCGTTCGACACGACGGATCAAACGCTGCTCGGCGCGGTGTCGGTCGGCGATGCGACGAACAAGACGTACCGCCAGATCACCAACGTCGCGGACGGCACCGGCCAGCAGGATGCGGTGACGGTGCGCCAGTTGACCGGCGCGCTGCAGTCGTTCGCGGTCACCGGCCAGAAGTACTTCCACGCGAATTCGACGGCGGCGGATTCGCTCGCGGTCGGCGCGGAATCGGTCGCGGTCGGGCCGACGACGGTCGTCAACGGCGACAACGGCGTGGGTATCGGCAACGGCGCGATCGTCGACCAGACCGCGCCGGGCGGGATCGCGATCGGCCAGGCGGCGAGCTCCGCGCAGTCCGACGCGATCGCGCTGGGTAGCGGCGCGACGGCGACCGGCGCGCAGTCGGTCGCGCAAGGCGCGAATGCGGTGGCGGTCAGTGTCGGCAGCGTCGCGCTCGGCTCGGGCGCGCGCAGCACGGCGACCGATGCGCTCGCGCTCGGTGCCGGTGCGTCGGCGACGTTCGCGAACAGCGTCGCGCTCGGCGCCGGTTCGCTGACCACGGTCGGCGCGCTGACGAACTATGTCGCGTACGGCCTGAGCAGCCCGCAGTCGTCGGCTGGCGAAATCAACATCGGCAACCGCCAGATCACCGGCCTCGCGGCCGGCAAGAACGGCACCGATGCGGTGAACGTGTCGCAGCTCGATTCGGTCGCGAACCAGCTGACGACGTTGATCGACCAGCGCACGGCCAACCTCGGCGGGCAGTACACGACGAACCCGAACGGCGCGAACGTGCCGCCGGGCGCGAGTGGGTCTAATTCGTCGGCGGGCGGCTCGGGGGCGGTCGCATCGGGCTCGAACAGCACGGCGGTCGGCAACAATGCGCTCGCATCGGGCAACGGCTCTTCCGCGATCGGCGTGGGCGCCACGGCAGCGGGCAACAATTCGACCGCGATCGGCACGGGCAGCAACGACGGCGGCCGCTCGAACGTGGTCGCGGTTGGCTCGGCGGATTCGGCGCGGCAGGTCGTGAACGTCGCGGCCGGTACGCAGGGCACCGACGCGGTGAACGTGAACCAGCTGAACGCGGTATCGAACCAGTTCACGCAGTCGCTGAACACGGTCAACAACCAGCTCACGCAGATGCAGCAGCAGATCCAGCAGACCGATTCGATGGCCCGCGAGGGGATCGCCGCGACCGCCGCGATGGCGTCGATTCCGCACATGGACCGCGATTCGAACTTCGCGATGGGGGTCGGCACGGCGACGTTCCAGGGCCAGAAGGCCATGGCGGTCGGCGTGCAGGCGCGCGTCACGGAGAACCTGAAGGCGACGCTGAACGGCGGTTTCGCCGGCAGCCAGCGCGTCGTCGGCGCGGGCATGCTGTATCAGTGGAAGTGATCGTGCGCAGCGGTCCGTTCCGGCCCGCGTGGCCGGAGCGGACCGCGCCGAACGCCAACGTGCGCGGAGGCGTCGCGACATCGCGCCGCACGCGCCGTGCTCATCGCATTCTCGGAGTCATCAAGTGAAAAACATCCATCTTGTTCTGCTGGCGTCCGTCGTTTCCCTCGCGGCCTGTTCGAGTGCGTCGGGGCCGACGTACAACGCGTACGAGCTGCAGTCGCGAAACGGCATCCGGACGTTCCAGGTCGATTGCCACGGCATCCTGTCGACCGCGAAGACCTGCATGAAGGTCGCGACGCGCATGTGCGGCAACGAGCCCGTGCGCCTGGTCGACACCACGACGCCGTACCGCGACGGCGCCGATCCGCATTCGATCGTGTTCCAGTGCGGCGCGGCCCCCGCGCCGACGGCCGCGGCCGTTGCGCCGGCGCCCGCGCCGGTCGAGCAGCTGAGCCTGACCGGCGATGCGTATTTCGCGACGGACTCGGCCGCGCTGACGCCTGCGGCCACCGCCGCGCTCGACACGCTGCTGAACCGGCAGGCCGACCGGCATTTCGCGCGCGTGGAAGTGGACGGCTATACCGACGCGACCGGCTCGGATGCGCACAACCAGGCGCTGTCGAAGCGCCGGGCGGATGCGGTCGCCGGGTATTTGCGCGAGCACGGGCTGAAGGCGGATTCGTTCGCCGCGGCCGGTCACGGGGAAGCCAATCCGGCGGCGTCGAACGATACCGCCGAAGGGCGCGCGCGCAATCGTCGCGTGGAAATCTCGCTGCAGAAGTAGGACGCGGCGGCCAAGTTGCCGCAAGCGTGACCGTCGAAGCCAGGCGGCTCGCTTGCGGCAAGGCGTGCTCGCCGCGGACAGCGGCAGCGGGCAAGGCTCGTTACGGCGTGCGCACGCGGTGTCCGTCGCAGCGGCGCCGCCGCCGAGCGACGACTGGCGTCCGGCACGCGGATCGCCATCCGTACCGGGCCGTGGATGGCGCTCAGTGTCGGATCATGCAGACGGCCACGATCTCGTACCCGGGGTCGGCATTCGCGCTCGCGGCTTGCTCCGCTTCGTCATACGAACCAAAGGAGGCGGCATCCTCGATGGCCGGCGCCATGCCGATATCGCCGTCCTCGGCGGTGCAGAGGAACTGCTCGCCGGTCTTCACGACATAGATGGACATCATGATTCCCTCCAGGGTTTGCAGGGGGAAATTTCAGTCTAGCAGGCGGGAAGCGGGGCGGCTGACGCGAATCCCGGTCATCAATCGGGGCCGGTTCGCCGATTCGGCCTTCCGCGAAGGGCCGGATGCGCGGCCGTGGGCCGGCGTGGACCGGTGAGCGCGCGGGCGGGGCAACGATGCGCGGGAGAGCGGAACGCCATGCACAATACGCGCATGCGAGCTCCCGATCTTGAATGCCTTGTCACCGTCGCCATGCCCTTCGGAAAATACAAGGGCCGACTCATTGCCGACCTGCCCGGCCCCTACCTCAACTGGCTGGCTCGCGAAGGGTTCCCGCGCGGCGAACTCGGCCGACAGCTCGCGCTCATGCACGAAATCGACCATAACGGTTTGCGGCACCTGCTGGAGCCGCTACGCAAACCCGCGTAGCACGGCGTCTCGCCCGGCCGGTTGCCCGAACACGCCGTCGCAGGCGAACCGTTACACGGACGGCCGGGTCGCGAGCTGGCGAAGTTCGCGGCCAGCGGCGCGGGTCGGCGTCGCTGGCCTGACTGGATGCGCCACGCAGCAAGGCGGTCCGCCGTTCCCGTCGCCCGATACGGCCGCGCTGCCGGAAGGCACGTAGCCGAATCTCGCGAACCTGGCGCAGGTCCGGCCGGGCGTGACGAAGAACCAGATGTACGAGTTCGCGACTTCCGTTGAGTCCGACCGATCTGCGTGTTCAGGCGTTTTGCCCGCGCAGCAGCCACAGCGTCAATTCCCGAAGCTGATTGACCGTGACGCGTTCGCGCAGCATGAACGTTCGCAGATACACCGCGCCGATGAGGCAGTGAAGCAACGGCATCGGGTCCGCGCCCCTGTGCCACTCTCCCCGCTGCGTCGCGCGTTCGAAAATCTGCTGGACCGCCGAAAACCGGTTGGTCCACAGCCGGTGCAACTCGCTGGTGACGCCGGCGTCGCTGTAGGTGGCGAGCACGAACTGGATCGCTGACCGGCCCACCCCGGTGCGCAAGTAGCGCACGGTTGCCGACATGAGCGCGACGAGATCCGCGTGCAGTGAACCCCGATTGGGGATCACGATGTTCTCGGCAAAAAGCTCGAACACGGCTTCCATCACCAGCCCTTCCTTGCTCTTCCAGCGGCGATAGATCGAACTCTCGTTCACGCCGGAAAGCGCGGCGACCGCGCCGATGCTGAGCCCCTCGAAACCGGATTCCTGCAATTGGGCGATGGTTGCCGCGACCACGGCATCACGGACGCGCGCGCTGCGGCCGCCAGGACGGCGGCGAGGCGATGGCGATTCTGCTTCGGCGGAATTGGACATGAGCGGATTTTACACGCGGCGTCGAGGGCTGACGGCGGGACGCCCCATGTCGAATCCGCGCACGACCGAGCCCGGAGGGGGGGCGCCTGCGGTAAACGTTAATGCAAGTTTACTTGCATTAACGGGCGACATGCGAAAACATGTCGTCTCGTTCGATAGCGATCAGGAGGTTGAATTGAAATCGGTGACGTTTTTCAAAGCCGGGGCAGAGGTAACCAGCGAGGACATCCTCAGGATGGAAGTCAAAAGGGCCCGGCACATGATGGCCCTGTTGATGGACAAGCTCGGGGCGGAGGGCATGGTGAAGGTATTCGCGAAGGAGATCGCGGAACACGAGGCGAACGAGCGGGACTGGTCGAGGCGGGCCAATGGTCGTTTCCGTTCTTCGGTTGCCGAGGCGCACGTCGTGGCGGGCGACGGCGCGGCGTTCATCAAGTGGTTCTGGGACGGTTACAGCGGCCCGAACAGCGCCGCGATGCTGCGCGCTCACCCCGAGCATCTCGGCGCGCTATCGCTTCCCGGCGAGCGCGTGGGCATTCTCGAAGTGCCGGGCCATACGCGGTTCCCCGCGCTGCTGAAGTTCCGGCATCTGGACGACTGGAGCGGTGTCCCGATCGAACTGGCGCCCGATATGCCGCATCGCATGATGGGGCGAATCGAGTCGATCGACGGGGAGACGGTCGGGTACCTGCTGCATCAATTCAGGGATACGTCGCCGGGGTTCGATGCGCGGCTGGAAATTTTCTGGCCGTCGACCGCACCGGACGACTTGATTCGCGGTCACGCGGACCACCTGATGGTCGAGTGGTACAACTGGTTCGAACTCTACGCCCTCACGCGGACGCAACCGGACGACTTGATGTCGTTGGCTTTTTCCGTGAACGCATGACCTTCGGCAGGCTCGCCCGTTTCGGGCGGGCGGTTCAGCGCAGCGCCGCCCAGCGGCGCGCAGGCAGCATCGCAACGCGCGAAGGACACGTCGCATCGCCGTCATGTTTCGCATGTTTTCAGTGACAGGGCGGTGCGGGTGAATATCGATACGGATTACTGATAAAAAGACGGATCGATATCGGTCGAATGGCTTGCATGGCGTGTCGCGCATGCATTTTTCAAGACAATTAATAAGTATGCCTATTAAATAAAAGGAGATATCGACTCATGAATCGGAAGAGGAGAGGCTGTCCGCTCAAGCGGATGCAGGCGGCAGCCGCCATGTTGGCAGTCGGCGCGAGTGCGCATGCACAAAGTACGGTCACGCTGTACGGTGTCGTCGATGCCGGCGTCATGTACACGAGCCGCAGCTTCGACGCGGGAACCGGGACGAACGGAGCGCATCGGGTCTCGATGACGGACGGCGGGATTTCCGGCTCCCATTTCGGGATAACCGGCGTCGAAGATCTCGGCGCGGGCACCAAGGCGATCTTTACGCTGGAAAGCGGTTTCACCATGAACGACGGCGCGCTGGGCAATTCGAACGGCAACCTGTTCGGACGTCAGGCGTTCGTCGGGCTTTCGGGACGATTCGGAACCGTCAAGGCCGGCATGCAGTACTCGCCGTTCGGGCTGGCGATCGTCGACACGGACGCGCGGCACGCATCGTTCTTCGGCAGTCAGGCCGGCATCTACATGGGCAATTTTTTTGCGACGGGCATCTTCGTCGCCAATGCCGTGTCGTACACGAGCCCGACCGTGGCCGGTCTTCAGGCGAGTGCGCTGCTGGCGCTGGGCGGCGATCCCGGGAAATTTCAGGCCGGCCGTCAATACGCGGCGCGCTTGAGATACGAGTGGCGAAACCTGGTGGCCAACGCGGCACTCTTCAGCGGCAATCCCGGCGGTTCGGCGAGTACGTCCACGCCGTTTCCGTCGACGGTCGAATTCGCGGGCCGCACGATCGGCGCAGCGTATACGTGGGGCGCCGCGACGTTGAAAGGCTCGTATACGAGCTACAAGATCGCCCATTCCTTCAACGAGAAGGTGTACTCGGTCGGCGGCGAGTATTTGATCACGCCCACGTTGTCCACCGACGCGGGCGTCTGGTACATGCGGGACAGCAACGATTCGGCCAGCCATGCGCTGCTGACGTCCGCCGGGCTGTACTACTCCCTGTCGAAGCGAACGACGGTGTATGGCGCCGCGGCCTTCGTGAACAACCACGGGTTGATGCATACGGGATTTACGGTGAACGGCGCGCTCTACGCGCCGACCGGCGGCAGCACCAGTCTCGTCGTTGGCGCGCGCCATCTCTTTTGAGCGCCGAGCGTACGTCGTGAATTGAAATCGCCGCGAGCAGGCATGGCTCGCGGCGATTTCATGAGCACATCGGCGCGTGCGGCTCGACGTTCAAGCCGGCCCCCGCGCCGCGCGGTGACCGGCCCGAAACGCGTGCCGATCAGCGCGCGCTGTCCGCGACCGGCGCGGGCAGTACCGTGCCATAGTTGGCGCCGAACCCGATTCGCGCAAAGCCGTCACGCTCGCACCAGCCGCGAAAGATCACGGTATCGCCATCCTCGAGGAACGCGCGCGCTTCGCCGTTGCCGATGTCCACCGGGTGTGTTCCCCCCGACGTGAGTTCGATCAACGCGCCGGCCTCGCCCGGCGACGGTCCCGAAACGGTGCCGCTTCCGAGCAGGTCGCCGCTCTGGAGATTGCAGCCGCCCATCGTGTGATGCGCGATCATTTGCCCGAGCGTCCAGTACTGGTGCCGGAAACTGGTGTGCGTCAACGTACGCGGTTGCTGCCCTTGCGCGAGTTGCCGCGCGCTGAGGATCGACGCCTCCAGCTGGATATCGAACGCGCCGGCCGCCCTGTTGGTTTCGGCATCCAGATAGTCGAGCGGCTGCGGGCGAGCGGCCACGCGCGACCACGTCGTACGGTAGGGCAACAACGCCTCGACCGTGACGAGCCACGGCGACAAGGTCGTCGCGAAGTTCTTCGCCAGGAACGGCCCGAGCGGCTGCATTTCCCACGCCTGGATATCGCGAGCGGACCAGTCATTCAGCAGGCACAGTCCGAACAGGTGTTGCTGCGCATCGGCCAGCGGGATCGCGGTGCCGCGCGAATTGCCGGTACCGATCACCGCACCGACTTCCAGCTCGTAGTCGAGCTGGCGGCATGCGCCTCGAACGGGCGCGGACGACGGATCGGGCCGATACTGTCCCACCGGCCGATAGACTTGCTGGCCGCTCACGTCGATCGACGACACGCGGCCGTGATACGCGATCGGCAGCCAGTCGAAATTCGGGCTGATCGCCATCCCGAGCGGGCGACTGCAGTTCAACGCATGGTCGAGAGAAGTATAGAAGTCAGTGTAGTCGCCGATGCGCACGGGCACGGCATGTTCGGCGTCCGTCTGCGGCACCAGCATGTGACGCACGATTTTTTCGTGCGGGCTGCCTGCTTCCAGCAATGCGAACAGCGCATGGCGCAACGCCTGCCACGCGGCGGGGCCCATATCGAGCAGCGCATTCAACGTCGTTGCCGTGGCGGCCCGAACGGCGTCGGCGGCCAGACCATCAAGCACGCCTGCCTGCTGCAACGCCGCGAGGTCCACGATCTGATTGCCGATGGCGACCCCGCCGCGCCAGGGTTCGTCCCGGCCCGCGCGTCGGAAGATGCCCAGCGGCAGGTTCTGCAACGGAAAGTCGGTACCGGCCTCGTTGGCCGTATCCACCCAGCTGCGCCGGGTGACGTCGTGCGTGTGATTCAGTTCCATCGATATTCCTCGCATGAAGCGGTTCGATGCGAGTCTCAAGCCGTGGCGTTGAGTGCATCGTCGAAAATGGCGACCGCGCGAGTCCAGCCCGCGGAGGCGCCGCGAATTTTGTGCGGGAAGCACGAGACAAAAAAGCCGTGAGGCGGCAGCACCTCGAGGTTGTGGAGCTTCTCCAGATGGCAATAGCCGATATGGCGACCCGCCTTGTGCCCCTCCCAGATCAGCGATGCGTCGTGCGTCTCGGCGTATTTCCTGGCCGTATGCACGAACGGCGCATCCCAGCTCCACGCATCGGTGCCGGTCAACCGGACGCCACGTTCGAGCAGGTACAGGGTGGCGTCGAGGCCCATGCCGCAACCGCTCGATACATAGTCGGGTTGCCCGTAGCGCAGCCCCGCGCGGGTATTGACCACGACGATTTCGAGCGGTTTGAGGACGTGATCGATGCGTGAAAGCTCCGCTTCGACGTCGGCTGCAGTAACGACGTAGCCGTCGGCTCGGTCGGTGAAATCCAGCTTCACGCCCGGCTGGAAGCACCAATCCAGTGGCACCTCGTCGATGGTGATCGCGCGCTCTCGCTCGCCCGTCGATTCGTTCATCGTGCTGTGAAAGTGATAAGGCGCATCGAGATGGGTGCCGTTGTGCGTACTCAAGCGGACGTGCTCGATAGCCCAGCCTTCGCTGTCCGGCAGGTCGTGTTCCTGCAGCCCGGGAAAGAAGGCCGTCACGCTCTTGGCCGTTTCCTCGTGCGCCAGATACTGAATCGTCGGGCCGTAACCCGGCGGATCGGAAATGACATCGTTTTCCAGATAGATCGAGAGATCGACGAAGCGTCGTGTCATGTTCGGGTACTCGTGGTTGGAGGGTGCGACCGTGGCCGCTGGCTCTGCAGTCCGGGCGCGCGGCGGGCATTCGCGTGTGCGGTCAACCGCGACGAACGAAGACGCTCGTGCTATGATTGACTGTACGATCGTACAGTCAGTTTGATGCGAATGCAAACCGTCGTTGCGTGATGACCGGAACGACATGCGCGAAGACCTGCACAGGAATGAGAGGGACCATGCAAGCAAGGAAAACCACGAAGAAGGCAACCGTCACGCGCGGCGAGGGGCGAGTGCAGGACGCGGCCCAGACGAGCAAGCGCGAGCGCGTCCTCGACGTGGCGGAGCGCCTGTTTGCCGAAGGGGGGTTCGACGGGGTGTCGATGCGGGATATCGCGTCGGCGGCAGACGTCGGCTTGCCGCTGATCGTGTATCACTTCGAGACGAAGATGGGGCTGTATCGTGCGTTGTTCGAGCGCCGCAAAACCGTGCTGGACGCGCGGCTGGCGATGCTGCGCGAGCCGGTGGCCACGGGGGAAGATCCGCTCGAGCACATCGTGCGTGCGTTCGTGCTGCCCGTCATGCAGATCCAGGGTACGGACGCCGGCCTTGCGTACGCGAAGCTCGTGGCACGTGAAGCATCCGATCCGCGCGAAGCGGAGCGCGGCATCGTCGCCGAATATTTCGACCCGTTTGCGGCCGAATTCGTCGGCGCGATCAGAAAGGCGCTCCCCGGCCATGGCGCCAGCTACGCCCATTGGGCCTACCTGTTCGCCGTCGGCGCACTGGTGATGAGCGCGTTCGACAGCCGCATCGAGCGGATCTCGAACGGCAAGGTCAAGGCGGGCGCGTTGAAGAGCAAGGCCACGCATCTGGTGACGTTCATTACCGCTGGCATTCGGGCGGGCGCAACGCCGGTCTGATCGGGCGGCACGCCGGCATTCCATGGTGCCGCGCGTCATTTGCAGCGGTGTTTCCTTGTGTCGTCACGTTACGCGGGATGCGGTCGAATCCCGCCGGGCAAACAATGGTCGAATATTTCCCCACCAACTATGTATGGAATCTGTCCGTCAATATCGCGCTGGCGTCGGGCGGAAACAGCGGCGAGATCGACGCGGTTTGCCGTTCGCTGGTTGCCGCGTCGACACGAAGCGACGACGGTGCAACCGAAGCCTTCTTTCTGTCCTGGTGCGATCTGGGCGACCGTCTTCGTGCGCTGGCGGAAGCGGATCTGGCTGCGGGCCGGCGATTGAGCGCCGGGGCGAAATTCGGCCGCGCCGCGGTGTACTACCTGACGGGCGAGCGGATGACCCATCCGTCATTCGAGCCCCGCAAGGCTGCCTATGCGAAGGCGCTGCGTTGTTTCGCCCGATTCGCCGAGCTTCACGAGAAAAATTGCGAGCGGGTCGAAATACCGTATCGCGGCGCCTCGCTCGCCGGCGTGTTCGTTGCGGCGCGCGGCGACGCATCGGCAGCCGCGCCGTGCGTGGTGTTCGCCAACGGACTCGACAGTTTCAAGGAGACGATTTACGGCATCGGTGTGCAGCAGGCACTCGCGGCGCGCAACATTTCGAGTCTCGCGATCGATCAACCGGGCACCGGCGAAGCGCTGCGTGTGAGCGGCTTGACCGCATTGATCGAGTCGGAAGTGTGGGCGGGGGCTGTCGCCGACTACCTGGCGCAGCGTACCGACGTCGACAGTCGGATGCTCGGCATGTGCGCGTGGTCGCTCGGCGGGTACTACGCACCGCGCGCGGTCGCGATCGACAAGCGCTTCCGGCTGTGTGTCGCGTGGGGCGCGAACTTCAACTGGGGTGAGCTGCAGCGGCGCCGCCTCGCGCGGGAGGGCGACAACCCGGTTCCGCACTACTGGGATCATGTCCGATGGGTATGGGGCAAGGCCACGCTTGAAGAATTCATGGTCTTCTCGGAACGGATCACGCTGGCCCCCGTCATCGACGAGGTCACGGTTCCGTTCCTGATCGTCCATGGTGACGCCGATCGGCAAATCCCGCGGGAATACGCGATCCAGCAGTATCAGGGTGCGGTGAACAGCCCGAAGCGCGAGTTGAAATTCTTCACCGCGGCGGAAGGGGGCGTCGAGCACTGCAGCGCGGACAACGTGACGAACGTTCGCGACTATATCGCCGACTGGATTGCCGAGACGTACCGGGAACTGGGCGCGACACACGTGGAAACGTAAGCCGCGCTGTCGAGGCAGGAAGTGGCGGGAGCCGTTTCGAATCGACGTGCGCCGCCGTACTTGGACCGCGAAACGGCGGTCGAATCATCGATCCCCCGCGAGGGGCGACCGATGGAGTCGACTCCTCCCGGCCGCCTGCCCATGAAGCCCGCAGGGTCGTCATGGAAAACTGTATGAATATACAGTATAGTACCCGTCGAACTCGAGCCGCACAGGTCCAACCCTTGCGGCACGTGCGCCGCGCCTGCGGGCATCCGCCGCAGCGTTCCGGCACCGTGAATTCCGGCTAACTCATTCAGACGGGCAGGCAAATTGTCATCCAGCAATCTGATCCGCATTCGCGGAGCACGTCAGCACAACCTCAAGAATCTCGATCTCGACCTGCGTACCGGTGAAATGACGGTCGTGACCGGCCCGTCGGGCTCCGGCAAGTCGAGTCTCGTGTTCGACACGCTGTACGCGGAAGGCCAGCGGCGCTACGTCGAAACCTTCAGCGCGTACGCGCGGCAGTTCCTCGACCGGATGGATCGCCCGCAGGTCGAGCGCGTCGACGGCGTGCCGCCCGCGATCGCAATCGACCAGACCAACCCGGTTCGGAGTTCGCGGTCGACCGTCGGCACGATGACCGAGCTGAACGACCACCTGAAGCTGCTGTACGCGCGCGCGGCCGAGCTGTTCGACCGCAAGACCGCGCGGCAGGTGCGGCACGACACGCCGGAGACGATCTACGCGGAACTCGTCGCGCGCACGCAGGCGGACGATCCGCGCGTCGTCGTCACGTTTCCGGTCGAATTGCCGGAGGCGGTGTCCGACGAGGAAATCGCGCAGTGGCTGTCGGCGAGCGGCTACACGCGCGTGCAGGCGCAGCGCGAGGTCGCGTCGCCCACCGGGCCGCGCAAGATGCTCGACGTGGTGGCCGACCGCTTTCGCGTGCAGCAGGCCGACAAGGCGCGGGTGGTGGAGGCGATCGAGGCGTCGCTGAAGCGCGGCGGCGGTCGCGTGAACATGTACGTGCTGGCCGCGGACGCGGAAAACGCAACGGCCGAGCCGTTGATCTGGCGCTTTTCCACCGGGCTCCACGATCCCGACAGCGACCTGCGCTACGCGGAGCCGCAGGCGGCGCTGTTCTCGTTCAACTCGGCGTACGGCGCGTGCGAAACCTGCCGCGGCTTCGGCCGCGTGATCGGCGTCGATCTCGGCCTCGTGATTCCCGACGCGCGCAAGACGCTGCGCGGCGGCGCGATCAAGCCGATGCAGACGCCCGCGTGGAAAGAGTGCCAGGACGACCTGATGCGCTATGCGGCGAAGGCCGGCATCCGGCGCGACGTGGCGTGGTCCGAGCTGACGGACGCCGAGCGCGACTGGGTCGTCAACGGTTCGCCGGACTGGAACGGCAAGTGGCAGAGCCAGTGGTACGGCGTGAAGCGCTTCTTCGGCTACCTCGAATCGAAAGCGTACAAGATGCACATTCGCGTGCTGCTGTCGAAATACCGCAGCTACACGCCGTGCGACGTGTGTGGCGGCGCGCGCCTGAAGACGGAGTCGCTGCAATGGCGGCTCGGCTCGAAAGAGAATGCCGACGCCGTGCTCGCGCCGGCCGACCGCTTCATGCCGCGCGGCGTCGACTGGAGCCGCGCGCAGCTCGAAGCGCTGCCGGGCCTGACCGTGCACGATCTGATGCTGCTGCCGATCGAGCGCATCCGCCGCTTCTTCGACGACATCGTGCTGCCGAGCGCGCTGCTCGACGACGCATTGAAACTGCTGCTCGCCGAGGTGCGCACGCGCCTGAAATACCTGTGCGACGTCGGGCTCGGCTACCTGACGCTCGACCGGCAAAGCCGCACGCTGTCGGGCGGCGAGGTGCAGCGGATCAACCTGACGACGGCGCTCGGCACGTCGCTCACGAAAACCCTGTTCGTGCTCGACGAACCGAGCATCGGGCTGCATCCGCGCGATCTCACGCGGATCGTCGAGGCGATGCAGCGGCTGCGCGACGCGGGCAACACGCTGGTCGTGGTCGAGCACGATCCGTCGGTGATGCTCGCGGCCGATCGATTGATCGACATGGGCCCCGGCCCGGGCGAACGCGGCGGCACGATCGTGTACGACGGCACGCCCGGCGACATCCGTTCGGCGCGCACGCTGACGGGCGAGTATCTCGGCGGCCGCAAGCAGGTCGCGCATGCGTCGAACTGGGCGCGCCGCGTGGTCGACGCGAACACGCCGCGCATCGTGCTCGAAGGCGCGACCGAGCACAACCTGCGCGACGTCACGGTCGAGATCCCGCTGCAGCGGCTCGTGTGCGTGACGGGCGTATCCGGCTCCGGCAAATCCACGCTGCTGCAGGACGTGCTGTATCCGGCGATGGCGCGGCACCACGGCAAGGCGACCGAATCGCCGGGCGCGTTCCGCAGCCTCACGGGCGCCGACCAGGTCGGCGACGTCGTGTTCGTCGACCAGTCGCCGATCGGCAAGACCACGCGCTCGAACCCGGCCAGTTACGTCGGCGCGTTCGACGAAATCCGCAAGCTGTTCGCGAAGGCGCCGCTCGCGCTGCAGCGCGGCTACGGCGCCGGCACGTTCAGCTTCAACTCGGGCGACGGCCGTTGCCCGACCTGCGGCGGCTCGGGCTTCGAACACATCGAAATGCAGTTCCTGAGCGACGTCTACCTGCGTTGCCCGGATTGCGACGGCAGCCGCTACCGCGCCGAGATTCTCGAAGTGCGCATCGAGCGCGACGGCCGCGCGCTGAACATCGCCGATGTGCTCGATCTCACCGTCAGCGAGGCGGCCGCGTTCTTCGCGACCGATGCCGAGGTGCTGCGCGTGCTGCAGCCGATCGTCGACGTCGGCCTCGAATACGTGAAGCTCGGCCAGCCGGTGCCGACGCTGTCGGGCGGCGAAGCGCAGCGCCTGAAGCTCGCCGGCTTCCTCGCCGAATCCGCGGCGGCGGCCAACGGGCGCCGGGTCGCGACGGAAGAGGCGCGCATCGCCCGCGCGAAGCTGTTCATGTTCGACGAGCCGACCACCGGGCTGCACTTCGACGACATCGCGAAGCTGATGCAGGCGTTCGGCAAGCTGCTCGCGGCCGGCCATTCGCTGATCGTGATCGAGCACAATCTCGACGTGATCCGCGCGGCCGACTGGCTGATCGATCTCGGTCCGGAAGGCGGCGACGGCGGCGGCCTGGTGCTGTGCGCGGGCACGCCCGACGACGTGAAGGCCTGCGCCGAATCGCATACCGGCGTGGCGCTGCTGCAGTACGACCGCGAGATGGAGGGCGCAGCCGCGGGTGCCGACGAAGGCGTGCCGCTGCAGGCCGTGCTGAACGCGGCGCGCGCGCGCCGTGCGATCGAAGGCGAGGACGTCGTGCGGATCGTCAACGCGCGCGAGCACAACCTGAAGTCGCTCGACGTCGACATCCCGCACGGCAAGTTCAACGTGATCACCGGCGTGTCGGGTTCCGGCAAGTCGACGCTCGCGTTCGACATCCTGTTCCACGAAGGCCAGCGCCGCTACCTCGAATCGCTGAACGCGTATGCGCGCTCGATCGTGCAGCCGGCCGGCCGCCCCGAGGTCGACGCGGTGTACGGCATCCCGCCGACCGTCGCGATCGAGCAGCGGCTGTCGCGCGGCGGGCGCAAGAGCACGGTCGCGACCACGTCCGAAGTGTGGCATTTCCTGCGGCTGCTGTATGTGAAGCTCGGCCTGCAGCATTGCATCCACGACGGCACGCCGGTCACGTCGCAATCCGTCGAATCGATCGCCGCGCAATTGCTGCGCGATCATCGCGGCGAGCACGTCGGGCTGCTCGCGCCGCTCGTCGTCAATCGCAAGGGCGTCTATACCGATCTCGCGAAGTGGGCGAAGGCGCGCGGCAGCACGCATCTGCGCGTCGACGGCGAGTTCGTCACGGTCGATCCGTGGCCGAAGCTCGACCGGTTCCGTGAACACACGATCGAATTGCCGGTGGCCGATATCGTCGTGTCGCCGGACAACGAGGCCGAGTTGCGGCGCAGGCTCGACGAGACGCTCGAGCTCGGCAAGGGCGTGATGCACCTGCTCGCGCCGCTCGACGGGCTGCATCACGCGATGCAGAACGATCATTCGACCGCGCAGGTCGGCGCGGTCAAGGTGCTGTCGGTGAAGCGCGCGTGCCCGGTATGCGGCACGAGCTATCCGGAACTCGACCCGAGGATGTTCTCGTACAACAGCAAGCACGGCTGGTGCACGACCTGTGTCGGCACCGGCGTCACGCTCACCCGCGAGCAGCGCGCCGCGTACGACGACACGGTGCTCGCCGGCGACGATCGCGGCCGCGAACAGACGCTGCCGTCGGACGAGCAGGAGCCGGAAGGCGTCGGCAACGAGCCGTGCCCGGATTGCCACGGCACGCGGCTGAATCCGTCCGCACGCGCGGTCACGTTCGATGCGCATCCGATCGTGGAGGTCGCGCAGTGGACGGTGTCGGACACGCGCCGCTGGATCGACGCGCTGGAACTCACCGGGCGCGACGCGCAGATCGCGCGCGACATCGTCAGCGAGATCGGTAGCCGCCTCGCGTTTCTCGAGGAAGTCGGGCTCGGCTACCTGAGCCTCGACCGCGCGGCGCCGAGCCTGTCGGGCGGCGAAGCGCAGCGCATCCGGCTGGCCGCGCAGCTCGGCAGCAACCTGCAGGGCGTGTGCTACGTGCTCGACGAGCCGACCATCGGCCTGCATCCGCGCGACAACCAGATCCTGCTGGATGCATTGCGCAAGCTCGGCGACAAGGGCAATACGCTCGTCGTCGTCGAGCATGACGAGGACACGATCCGCCGCGCGGATCACATCATCGACGTCGGCCCGGGCGCCGGCAAGCGCGGCGGCACGCTGGTCGCGCAAGGCGCGGTGGCCGATCTCGCCGCGCAGGCCGATTCGGTGACGGGGCGCCTGCTCGCGCAGCCGATGACGCACCCGTTGCAACCCCGCCGCAGCGTGAGCCTGCCGGGCAAGAAGGGCGGTGAAGCCGTGCCGGAAGCCTGGCTGACCGTGCATGGCGCGCGGCTGCACAACCTGCGCGACGTCACGGTCGGCATTCCGCTCGCGCGGCTCGTCGCGGTCACCGGCGTCAGCGGTTCGGGCAAGTCGACGCTCGCGCGCGACGTGCTGATGACGAACCTGCTGGATGCGGTCGGCCGCTCGGTACTGTCGTCGCCCGCCACGCGGCGTGCGCGCAAGGCCGCGCAGCAGGACGCGCCGGCCGCCAACCGTCGTTCGAGCGTGCTCGCGCGCGGCGCACCGCGGCCGTCGCTGAACGTCACGCATGCGTGGCAAGGCTGCGAGTCGCTGAGCGGCTGGGAGCAGATCGATCGCGTGCTCGAAGTCGACCAGACGCCGATCGGCAAGACGCCGCGTTCGTGCCCGGCCACCTATATCGGCGTGTGGGACACGATCCGCAAGCTGTTCGCTGATACGCTCGAAGCGCGCGCACGCGGCTATACGGCGTCGCGTTTCTCGTTCAATACCGGCGACGGGCGCTGCCCCGCGTGCGAAGGGCAAGGCGTGCGCACGATCGGCATGAGCTTCCTGCCGGACGTGAAGGTGCCGTGCGACGTGTGCCACGGGCAGCGCTTCAATCCGGAAACGCTCGCCGTCACGTGGCGCGGCCGGAACATCGGCGACGTGCTGACGATGGAGATCGACGAGGCGGTCGAGTTTTTCGCGCCGATCTCGAACATCGCGCATCCGCTGCAGCTGATGAAGGACGTCGGGCTCGGCTATCTGACGCTCGGCCAGCCGTCGCCGACGCTGTCCGGCGGCGAGGCGCAGCGCATCAAGCTCGTCACCGAGCTGACGAAGGTGCGCGACGACATCACGCGGCGCGGCCAGAAGGCGCCGCACACGCTGTACGTGCTCGACGAGCCGACGGTCGGCCTGCATATGGCCGATGTCGCGAAGCTGATCCGCGTGCTGCACCGGCTGGTGGATGCCGGGCATAGCGTCGTCGTGATCGAGCACGATCTCGACGTGATCGCGGAAGCCGACTGGATCATCGATCTCGGGCCCGAAGGCGGCGTGGGCGGCGGCACGATCGTCGCGGCGGCGCCGCCGGAAGGGCTCGTGCAGGTGAAGGCCAGCCATACCGGGCAAGCGCTGAAGCCGGTGCTGGCCCGAACGGCCAGCGAAGACGCCGAAGTGGAGCAGCAGGGCGCGGCGCGAGTCGGCTGAACGCGTCGCATCCGGCGAGCGGCCCCGATGCCTGGTGAGGCATCGGGGCCGTTCTCGTTTCGTCCTTCATGTCGACGATGGCGCCGCGCTCAATTCGCGTTGACGCCGATCGCCTCGATGATGGTCTCCAGTTGCGGGCTCATCGGCAGGTTCAGACTCAAGCCGGACGGAAGCGGGCGCAGGAACCAGCGCTTGTACTGACGTGCGATCTCGCCGTCGGCGGCCAACTCCTGGAACGTGCTTTTCACGATCTGCGCGAGTTGCGGATCGTCCTTGCGGAACATGATGCCGTACGGGTCGTAGGATAGAAAATCGCCCACCACGTCGTACTGGCCGCCCTTGCTCGCATTCTCGGCGATCAGGCCGTACAGCAGCACGTCGTCCGTCGCGAACGCGTCGGCGCTGCCGTTCGCGACGAGCGCGAAGCCTTGCGCATGGTCCGGTACCACCTGTAGCTGGACCCCGAGCCGGAACTTGTCATTCAGGTCGCGCAGCGCCTTCTCGTTGGTCGTGCCGGCCGTCACCGCGACTTTCTTGCCCGCGAGATCGCGGAACGAGCGGATCGGCGCGCCGCGTTTCACCATCACCTTCGTGCCGGCCACGAAGAAGATCGGCGAGAACGCCACGCGTTTCTGGCGCTCGAGGTTGCTGGTCGTGGAGCCGCATTCCAGATCGACCTTGCCGCTGACCACCGCGTCGATGCGGTTGTCGGACGTGACCGGCACCCAGCGGATCGTCAGGCTCTGGTTGATCGCATCCTCGATCGACGCCACGAGCGCCTTGCACAGCTCGATCGAATAGCCGATCGGCTGGTTGCGCGCATTCAGGTACGAAAACGGGATCGACGCGTCGCGATAGCCGAGCGCAATCGTGCCGCTGCCGCGCACCTTCGCGAGCGTGCCGGTCAGTTGGGCCGGCGCGAACGGCTCGACGCGCGGCGGCGTCGACGGCGCATCGTCCGCACGCGCGGCCGCGCCCGTCGCAAGCAGGCCCGCGAGCGCGAGCGCACGCCAGAATCGCTGCATCTTCATCGCCGGGCCTCCGTCAGACTTCCGTCGGATGTGCGATCGTCGCTTCCTGTTCCGCTTCGATGCGCGCTGCGTTGGCTTCGGCTTCCGCTTCCGGCAGGAGCTGGCCTTCCCATTTCGCGACCACCGCACTTGCGATCGAATTGCCCACCGCATTGGTGGCCGAGCGGCCCATGTCGAGGAACGTGTCGACGCCGAGAATCAGCAGCAACCCGGCCTCCGGCAGCCCGAACTGGTGCAGCGTGGCCGCGATCACGACGAGCGACGCACGCGGCACGCCGGCCATTCCCTTCGACGTGAGCATCAGCACCAGCAGCATCGTGATCTGCGTGCCGAGCGACAGGTGCATGTTGTACGCCTGCGCGATGAACAGCGATGCGAACGTGCAGTACATCATCGAGCCGTCGAGGTTGAACGAATAGCCCATCGGCATCACGAAACTCGAGATCTTGCGTTTCACGCCGAAGCGGTCGAGCGCGTCGAGGATCTTCGGGTACGCGGCTTCGGAGCTGGCGGTCGCGAACGACAGCATGAACGCTTCCTTGATCAGCACCAGCAGCTTGAACACCCGCGGCCCGAGGAACACCAGCCCCGCACACACGAGCAACGCCCAGAGCAGGAACAGGCTGACGTAGAAGTCGCCCATGAACACCGCGAACTTCAGCAGTACCGATAACCCGTTGACCGCGACGGTCGCGGCCATCGCGGCCATCACCGCGAGCGGCGCGAGCTTCATCACGTAGCCGGTGATCTTCAGCATCACGTGCGACAGCTGGTCGATCGCGGCGATGAGGATCTTGCCGCGCTCGCCGAGCGCGGCGAGCGCGACGCCGAAGAACATCGAGAACACGACGATCTGCAGGATTTCGTTGTTCGCCATCGCCTCGGCGAACGACCTCGGCACCATGTGGCCGACGAAATCCTTCAGCGTGAACTTGGATGTCGCGAGGTTCGCCGATGCGCCGATGTCCGGCAGCGGCAGGCCGAGATTGTCGCCGGGCCGCAGCAGGTTCGCCATCAGCAGCCCGAGCAGCAGCGAGACCAGCGACGCGGTGATGAACCAGGTGATCGATTTCGCGAATACGCGCCCGACCGAGGCCGCGTCGCCCATGTGTGCGATGCCGACGACCAGCGTGGAGAAGACGAGCGGCCCGATCACCATCTTGATCAGGCGCAGAAATACGTCGGAGACGAGCGAGATGTAGCCGGCGACTTCGGCGGCGGCCTTCTTGTCCGGAAAGCTCGTGAAGACCATGTAGCCGATCGCGATGCCTGCCGCCATCGCGACCAGGATCCAGACGGCTGCAGCATTCTTTTTTCGCATCGTAAGCCTCCCATGCAGCGGTTTCGCAATCGGGAATGAAAGGACGATACAGGACCAGAATCGCGATGAACAGTGCAACCGGGTTCGGGTTTGCGCTAGCGCCGGATCATGGCCGATGGGGCGACGGTGATGGTGGGGGGCGCTGCGTGCCCGTGCGCCGGCGCAACCGGGTGAGGATTGGTGCGACGCAGCACATTGCCTGTTCGACGGACGCCGGATGGCGGTAACCTGCGCCGCGCCATTTCGCCACTGTTCTGCACCACCGACGATGTTGCGGTGCCGGGATGCCGCGCCACCGTGAACAGGCGCTAGTCGTGCGCCCGCGGGTCCAGCAGGCTCGTGCTGAAATCGCACGCTTGCTCCGCGAGCCGGACGATCTCGGCGGTCAGCGATTGAGCGCGTTCGGCCCGGTGCAGCGCGACGTAGCGAACCGGCGGCAGCGCCGGCTGCGTGCGCACGATCTCCAGCGCGTCGCAAGCGACGAGGTGCGCGACGCACGCCTTCGGCAGATAGCTGATGCCCAGGCCCGACAGCGTCAGGCCGATCTGCGCGAGCAGGCTGTTGCTCGACAGCACGCGCTGAGTCGCGACGCCGTGTTCCTGCAGAAAGCGCGTGTACAGATGCCCGGTGCCCGACAGGTTCCCCTGCAGGATCAGCGGAAACCGCGCGATCTCCGTCAACGCAAGGGCGGCCCGGGACGTCGGCATGAATCCGGCCGCGCACATCCACGCGTTGTCGACCTCGCCGACCACCGTCGCCGTGAACGCGTCCGTCGCATGAATCTGCGGGACCACGATCAGATCGATCGTGTCGGCCGCGAGCCGGTCGCGCAGCGTCGCGGTCAGGTCCACCTCGGCCTCCACGTGCACGCGCGGATAGGCGGCCTGGATCGCCGCGATCAGGCGCGGCAGCCACGTCAGCGCGGTCAGTTCGGTCACGCCGATCCTGACATGCCGCACCAGCGCTTCCCTCGAACTCATCCGCTCGACCACGCGGTCGCGCTGTTCGAGCAATGCCTTCGCATGGTCGAACAGCTCCGCGCCCTTGTCGGTGAGCCGCGCGCTGCGATGCGCGCGATCGAACACGGTGAGGTCGAACGCGCGTTCGAGCTCCTGGATGCGCTTCGATACGGCCGACTGCGTCGTGTTCAGGCGCGTCGCGGCCGCGTCGAACGAGCCGAGCTGCACGATCCAGTACAGCGCTTCCATCTGCTTGAACGTCAGCATCGCGTGTCACTCGATAGATGAAGAAAAGCGATATGTTCTCATGTCAAAAAATCGCTTTTTTTACATATTTAGGCTGTTTAAGGTGCTCCCGTTGCGTCGCATGGCGAGTGCGTTCATCAGAAAGCGCGCCGCATCGCACCCAGCGTTCAATCGAACCCCCATTCTCTGGAGATTGCATGGACACCGTCATCGACTCCCCGCCCGTCGTCGGCGCGGCCCGCAAGCCGCGCGTCGGGCTCGCGTGGCAGATCGTCATCGGCCTCGTCATCGGCATCGCGACCGGGCTCGTGCTGAACCGGTTTCCGCAACTGCGCGACACGGCCGTGTCCGGGTTGCTGCAGCCGGCCGGCGACATCTTCATCAAGCTGGTGCGGATGATCGTCGTGCCGATCGTATTCACGAGCATGGTGATCGGCATCGCCGGCGTGGGCGACGGCAAGTCGCTCGGACGCCTCGGCATCAAGACGCTGCTCTATTTCGAGGTGGTCACGACGATCGCGATCGTGCTCGGGCTCGTGATCGGCAACGTGCTGCAGCCGGGCGTCGGCACCGACATGTCGCAACTCGGGCACACCGACATTTCCCGTTACCAGCAGACCACGCAACAGGTGCAGCAGGCGCACCACGGGCTGATGGCGCTGGTGCTCGGCATCATCCCGGACAACATCGTCGCGTCGATGGCCAAGGGCGACCTGCTGCCGGTGATCTTTTTCTCGCTGCTGTTCGGGCTCGGGCTGCAGTCGGTGCCGGAAGAACATCGCAAGCCGGTGCTCGCGATGCTCAAGGGCGTCGCCGACGCGATGTTCAAGGTGACGAACATGGTGATGCGCTATGCGCCGGTCGGCGTGTGCGCGCTGATCGCGGTGACCGTTTCAAGTTTCGGCTTCGGATCGCTGCTGCCGCTGCTGAAACTCGTCGCCGTCACTTACTTCGCGATCCTGCTGTTCGCGATCGCCGTGCTCGGCGTGACCGCGCGGCTGTTCGGGTTCCGCATCCTGACACTGCTGCGCGTGATCAAGGACGAACTGATCATCGCGTTCTCGACCTGCAGTTCGGCGACCGTGCTGCCGCAACTGATGAAGAAGATGGAAGACTACGGCGTGCCGAAGAGCATCACGACGTTCGTGGTGCCGACCGGCTACACGTTCAACCTCGACGGCGCGTCGATCTATCTCGGCATCGGCACGCTGTTCGTCGCACAGCTGTATGGCGTGCACCTCGGCTGGCAGCAGCAGGTGCTGCTGACGCTGACCATGGTCGTCACGTCGAAGGGCGCCGCCGGTGTGCCGGGCTTCATGTTCGTGATCATGCTCGCGACGCTCGCGAGCGCGGGATTGCCGCTCGAAGGGCTCGCGTTCATTGCCGGCGTCGACCGGATCATGGACATGGGCCGCACCGCGCTGAACGTCGTCGGCAATGCGCTGGCGCCGCTCGTCATCGCGAAATGGGAAGGCCGGTACGACGCGGAGAAGGGCCGCGCGTACGTCGAATCGCTGCGCGGCTGAACGCGCCATGCATGCATCGCACAACATTCCGAAGCAAACAGGAGCATCGAAGATGAGCAGTCCCCGTGGCGCACTTTTTCCCGACGCGTTGATGCAGCAGATCAAGTCGCGCTTTCATCACGTCGATCGCGACGTCGACGGCCGCGAGCGGTTGTTCTTCGACAATGCGGGCGGGTCGTTCCGGTTGAAGGCGGCAGTCGACGCGTACGCGCGGGTCGATGCACTGCCCGATTGCCCGGAGCGTATCCATGCGCGGGCGCTCGATCTGCAGGCGATCCAGTCGCGCGGCGAGGACGACGTTCGCACGATCCTGAACGCGCAGGGCGGCACCGTGTATGCGTCGCTGACCGCATCGGGCGCGATGTTCGACATGGTGCGCGCGATCATGGAGAACGTGCCGGGCACCAACGCGGTGACGACCGTGCTCGAGCACCCGTCGTCCTACGATGCAATGACGGTTTACGCGGAACGGACCGGCAAGACGCTGCGCATCGCGCCGAGCAATCCTGAGACCGGCGGCGTGGACGTCGACGCGATCGTGGCGCTGGTCGACACCGATACCGCGCTGCTCAGCGTGATGGCGGCGTCGAACATTTCCGGCGCGAAATTCGATATCGAGACGATCGTCGCGCGGGCGAGAGAGAAGAAGCCCGACCTGTTCATCGTCGTCGACGCGGTCCAGCATGCGCCGCACGGGGTCATCGACCTGCAGCGCACGCCGGTCGACGGGATCAACTTCGCGCCGTACAAGTTTTTCGGATGCCGCGGCTCGGGCATGTCGTGGCTGTCGCCGCGTGCGGCCGCGCTGCCGCATCACCGGCTCGCCGCGAAGGAGAACGGCGTATGGGAACTCGGCAGCCCGGCGCCCGCGCAATTTGCGGTCGTATCGTCGATCGTCGATTACGTGGCGTGGATCGGCCGGTATTTCACCGATTCGGACGACCGGCGCGCGCTGTTCGTCGAAGGTATGCACCGGATCGAGCTGCATGAACGCGCGCTGCTCGCCGCGTTGCTCGACGGTTTGCGCGCGATCGACGGCGTCGACGTCTACTGGGATCATGACGACCTGACGCAGCGCGACCTGATCGTCGGGATCGGCTTCGCGCATCTCGAACCGACGCAAGCGGTGCGGGAATACGAGAAGCACGGTGTGATCGTCTACGAGCGCGTCGCGTCGAGCCTGTACTCGGGCCGGATGCTGAAATCGTTCGGGCTCGTCGGCGCGGTGCGGATCTCGCCGCTCCATTGTCATGCGCCGGACGATATCGCGCGATTCCTCGCGATCACCGAAGCGCTCGCGGCACAGCGCTGATCGGCGACACGGCCCGATTGGCTGGGCCGTACCGGTTTCGGCGCGGTTGTCGATCAGCCCGCCGGTGCGACCGATGCGCCCGTGATGCCGTGCCGGCGCAGCGAATCGGCGACGAAGCCCGACGCCTTCATGTCCTCGACGAACGCGGCCAGTGCCGCGGCGGCCGCGTCGCCGCGACTCTTCGGCACGCCCATCGCCTGCCGGATCACCATGAAGCGCTCGTCGAGCAGGCGCAGGCCGGGCGTTTTCGCGGCGTCGGTTTCGAGCTGCTGCTTCACGCCGGCCGCCACTTCCAGCTGCTGCTCGACGAACGTCGGCACGACGGCTTGCGACGTCGGCGCACGCACGATCTGCGCGGCTTTCAGTTCGCGGGTGAGGAACAGGTCGTACGCGCTGCCCTTGCCGACGGCCACGCGGTTGTGCGGCTGGTCGACGTCCGCGTTGGTGCGGATCGGCGATGCATCCGGCACGAGATAGAAGCCTTCGATCAGCACGTACGGCGCGGTGAACGCGACCGATTCGCCGCGCAGCGGATCGACGGCGAAGAAGCCGAAATCGGCGCGCTCGTCGGTCAGCGCCTGCACCGATTTGCCGGCGGCGTCGAACACGACGAGTTCCAGGTCGGCCGACAGGCGCTCGGCGAAGGCACGGGCGAGGTCGATCGATACGCCGAACGGTTCGCCCGTTGCCGGGTCGCGGTTCGCGAGGATCGGGTTGCCGAGGTTGATCGATGCGCGAAGCTTGCCGGTGGGCGTGAAGGCGGAGACGACAGCAGGAGCGATGGGCATGGGCGGACTCGTGGCAGACGTAGGGTCGGTCGGGTGACGGGATGCGCGACGGCGCGTCGATGCCGAGCTTATCACCTGGGCGTTGGGTGGAGCGTGTCGCGGGGCGTGCCTGCGTCGAAACGTCGAGCCGGCACGCGGGTTTGATGGCCGGTCACGACCCGATATGTCGATACGAACGCGAGCCGCGTTCGCGTGTCATGTCTGACGCATCGACGTGATCGCGCCAGTCGCATTCCGCGCGATGGACACTCACCCCTGAACGCTGAGCGCCTTCTCGATCGCCGCGATCAGCTTGAACGCATCGCTGCGCCCGATCAGAAAGCCGCGGCTGGTGTACTCGCACCCGAATGCATAGAAGCTCGGCAGCAGTGTCACCATGTCGTTCTGCTGATCGAAATCGACTTCGCATTTCGTCAGCGGGAAGAATGGAGGCGCCGCGGCCGGCATGTTGGACACGATGGGCTCCTAGTACATTTTTCGGGGCGGCAGCAGGCGCTTTGCTCGCAAGCGCTGCCGGGCAACGGCGCTGGCCTTTTTCCGCTTGCGCTCCGTCGTGGGCTTCTCGTAGCCGGTGCGAGCGCGCAACTCGCGAATCAGCCCGGTTTTCTCGATGTCGCGCCGGAATCGCCGAAGGGCGACATCGATCGGTTCGTTGAGCTTCAGCGTAATTGTCGTCATGTAGATCCTGTTGAAAACGGGTTGAACGAAAAGCTAGCCGAGCCGTGTCATGACGGCGCTTGCAATCTCGTCGGATTCGAATTCCGAATATCCTGCTCCGATCGAGAGCGCGCGTACGGCCATGAACATGTGCAGCTCGGGTTGATGGCACATCGCTGAATCGGCGATTCTGGCGGGTACGACGGTGTCGATCCGCGTGACTTCATTTCGTCTGATCAAGCCGAGCAGTTCGTCGATGATCATTTCGTCCTCCAAAATGCCGAAAAATTGCGTTGCACCGGCGAGCACGCATCAGCCCGCGCTCGAAAAGAATCCCTGTTTGCCGCGATTGTCGTCGATGATGTTCTCGGCATAGCGCACTGACGCACGACGGGCGTCACCGGCGTTGTCGAACGGGGCGGTGTCGCGCAACCGGAAAGTCTGGCTCTGCGTCAGCGTATCGGTGGTGCCGCGCAGGCAAATCTTGACCGCCGCGTCGAACCCGGCGTCGTAGTTGTGCGGGCAGCCCTGCGGCGCCGCCACGTGAGGGTAGATCAATGGGTAAATCTCGAATCCACGATAGACGTGCATGCTCATGACGAACTCCTGGCGTTCGGCCACGACGAGTCGCATGGGCGAACACATCCGGCCAGTATTCCCGTCGAGGGGCGGGCCGATGGGTGAAGGGGACAACGTTGCAGCGCGAGGGAGGGGCGATGCAGCAAGCGGGCGGGTGGAGGGGCGAACGCTCAAAGAACGGCTGATCGCTCGAATGAGCCCATCATACGCGCATCGTTTGCCGAGCGGTCGATTTATTCCGGGTTGGTGCAAGCACGCATCCGGCACACGGTACACGATGCGATGGACGAGTGGTCAGATCGCAGGCGCGGCGCGGGCGGCGACGTCAGAGGGTCGTCAGCAATTGCAACTGACGTTCAGTCTCGTTCCCGGCGACCAGCGAGAAGAACCCGGTTTCGCGACGCTCGACTACCGTGAGCCCTTCGCTGTCGGAGAAGCCGTTCCACGCGCTGTCGTCGACATGTGCGATCGCTCCGCGCGTGCGCGCGAATGCCAGCAAGAGCGGGCTCGCCTGACGGCGGAGCACCTGACGATCCGAATTCAGCACGTAGGGCGGCCAGCCCGCACGAAGGACCAGATAGTAAGGAATGGAGCCGGGATCGATTGTCATTGGAGCGGTTTCGTGGGCGGGCCTGGGTTTGCCGTCCAGTTGCATTCGGAACGGTGTCGGGGAAAGCGTGCGGACGGATCGACGGGAGTTCGCCGTCGCGTGCTTTCAGTGTATGCGTTGAACCGCTCGATTCGCAGAATATCGTAACCATCTGCTGCGTTGTCGGTCACGCGCTCGATGACGGCATGATGCGCGGGCTCCGATATCGTCGCGCGCGACTTGGGCGCTCACGTGATACCGGACGTTCTGCCCTTTTCCCCGATATATCGATCCGGATGGCGCTGGAGTTTCGACTGTCGTCATTGCTGGGTTCCTGCTCCACGCATCGAGCAGAGCCGTCTACCGCCAAAAATTTGTAGCGATCTCTACTGAATTGCAGTGTTCGTGACGACCCACTATGCTGCCGTCATGAATCCCGTCCCGACTTCCTGGCTGCTGTTGATCGTCAGTCTGCCGACCTCCGGTGCGACTGCCCGCATGCGCATCTGGCGTACCGTCAAGGCGCTCGGCTGTGGTGCGCTGCGGGACGGTGCCTACCTGTTGCCGGCGCATGCCGAGCAGGCGGCGCAGTTGCGTGAGCTCGCCGACGAGGCCCGTAACGGCGACGGGCAGGCGTGGTTGCTGGATGTCCGTGCGGACGATCCCGCCGACGAAGACGCGTACAAACGGCTGTTCGATCGCGCGGGCGACTACGCAGCGTGGCTTGCCGAGCTTTCGGAGGCCCGCCAGACGCTGCCGGATCTGGCGGCAGCCGATCTCAATCGCCTCCAACGCCGCCACGCTCGCACGTACGAGGCCATTCGAAGCATCGATTTCTTTCCCGGCGAAACCTCGCTGCGCGCGCAGGCGCAATGGCGGGATTTCACCGCCGCGATCGAAGCGTTGCGCTCTCCCGGCGAGCCGCATGCCGCTCAACGCGGCATCCCGCGTCGCGATCCCGCGCAACATCAGGGCAGGCTGTGGGCGACGCGCCGTCACCTGTGGGTGGATCGCGTCGCCAGCGCGTGGCTGATTCGGCGTTTCATCGATCCGCATGCGCGCTTCATGTGGCTGGACAACCTCGCCGATTGTCCGGCTGACGCGCTGGGCTTCGATTTCGACGGCGCCCCGTTCACGCATGTGGGCGATCGCGTGTCGTTCGAGGTGCTGATCGAGAGCTTTGGACTCGACGACAACGCGGGGCTCGTCCGGTTGGGCGCCATGGTGCATGCGCTGGACGTGGGCGGCGCCGCCGTGCCGGAAGCCGGCGGATTCGAGGCCATTCTCGCGGGCGCCCGCAAGCGTCTTGCCGACGACGATGCGCTCCTGGTGGAGATCGGCGCCGTACTCGATTCGTTGTACGTGCATTTCCGTGGCAATCGAAACCCCTGACCTTTCTGCGCGCCTCGACATGAATACACATCGCGACCGCCCGGCCTATACGCTGTGGCAACTGACCCGGTACTTCGCGTGGCTCGGCGCGACCGGTTTCGGCGGGCCGGTCGCGCTCGCCGGCTACATGCATCGGGATCTCGTGGACACGCGCGGATGGATCGCGGACGCGGACTACAAGGAAGGCCTGGCGCTCGCGCAGCTCGCGCCGGGCCCGCTTGCCGCGCAACTGGCGATCTATCTCGGCTACGTGCATTACCGTATCGTCGGCGCCACGCTGGTCGGGATCGCGTTCGTGCTGCCGTCGTTTCTGATGGTGGTGCTGCTCGGCTATGCGTACACGCGATTCGGTGGCCTGACGTGGATGCAGTCGGTGTTCTACGGCGTCGGCGCGGCGGTGATCGGCATCATCGCGATCAGCGCGCGCAAGCTGACCGCGAAAAGCATCGGTCACGACAAGCTGCTGTGGGCGATCTATCTCGCGCTGGTTGCCGTGACGGTGATCACCGAATCGGAAGTGGCGTGGCTGTTTCTCGCGGCGGGCCTGGTCGTCTGGTTCACGCGCGCGCCGCCCAGGTGGTTGCGCCAGCGGCGCGTCGATGCGGCCGTGGCGTTGCCCGTCTCCGCCACCGGCGCATGGCTCGGTATCGTCGACTGGCCGCAGCTCGCGCAACTCGCCGCGTTCTTTGCGAAGGCCGGCGCCTTCGTGTTCGGCTCGGGGCTCGCGATCGTGCCGTTCCTCTATGGGGGCGTGGTCACCGAGCACCATTGGCTCAACGAGAAGCAGTTCGTCGATGCCGTGGCCGTCGCGATGATCACGCCGGGCCCGGTCGTCATCACGGTGGGCTTCATCGGCTATCTGGTGGCGGGGCTGCCGGGCGCATGCGTGGCGGCGGCCGGCACGTTCCTGCCGTGCTACCTGTTCACCGTGTTGCCGGCCCCCTACTTCAAGAAGTACGGCAGGCTGCCGGCGATCCTGGCATTCGTCGACGGCGTGACGGCCGCGGCTGTCGGCGCGATCACGGGGTCGGTGATCGTGCTGGCCCGACGTTCGATCGTCGATGTGCCCACCGCCTTGATGGCGCTCGCGGCGATCGTGCTGCTGGTCAGGTTCAAGAAGCTGTCGGAGCCGGTGGTCGTGGGCGGGGCCGCCGTGATCGGCCTGATCGTGTACCCGCTGCTGCATCACTGACCGTGGAGGCCGCCATGCAATGGATTACGCGACAACGCCCGAAAATCGACCGGGTTGCCTGCCCCTGGCTCATTGCCCGTTTTATCGACGAGACGCCCGAATTTCTGTACGTCCCGCCGGGCGACGTGCTGCGGATCGCCAACGAGACCGGTGCGATTCCGTACGACATTCCGGGCGTGGAATTGACGCATGTCGGCGAGCAATGCAGTTTCGATGCGTTTCTCGACAAGTATGGTCTGGCCGACGATCGGGCGCTGCAGCACATGGCCCGCATCATTCGCGGCGCGGATACGTCGCGGCTCGATCTGACGCCGCAATCCAGCGGGCTTTATGCGATTTCGCTCGGGCTGTCGGACATGTTTTCCGACGATCACGACATGCTCGAGCATGGTCTCGTCATGTACGACGCGCTGTATGCGTGGTGCCGGCATTGCCAGGCCGAAGGCCATGCGTGGCCGCCGAGGATGGCGGAGTGACGACGCGGAGAACGGGGAATTCGTCGCGCCGCCCGGCGCCCTCGACGGATGAAAAATGCCCGCGATGCGCGGGCATGTCGTCAACAGTTGCCTTTCTTGGCCTGTCCCGGCGGACAGAATCCATTCCCCGGCCCGCCTTGCGGCGCGACCACGACCGGCGGGCCCGGAACGTAGGCGACGCACCCGCTGAGCGCACCCACCATGCTCGCCGCTGCGAGCAACGCGATAACCCCTTTTTTCACTTCGTTCTCCCGTTGGAAGGAAAGGGCCCTTCGGCCCTTTCGATGATGCCGTCAGCGCGTCAGAAACCGAAGTTGACGTTGGACTGACTGGTCGTTGCGTTGACGTTTGCCGATTGGGTCGCGCCCGATGCCGCGTCGGCCTCGATCGTATATTGACCGGCGGCGGCCGGCGCCGCGGCCAGTGCGACCGGCAGCGAACCCGAGTAAGTGCCGACGATCGGCGCCGCCGCGGGCACCGACAGCGAATAGGCGCCGGTGTCCATGTTCGCGTTGATCGACGTGATCTCGTACGCGTTCGCATCGACCGTCTGCAGCGCCCGCACGAATGCGTTCGCGCTGGCCGTCACCGTACCGCTGACGGTGCTCGTCGTCGACGCAGGCAGCGTAATCGGTGCGGTCGAGGCCGACACCGCCGTGGTCGTGTTCACGACCACGGGCACCGAGCGGACGATGCCCGACGCGAAGTTGTTCTGCACGATCACGACATCGTAGTTGCCCTGCGTCGAGCTCTGGATCAGCGGCGACAGCACGAACTTCCCGGAACTGTCGGCCACCGTGCCGCGGACGACCTTGCCGCCTTGTTCGGCATAAACGGTCGCGCCGGCTTCGGCCGAGGCGACGTAGCCGGAGATCGCGCCGCTCACGACGGTCGGGATCGCGGTGACGACGGGTTTCAGCGCATACGAGCCGTTGCCGCGCTGCACGATCGACTTGCACGCGTTGAAGTCGAGCACGAGATCGACGAGCGTGTTGGGCTGGACCGTGAACGGCTGGATGATCTTGTAGCCGCTTTGCGTCGCACTGGGGGTGGCGAGCGCCTGTTCCACGCCGCCGGTCGGGACGACGGAGTTTGCGAGGTTGTTACCTTGATTCTGCGCGAGGACCAGCCGAACCTGCTGATACTGGCCGGCAGGCAGCGCGGTCTGGCCGAGATCGGCGAGCACACCGTTGGTCAGCGACAGCAGGTCGATCTTCTGCGGCGTCGCGAGGGAAACGGTCGACCAGCCGGCGTCGTTGTCGGCGGCGTTCGCGTTGGCGTTGACGCGGACTTGCGAGACGGTGACGTACACATGGTCGAAACCGCACGATGGCGCATCGGTCATCGCGACGTGCAGCGTACCGGTTTGCGTGCCGCCCCCGTCGTCGCCGCCGCCGCAGCCAGCGAGGACGAATGGTACGAAGGCGGCGCACAGGGCGCTCTTGATGATGTTGTTCATATGTCACCCCCCATTGGGATCGTTATTGTGGGTGACGGAAGCATAGCGGGGCTGCAGCCTACTATTTGAACATCTTTGAAACGGGCCGTAACAATTTGTTCGATCGGTAAATCTTTACCGGATTCGGGTTGGTTTGGAGCGCGCCGTGGGTGGTGAGGGGATTGCTTCGTACCGAGCGGGAGGAAGCTCTTTTGTCATACGTTAGCGTCGCTTTCGACACGGGGCGCTCATGTGACGCAAGAAATTGCTTTGGCGGCGCGAGTTCGCCTGCGGCTCGAATGGAGACGAGTATGAAGTTGACGGTGAGGGCGGGGGGCTTGCTGGCTGTAACACTGAGTTGTCGGCAAAGCAGGGCCGCGGGTGACGGCAATCTGGCAAGATGCGTCGACTGACTGGAGACAGGGTGCCCCATGCACATCGCGATCGTAACCTTCCAGGGCTTCAACGAGCTCGACTCCCTCATTGCGCTCGGCGTGCTCAATCGAATCAGGAAGCCCGGCTGGCGCGTCACCCTTGCGTGCCCCGAGCCTTCCGTCACGTCGATGAACGGGGTGACCGTGCATGCGCAATCGACGTTGGCGGACGCCTGCGCTGCCGATGCCGTCATCATCGGCAGCGGTATTCAAACGCGGGACGTCGTCAACGATGCGGCGCTGATGGCGCAGTTCAGGTTCGACCCTGCCCGGCAGTTGATCGGCGCGCAATGTTCGGGCACGTTGATTCTGGCGAAGCTCGGGTTGCTCGGCACGATCCCGGCCTGCACCGATCTCACGACCAAACCCTGGGTGATCGAGGCTGGCGTCGAGGTCCTGAATCAACCCTTCTTCGCTCGAGGTAACGTCGCCACGGCGGGCGGCTGCCTTGCTTCGCCGTATCTGGCCGCGTGGCTCATCGCGCGTCTCGAAGGGGAGGACGCCGCGCGCGGCGCGCTGCACTATGTCGCGCCGGTCGGGGAGAAGGACGAGTATGTTTCCCGCGCGCTGACGAACATCAAGCCCTACTTGCGGTAGCGCGACAGGACACGGCGAGCCGCCAGGCCGCCATGGCGTCTCTCATCCGGTCCGTCTCCCGCGCGGATTCACGCTGGTCGGGCGGGATAGAGCATGCCTCGCTGTTAGCCCGGCCCGTCGCTCGCTGCCGCGAGCAGCGGCACGACCAGATCGCTGATCGGCGTCGGAATGCCGTGCTTTCGTCCGTATCGCTGCACGACGCCATTCCGGCAGTCCCATTCGAGCGGATGGTTGCCCTGCCGGTCGGCAAGAATCGACGTACCCAAGTCCGGCGGAAAGCCATGGAATGCGTCGACGATCTCCTGAGGCACTTCATCGCCGAGCTTCGCGCCCTCCGCGCGCGCGACCGCGAGACATTCCTTCAGGTAGGCGAGCGACAGCTCGGTGATGTCGCTTCGCGAGAACATGCCGGCGCGACGACCGGTCAGCACCATGAGCCCGGCCACGGCGTTCTGCAACAGCTTGCGCCATGCGAGCGAGATGAAATCCTCCGCCACCTCGGGCGCGCAGCGCGTGCCGCGCAAGGCCGAGACCACCACGTTGCTCGCCGGCGTATCGGGCAGGGTGAGGCGAGGCTTGGCCCGCAGCCACACCGACGCGCCCGATTCGCGTTGCGCCGGAAACCAGACGACCGACGGCACGATCGCGGCGCCGGCCGCATACGGTGCGAAGGCGGCCTTTTGCTCGACGCCGTTTTGCAGCACGCAGATGACGGTATTCGCGTCGCATAGCGCGGCGACCCACGGTGCCGCGCTCGCCGTCTGCGTCGACTTGACCGCAACGAACACGAGATCGACCGTTTCCTTGACCGCTTGCGGGTCGGTCAGGACCGGCCCGGGCACGACGATCTCGCCGCCCTCGAAGCGCAATTTCAATTCCGCGTGCGCGGAGCGGCCGCAGATCACCGGCGTGCGGCCGGCTTCGTGAAGGGCCGCGGCGACGGTCGTGCCGATTGCGCCCGGACCGACGAGCGCGACGGACGGGTAGCCGGATTTCGTCATGGTGTTCCTCCTGTCGAGTCATCCGCCAGATGCGGGCGCAGTGCGAGGGCGAGCGGAAAAATCGCGAGGGCGGTCAACGCGGTCGCGTAGGTGGCGCCGTGCACACCGATCCGGTCGCCCAGGAAACCGTAGAGAACGGGCGATAGCGCGCCCGATGCGATCGTTCCGGTATAGAAAATCGCGAATGCGCGCTCGGTGCGCTCGGGCGCGGACAGCTCGGGGACGGTTCCGTACAGCACCGACGAAGTGCCGTTGAGCATCATACCCAGAATCGGCAGCAGCACCATGGTCGGCGCCAACGGGAGATACATCACCGCGATGATGCACGCCGCCGTCCCGCCCTCCGTGAGCAGCACCGTCCTCACCATACCCAGGCGCGCGCCGAGCCAGCCGCACATGAATTTGCCGGCCGCACCGCCAATGAAAACGAGTGCGAGGGCCGTTCCCAGCAGTTGGGGCGAGACACCCTTTGCCTTGAGCAGAAAAGGCAGAAAGGTAAGCAGTCCCATGCGTACGGCCGTATCGAGCACGCCGATGGAGAACAGCGCGGAGAATCCGCTTTTTCCCGTGCCGCCGCGTTGACCGGGAGCGTGCTCTTTCACCGTCGTATTCGCCGCACCGCGCGGCACGGCGGGAAACCAGAGCGCGATGACGGCGGCCACGACGCAGCCCAGCCCGGCGACGATCCATAGCGCATGACGCCACGGCATCATGGTCACGAGCAATGAAATGGCGGCCGGCAGCGCCGATTTCCCGAGATCGCCGGAAAAGTTGTAGATGCTCAGCGGGCCTCTCGCGTCGCGCCCATAGAAGCGGGAGACGGCGCCCGATGCGATCGGATGTTGCGTGCTGGAGCCGCCGCCCGAGATTGCCAGCGCGACGCCCAACCCGAGCAGGCCACCCGACATGCCCGCCAGCGCATAGCCGAGCGCGGCGAGCAGCGTACCGAGTGCGAGCGTCGCGCGGCTTCCCAGACGTTGCGCGAGACGCCCGGCGGACAACTGCAGCGTCGCCATCGTGCCGGCATAGACGCCGCGCAGGATGGCCAGGGCTGCGAAGTCGAGCCCGAATTCCGACTGCCACACGGGCAGCAACGCGTAGATCATGTCCGTATAACCATCGTGCACGGCGTGTGCAATGCACGATAGCCACAGCACGCGCCGTCGGGGTGGCGCGGTTTCCCGCGTGGCGGGAGGGGAAAAAACCGGCAGGCGCATCGTCATTCGCTCCGAGCGAGCGGTGAATGGAAGCCGCTCGTGGTATCGCTTTCAGCCTCGATGTGTCGATTTTAGGGCTGAGGGGATCGCCATTTCAATTGAGCTAAAATCGCGTCAATGGAGAGAAAAAGTCACGTCATGAGCGAAAGCCGGGATGTTGCGAAGCACCGGGGCGAGTTGCCCCCGCTCAATGCGCTGCGCGCGTTCGATGCGGTCGCGCGGCACGGTAGCTTCGCCGGTGCCGCGGCCGAACTGCATGTCACCCACTGGGCCGTCGGAAAGCAGATCAGGTTGCTGGAGGACTGGTTCGGCCTGCCGTTGTTCGACCGTCGTCCGCGCGGTGTCGCGTTGACCGACGAAGGGGCGGCGTTGCTGAATGACGTCAGCCACGCGTTCGAGCGCCTCGGTACCGCGGTGGTGCGGCTGCGCCACGACACGTTCACGCACCGGATCTCAGGCGTCGTGCGGGTGAACGTGCCGATGAGCTTTGCGTTTTGCTGGCTGCTGCCGCGGCTCGCCGATTTCCATTCGCGATACCCCGACATCGACGTCAGGGTGTCGACGACATCGCGCAAGCTGCGCTATGTCGCCGACGCTTTCGATATCGGTGTCCGCTCCGGTCCCGAGCAAGGCGCGGGCGTCGTCTCGCGCCCGTTGATGCCCGACCTGCGGGTGCCGGCCTGCAATCCCGCGTTGCTGCGCCAGCATCCGATCCAGAGCGTGGCCGACCTGCGCCATCACACGCTGCTGCATTCGGCCACGACGCGCTCCGCGTGGTCGCACTGGTTGAAGGAAGCGGGCGCGTCCGATCTGCGGGTCGCGCGCCATGTCGAATTCGATCACGTGAATCTTCAGCTTGGCGCCGCCATCGAGGGGCTGGGCGTCGCGCTGGCATCGCTGCCGCTGATCGGGCGCGATCTCGCCGAGGGGCGCCTCGTGTGTCCCATCGCATCGCCCGTATGGCGCGCTGATGACTACATGCTGGTGACGAACGCCGATCGCGCCGACGATGCCGCGGTGTCCGCGTTCGAGGAATGGATGGAAGGCATGGCGAGTCGGGAGAGCGGCGCGAAGCCGGAGTAGTGCGGCCACTCCCCCGGCTTGCGAGTCGGCGATCAGAAGCCGTGGAACATGCCGATGTTGACCTGAACCTGGTTGCCGCCCGATGAGGTGTTGCCGAAGTCGGCAGCCGAAGCCTGCGCGCCCTTGGCATGCACGTAGGCACCCATCGCGTACAGCGCGGTACTCTTCGACAGCGAGTACGTCGCACCCAGCGACACCTGGTTGATCGAGGCCATCGTGCGACCTTCGGCTGCTTGCGTGGGGGTGGCCGCGGAACCGTATACGTACGTGTAACCCGTCGCCAGCGACAGCGCCGGCGTGACCCGGTACTGCAGCAGCGCACCCAGCACGTTGAAGTGGATCGACGGCTGGCCGTCGTTACCCTTGTACTGGGCGTTCGAGTAGCGCAAGCCGGCCGTGTACGGACCCACCTCGTATTGCGCGGCGACTTGCGCGATGCCCGCGCTTTTGAACGCATTGCCGCCGTTGTAACCCGAACTCGGATAGCCCAGCGCACCACCGAAGCTCGGTTGTGCCGTTGCGTTCGTCCATCCGTTCTCGCCCTGGTTGGCCGCACGGAAATAGCCGCCGGCGACCGTCAGGCCGCCTTGAGCGTAGGTCGCGGCCGCCGACCACGATTGACCCGACCCCGTTGAACCGGCCACGCCGCCGAACGAGTACGCGGCTTCAGCCTGGAAGCCGTGGATGATCGGCGAGATGTACTTCACGGCGTTGTTCTGGTTCGTCGTGTTGTCGTTGTTGTCGACGTCGCCCGGCGTCGAGAAGGTCGACGCGGAAATGGCGTCACCCGTCAGGACCTGAACCATTTCCGTTACGGCGTCGAGCTGGCGCCCCATGCGCAACGCGCCGTACTGACTGGATGCGAGGCCCACGTAGGCCTGACGGTTGAACAGCGAACGCGTGGTACCGATCGGCCCTTGGCCGCCGATGCCGCCTGTCGCGATGTTGAAACCATTCTCGATCTTGAATACCGCCTGGAGGCCGCCACCGAGGTCCTCTTGCCCTCGGAGGCCCCACTTGTTCGAGCCCGCGGCGCCGCCATCGAGGCCGAACCGGCTGTGGCCGTTGATGTTCGACGTATAGCCGATGCCCGCATCGAGCATGCCATACAGGGTGACCGACGACTGTGCCATTGCTGCCGACGATGCTGCGAAGGCGGCAACAGCGATAACGCTGATGTTGATCTTCTTGTTTTTCATCTGCATTTCACTGTCAGGAGTGGTTTCGGGATGGGTTGAAACGGCTTGTGTCGTATTCGAATGCAGGTGACGGCGCGCGGCCTGCGCATCGTCACGGTCGCAGCGGCCGGCGTCATATTCGCCGCATCGGCATGCCGGCTTCGCTCATTTCGTGATCCTTACAATTTTGTATGGGGAACGTCGTACTGCTTGTACTGCTCGATCTGCCCTGCACCCCCTGCGTGGCCGCACTTTGCAGGTGCAAAAACCATATCAGGAACATAAATTCCCGTCAAAATTTGTTTGGTATAAGTTAATCTCGTTTGATAGCCGCGCGCCTTACGGGGTTTCCCCTATAAGAACCCGCACGTAGGCGATGTGTTATCGAAGTCCGCGTCATCACGCTGATGCGCCCGACGTCGGCAAGCGAATTCAGTGTGGGGACGATAATCGACTGCAAGGAACAGCCATCGCGAGCAACAATCCGGCAGTACCGGTGGTTACCGTTCCATTTGCTTTCGGATTGAGATAATCGAAATGAAGAGCGCGATTGTTGAATGCGCGTCCGCATAAGCCGTAAGCGCTTTCCGCATGTGATACAGCGGCGGATAGCTTCGGGCGGCTCGGATCTGAATATCTCGCGGCTATTGCTTCAACGACTGTTTCCGGATGGGACGAGAGGCGAGGGCCGGCAATTCTTCTCTGGGGAAAAGGCGCCGCAAGCGACCTCGATCTTCGCGCGGGCGAACCGGCTCAGGCGGGCGCCGGTTGAACGGGGTTTTCGGGCCGGCAGCCAACTGCGTGACATCGGCCCCCGAATTGCGTTCGGACGAACGTCAGTCGTGGACGAAACTCAGCATTCGATCGGGCGCTGCATTAGATAGAATTTCATGTCGTCGCGGCCATGCAGCGAAATCGGAATCGGATCGCGATTAAAGCCGAGCATTTCATAGAACTGGTAGGCCGACTCGCGTGCCGTGCACCAGAGCAGCGTGCCACGCTGTTCGCGCACATGGCGAATGGACAGATTGACCAGCAGGCGGCCGAATCCCAGGCCGCGGACCGACGGATGGACGGCCATGCCGCGCAGGCGCCAGGCTTCTGCGTTCGGCACGCCGGATTGTCCTTCTTTACACACGGATGCCACGGCCACAATAGTGTCGTTGTCACGAACGGCAAAATGCAGGGTGGTTGGCGCGTGGTCTCCGTGTAAAGCGCTTCCCTCTTCATCTCCCGCCATCAGGATCGCGGCCCTGAGGGGATAAGTTTCTTCCGCACGGACGGCACCGATGGTAAAGCGCACATCTTGTGAAGTCATATAATTATCGGCTCTCTTCGTGACGCAGATTTTCTTCCAGTTTTCTTTCGGTATACCCACTCGCAAAATTAGCAGTTGCCGTGCGTTACCAGTAAGGGTAATTTCCTATCCGTCACCTCTTTTACAATCATACGCTAACTGCGATCACAGATGACGTCGAAAGTCTCGACAGATGCAGAGCTTGCCTACGATGAGATCCGAGCGAGGATCTTTGACGGCCGCTTTGCGCCCGGGCAGAAAGTATCCCACCGGGGCCTGTCCGACGAACTCGGCTTCGGCCAAATGCCCGTGCGCAGCGCATTGCATTTGCTCGAGTCCGAAGGGCTGGTCGTCGTCATCGAAAAGAGTGGCACCTATGTTGCGTCGCCGACTACCAGCGATCTCCGCGAAATTTTCGAAATGCGGCTGGCCCTGGAGAGTACCGCGGCGTTTCTTGCAGCGAGGTCGGGCGTAACGGCAGGCCTTCGCGACGCGGCAGCAAAAATGCAGGAACTGCTTGACCGGGACGTCGCGGACATCATGCTCGAGCAACGTATCGGCTGGGTGTTTCATCAGGAGTTGTTCGCCGCCGCACGGAACGTGCGTATCTCATCGGCGTATGGTCTATTGCGAGCCCAGACCCTGGCCCTGAACGAACTCCCGCGTGGCGACGCCGAAACCGTTCGGCGCGGCACGATCGAACACCTGCACATCTTTCACGCAATCGAAGCGAACGACGGCGAGCTGGCGCGTCAGCATATGTGGAATCACATCGTTGACGGCACGCCGGCACGGATCAAACTGCTAAAGGCACGGCATGAACACGAAAAATAAAGGGCTTTCCCTCCCGATGCAAATGCTTGGCGGGCTTGTCCTGGGCGCCGCTTGCGGACTATTTGCTCCAGGCTTTGCCGCGAAGCTGGGCTTCCTGAGCGCGATGTTCGGCCATGCGATCAAGATGGTCGTCATGCCGCTGATTTTCCTGTCGGTCACGGTCGGGGTCTTTCGTGCGGGCCGGCTTCGCGAGCGGCTCGGCAAGGTCGCACTGTCGAGTATCGGCTTCTTCGTCTTGATGACGGGTCTGGCCGCCTCGCTCGGCCTGCTGCTCAACTTCGCATTTCGACCGGGGCTCGGGGCGAGCATGGTTCAGTCCGGATCGATGCCCGCCGCGCTTGCGTCCAGTATCGACTGGACGAAATTCCTCGTCGACCTGATCCCCGCCAACATCGTCGCTGCGCTCGCTGCGGGGAATTCGCTCCCCGTGCTGGTTTTCGGGGTGATTTTCGGGGCGGCCCTGGCGGCTGCGCCGGAGCGTGCCGAGCCCGCGATTGCCGTTTTCGAGGCGCTGCTGTCGGGACTGTTCAAGATGGTCCAGTGGGTGATCGCATGGTCGCCGCTCGCGATCTTTGCCGCGATCGCGCAGTTGTTGTCGGCCAAGGGGTTCACCGGCGCGCACTCGCTTGTCGAGCTTCTGGGCGTCGCCTATCTCGGCATGGCGATTCTGGCGGTCGTCCTCACCATCGTCATTCGTGTCGCCGGTCAGTCGCCGCTCGCCGTTCTCAGGAAGGTGAAGGAGCCGCTGATCCTGGGTTTCACGACGCGTTCGTCCGAAATTACCTACCCGTTGCACCTGAAGAAGCTGGTCGAATTGGGCGTGCCCCATGGCGTGGCGTCCACGATCTTGCCGCTGGCCTACATTTTCAATCGCGACGGCGCGGTACTTTACACGGCCCTTGCGGTCGGCTACCTGGCCGACGCCTATCACCTGGCCTGGTCCTGGCCGCTGGTGATCACGATCCTGATCCTGACGATCATCACCATCGACGGCGCCGCCAATGTGCCCTCCGGGGCGATCGTCGCCATCACCATCGTTCTCACGTCGATCGGGTTGCCGGCCGATGCGGTGCTGCTGCTGCTGGGCGTCGACGCCTTTTTCGACATGGGGCGGACCGCCCTCAACGTCTACGGGAGCACGGCCGCCGCCGCTGTTGCGGTGAGGCTGTCCGGTTCGGACAGTATCGCCGCGGAAACCGTACCCCGGCAGGCAAGCGTGTAGGGGCTTCGGAAGCGACGGGCGGTGCGCGTTTCAATGTCGCGCCCGCCCATTGCCAGGCGCTGGCGTACGTCTATTCGAACCTTGAGGCAGGCGGGAAAAGCAGGATGGAATGAACGTACGTTCTTATCAAGTTTCAGTTGGTGGAGCGACGTATTTTTTGCCGGAGAAACATGATGATTGGTTCAGAGTCCGCAGCTTTTTTCATGCTGCGCCTAGGCACGCCGCATCCTTCGTGGGCATTCACTGACGACAGCAACATGCTCGGCATCGGCGATTGCGACGGCGTGATGAGCGCCATGTTCGAACTGGATCGCAACCAGGTCGCGCGGATCAGAAGACTGGGTCAGTCGGTGGAGCGAATTACGTGTACGTGCGAACGCGCTGGCCGGGAGCTGCACTTTTATCTCCATGGCAGGCAGGTATCCCAAGGCGTGTGGGTCGGCGTCGCGTCGGCCGATCCCGACTATCTTCCGACTGACGAGATGATCGCGACATGGGAAGTACCGAAGCCCGACGATGCGTTCAGGTCGACGGGCGCGGGTGCGGACCTGATCGCATCGCTTAGCCCGGCCTAAACTGCGATCACAGATTGTCGGGCGTACGCCGTTCAATGCATGTGGTTCTGGCACACACCAACCTCGGATCGCCAGAACCGTTTTGCTGGCCAGGGCATCGGCCAGCGCTTTTTATTCCTTGAGTCGATTGCATCGGCTCGCTTGCGTCACGCTCACGGATCGGGGGCGTGACGTGCTGCACCGAAGTCCCCGTCGAAACCCGGCTGGCGCCGCCGCGCCACGCCGGGTACGCGCTCCCGCACGAATCCCGCCGGCCCATGACAACGACCCTGACCTTCCTCCCCGTCACGCAAGCCGACGCCGACACCCTCGTTGCGATCCGCATCGCTGCGATGCGCGACAGCCTCGAGCGCATTGGCCGTTTCGATCCGCAGCGTGCGCGCGATCGGTTTCTCGCGTCGTTCGACCCGGCGCTCTGCCGTTTCATCGAATCCGACCATTCGCGTGCGGGCTTCTACACGCTTCGCCCGATGGCGGATCACTGGTTGCTCGACCACCTGTATATCGTACCGGCGCATCAGGGCCAGGGTATCGGCGCCGCCGTGCTGCGCGAAATCTTTGCTGCCGCCGACGAACGACGGATGCCGGTTCGCGTCGGCGCATTGCGCGGCAGCGACTCGAACCGCTTCTACGAACGGCACGGCTTCGTGCGAACCGATGAAGCGGAATGGGACATCTACTATCGGCGCGAACCGGGCACGGCAGCGACGTAGCGTTTGCGAGATGCATTCCGCTTGAAATCGACACGCACGTATTAGCGTTTTCACCCATGTGGAAAACGCGGCGTCGGCCGATGTTGCAGAGAGGGCGTAAATAATTGATCCGAGGCCGATTATGACGACATCTGCAACAAACGGCGTGAATGCCGTGCCGCCCGAAACGTCCGACACCGCAGCCGCATCCGTTGAAGTGCCCCGCGTCCCGTCGATCCTGCTGGTTGACGACGAACCGAACGTGCTGTCGGCGCTCAGGCGCGTATTTCGGCCCACCGGCTACGACATCGTGACCACCGACAGCGGCGAGACGGCGCTCGAGATCCTGGCGTCGACCGACATCGACCTGATCGTGTCCGACATGCGGATGCCGCACATGAGCGGCGCGGAATTCCTGGCGCGTGCACGGGCGCTGTACCCGGACACGATGCGCATCTTGCTGACCGGCTATGCGGAACTCGCGTCGGTCGTGCAGGCCGTCAACGAAGGCGGCGTGTATCGCTACCTGAACAAGCCGTGGGACGATCACGACCTGCTGCTGACCATCGAGCACGCGCTGGAACAGCGCCGTCTGCGTCGCGAAGCGGCCCGGCTGGCGGCGCTGACGGCGGCGCAGAACGAAGCGCTGCGCCATTTCAATACGGACCTCGAAACGCAGGTTCGCGCGCGCACCGAGGAACTCGGCCAGACGGTGATGTTTCTCGAAGCGGCGCAAAGCGACCTGAAAAGCAGTTTCACGGCGATGGTTCAGGTGTGCGCGAGCATGATCGAGCTGCGCTGCGGGGCCGCGAGCGGGCATGCGATGCGGGTGGGCGAGATCGCGCGCCGGCTCGCGCTGGCGTCCGGGATGAGCGAACTGCATGCGCAGGACGTCTACTTCGCGGGGCTGTTGCACGGCATCGGCAAGCTGTCGCTGCCAGACGAATTGCTGCACAAGCCGCTCGCGCGGATGACGACGGACGAGCACCGCGTGTTTCAGGAGCATCCGTTGCGTGCGCAGATGGTGCTGACGCCAGTCGCCCAGTTGCACAAGGTCGCATCGATCGTGCTGCACCAGTACGAGCGCTTCAACGGCCGCGGCACGCCGGACGGGCTGGTCGGCGATGCGATCCCGGTCGGGTCGCGGATCGTCGCGATCGCGCGCGACTTCGAAGGGTTGCGCCACGGTGAAATCGGTGCGCCGCATTCGATCGAGCAGGCGATCGACGTGTTGCGCTCGCAGGCGAGCGTGCGTTACGACCCGCAACTGGTTGCAGGCTTCATCGAGTTGATGCGTGACCCGGCGAGCCTCGGCATCGCGGCGTCCGTCGCGGAAATCCGGTCGGCGCAACTGCGTGAAGGGATGGAGCTCGCCGACGATCTGCGCACGCATCGCGGCGTGTTGCTGATGACAAAAGGCAGCGTGATGTCCGCGCATCAGATCGAGCTCGTGCGTCGCTTCGAAACGCGGGAGGGCACGCCGTTCGACATTCTCGTGCTGGCCGGGACGGCCGCGCAGGCGCACGCACCCAGCGCAGGCGTGCCGCCGGCCTGACGTCGAACGTCGACCCGATGGCACGCGGGACGGGTGCTTGCCCCCGCCGCGGCGATGCACTCAACCCGTTGCGGGCGCCCGATCATGCATGGCATCTACAACCTTCCGCTCGTCGTGCTGTCGCTCGCGATCGCGACGCTGGCGTCGTATACGACGCTCGACCTCGCCGCGTTCATCTCGCTGCTCGACGATCCGAAGCTCAAGCGTGCGTGGCTCGGCGGCGGCGCGGCGGCGATGGGCACCGGAATCTGGTCGATGCATTTCGTCGGCATGCTCGCGTTTTCGTTGCCGGTGCCGCTCGGCTACGCGTGGCAGGAAACCGGCGCGTCGCTGGCGATCGCGGTGCTCGTATCGTATTTCGCGCTGAACGTCGTCACGCGCGCACGGCTGGGCTGGCGGCGGCTGTGCATGGGCGGCGTGCTGATGGGCGGCGGGATCGCCGGCATGCACTACACGGGGATGGCCGCGATGCACATGCAGCCCGGCATTCGCTACGATGCCGGGCTGTTCGCTGCATCGATCGGCATCGCGGTGATCGCATCGACGGCCGCGTTGTGGATTGCGCAGGCGTTGCGCATGCAGCAGGCGCGCCACGCGACCGCGCAACGTATCGGCGCGGCCGTCATCATGGGCCTCGCGATTACCGGCATGCACTACACGGCGATGGCGGCCGCGCATTTCGCGCCGGATGCGCGGTGCGGCGCCGCGAACGGCGTCGACGCGCCGTGGCTCGCGACCACCGTCGCGTTGTTTACGATGGCGACGCTGGTCGTCACGCTGCTGGTGTGCCGCTTCGATGCGCGCACGACTTTCCTGCGCGGGATGACCGACACGCTCGAACGGCTCGTGCGGGTGCGAACCGGCGAACTCGAACGCGCGCTGTACAGCTACGAGCAAACGACGCAGATGCTGCAACGCACGCGCGAGAACATGGCGGCCGAGATCGACGAGCGCAAGGCCGCGCACGCGCTGCTCGAACAGGAGAAGGACGAACAGCGGCGCCTGCTGCATGCGCTCGAGGAAACCCACGAGCAGTTGCTGCAGTCGGAGAAACTCGCGTCGATCGGCCAGCTCGCGGCCGGCGTCGCGCACGAGATCAACAATCCGATCGGCTTCGTCAGCGCGAACCTCAATACGTTGAAGACGTGGGTGCGCAGCCTGCTCGACGTGGTCGCCGCGCATGAAGCCGCGCTGCCGCAGCTCGATCCGGCTACCCGCGATGCGCTGACGGCCGTGCACCGCGCGGCGGATCTCGACTACGTCCGCGACGAGATCGCGATGCTGATCGACGAGTCGATCGACGGCGCGCTGCGCGTGCGACGCATCGTGCAGGACCTGCGCGATTTTTCCCGGCCGGCCAGCGACGAATGGAGCGTGGTCGATCTGCATGCGGGCCTCGAGAGCACGCTCAACGTCGTCCACAACGAGCTCAAGTACAAGGCCGACATCGTGCGCGATTACGGCGATGTCCCGCACGTCGAATGCCTGCCGTCGCAATTGAACCAGGTCTTCATGAACCTGCTGGTCAACGCGGCGCAGGCGATTCCGGAGCGCGGCGTGATCACGATCCGCACGTCGTGCGACGGCGATCAGGTGTCGATCGCGATCAGCGATACCGGTGCCGGCATGACGCCCGACGTCGTCCGGCGGATCTTCGATCCGTTCTTCACCACGAAACCGGTCGGGCAGGGCACGGGGCTCGGGCTGTCGGTATCGCACGGCATCGTCGAGCGTCATCGCGGCACCATCGACGTGACCAGCGAGCCGGGGCGCGGCACGACGTTCCGGATACGGTTGCCGGTTCGGCGTGCCGGCGAGCGCACGAACGCGGCAGCGCTGGAGCAGCGGGTTTGACGTCGTGACGGCGGCCGCTCGCGAGCGGCCGCTGCGAGCGTCATGCGTCACGCCAATCGCTTGCGGCGCTGACGACGAAAGAAATGCCAGAACATCGCGGTCGCGTCCGGCCCCTTGGCGGAATGGAACGGCTCGCTCGGGTCTCCGCCGCTCCATGCATGCGGCAGCCGGCGGACGATGCACACCCTGACGACCAGCCGGCCGCTCTTCAGATAATCGACGTAGTCCGCATCGTCCTGCGCGTAGCTGCGTTGCTCGCCAATGCGGATCGCCCCGTGTTCGTCGACGAGCCGGTTGAGCCGCGCGAACGCGATGCCGAGCTGCGTCGCGTTCCGGTCGGTCACGACGGTATCGAGCGCGCCGTGGATGACGAGGGCCGGCATGCCGGGATAGGACGCGACGTCGGCGCACGCGTCGAGCGCGGCGACCGGATCGTCGCGGAGGCCGCGACGCATCAGGCTCATCGCGGCCATCGTCGACGACGGCGGCGCGATGGCCGGGCCGGAGTGCAGGCCGACGGCCGCGAAACGGTCGGGATACCGGAGCGCCAGCGCGGCGGCGAGCCCGGCGCCGGCGGACAGGCCGGCCACGTAGATCCGGTCGCGATCGAAGCCGTGGCGCCGCACGATGGCGTCGACCAGCGACGCGACGGCCGCGGCTTCGGACTCGGTCGCGTCGCCATGCCAGTGCCAGCAGCGGTGCGCATGGGTCGTCTTGGCCTGTTCGGGAAAGAGCACGGCGAACCCCGCGCGCTCGGCCAGACGGCAGATGCGCGTGCCCGTGGCGAACGATTCGGCGGTCTGCTTGCAGCCGTGCAGCATGACGACCGCCGGCATGCCCGCTGTCTTGGCGGGTGCGGTGGGAAGATACAGCGCATACGCAAGATGGTTCACGAGCCGGCCGGCACTCGGACCGGCGGAATGAAACGAGCGCAGCCAGGTGCCGGGCGGTTGGGCCGACGGTGTGCGTGCGGTATGCGTGGCACCTGTCCGTTTGGCGGCGCGGGCGCGAGCGGGGGCGGCCGGCTTGGCGGGCCGTTGAGCGGCCTTCGCGGCGGTTTTTTGGGCGGCCGGTCGCGGCTTGCCGGCCCGCTTCTTCGGCCGCGCACCGGTCGCGATGGAAAACAGTTCGAGATGCCGCAGCCAGAGGCTGGATTTTTTCCTGGGCATGTGCAGTTTCGTGCCGGTGGCCGGCCGTGGCGGGAAGAGGCGGCCGACTCCACCGTAGGATGGAAGTCGAACGGGCGCGAAGCAAGGTTCGTGCTGCCGGTGCCGCGGCAACCGAAAGACGGCGTCCGGCAGAACGGGGGTGACGCGCATCGATTATCGGCGATGCTGGCCGCCCGACGTGACGGGCGTGCGAATCGAAGCCTACTTCGGCCCTGAAAAGGACCATGGTGCATCCGGAATCGTCAGGCCCGCCGGGCCCTGGCCGCCGGGCGTTCGCCGCCCGTGCAGCCGGAAATGACGACGGCGGCGATCGAATCGTCGGATAACGCTGTTATTCAGTGATATCGTGCGGTTCGACAGAAGCGTCCAACGTTCATTCCGTTGTGAGGGGCGATATGCGTCTTGCTGATTTCATCGTACGGAACATGGAAACGATCCTGGTGCAGTGGGAAGCGTTTGCCGCCACGCTGTTACCGGCCGCGAGGCACATGAACTCGCAGGGGCTACGCGACCATGCTCGCGAAATCCTGATCGCCGTCGCCAAGGACATCGCGACCCCGCAAACGCGGGAAGCGCAACACGAAAAATCGCTGGGGCGCGCCCCCGAGCCGGCGAACGCCAGCGAGACGGCCGCCCAGACGCATGCCGTTCTGCGCGCCCGGCGGGGCTTCAACATCAACCAGCTGGCAGCCGAGTATCGGGCGCTGCGTGCCAGTGTGCTGCGGCTGTGGATCGATGCGTGTCAGCCGGCCACGCCCGATATGGACGACATGATTCGCTTCAACGAAGCGATCGATCAAGCGCTGGCCGAATCAGTCTCTTTTTTTACCGAACAGGTCGAACAGGCTCGCAACCTGCTTCTCGGCATGCTGAGTCACGACATGCGCACGCCGCTGCAGACCATCCAGCTCACGGCGTCGTATCTTGCCGCCCTCAACGCAGGTGAGGCCGTATCGGAGGCCGCCGCTCGGCTGATCAGAAGCGGCGGCCGCATGCAGGGCCTTCTCGACGATCTCTGCGATTTCAATCGAACCCAGCTCGGGCTGGGCATCAACGTCGTTCCCCGCAATATCGATCTCGCACATGTGCTCGACAATGTGGTGGACGAGTTGCGGGCCGGTCATCCGGATCGCGAAATTACCGTCGATATGCGCGGCGATCTCCGGGGCGAATGGGACGACCAGCGAATGCAGCAGCTGCTGAGCAACCTGGTGAGCAATGCCATCAAGTATGGCGCGCGCGATACACCGGTGCGGGTGGTGGCCACGGCGACCGGCGATGAAGTGTTCGTCGAGGTCGGCAACAGCGGGCCGGCGATCGATCCGCGCACGCTCGACCGCATTTTCGATCCGCTCGAGCGCGGGGAAGAGCGTCAGGGAAGGAAGGGTGACGATGCCGGCCTGGGGCTCGGCTTGTTCATCGCGAGGGAAATCGCCAAGGCGCATCGCGGCCGGATCGACGCGCGGTCCGATCAGACGGAAACCGTGTTTGCGGTGCGGCTGCCGAGAGGTGTATGAAGCGGGAAGCGCGGATCGGGGGATGATTCGCCGTCGGGCTTGCGGTCGGCGGTGGCGAGAGGCCGCTACCGGCCAAGAACGGCCGTTCGACACAGCTTTTTAGATCGTCGGCAATCGGTGCGGATAAGGGCGTAGCCTTTAGCGGTTACCGTCGATCAGATCGTTCAGCAGCGCATCGAACGCGGCCTGTGCGTCTTCAAGTTCCTGCAGGGCGGCATCAAAGGTTTGCAGCGCGAACGGCGAAGGCTCGCCGCTGCCTTGCGGCGGAAATTGCTTCTGCATCGAGGCGAACGTACTCTGCACGCGCAGCGTGGCGGCCACCATGCGCTCCATCGCCTGGGTTTCTTCGGCTCGGGCCTGTTCCGGATTCATTCCTCTCTCCTTGGATGGTTTTCTTGAAGACCAGATCGTACACGCTGTGTCCGTTCTTGCCGCCCTTGGCAGAACGACTCCGTTGAAGGTTCCAACGGCACGCTGCGGGAGAAGCGATTTAATCGGGAATGATTCCGCAGTCGCGCCGAGGCCAAGATACTCATCGAGCGAGGCTATAAAATCCCGCCGCAGGTCACAACGATTGGCCGCTTTGGATAAATCTGAAGGCCCGTTCTGGGTCGGCTGTTGCCGCCTGTGTCGGGCAGCAGTCGGCCTCGACAGTCCTAGGCAATCGCTCTCAAGCAGCCATTCGAACGTCGACTGTACCTTGCCAACGGACTCACGCGTGCCAATCGTATCCGTCGCGGCACGCCACGCCCTGAACGCGAAGGCGCGAATATGGGCGCGTCCGATCGTCTTGGGACACGCACACCGGACACCGGTCGATGCCGTGGCGCTTGACCCGGAATGCGACTCGGTCGCCGCTCGCCGCTACCGATAAACGGCCCGTGGCTGCGCTGGCGGGGCGACAACTAAATTGACGCGAGCGGAATCATGCGCCTGGCTGACTGTGCGTCACGCCACGAGCAGACAAACGGCAGCGTGTACCTTAGACTCTTGCCGCAATGACCATTGAGTGGCCGGATGCTTCGTCAACGAGAGCATCCGAGTCAGGGACGACATCGCCTTTGTCCATTTGATCAGCATCCGAGCGAGTCCCGAAAGGTTGGGCAACCGCATGGAAGCGTTGCTGCGGCAAAGCCGCTCGGCCGTCGCGGTGAAGCCTGTGAACGATAGAAGTATCTAAGGATGCTGCATGGCGACCAAGCTGTCATTTGAAGTTCTCGAAGTTTTGGATGCAATTGACCGGACCGGTACATTCGCCGAGGCGGCCGAGTTGTTGCATAGAGTTCCGTCCACGCTCACTTACCTTGTGCAAAAGCTGGAAAGCGACATGGATGTCGAGCTGTTCGATCGCAGCGGCAGACGGACGAGACTCACGGAAGCGGGTCGTGCTGTTGTGGAAGATGGGCGTCGACTTTTAGACGCGGCTCGACACCTGGAGGCCAAAGCAAAAGGCATTCGAGACAGTTGGGAATCGGAGCTTCGACTATGCGTCGATGCAATCTTGCCAATCCAGTCCTTATGGCCATATGTCCATGCCTTCTACGACCTGGAGATGAATACCCAGCTAAGTCTTTCCACCGAGGTGCTTGGGGGCGTGTGGGATGCCCTGGTTACGCGGCGTGCCGATCTCGCGATAGGGGCGTTCGGCGAGCCGCCGCATGCCGCCAATATAGCGGCCCGGCCAATCGGAACTCTCCGGCACGTTTTTGTCGTGGCTCCGGACCATCCACTCGCCCGCATCCCCGAGCCGTTGGAGAGCGAAACGATCGCAGGATATCGAGGCGTTGTCATCAGTGACACTTCTCGCGAACTGCAACGGCAATCTGTGGCCACCCGTGACGGACAGCCACTGGTCATCGTGCCGACGCTCGCAGCTAAACTGCAAGCACTGTGTGAAGGTATCGCTGTCGGGATGCTGCCTGATTTCGTAGCGAAAGAACCGATACACGAAGGCAGGCTGGTCGCGCGTCGCATTGTGGGTGTGCGCGAGTTCACGAATGGCTACCTCGCTTGGCGCGAGGACAAGGTAGGGAACGCTTTAAACTGGTGGATTGCGCAACTAGACAGCGCCGATCTGCTTGAACGGCTCTTGACGCCGCGTCAAGAGAGTAAAGGGCAGCCCGGGACGGCCACTTGCGCAGTCCGTTACTAAAGCGCGGAGTAACAGCCCATCAGTGCTAATGTCCGAGGATCTTCGCCGGTGCATGCAGTTGGACATCCGAAGATCAGCTTGGCACTGAACCTTGCCGTTGAGTTGCCGAGGCATCCAATGGCTACAGCGGGTCGAACTGCGACGGCCGCACATTGCAGAGCATTGGCCGGCCATGTTCGGCCAGAACCGGTCGGTCGGCAACAGAGGATAGACTGTCGACGATCTTTAGCCACGTGACTCGTTTTGGTCCTTGAGATCACGTCGGGGCCTCCGAGACATGTGGATCGGTTCACAAATCAAAATTAATGTGCCAATATGGCCAGCATGGAACTCCGTAACGTCCCGAACCAATCTCGTCATCATCACGGTCGTCACTCGATGCGCCGTGGTTCGTTACGTCCATAGCAGGACATCCGGGGTTGCAGTTTCCCCTTCCTGTACAAACGACCAAGGCGCCTACGGCGCCTTTTTTATTTTTCACCCCGAGGAGACTTTCATGACCATGATTCGCGGAACACGTTTCATCGTTGGCGAGGAAGCTGCACAAATTCGCGCTCTGGAAACCCAATTCCGGAGCTATCTTCATTAACGCTGGAGCAGAGGAGGCGATTGTCCCGGCGTTGTGGTCGCAAGATACATTCATTCAAAAAGCCGGGGTAGCGAGATCATCGGCCAGATGTGGGCCTTTCCCGATAAGAAGGGACGCGCTTGCTGCCTGATTCCTGAGGCAACGGCGCTGTTCCAGGAGCGATGCAGCGAGCTGCTGGGCCGACAACGGGAGCGGATGTTGTTTTATATCGCTCGATGCTACCGCTATGAACGACCTCAAGCCGGTCGCTACCGCGAATTCTCCCAACTAGGATTTGAGTATCTATGCCCCAACCCGGAATCCGCCCTCAAACGCAGTCGGGAGGTGGCGCTCGGCTTTTTTGATTCACTCGGCCTCCGCTATGAAATCGACGATTCGGCCCGCAGAGGCCTCAGCTACTATCTGAACGGTCGGGGCTTCGAAATACGCTGTACCGAACTCGGAGCCCAACAGCAAGTGGTGGGTGGCGGCGCCTATCAGCAGGGAGCCGGTTTCGGCATCGGCGCTGAGCGACTATTGTTAGCGATGACCGCTCAGGGGCTCGTGTAGCGAAATCCAATGCCGGTGCGGCTTGCGGCTCCGGACAGTCGCAAGCGCCATATCACCGGCTACATGTAGTAAAGCGATGGCGCGAATGTCGGCTTTCCGCGATCTCGACTGCTCCTTGTGGGTCGACTACAGCCGAACGCGTCGGGCGGCATACGGCCAGGAAGGGACGCTCGACATACCTACGTGAATTGCTGACCATCGCTATCCGAAGCGTCGCCAGTCGCGAATCGGCCCTGTATGTCGCCACTAATAAAACGTCGGCCTCTGGAGACGTGCATCTAAACGGCGAGAAAAATGTTGAGGTAGCATCTTCGAACTCAACAGGGGGAAGGCGGTGTTTCGGGAAATCAAAGCACGCATAAACTCAATCAGCGTCCCTCTCGCCAGTCTGCTTCTAAGCGATCTGATGAGGATCCTGGCAGAAATGGTTGGCTATATCACGCTCCCTTGGTGGATCGTTCACCGGGGTGGCGCGCACGACTTGGCGACCTACAGCGTAAGCGTTGCCATCATCACGATTTTTGCAATGCCACTGCTTTCGCCGCTAGGGGATCGCTACGCAAAGAGACCGCAGATTGCATGGGGTCTATGCACCCTGATGGCGGTCGCCTTTACCCTCGCTACGCTCGCCTCGCTGTCCGACTACCGACTGATGCCTCTCATCTGCATAGGCGTGGTCAGTGTCATAGCCAAAGCTTTCATCGATCCGGCCAGTTCCACCATTTCGGCCGAACTTCTTCCGGCGAATCGTTTGGGGGAAGCGCTTCGTCTTCGTAAATCGACGCAAGCGGCCGGCCGTGCCTTAGGTCCAGCATTGGCTGGCGCGACACTGGCCTTGGGCGGTATCGCCGCAACATTTTGGATGAACGGCATATTACTCGGCGTCGCTGCTTACGTGACTTTGCAGCTTCCGTCCCAATCTCAGCATCGCGAACACCATCGCAGTTTAGCTCGTTGGTGGAATGACCTGCGCGCCGGACTGCATGCTAAATGGATCGTCCCGTTGGAGCGCGGCTGGACACTTGTAAACTTCCTCGTCTGGATATTCCAAGGCCCCGCAGTCGGCATGCTGATCCCGCTCAAAGTGCAATCACTTGGGCTGTCGGGTCTCTGGCTAGGTGCTTGCGAAGCGGCCTTATCGATAGGTTTACTACTCGGAAGCTTTCGTGGTTCTGATGCACTAGTTAGTCGTTTCGGCCGATTCAACGTCCGGGTGGGGGCCGCTATGTGCGAAGGGCTGGCTCTTGCTGCTTCGGGCTGGGTCCATTCACCCATCGTTCTCGTATTGGCCTTCACATGTGTGGGTTTCGCCAACGCGTCGGTGGGCCTCGTTGGCGCGACTCACCGCTCATTGGCTATCCCGCAGAATTTCCGCGTGCGCATTCTCGCCGCCAGCATGATGACCACGCAGATTGCAGGCATCCTTGGACCGATGATCGCAGGCGCGGCGCTCACGCATTGGCCGGTGGGCGAGGTTTATACATGCTTCGGCCTTGCCACTTGTCTGCTCGCTTTTGGTTTTGTCCTCATACCACGATCGCGCGAATTCTTTGCGCTCAACCACGATCAGGTGAAAGATTGGTTTCGGCACGAATATCCCCATGCATTCGAATCACCCGCGGTGCCCGAATCGAGACCGACTGTGTAGATCGTGTCAAGAAATGCCATATGTATGTGCGGGTTAGTCTTAACCCGAGACATGATCGAGTGACCGCTTTGTAGCGATTTAATCGACCGGTCAGGGTCGATCTGCGCCGGTCGCGCGTCACGGGGCGGCGGCCGGCCGCGTTCGGCCAGAAGCCGCCTTTCGTGCTTCGCCACCCGGCGTGTGCGTCTACTTGTCATCCCGAATCAGCCACGCTGACGCACGATTGAGCGCGCATGGCGCCCGACCGTTGTCACCGAAAGCCTCTGTCGATGGGCGAATTTTGTCCGGCCTAAAATCTTCTCGATCGATGTACGGGCAGGTCAAAGCCAACGGAGCGCCGAGTGACGGTCATCGCACAACTTTCCGATATTCATGTCCGGCCTCACGGCGTCCTGTATCAAGACGCCGTGGATTCCAACGTCATGTTTTCGGCGGCCGTCGATTCGCTGAACCGCATTCGACCTGAGCCAGACCTGGTCGTCATCTCCGGCGACCTGACGGACGAGGGCACCGAAGACGAGTATCGAAAACTTCGCGAACTGCTCGTCGAGTTGAGGCGACCGTTCGTGGTTCTGCCGGGTAATCACGACGACCGTGGCAATCTGCGAGCCGCGTTCCCGGATCACGCGTGGCTTCCGGACGAGGGCGCACTCTCGTTCGCGCTGGACGTGGGCGAACTACGCCTCGTGGCGTTGGACACCTCCGTTCCAGGGCTACATCACGGTGAACTGGACGCCGAAACCCTGGCGTGGCTCGACACTGAACTTGCCGAGCATCGCAATCGGACCGTGGTTATCGTCATGCACCATCCACCGTTCATGACCGGCATTCCTTATCTGGACATCTACGGATTGCGAAATGCCGAGGCCTTTGCTGCGGTTCTGGCGCGCCACGACAACGTAGATCGCATTCTTGCCGGGCACGTCCACCGGTCGATGCAGACACGTCTTGGACGCGTTCCGGTACTCACCTGCCCGAGCACGACCACTCAGATTGCGCTGCGCGTTGAAGCTGACGCGCAGCCCGCTTCCTTTCTCGAACCCCCTGCATACATGCTGCATCGCTGGGCAGGTCGAGGTCAGCCAGCGGTTTCCCACTTGTGTTACGTGGGGCACTTCGAGGGCCCGTTCCCTTTCGCGTAAGCGCCCCGTCAATACACGGCGGTCGATGACGTACGAGGCATCGGCACGGCATGGGCGGGCAATGACCGCTTGCGACCTCGGAGCACGTGAGCGCATCAGAGTCGCCCACCGGCGCAGCGCATTGCCGCGCCGGCAGGCTTTCCGCCCTCAATGCGCATCGACGAGCCGCGGATCGATATACGCGTCGACGTCCTGCGACTGCTTGTACACGGCGTTACGCACGTTGAACGCATTCGCGTTGCGCGTCGAGCCGTAGATCGAATCGAGCCCGTCGCCCTTGCGGAACGCACGCTTCGCGGCCGCCTCGTCAAGCAGATGCGTGCCCTTCAGCAGCGGAAGATATTGCGCCGGCGCGAGCCCGACACGCGCCGACATGATCTTGACCGCATCGGCCTGCGTCTTCGGATCGTTGATGTACGCGACGCAGCGATACCAGACCTTGATCACCTTCGCCCAGTCGGCGCGACGCGCGGCGAGACTCGCCGGCGCGACGGTGATCGCATCGTAGATCAGCCCCGGCGCATCCGCCGACGTGAAGATCGCCCGTGCGCCCGGCGCGCGCTTCAACGCCTCGCCGGCGTTCGGCTGCCATGCGGCCACCGCGGCGATGTCGGCCGACGAACCGAGTACCTGCGGCAGCTCGTTGGTTTTCGCATTCACGAGCGTGACGTCGCCGTCCTTGAGCCCGTGCTTCTGCAGCGCGGTTTCGAGCAGCAGATGGTCGACCAGGCCGAGCTCGACGCCGATTTTCTTGCCCTTCAGCGCCTCGACGGTGCGCAGCGGCGGCTTCGCGACGATCATGTCGTTGCCGGCCGAGTAGTCGGTCAGCAGGATCATCACGTTCTTCGCGCCGGACGCGCCCGTTACCAGCGCATCGCCGTTGGTCGCCGCGACCGCATCGAGCTTGCCTGCGGAAAATGCGTCGAGCGACGCCGAATAATCGAACCATTCGAAATCGACGTCGACGCCGGCCTCCTTGAACCAGCCCTTGTCGAGCGCGACCTGGAACGCGACCCAGCCGGGCCAGTCGCTGTAGCCGATCTTCAGCGGTGCGGCAGCCTGTGCGGCAGGCGCCGCCCATAGCGTGGCGGCCGCGACGGCGGCGCCCAATGCATGACGGATGAAACGGAAGGACGGCAGGCGGCGGAACGCCGGGGCGGGACGGGTCATCGTTGTTCTCCAGGAGACCGGGATCGGGATCGTCGATACGGACCGTGCGCGAGCACATGGTCCGGCTGCGTGACCGGTTCCTGCGGATGCGGAACGAACGAAGCGGCCACGGAGAGGCGCGACGGCCGTTGCCATCGCCAATCTCCCGGGCTTTTGTCCCGCCGTGTAGCACGCGTGCATCCGGTCTCGCGACCGGACGAACTCGCGCCGGGCTGCTCTCGGACCAGACGTTCGATGAACCGGAACCCTAGCAACCCTAAGATGCGACGCCGCCGCACCTCTCGGCGTCATGCCGAGCGAGAAGCGTGCCAACGGCGCGCGGCAAGGCGATTCAACGGCGGCGGGTGGCGCGCTGAAGTTCGATGAAGCGGGCGGCGAACAGCGCGTGCAGTACGCGCCGGAGCAGGTCGAGCTTGTTCATGAAGGATCGGATATGAGGTGACGGTGCATGGGTTCAGCAATGCCCATGCCATCACGCATCGGCCGGTGGGCGAGCACGCGACGCGCACTGCACCGGTGCGCGCTTGCGTGCGCATGGTGCGCCGCGCGCCCGCCGCGAGGGCAAGCGAATGCGTCGGTCATTCGGATGTCGCGCGGCATCGCGCCGCCGGGCCGCGTCGTGCGGTCATCGAGCGGCGGCTGGCACGCAACTCGCTTATTCGATGCCCGAGAGGTGCGAAGCAATTTGCATCATCTTCAGGATCGCTAGGGTTCCGGTCGTGCGGCGTGTGCCGCGCGATGCCTGGTCCGAGAGCAATCCGGTCTTGCCTTCGCCTCGACGAGAGGAAACGGCGAGGCTCCACGGAGGGATAAAAGCCCGGGAGGTCGCGATGTCGTTCGGTCGCCCTCTCACGCCTTTTGTCCAACCGATCCCGGAGCCGCCATGTCGCCGAACCCCCAAGCCATTCTTGCCCCGCCGCCGCACGTCGCGTGGGAAACGCTGATTCCCGCCGGAACCCACTGGTCCGGCATCCTGCGCCGCGGCCTCGTGCTGCGCATCGTCGACGTCGACGGCGGCGCGAACCTGTCCGCCGTCTTTCATCGCCAGGAAGACCTGCTCGAACGCTACAACATGGCCGACACGCTGAAGGCGCAGCACACCGCGCATCTGACGCGCGGCCATGCGCTGTATACGGACATGGGCCGCGTGATCGCGTCGATCACGGCCGACACGCTCGGCTGGCACGACCCGCTCGGCGGCGTCGGCGATGCGCGGCTGTTCGCGCACAAGTACGGCACGTCGTCGTACCAGGCCGATCGCAACGCAATGATCCGCAACGGCCGCGACAGCCTCGTGCTCGAACTCGCCAAATACGGACTGTCGGCGCGCGACCTCGCCGCGAACGTCAACTTCTTCAGCAAGCTGGATGCACGCGACGACGGCGCGCTCGAGTTCGTCGCCGGACATTCGCCGGCCGGCAGCGCGTTCGACCTGCGCTTCGAGATGAACACGCTCGCGGCGTTCTCGACCGCGCCGCATCCGCTCGATCCGCGCCCGGACTATGCGCCGAAAGCCGTGAAGCTGATCGCGTACCGCGCGTATCCGGCCGACGGCGCGGCGCCCGACGACGACCCGTGCCGGCGCGCATGCGCGGAGAACATGCGCGGCTTCGCCAACACCGACCGTCTGTTCGCATGAGGAGCGAGACCATGCCGATCATCGAAAGCCGTCTCGACCCGCGCGACGCGATCCACGACGTCACGCTGAGCGCGGGCGACCCGTGGCTGCACGACCTGAAGCGCGGGCAGACCTTCCGCATTCTCGACCTCGAAGGCAACCAGGCCGTCGACACGCTGTTCTACCGCACCGACGATCCCGAAGAGCGCTACAGCGCGCAGGACACGATCCGCTCGCAGCGCAACCTGTACCTGAGCGCCGGCAGCGTGCTCATGTCGAGCCGCGGCAACCCGATGGCGACGATCGTCGCCGATACGTGCGGCCGTCACGACACGCTCGGCGGCGCGTGCGCGGCCGAGAGCAACACGGTGCGCTATGCGCTCGACAAGCGCTACATGCACAACTGCCGCGACAGCTTCCTCAACGCGATCTCGCACTGCACGTGCGGCGCCGGCGCGCGGCTCACCAAGCGCGACCTGGTCGGCAACGTCAACTTCTTCATGAACGTGCCCGTCACGCCGCTCGGCGGGCTCACGTTCGAGGACGGCATCTCGGCGCCCGGCAAGTACGTCGAGATGCGTGCGGAGATGGACGTCACGGTGCTGATCTCGAACTGCCCGCAACTCAACAATCCGTGCAACGGCTACAACCCGACGCCCGTGCGCCTCATGATCTGGGAGGCGGAATGAACGGCCCCCACGCTCGCTTGCTTTGCATGGGGCCGGAGTACGCGCTGAAGCGCTACTCCGGGCCGACACGTTCGCTGCGGGAGGCAACATGAGATTCGCCAAAGTTCTCGTCGCGAATCGCGGCGAAATTGCCTGCCGCGTGATCCGCACGCTGAATCGCCTCGGCATCGCATCGGTCGCGATCTATTCGGATGCCGACCGCGACGCGCGCCACGTGGCGCTCGCCGACGAAGCCGTGCGGGTCGGGCCCGCGCCGGCGGCCGACAGCTATCTGAACGTCGCGGCGATCCTCGCCGCCGCGCGCGCGACCGGCGCGCAGGCCGTGCATCCCGGCTACGGTTTCCTGTCCGAGCACGCGGGCTTCGCCGACGCGTGCGAAGCGGCGGGCCTGCGCTTCATCGGGCCGCGCGGCGATCACATGCGCGCGTTCGGCCTCAAGCACACCGCGCGCGAACTCGCGGCCGCGCACGGCGTCGCGCTGCTGCCCGGCACCGGGCTGCTCGACGACGTCGCGACGGCGCTCGCCGAAGCCGACGCGATCGGCTATCCGGTGATGCTGAAAAGCACCGCGGGCGGCGGCGGCATCGGCATGTCGCTGTGCCGCGATGCGGCGCAGCTCGGCGCAGCGTTCGAATCCGTCGTGCGGCTCGGCGCCGCGAACTTCGCGCATGCGGGTGTCTATCTCGAGAAGTTCGTCGAACACGCGCGGCACATCGAAGTGCAGATCTTCGGCGACGGCCGCGGCGGCGCGATCGCGCTCGGCGAACGCGATTGCTCGGTGCAGCGGCGCAACCAGAAGGTGATCGAGGAAACGCCCGCGCCCGATCTGAGCGCCGCCGAGCGCGACGCGCTGCACGCGAGCGCGGTGCGGCTCGCGCGCGCGGTGGGCTACGCGTCGGCCGGCACGGTCGAATTCGTGTTCGACGCGAGCACGCGGCAATTCTATTTCCTCGAGGTGAACACGCGGCTGCAGGTCGAGCATTGCGTGACCGAGGCCGTGACGGGCGTCGATCTCGTGGAATGGATGATCCTGCAGGCCGAAGGCGACCTGCCGCCGCTCGACACGCTCGCCGTCGCCCCGCGCGGCGCGAGCATCCAGGTGCGGCTCTATGCGGAGGACCCGAACAAGCAGTTCCAGCCGAGCGCCGGACTGCTCACGCACGTTGCGTTTCCCGACGACGTGCGGGTCGACGGCTGGATCGAGGCGGGCACGGAGATCAGCGCGCATTACGATCCGCTGCTCGCGAAGCTGATCGTGCGCGGCGACACGCGGCGCGACGCGCTGGCCGCGCTGCGGGCCGCGCTCGACCAGACCGAGCTGTACGGGATCGAGACCAACCTCGACTACCTGCGTGCGGTCGTCGGCTCCGACACGTTCGCGCGCGGCGCGCCGACCACTGCCTTCCTGTCGCGCTTCGCGTTCGCGCCGCACACGATCGACGTGCTCGACGGCGGCGTGCAGACCACCGTGCAGCAGGCGCCCGGGCGGGTCGGCTACTGGAGCGTCGGCGTGCCGCCGTCGGGGCCGATGGACGATCGCGCATTCGATCTCGCAAACGCGCTGCTCGGCAACGCGCGCGACGCGGCCGGGCTGGAATTCACGATGGTCGGCGCGACGCTGCGCTTCAATAGCGCGACGCTGTTCGTGCTCGGCGGTGCACCGCTCGCGGCCACGCTCGACGGTGAAGCGGTGCCGTTCTGGCAGGTCGTGCGAGCCCGACCGGGCGCGGTATTGAAACTGGGCGGCGTGACCGGCGCGGGCGTGCGCGCGTGTCTCGCCGTCAAGGGCGGGCTGCAGGTGCCCGACTATCTCGGCAGCAAGGCGACCTTCACGCTCGGCCAGTTCGGCGGCCATGCCGGCCGCGCGCTTCGCAAGGGCGACGTGCTGCATCTGCACGCGGACGTCGGGCGCGGCGACGCTGGTGCGACGCTGGCCGCGGCCGAGATTCCCGCGCTGACGCATGCATGGACGCTCGGCGTGCTCGACGGTCCGCATGGCGCGCCGGATTTCTTCACGCCGGACGACATCGCGATGCTCTACGGCACGCAGTGGACCGTCCATTACAACTCCAGCCGCACCGGCGTGCGGCTGATCGGCCCGAAGCCGCAATGGGCCCGTGCGGACGGCGGCGAGGCGGGGTTGCATCCGTCGAACATCCACGACAACGCGTATGCGATTGGCGCGGTCGATTTCACCGGCGACATGCCGGTGATTCTCGGCCCGGACGGGCCGAGCCTCGGCGGCTTCGTGTGTCCGGTGACGGTCGTGTGCGACGAGTTGTGGAAGCTCGGGCAGTTGCGGCCGGGCGATACCGTGCAGTTCGTGCGTGCGGGCGTGTCGGCCGGGAAACCGGCTGCGGCGGCGGTGGATGCGACGCGTGACGTTGCCGCAGCCGCATCCGACTCATCCGGCTCCTCCGACGACTGCGTGCTGCATCGCGACCCGTCGGCCGGCGGCGGCATCGGCGTCGTCTACCGGCGCTCGGGCGACCGCAACGTGCTGGTCGAATACGGGCCGCTCGTGCTCGATCTGAACCTGCGCTTTCGCGTGCACGCGCTGATGGGCTGGCTCGACGCGCACCGGCTGCCCGGCATGCTCGACCTGACGCCGGGCATCCGCTCGCTCCAGGTGCAGTTCGACGCGCGGACGCTGCCGCTCGACGCGCTGCTCGCGCATCTGCAGGCCGCCGAGCGCGAACTTGCCGACGTGGCCGACCTGCGTGTGCCGAACCGCATCGTGCATCTGCCGCTGTCGTGGGACGACCCGTCGACGCGCGTCGCGATCGAGCGCTACATGCAGTCGGTGCGGCCCGATGCGCCGTGGTGCCCGAGCAATATCGAGTTCATCCGGCGCATCAACGGCCTGGCGAGCATCGACGACGTGAAGCGCATCGTGTTCGACGCGCGCTATCTGGTGATGGGCCTCGGCGACGTCTACCTCGGTGCGCCCGTCGCGACGCCGCTCGATCCGCGCCACCGGCTCGTGACGACGAAATACAACCCCGCGCGCACCTGGACGCCGGAGAACGCGGTCGGCATCGGCGGCGCGTACCTGTGCGTGTACGGGATGGAAGGGCCGGGCGGCTATCAGTTCGTCGGCCGCACCGTGCAGATGTGGAACCGCCACCGCACCACGCGCGAATTCGAGGCCGGCAAGCCATGGCTGCTGCGCTTCTTCGACGAGATCCGCTTCTACGAAGTCAGCGAGGCCGAGCTGACTGCGTTGCGTGCGGATTTCATCGCGGGCCGCGCGACGCTGAAGATCGAGGAATCGGTGTTCGATCTGCGCGCCTACAACCGCTTCCTGCACGACGAGGCGGAGTCGATCGCCGCGTTCAAGGCGACGCAGCAGGCCGCGTTCGACGCGGAGCGCGAGCGCTGGCGCGCGGCGGGCCACGCGGAATACGCCGGCGACGCGGAGCCGGGCGACGCGCAAGCGGACCGGGTAGCGGGTGCGCTCGACGACACGCAGCGGGCGATTGCCGCCGACGTGTCGGGCAGCGTGTGGAAGGTGCTGGTGGACGCCGGCGAGCGCGTGACCGAAGGGCAGGTCGTCGCGATCGTCGAATCGATGAAGATGGAGGTGGCGGTGACGGCAACGGAAGACGGCACGATCGAGACGATCGATTGCGCGCCTGGCGCGGCGGTGGTGGCCGGCCAGCGGCTGATGGTGATGAAGGCGGGCGCCGCCGAGGAGGTCGCATGAGCACGAAGGACCGCCCGGTGCTGCCCGGGCTGCGCTCGATTGCCGCGCTGCGTGCCCGCTATGCGGCGGGCGACCTGACGCCGCATGCGCTCGTCGACGCGATCGCCGCGCATTTCGACGCGGGCGACTCGCACCATGCGTGGATCAGGCCGCTCACGCGCGACGAGATGATGTCGTATGCCGACGCGCTGGCCGGACGCGACATCGCGTCGTTGCCGCTGTACGGCGTGCCGTTCGCGATCAAGGACAACATCGACCTCGCCGGCATCCCGACGACCGCAGGCTGCCCCGCCTACGCATACACGCCGGCACGCAGCGCGCCGGTGGTCGAGCGATTGATCGCGGCCGGCGCGATTCCCGTCGGCAAGACCAATCTCGACCAGTTCGCGACCGGGCTCTCGGGGCAGCGCTCGCCTTACGGTGCGTGCCGCAATGCGCTCGACCCGCGCTACGCGTCGGGCGGCTCGAGTTCCGGGTCGGCGGTGGCCGTCGCGCTCGGCGTCGCGACGTTCTCGCTCGGCACCGACACGGCGGGCTCCGGGCGCGTGCCGGCCGCCTTCCACGGGCTCGTCGGGCTCAAGCCGACACGCGGCGTGCTGAGCACGCTCGGCGTGGTGCCGGCCTGCCGGTCGCTCGATTGCGTGTCGGTGTTCGCGCGTTCGGCGGACGACGCGCGCACCGTGTTCGCCACCGCGCACGGCGTGACGGACGGCGATCCGTACGGGCGCGCCTGGCAGCCGCTGCTGGGCGCGGACGGGTTGCGCGCGCAGCCGGCGCGGCCGCTCGCGCAATTGCGCTTCGGCACGCCGCGTGCCGATCAGCTCGAATTCTTCGGCGACGCATCGTATCGCGCGGCCTGGGGCGCGGCGCTCGAACGGCTGCGCGCGACCGGCGCGCGGGTCGTCGAGATCGACTTCGCACCGTTCCTGGCCGCCGCGCGGCTGCTGTACGACGGCCCGTGGGTCGCCGAGCGGCTGGCCGCGATCGGCGCATTCGCCGCGCGCGAACCCGATGCACTGCATCCGGTGATCCGCGAAATCGTCGGCGGGGCGTCGCGCTTCAGCGCCGCCGACGCGTTCGCCGCCTTCGACCGGCTTGCGGCGCTGCGCGTCGACGCGGCCCGCGCGTGGGATGGCCTCGACGCGATCGTGATGCCGACCTCGGCGACGACCGCGACCGTCGATGCGCTCGAAGCCGATCCGATCGCGATCAATTCGCGCTTCGGTTACTACACGAACTTCGTGAACCTGCTCGACCTGTCGGCGATCGCGGTGCCGGCGGGTACTTGCGCAACCGGGCCGCATGCGGGCTTGCCGTTCGGGATCACGTTCGTCGGGCGTGCGCACGACGATGCGCGGCTGCTGGATCTCGCGCAGGCGTGGGGCGAGGGCGCGGCCGCCGTCGACGACGTTCGGCCGCCCGCGGCCGCGATGTCGGCGCGTGCCGCAGCCGCGGGTGTCGTGCGCGTGGCCGTCGTCGGCGCGCATCTACGCGGCGAACCGTTGAACGGGCAGCTCACGCAGCGCGGCGCGCGCTTCGTCACCGCGACCACCACCGCGCCGGCCTATCGCCTCTATGCGCTGTCCGCGGAAGCAAGCGGTGGCGTTGCCAAACCGGGGCTCGTGCGTGTGCCGAACGATGGCGCACCGATCGCGGTCGAGGTCTGGGAGATGCCGGTCGACGCGTACGGCAGCTTCGTCGCCGGTATCGCGGCGCCGCTTGGCATCGGCACGCTGACGCTCGCCGACGGTGCGCGCGTGCAGGGCTTCCTGTGCGAAAGCGTGGCCCTCGACGATGCGCAGGACATCACGCGCTTCGGCGGCTGGCGCGCTTACCGCGCGCAGGCGGCCGGCGGCGCATTGCAATGAACGCACGGTCGCGCGATGCCGCGGCATCCGCGCGACCGGCACCTGAAACGATACGGAGATTCCGATGACAACGACCCGCAACACGACCGGCTGGCTCGCGGTGCGCCGCGAGCTGACGACGCGCGGCAAATGGACGCTCGCGCTGGCGTCCTTCCTGCTGCCGTTCGCCGTCTGGTGTCTGATCAGTTATGTGCCGTTCGTCTGGCATCCGCAGATGCGCATCACGAATCCGGGCAGCGTCGACTATTTCCAGACCGGGATGCAGATCGACCGCGACGTGTTCGACGACGAACTCGCGCATGCGCGGGCCGCGCACGCGGCGGTGCCCGAGGGCGAGCGCGCGAATCCGGTCTACCTGCCGGCGCCGCACCAGGTCTTGCGCGCGTTCTACACGGCGTTCACGACACCGCCCGCGTCGCGCGACGGCGTGTGGCTGCACGAAAGCCTGTGGCACAGCATCCGCATCATCTTCTGGGGCTTCGTGATTTCGTCCGCGATCGGCGTGCCGCTCGGCATCGTCTGCGGCACCTTCAGTGCGCTCGCGCGGCTGCAGGAGCCGTTCCTGGAGTTCTTCCGCTACCTGCCGGCGCCGGCGTTCGGCGCGCTGATGGTCGCGATTCTCGGCATCTATGACGCGCCGAAGATCGCGATCATCGTGATCGGTACGCTGTTCCAGCAGGTGCTGATCATCGCGAACACCACGCGCAAGCTCGAATACGGGCTGTTCGAGGCCGCGATGACGCTCGGCACGAAGAAGCTGAAGCTGCTCACGCACGTCGTGATTCCGGGCGTGCTGCCGGACCTGTATCGCGATCAGCGCATCCTGCTCGGCTGGGCGTGGACTTACCTGATCGTCGCCGAGCTGGTCGGCACGAGTTCGGGCATCACGTGGTACATCAGCCAGCAGGCGCGCTACCAGCATTTCGACAACGTATATGCGGCAATCCTGATGATCGGGATCATCGGCCTCGGCACCGACATCGTGCTCGGGCTGCTCGGCCGCCGGCTCTTTCCGTGGGACCGCACGCTGAAAGCGTGAGCGTCGCCCGCACGTCCCCATCGACCGATTTCCGCAGAGGGCATCATGCAGAACCCGCAAGCCGTTCCCGATTACCTGATCCAGTCCGACGCGGTGCGCGAGCGCTTCGCGCGGCTGAAGGCCCGCGACGTGATACTCGACGTGCGACACGTCGGCAAGCGCTTCACGACGCCGCAGGGCGAGTGCGTCGCGCTCGACGACATCAGTTTCCGCACGCACCGGCGCGAGTTCGTGTGCGTGATCGGCCCGTCCGGCTGCGGCAAGTCGACGTTGATCCGGATTCTCGCCGGGCTCGACGCGCAGACGAGCGGCGACGTGCTGCTGGACGGCAAGCCGGTCGACGGGCCGGGCGCCGATCGCGGAATGGTGTTCCAGGGCTATACGCTGTTTCCGTGGCTCACGGTGAAGAAGAACGTGATGTTCGGTCTGCGCATGAACGGCAGCAGCAGCGGCGTGGCCGAGCGCGAAGCGCTGCAGTGGCTCGATCTCGTCGGGCTGACGCGTTTCGCCGACGTGTATCCGCACCAGTTGTCGGGCGGCATGAAGCAGCGCGTGGCGATCGCCCGCGCGCTCGCGAACCGTCCGCGCATCCTGCTGATGGACGAGCCGTTCGGCGCGCTGGACGCCCAGACGCGGGCCAGGATGCAGACCCATCTGCTCGACATCTGGCGCAACATCGACGTGACGATCCTGTTCATCACGCACGACCTCGACGAGGCGATCTTTCTGGCCGACCGGATTCTGGTGCTGAAGGCGAATCCGGGCGGGGTGCAGGAGCTGATCGAGGTGCCGGTGCCGCGGCCGCGCGATTATTCGCAGGTCAATACGCCCGAGTTCGTCGCGACGAAGGCGCGGCTCGAAGCGCTGATTCATCCGCGGGAGGCCGCGACCGCCGAAGACGACGGCATCAAGCCGCACATGATCCGGATGACGGACGTGGCGGATAACGTCGAATAGCGTGGGGCCGATGCATTCCGTCGCGCCGCGATTCATGTCGTACCGGACCCTGCTGATCGAGTTGACGACTTCACTGACAGCCGCACCAAAATAATGTCGTCAACTTGATTACACCCGGATTAATTTTGTCCATTCGTAGTGGACCTCGACTTCCCACGGTAAGCTGATGCATTCCCGATCGATTCTTCGGCTTGCGAGAGAAAGCGATGAAGGTAACCATTGCGTACATCGAGGAACCTCCGTTTGGATGGACCGAAGCGGATGGCACCGCCACAGGTGCCGATCTCGAGCTCGCGGCGACGATTCTCCGGCAGATAGGCGTCACCCGCGTCGAGTATTGCCCGACGACGTTCAGCGAGTTGCTGCCCGGCGTCGCATCGGGGCACTGGGACATGAACGTGCCGCTCTTCGTGACACCGCAGCGGGCCAATACCGTTGCGTTCAGCGTGCCGGTGTGGGGAATCGAGGACGGTTTCCTGGTGCGGCCCGGCAACCCGAAGGCGCTCAGGCGTTATGCGTCGATCGCCGAACGTCCCGATGCGCGCCTCGGCATCATCGCCGGACAGGTACAGCATGATTCCGCGATGGCGGCAGGCGTGAGCCGGCGGCAAATCGTCGTCTTCGAACAGCAAGCCGACGCGATCGCGGCCGTGCTCTCCGGCGTGATCGACGCCTATGCGAGCACCGCTTTGGGGAATCGCATCGTGGCGGGCCGGATAGGCAGCGCGATGATCGAGGCCGTCGCGCACGAGCCGGATGGCAACGGCAGCCAGCGGACGCCTCCGCTGGGCGCGTTTTCATTCAACCGGGAAAACCGGGATCTCCTGACGGTGTTCAATCGGCAACTGCGCGCGTATGTCGGCTCGCCGGACCATCGCGCGCGCATGGCGAGATTCGGGTTGACGGCTCGCGAGATCGATCCAGCCGTCTCGCCGACAGGATAGGTCGCCGCCCGGCTGTGAATGGCAACCGTCCATTCGACTCGGCGAAATGGCTGAAAGCCGACGTCGATCAGTCGAACCTGACCAGGTCCTTGAAGATCAGGCGCCCCCAGTTATTTCCGCGCGCGTGTACCAGCCATCCGCCTTCCGATAGCCCGCCAAGCTGGATCGGCGCGAAACCGAGTTGTTCCGCGAGCGTACCCACTTCCGCCGTGGCCTCGTCATCGTCGCTCGCCAGAAACACGACTCGCCTGCCGCCGTGGACGGCCGGGTCCTGGCCAAGAACGCCAGCGGCCAGATGGTTGAAGCCTTTCACCAGTCTGGCGCCGGTGAACGCTTTCGCGACGAAGGCCGAGGATGGGAGACCGTCCAGTTCGTCCAGCGGGGCCTGCGTGTTCATCGCGTCGATGACGGTCTTTCCGTTCCAGTCGGCCAGCGCTTTGGCGACCGCCGGGTGCGACTCGAAACGAACCGCCAGAAAGATGACGTCCGCCTTGACCGCTTCCGCCAGGGTAACGGGAATGATCGTCGGTCCGATCGCGGCCGCATCGGCCGTAAAGCTTTGCGGATCGCGCGTGGTTGCAACGGCCACTTCGATGCCGTTGCGGGCGAATGCCCTGGCAAGCGCATGGCCGATCTTGCCGAAGCCGATGATTGCGTAACGCATGGGTTTCTCCTTCGTTTCCCGGTGTGCTTAGAGCTTGTAACCGCCGCTCGCCTCGATCGTCTGGCCGGTCACGAGCGCGGTCTTGCCTTTCAGCGATTGAGTCATTGGGCCGTTCTCCTCAGAGTTGTGCCAGGCCGCCGTCGACGGCGACCTCGCTGGCGGTCATGAAGCTGCTGTCCGACGACGCAAGAAAGGCGGCCACCGCCCCGATCTCTGCGGGATCGGCCATGCGCTGCAGCGGCGTCAGCGCGCCGTAGGCCTTCTGGCCTGCTTCGCCCAGCGCTTCCTTGGCCAGTTCGGTCGCCGTCGCGCCGGGCGACAGCACGTTGACCCGGATGCCGCTGCCCTTCAGGTCCTCCGCCCAGGTCCGCGCGAGGTTGCGCACCGCGGCCTTGCTCGCGCTGTAGGCCGTGAAGCCGGGCGCGCCGGTGGTGCCGGCGCTCGACCCGGTCAGGATGATCGACCCGCCCGCGCCCATCAGCGGCAGCGCCTTCTGGACCGTGAAGATCGTTCCCTTCACATTGGTGTCGAAGGTGGCGTCGATGTGCTCGGCGGTGATCTGGCCGAGCGGAAGCGGACTACCCGTCCCCGCATTGGCGAAGACGATGTCGAGGGTTCCGCGCTCGGCTTTCACCGCCGCGTAGAGCCGTTCGAGGTCGGCCGGGTCGGAGACCGAGCCCTTCACCGCGCGGGCATGCGGCCCCAGGTCGGCCACCGCCGCGTCGAGCGCTTCTTGCCGGCGGCCGAAGAGGAAGACGAACGCGCCTTCGTCGATGAAGCGCCTTGCCGCGGCGCGGCCGATGCCGGTTGCGCCGCCGGTGATCACGGCGGTCTTGCCATTCAGTCTGTTCATGTCGTGCGTCCTTCGAAACAAGAGCGGGAAACCCGATTCTGGCGCGCTTGATTCATGAAGCCAATTGACTGAATATCTATAAGTGCCATCTACTTTTTAGATAGATCTATGCTCGACAACGTCACCATCAATCAACTCCGGGCATTCGTCGCCGTGTGTGACCAGGGAAGCTTTTCCGGAGCGGCAAGGGAACTGAGGCGCGCGCAGTCGGCGATCAGTCACGCGATCAGCGCGCTCGAAAGCGCCTTCGACGTGATGCTGTTCGAGCGCAACACGCGCAAGGCGACGCTCACCGCCGCCGGCCGCAGCCTGCTGCCCGATGCGCGCGGGGTGATCTCACGCACCGAGGAAATGAAGATGCGTGCGGTTGCGATCGCCGAAACCGGCGTCCCGCAGGTGTCGATCGCCGTGGACACCTATTTTTCGCGGACGCACCTGATCGAATGCCTGCGCACGCTGCAGGCGGAATTTCCGACGGTTGCCATCAATCTGCGCATGACGACCATGCAGGGCGGCGAGCGTCTGGTGCTCCAGGGCACGTGCGCATTGGCGGTGACGATCACCGACGTGCCCGAGCTGAGCCCGGGCACCATCGAACGGCATCATTTATTCGATGCGCAAATGGTGACCGTATGTGGGCCGGCGCATCCGCTGGCTGCCATGGCGAAGCCGATCCCGCGGGAGGAATTCGGCCGGCACATTCAGCTCGTCGTCACCGACAATCAGCCCGATGCGGAAAAGACCCAGCAAGGGGTCGCCAGTGAGCGCCAGTGGTGGGTGAACGACCTCGGCGCGAAGCACGACCTGCTCAAAGGGAGCCTGTGCTGGGGGCACATGCCGCGCCATATGGTCGACGCGGATCTCGCGAAGGGCACGCTCGTCGAGCTCCAGCGGCGCGCGTGGCACATGCGGCCCCTCACGTTCATGGTCTCGCAGCGGCGCGGATACGCGTTTTCCGGATGCGAGACGCGGCTGGTCGAGCTCCTTGGCCAGTGTCCTTCGCGAAGGGGGCGAAGAGGGAAGTCGACGTAACGTGCGGCCGCGTTCGGGAATGGCGGCGATCGTTTATCGGCCGGTCGCGGTCAAGGCATCCGATCCGGCGGCAGTGTGGTCGTCGAGCAGAGGGCCTGACGCGGCCACTCACCGAAACATCACTTTGGCCATCGCCAGACGGGATTGCCCAGATGTTCGGCGAAGTAGTCGGACAACGCCGTCACCTTCGCGGGTCGCGCCCGCGCCGACGGCGTAACGAAATAAAGCCCGCCCGTCGTCAGCGACCAGCCGGGGAGAATGGCTTCGAGACGGCCATCGGCCAGATATTCGCCCGCGATGAACTCCGGCAGCTCGGCGATCGCAAGCCCATCGAGCAGCGTCGGCAACAGCGCATCGGCGTTGGTGACGCGTAGCGGGCCCGTCGGCATCACCGACTCCTCGTCGCCTGCATCGTTCGTGAAGCGCCATACGGCACTCCGCGCGCGATACGCGTACGGGAGGCAGGGGCGATCCGCCAGCTCACGCGGATGCGTCGGACGCCCTTCGCGTCGCAAATATTCCGGCGACGCCACCACGAATTGCGTGACCGCGCACAGCCGACGCGCGACCAGCGACGAATCCGGCAGTGCGGCGATACGCAGCGCCGCGTCAAACCCATCGGCGATCAGGTCGACGGACGCATCCGATAAATGCAGGTCGATCGACACCTCCGGATACGCGCGAAAAAAGCCCGGCAGCAGCGGCGCGACCCAGCGCAGCCCGAACGACATCGGCACGGCCAGACGCACCAGCCCGCGCGGCTGCACCGACATCTCGCGCGCCGAGCTTTCCGCTTCCTCGGCCTGGCGATAGATCTCGCCGGCCTTCTCGCTGATCGTCCGGCCGAACTCGGTCAGCGAGAGCTGCCGCGACGTGCGATTGAACAGCCGCGCGCCCAGCCGGTCCTCCAGACGCGCCACCCCGCGGGAGACGGTGGCGACCGATACCCCGGTCGCGCGCGCCGCAGCCGCAAACGACCCGTGCTCGGCCACCTTCGCGAACATCGCCAATCCTTCGAAATCAGGCAGGTGCGCCATTTCCCCTCATCTTTTCATTTATGCAACGTTGGATTGCGATTGATTCTATTTCGAAAAGATCGAGCCGTCGATATTCTCCTCACATCGCAGCACGTAACACCCAACCCAAACACTGCTGACCCACTGAAAGGAGCAATACCATGGCACGCAAGCTCGACACCAAGATCGCACTCGTCACCGGCGCCACCAGCGGCATCGGCCTGGCCACCGCCCAGCGCTTCGCGGCTGAAGGGGCGCACGTCTATCTCACGGGCCGCCGTCAGGCCGAACTCGATGCCGCCGTGGCGGGTATCCGTGAAGCCGGCGGCACGGCCACAGGCGTGCGTTCCGATTCCACGAAGCTCGATGAGCTCGACGCGCTGTATGCGCAAATCAAGGAAGAACAGGGGCGCCTCGATGTGTTGTTCGTCAACGCCGGCGGCGGTTCGATGCTGCCGCTGGGCAGCATCACCGAAGCGCACTACGACGACACCTTCGACCGCAACGTGAAGGGCGTGCTGTTCACCGTGCAGAAGGCGCTGCCGCTGCTGGCCGATGGCGCATCGGTGATTCTGACCGGCTCGACGGCGGGTAGCGCGGGCACCGCTGCGTTCAGCGTGTATTCGGCTTCGAAGGCGGCGGTGCGTGCGTTTGCGCGTAGCTGGATTCTCGACCTCAAGGACCGACGCATCCGCGTGAACACGATCAGCCCGGGCGCGACCCGCACGCCCGGCCTGCTCGATCTCGCCGGCGACGATGCGGCTCAGCGGCAGGGGCTTGCCGATTACCTAGCAGCGCAGATTCCGATGGGGCGCCTCGGCGAGCCGGGCGAAATCGCGAGCGCGGCGCTGTTCCTGGCGTCGGACGACGCGAGCTTCGTGAACGGCATCGAATTGTTCGTCGATGGCGGCCAGCAGCAGATCTGAGCGGGAGTGATCGGCGCGACGGGGGGCATGCGGTCGCGTCGATCGTCTTTAGTGCCGGCAGGAGCGCGTCGGCGTGTGTTGTCGCGGTGCCGCCGACCGTGCTCGGCGGCGAAGCGGCGGAGGATCGACTGGCTGCAGTACCCCTGGCTTGTACGGGCCGGGGTGCTCAATGGTCGATAGCTCCCAAGGGAGTCAAGAATTGGCGCGGCGGCCCCCTTCGCTGCCGTGATAAATGCCAACACTCACGAAAGTTCATATTGCCAAGTCCAATGTGACTCCACGGTCAAAAGCTCTCTACCCAAGGCCGCACCTCGATTTCCCACGACCATGCACTGCGGTGTTGGCGCAAGAGATCGATATAGCATCGAGCGATGGCGTCCGGATCAAGCGTGCGGTCCGATGGGTCCACGCGTCCGCTCGCCCGCACACTGCCGTCGATGATTACGTGGGCGACGTGGATGCCTTGAGGCGCCAGTTCACGGGCAGCGCTCTGGGCCAGTCCCCGCAGGGCGAACTTACCCATCGCAAAAGGTGCGGAGCGGGCAAATCCTTTGATGCCGGCGGTCGCTCCGGTCAACAAGACTGCGCCTCTGCCCACAGGAACCATGTGCCTGGCAGCTTGCTGTATCGCGTAAAACGCGCCCAATGCGGTGACGGATATTGCATGTTCGACATGAACCGGATCGAGCCCAGCGATAGGACCGCGGACGATGCTACTGGCGTTGTATATAACGATCTCGGGCGGCCCGATTCGCTCCACCGTCTCTTCGAAAAGGCGCGCGACCTGCGCGGCTTCTGATGCATCGACCTGCAGCGCGACGGCTCCCGTCTCGCTCACCAGCGGCGCCAATCTATCGGGTTTTCGTGAGGCGATAATGACGGGAAGACCTGCGGAACGCAGCGCCCGCGTGAGGGCTGCGCTAATGCCAAAGCCAGCCCCGATGATGAGCGCATTGCCGTACGGAATATCACTCATGGATTCACCGTTGGTCGAGTGTTGGTGACGAGATCCGGCTCCGGTCCTTCATCGACGGGGAGCAGCTGCCGATTGAGGATGTCGAGCACTTCACCCATCCAGACCGGATGGTCGAGGTGGTCCGCGAGTGGACGGCCGGTATTGGGATGAACGAGTACCGTCAGTCCACGACGATTTACCATGAGCCAAGGCAGGAAACTACCGAATTCATGTCGGGAAAAGGCGACCTGATACATCGGCTTCGCATGAGGGCCAATCGGTCGATCGTGCCAGCGACCGAGAACGACCGGAAAGCGTTGCGCGATGTGTTCCCGCAAGACTTCGGCGACACGTCGTTGCTCCGGGCCGTCAAAGTAAATATGCGCGTGATAGCTGCGTATCGTTTCGAGCGGCTGTACTTTCAAGTGTTCCTGCGAGTCCGCCGGCGTCACTGCATCGGCTTCAAGCATTGGCATCTCCTTCGTTTGCACTCCCGCGCCGCGTTGGCCGCGTCGAGCAGCGCGTGAGGCACCGTTCGCGCGTCTCGCGCCGCAGCATTTGCATCAGTTCGGGTAGCTGAATTGCGGCAAAAAGCCTATACATGGCGTCTCGTGGACGCCATGCTTGCGACCTGCTATTGAAACAATGCCTCAGGCGACTGGCACTGCAGGAGAATCGAACTCGTCGGCCTTGCCGCCCGTATAGCCCTGGCGGGTTTGGGGTGCGTCGATCACCGTGTACGGAAAGATGGGAGGAATCGCGCTCGCGATGTCGAGGCGGCCGATCTGCTCTGCCGAAAGGGTGACCCGGATAGCGGCCAGATTGCTCTGGAGCTGCGCCAACGTGCGCGGCCCGATGATAGGCTGCACGCCCTTTCCGGCAACCCACGCGATGGCGATTTCTCCGGGAGTAACACCCGCTTCGTCTGCAACGGCAATCAACGCGTCGAGGATCGCCGTACGTTGCGGTGTGTTCTCGGGCTGGAACACGTTGCCGCCAAAACCTTCCCGCCTCCCGGTTTCACCATTGCGGTACTTCCCGGTAAGCATGCCGCCGCCCAACGGGGACCAGCCAACGATCCCCAGTCCCAATGCCTTGCCGGCCGGAAGAAGTTCATGCTCGCTGCTACGTTCCACTAGGCTGTATTCCAGCTGGAGACCCGCGACAGGTACCGTACCGCGCAATTCGGCGATGGTCGCCGCGCGAGCCACCCGCCAGGCCGGGAAATCGGACAGACCCGCGTACAGGATTTTGCCCGCACGTACGAGATCGTCGAATCCCCGCACGAGCTCCTCGAGCGGCGTCACACCATCGGACATGTGCGCCCACAAAAGGTCGATACGGTCGGTCTTGAGTCGCTTCAAGCTGGCCTCCACGGACGCCACCATGGCTTTGCGGCTATTGCCCGTCGTGAGAATGCCGTCCTGAGGCGTGGCGCGATAAGTGAATTTCGACGCCAGCACAAATTCGTCCCGGTGACCATCGAGCAGTTCGCCGAGAATTTCCTCGGACTCGCCGAACTGATATCCGTTGGCGGTATCGATGAAATTGCCCCCGGCCTCCGCGTAGGCTTCAAAGATGCGACGCGCCTCCGCCGGCTCTGCACCATGGCCCCAGCGCGTCCCGAAATTCCCCGCACCGAGTACCAGTTCGGAGACTCGCAGACCCGTATGTTGTCCAAACAGTTTGTATCGCATGAACGTTGCTCCTGAACGATGCTGGAATGCCGAAGTCGGAACCACCGTGCAATCGCGGCAAACCGGGCTTCGGCGAAGTTTCCGCAATTGGATTAAATCTGGCTGGCACCGCCGTCTACGGGCAAGTCGACGCCGTTGATGTACGCGGCTTCGTCGGAGGCCAGAAACAACGCGGCAGCGGCAACGTCATCGGGATGCGCAATGCGGCCCAGCGGATTTTGCGATGCCACATGCGCCCTCATTCCGGAAGCCGCGTTCGGATCGCCCACCAGGCCGTCGATGGCGGGCGTATCGACCATGCCGGGGCTGATGACGTTGACGCGAATTTTCCGAGCCTTCAGATCCAGGAGCCAACCGCGCGCCAGTTGCCGGACCGCCGCCTTCGTCGCGCTGTACAAGCTGAATGCTTCCATCCCCCTATAGCCGGCTGTCGACGAAGTGAGAATGATCGAGGCGCCTTCGGACAGCAGAGGAACCGCGTACTTGACGGTGAACACGACGCCCTTCAGGTTTGTATCGACGATGCTGTCGTAATGGGCTTCAGTGATCGCCGAGAGCGGCACAAAGGCTGCAATACCGGCATTCGCGAACAACACGTCCAGCTTGCCGCTCGTGTCACGAATCGTGGCGTAGACCCGCTCGAGATCGGCGGCGACGCTGGAGTCGGCCCGGATAGCCGTAACCTTGCCGGCTATTGAGTCAACGGCCGCGTCAAGCGCCTCCTGTTTGCGTCCGGTGATGTAGACGGTTGCGCCTTCCGCAGCGAAACGGCTTGCCGCGGCGAGGCCGATACCCGAACTGCCGCCCGTCACCAAGGCCACCTTTCCATTCAAACGACTTGTCATTTCACTCTCTCTAAACGTTAGGTTCGCATTTAATTTTGTACCGCTCGGTAAGTATCTGCGGATGGACAGCGCCTCGTCAAGGATTTAATATACCGATCGGTAAAAATATTGATTGGTGCACGGATGGCAATCGGCAGGCCACGGGCGTTCGACCCCGACAAGGCGTTGGACCAAGCCCTGACTCTCTTCTGGGAGAAGGGCTATGAGGGGACGTCGCTGACGGATCTGACGGAGGCGATCGGCGTCAATAAGCCGAGTCTCTATGGTGCTTTTGGAGGAAAGGAACAGCTTTTCTTCAAAGCCCTCGCCCGCTACCAGGAGCGGCTCGGCGCCTTCGCGGCACCATCGTTGGCGCTGCCATCGGCGCGTAGCGGAATAGAGGCGTTCCTGCGCGCTTTGGCGACGTTTCAGAGCGCAAAAGGCACACCTCGGGGCTGCTTGTTGGTGCAGGGAGCGCTTACCGGAAGCGAGGATTCGCGACGGGTGGCTCAGGTTCTGTGCGAAGTCCGTGAGTCGGGCGTCGAGATGATCCGGACGTGTCTGGAGGATGCCCGTAAGCGCGGGGAGCTGCCGCCAGACACCGACATCGGCGCCTTGGCGCGTTTCTTCGGCACTGTTTCGCAAGGTATCTCCGTTCAGGCAGCGAGCGGCGTGCCGACCAACGAGTTACACCAGACAATCAGCATTGCGATGCGGAGCTGGCCTGAGACTCGGCCTTCCACGGCAAAAGGAACCGGTAAGCAATTGGATTTGAGTTGGGGGAAACGTTCAGCCCGACCGTAGGCGCTGGTTAGCTCAAGCGCGTCCGTCGCCATGTGTGACCGCAGACGGTTGAACAATGGCCGTTCGGTGTCCGCTGTTGATTGGCTGTTCAGGGTCGATGTGCGCCGGTTGCGCGTCACGGGGCCGCGGCCGGCCCGCGTTCGGCCAGAAGCAACCGGTCGCCACCGCCAACATGCTGCTCAGAACTTGCGCTAGCTTTGGATGTCGATCACATCGACGATTTACTGCGTACCGCGATCTCATTGTTGACCGGCGGTATCAAGAGGCGGGGCGATTGACGCGTCAATCACCCATAAAAAGAAATGGCCGGCTCTGCATCCAGACCGGCCATTTGCTATTCGACGCTGAAAACGGCTTGAGAGGGTAGGTCAGCACAACCCAAGGGATGCTCATGGACCTGCGACCGGAGGTGTTCGCGCTGTCGCGAGTTGTCCTGTAGTTCATTGGACTACATTTGTGATCACAAATTTGTTTATTTTCGCGATATCATCGATAAGCACCCAATGTTGTGATCACATCATGAGTGACATGCGATGAATGACGCTTTGAGCGACTTCCTGACCCGGCACCGCATCCGTGAGGTGGAGTGTGTCATCCCCGACATGACGGGCATCGCGCGCGGCAAGATCTTGCCGCGCGATCTGTTCACGGCGTCGGGCGAGATGCGCATCCCCAAGAGCGTGCTGCTCAACACCGTGAACGGGCAACAGCCCGACAACAGCCCCTTCGTGGGCGATACCGACCCTGACATGGTCTGCAAGCCCGACGCCGCCACCGTGCGTATCGTGCCGTGGGCCGCCGAACCGGTGGCCGTGGTCATCCACGACTGCCTGGAGTGGGACGGCCAGCCGGTGCAACTCTCGCCGCGCGCCGTACTACGCCGCGTGCTGGCGCTGTACGAAGCACGCGGCTGGCAGCCCATCGTGGCGCCCGAGATGGAGTTCTATCTGGTGGCGCGCAATCAGAACCCGCACGAGCCGCTGCAGCCGCCGCTGGGGCGCACCGGAAAGCCCGAGGTGGGGCGGCAGAGCTACTCGATCGACGCGGTGAACGACTTCGATCCCTTCTTCATGGAACTGTCCGCCTTCTGCGACCAGCACCAGCTAGGCGTGGAAACGCTGATCCACGAGGCCGGCCCGGGGCAGATGGAGATCAACTTCAGCCACGGCGAACCGCTCGACCTGGCCGACCGCGTTTTCCTGTTCAAGCGCACGGTGCGCGAGACGGCGCTGCGCCACGGCGTATTTGCCACGTTCATGGCCAAACCGATGGAGGGTGAACCCGGCAGCGCGATGCACATCCATCAGAGCATCAACGACGGCGAAGGCCGCAACATCTTCAGCAATACCGACGGCACAGCCAGCGAACACTTCCACCACTTCATCGGCGGACTGCAAACCTATATCCCGCAGGTGATGCCGATGTTGGCGCCCTACGTCAATTCATACCGGCGGCTGGCGCCCTACATGTCGGCCCCCATCAACGTGCGCTGGGGCCAGGACAACCGCACCTGCGGTATCCGCGTCCCCAAGTCCGGCCCCGGCGCCCGCCGGGTCGAAAACCGCGTGCCCGGCGTCGACGCCAATCCCTATCTGGCCATGGCCGCCACGCTGGCCTGCGGCTACATTGGCATGCGCGACCGGCTGCACCCCAGCGAGCCCACCGAAGGCAGCGCCTGGAACGTTGCCCATGAATTGCCGCGCCATCTCGAAAACGCGATCGAGGCCATGCGCGCCTGCGATGCGATGAAGGAGGTCCTGGGCGAAACCTTCGTTGACGCGTTCTGCGCGGTGAAGGAACTGGAATTTTCCACCTACAACCGGGTGATCAGTTCGTGGGAACGAGAGCACCTGTTACTGCTGGTTTGAGGAATCCGTCATGAACCGCACCCTTCCACATACCGGCATCGCGCACGAACGCGTACAGGCCTTGCTCGCCCGTGAGCGCGCCGAGTACGCGCAACGCAACCCGAAGTCGCAAGTGATGTCCGCACGCGCCGCGCCGCAGCTGATGTTCGGCGTGCCGCTGCACTGGATGAACGACTGGTCGACGCCTTTCGCGCTGCACGTGGCCCAGGCACAGGGGGCACAACTCACCGATGTGGACGGTCACACGCTGGCCGACTTCTGCCTGGGTGACACCGGCGCCATGTTCGGCCATTCGCCGGCCGTCCTGACCGAGGCACTGGCGACCCAGGCACGGCACGGCCTGACCACCATGCTGCCCAACGAGGACGCATCCGTCGTGGGTGAATTGCTGGCTCGGCATTTCGGTCTGCCGAAATGGCAGTTCGCGATGACGGCCAGCGATGCCAACCGTTTCTTGCTGCGCTGGGTACGTGCCGCCACCGGGCGGCGTACCTTGCTGGTGTTCAACGGCTGCTACCACGGCACGGTCGATGACGTCTTCGTCGACCTCGTGGACGGCCAACCCACGCAACGCGCCAGCCTGCTGGGCCAGGTGCACGATCTCACCACCACCACGCGCGTGGTGGAATTCAACGATCTGGCCGCGCTGGAAGCCGCGCTGGCCCCGGGCGACGTGGCCTGCGTCCTGGCCGAGCCGGTGATGACCAACATCGGCATGGTGCTGCCCGAACCGGGCTACTGGGCGCAGGCGCAGGACCTCATCCGCCGGCACGGCAGCCTGCTGGTCCTGGACGAGACCCACACGCTCAGCAGCGGCCCCGGCGGCTATGCGCGCGCTCACGGCCTGCAGCCCGATGCCGTGGTGGTGGGCAAGGCACTGGGCGGCGGCATGCCGTGCGCAGCCTATGGTTTCAGCGCCGCGCTGGCCGAGCGCGCCGAGGCCGCCAAGCGCACGGCACCGCCGGGCCACTCGGGCATCGGCACCACGCTGACCGCCAACCTGCTGGCCATGGCGGCGATGCGCGCCACGCTCACGCACCTGATGACGCCCGAGGTCTTCGCCCCGATGCACGCGCTGGCCGAGCAACTGGCCGCCGGGCTGCGCACGATCATCGCCCGCCACGGCCTGCCCTGGTGCGTCACCCAGGTGGGCGCCCGGGTGGAGTTCCAGTTCTGCCCGCAGCCGCCGCGCAACGGCAGCCAGGCCGAGGCGGTGATGGATGCCGAGCTGGAGCACGCGCTGCATCTGGCGTTGCTGAACCGCGGCGTGTTGATCACGCCTTTTCACAATATGATGCTCGTCTGCCCTGACACGACCCGGATGCACGTGCAGCGCCTGCTTGCCGCATTCGACACCGTGCTGGCTTCGCTCACCGCCACTACCGATTCATGAGTCACGACGTCGAACCCACCACCACTCAGCAAGACACGATCTACGCCACGTTGCGGCAATGGGTCACCGTAGGCCGCTTCCTTCCCGGCGAGCGCTTGAAGATCCGCAACGTGGCAGCCGAGATGGGGGTGGGGCAGATGCCGGTGCGCGCCGCGCTGCAGCGTCTGGCTGCCGAAGGCGCGCTGGTGAACGTGCCCAACGCCGGCATGATCGTCCCCCGGCTGACGGTGCCCGAGTTCGACGATCTGCTGCAAATGCGCATGCTGCTCGAAGGCGAGGCCGCCGAGCGTGGCTGCCTGAGGCTGGAGCCGGCCGAACTCGCCACGCTGCGCAAGCTTTGCCAGCGCATGGCGAAGGCGTTGAAACACCCCACGGATCAGCCGGCTCGCGCGAGGAAGTCCGCGGGAGACAAACCAACGCAGAAGCAGGCCGCCGTTTCGTTGAAGGCCGACCAAGCCACCGATTACCTCGCCGCCAACGAAGACTTCCATGTCCTGCTCTACAAGGCGGCCGGCTCGCCGTTGCTGTTCGAGCTGATCGATACGCTGTGGCTGAAGGCCGGCCCGATCTCGAACCGCCTCTTCGACACGTCCGAAGCCTCCGCCGTGTTGAACGACGCCCACGAAGACCTGATGGATGCGCTGGGCAGGCGGGATGCCGCCGCGGCGCGACGCGCAGTGGAGCGCGACATCTTCGTGGCGGGACAGTTTCTGAGGTCGACACTGAAACGCGATTGACCGCGGGTGTGACGGTCGGCATGGTCGGCGCATAGGGCGTCGTATGGAAGAGACCGCGATACGCTGTCCAGCGAGCGTTCGCGGATGTGCGGTTCACCGTCATCGTTGTCCGACGCGTAGTCGGTGGACCATCGCGTCGACGGATGTTTTCTGCCGCGAACGTATCTTCACGCCGCCGCGGATTGTCCTTGCGGCCCGGCGAGGTGCGCGAGCCCGAGGCTCTCCAGTGTCTGCGCCTGAATCGCTGCTGCTTGAGCGTTGAGGGCGTCGGCGCCGAATGACTGACCCACGACCCAACGTGCGGGGCGCGTGCCCGGTGCTTGCTCGACGAGTTGAGCGATGGCTTCGGCGACGTCGTGCGGGTCCGGCGCGTGGTCGCTCGCGAACAACGCCATCAACGTCTCCACCATCTTGTCCGGAATCGCACCGGCTTCACCGTAGCCGGGCACGCGCGCGGCGTCGGCGGGCCGCTGCGCGCTGGCGAAGATATTCGTTGGATAGTTGCTGGGTTGAACGAGAACGACGTCGATGCCCAACGTCGACAATTCGTAGCGGTAGCTGTCGGTCAACGCTTCGATCGCAAACTTCGATGCACCGTACAGACCGAAGAACGGAAACGTCACGCGGCCGAGTATCGAGCCGATGTTCATGATCAGGCCTTCACGCTGTTTCCTGAAGGTCGGCAATACCGCTCTCGACATTCGCTGGATGCCGAATACATTCACGTCGAAGAGCGCCTGTACCTGCTTCGTCGTGAACGCCTCGGAAACGCCGGCCGAACCGATACCCGCGTTATTGATCAGGACATCGAGGCGCCCCGAATTTTCCAGCACGGAGGCGACACCGCGCTCGACGGACGCATCGTCCGTCACATCGAGTTCGACGACCTGCACGCCGCTCGCCCGCAGCGCATCGGCATGCGGTCGGTTGCGGCCGGCGACGTCACGCATCGACGCGAATACCCGGTGCCCGGCACGTGAGAGTGTTTCCGCGGTGTCGCGGCCGAAGCCGCTGCTGGCGCCGGTGATCAGAATGGTTCTGGACATGTTGAGTGTTTCCCAGCCAATGAGGTTAGAGGACCGCAACCGCATCCGTCCGTGCAGTCCCGATGCGGTCGAGATGAAACGTGTGACGTAATCGAAAACCGAGGCAGCTGATGTCTTCACCACGTTGCCACGCAGTCTAGGCTTTGCCCGGAAACCGGGCTATAGTCGTAAATGACATTAATAGCGATGTTTACGACATGAGATTGACGATCCTGGCCCTCGAGGGTCTGTTCGACACCGGGCTGACGGTACTGCTGGATACCTTTGCGATGGCCAACGAACTGGCTGCAGCCCAGGGCTTCGCCGCACCGCCCTTCGACGTGACGGTGGCGGGCGTGCGCAAACGCGTTCGCACTGCGCATGGACTGTCGATGCAGGTGGAGCCGGCCAGCAGCGTACGCCACACGGACTGGGTGGCCGTGCCCGCGCCCGGTATCAGGGAGCCGGAGCGCCTGATCGAGACGCTGCAGCGTCGAGACGTGTGCGATGCGATGGCGCACCTTCGTGCGTGGCATGCCGACGGCGTAGGCGTCGCCGCCGCTTGTATCGGTACGTTCTTGCTGGCCGAAGCCGGGCTGCTGGATCATCGCGAGGCGACGACCACCTGGTCGCTGTCGCCTTTTTTCCGTCAACGTTATCCGGCAGTGGATCTGAACGATTCGCGCATGGTCGTCGCCGCGGATCGCGTGGTCACGGCAGGGTCGGCGATGGGCCATCTCGACCTCGCGCTGTGGTTGCTGCGTCAGGCCAGTCCCGAACTGGCCACGCTCGTGGCCCGCTTCATGCTGATCGACAAGCGTTCGTCGCAGGCCGAATACATCATTCCGGATTACCTTGCACACGCCGATCCATTGATCGCGCGATTCGAGCGCTGGGCCCGCGAGCATCTTTCCCTCGGTTTCTCGCTTCAGACCGCGGCAGCCGCACTAGCCGTCGGACCGCGCACGTTGCAACGCCGTACCGAGGCGGTACTCGGGAAGTCGCCCTTGGCGTTCTTCCAGGATCTGCGAATCGAACGGGCGCAGACCCTCGTGTCGATGGGGTACGACCTGGAGACGATCGCGAGCGAGGTGGGCTACGCGGATTCGGCGACGTTGCGGGCCTTGCTGCGTCGCAGGCTCGGTCGAGGCGTGCGGGAATTGCGTGCCGACAATCGGTAGCGTGCCCGGTACGGCCGGCACTGCTTCGCCAACGGTGAGCGGTCCGGCTCGAACGTCGTCGCTGCGTCGACAGCGGTGCTGTCGTGCGCTGCGAATGCCGAAACGAGGTCCGTGGGCGCCGCCGGAACAGCACTAGCGCGCGCCGCCGCCCCCGTGAATGCCCGTCAGTTCGACCATGAAGTCCAGGAATGCGCGGGTCTTGGCCGGCACGTGATGCCGGGACGGGTAATACGCGTATAGCGGATACCGCTCGTCGGCCCATTCGGGAAAGAGGTTGATCAACCGGCCGTCGGCGATCAGCGGCTCGGCACCGAGCAGCAGCATCTGCGCAATGCCGGAACCGGCGAGGCACGCGTTGAGCAGTGCGCCCGGATCGTTGACCGTGAGGCGTCCCCGAGTGTCGACCACGATGCGTTTGCGCTTGCGATGGAATTCCCACGCGAACGGCTTGCCCGTCTCCGGATTGCGAAATTCGAGGCAGCGGTGGTGCCGGTTTTCGAGATCCTCGGGTTTGGCCGGCCGGCCCCGGCGCGCGATGTACGAGGGCGCCGCGACCGTCACGACGCCGGTATCGAGCAGCTTTCTCGCGATCAGGCTGGATGCCCGCGGTTCGCCGAAGCGCACGGCGAGGTCGAAGCCGTCCATTACGAGGTCGCCCAGGCTGTCTCGCGCGATGAGCTCGATTTCGAGTTCGGGATGCGCGTCCATGAACGCATCGAGTCGTGGCCCGAGAATGGCCCGGTAGACGACCGGATCCAGATTGATGCGCAGCTTGCCGCGCACGGCGGAGACGCCGCCCGCAGCCGCCGCGGCGGCTTCCTCCAGCCCGGCGAGATGGGGCATGACCTGCTCGTAAAAGCGGCGGCCCTCTTCGGTCAGCGACACCGATCGCGTCGTTCGGTTGAACAGCCGGATGTTCAGCCTTTTCTCCAGCCGCGCGATCGCGCGACTGACGCCCGGCGGCGTCATGCCGATGACGTCGGCGGCAGCCGAAAACGTCCCGGCATCGACGACGGCGGCGAACACGCTGATGCTGCCTGACAGCTTCTCGCTACTGGATCTCATGGTGGTTCGACTGAATACGGTGGCGGATCGCGCACGACCCACTGAAGGCCGACACGCCGACGCCGCACAGCGTAGCCATGCCGGGCCTCCATGTCGATCATGCCGAATTAATGACACGTTGTCACTTATCTGATGCCATCCATGTCGTTTTGTTTCGGCCGGCGTTTGTCCAGAATGCGATCCACGTATTCACACATGGAGAACGAGCAATGTATGCAATCACAGGAATCACCGGCAAGGTCGGCGGCGCACTGGCCCATGAACTGCTGGCCTCGGGACGGCCCGTGCGCGCGGTCGTGCGCGACGCGACGCGGGCAGCGGCATGGGCGGCGCGCGGGTGCGAGATCGCGACGGCTTTCATGGAAGACCCGGCGTCGCTCGCCGACGCATTCGCCGGCGCGACGGGCGTGTTCATCCTGCTGCCGCCGGTGTTCGATCCGGCGCCCGGGTTTCCCGAAGCGCGGAAGGTGATCGAGGCCGTATCCGCCGCGCTGCTGAAGGCGCGCCCCGACAAGGTCGTGTGTCTGTCGACGATCGGCGCGCAGGCCGACGAGCCCAATCTGCTCACGCAACTCGCGCTGATGGAGCAGGCGCTGCGCGAGATGCCGATGCCGGTGACGTTCCTGCGGCCCGGCTGGTTCATGGAGAACGCCGCATGGGATGTCGCGTCCGCGCGCGACGAGGGCGTCGTCGCCAGTTACCTGCAGCCGCTCGACAAGCCCGTGCCGATGGTCGCCACGGCGGACGTCGGCCGCGTGGCGGCGGAACTGCTCCAGCAGACGTGGAGCGGGGTGCGTGTCGTCGAGCTCGAAGGCCCGCGCCAGGTGAGCCCCAACGATCTCGCGCTGGCTTTCGCTCGCGTGTTGGGCCGGGACGTGCGCGCGGAAGTCGTCGACAGACGAACGTGGGAAGCGCTGTTTCGCGCGCAGGGCATGAAGCATTCGCTTCCCCGCATGCGCATGCTGGACGGCTTCAACGAAGGCTGGATCGATTTCGAAAGCGGTCCTGACGAAATCCTGCGCGGCCATGTTGCACTGGACACGGTTCTGGGCGAGCTCGTGTCGCGTACGGTCTGATTGAATGCAGCGGGCGGCGCGTGGCGCGCTGCGCTACCCCCGCCCATGCATCGGATTTCCGGTCGGACGGATAGCGGCTTTCATGTCGAATGGGTGTCGTGAATGTCGCTATTAATGTCATTTATGACTATGGCGAGCGGCCTCGTCCCGAGTCTAGACTGCGAAGCATTTCCGGCATCCGCAGATCCCGCCTGCGGCTCAGTCAGATAGAGGCCAATCCGATGACATTTTCGCCAGAACTTCACCTGCTGACGCTGACCGCGATCGCGACGCTGCTGATGTGGATTCCTTACATGCTGGCCAGAATCATGACGCGTGGCCTGATGGCGGCCTTGAGCAATCCCGATCCGTCCCATCCGCCCGATCCGCCATGGGCGGAACGCGCACGGCGTGCGCATGCGAACGCGATCGAGAATCTTGCCGTGTTCGCCCCGCTCGTATTGATGTGCGCAATGACGGGGGCGAGCAGCCCGGCGACGGCGTTCTCGGCCAGGCTCTATCTGGGGGCGCGACTGGTTCACTACGTCGTCTACGCCGCCGGCATTCCGGTTGTCCGCACGATCGCTTTCCTGACCGGCTTCGCGGCAACGCTCACGTTCGCTGTCGCGCTGCTCGGTCGCGCGACCTGACGGCTACCCGCCTGGTCTTGCCCGTTCGCTCACTTCAGAGGTCAACATGAAATCGACTCCCGGCAGCATCCTCGACACGATCGGCAACACGTCGCTCGTCCCGTTACGACACGTTGTCCCGAAGAACGGCGCGCGTCTGTTCGTCAAGCTCGAAAGTCAGAATCCGACCGGCAGCATGAAAGACCGGATCGCGCTCGCGATGATCGAAGCGCCCGAGCGCGATGGGCGCCTGAAGCCCGACGGCGCGGTGGTCGAGTACACCGGCGGCAGCACGGGTGTGTCGCTCGCGCTGGTGTGCGCCGTCAAGCGGCATCCGCTGCATCTGGTCTCGTCGGATGCGTTCTCGAAGGAGAAGCTCGATCACATGCGCCTGCTTGGCGCGAAGCTGACGCTCGTCCCGAGCGACAACGGCAGGCAAACCGAGAAGCTGACGAAGGACATGATTCGCGAAGCGCATCGGATTGCCGGCGAGACGGGCGCATACATCACCGCGCAGATGGAAAACACCGATCAGCTCGACGCCTATACGAAGATGGCCGACGAGATCTGGGAGCAGACCGGCGGCCGTCTCGACGGTTTCGTCCAGAGCGTCGGTACGGCTGCGTCGCTGCGCGGGATTTCGCGGCGCTTGCGCGAGCATGACGCACGCATCCGGATCGCCGGTGTCGAGCCGGCCGAATCGGCGGTGCTGTCGGGTGGACCGACCGGCGCGCACAAGATCGACGGGATCGGCGCGGGCTATGTCGTGCCGCTTTGGCGCGACGGCATCGCCGACGAGCTCGAGCGTGTCTCGACGGAGGACGCAAGAGCCATGGCGTTCCGACTGGCCGCGGAGGAGGGGCTGTTCTGCGGTACGTCGACCGGCGCCAACGTAACCGGCGCATTGCGACTCGCCGAACGGCTCGGCCCGGACGCCACGATCGTGACGATCATGTGCGACACGGGCATGAAGTATCTGAAGTCGTTCGCGCAAACGATCGGTTGATGGCTTTTGGGGATCGTATCCGGGTATCCGGTACCGACAGCAGCCAGATGTCGTCGGGCTCGACGCGATCGAGATCATCGACCGGTCGGCCGGTGCCGACGAATGCCACGGCGGCGCGCGCGCACGCGATGTCACGAGCGTAGATTTGCCCCACGTCGACGACACGGTTCGCGACGATCGGGTTGCCGAGCGTCTGGCCGACGCGGCCGGCGCCCACGATGGTCAGTCGGGACATGGCGATTCTCCGGCGACGGCCCGAACGGCCGTCGCAGCGTGGCCGCGATCAATCGTGCCGGATCGCGATGGTCTTCAGCGCGGTAAAGCCGAGCAATGCCTCGAAGCCTTTCTCGCGGCCATACCCGCTTGCCTTCACGCCGCCGAACGGCAGTTCCACGCCGCCGCCCGCGCCGTAGTTGTTGATGAAGACCTGTCCGGCCTGCAGCTTGCGCGCGAGCCGCAGCGCGCGGGCGCCGTCGCGGGTCCAGACACCCGCGACGAGGCCATACTGCGTGCCGTTCGCGAGGGCGACCGCCGCGTCTTCGTCGTCGAACGGCATGGCCGCGAGCACCGGGCCGAATACCTCTTCCTGCGCGAGCTCGCTGTCGGGCGGCACGTCGCGGAACAGCACCGCTTCCTGGTAGTAGCCTGCGCCCGATGCGCCGGCCGCGATGGTGCCGCGCGCCGCCACGCGAATGCCGTCGGCCTGCGCGCGCTCGACGATGGCCCGCACCCGTGCATGCTGCTTTGCATTGACGAGCGGCCCCATCTCCAGATTCATCGACGGCGGCCCCGAACGCAGCCGCTCGAATTGCTGCGCGAGGCGATCGAGCACGCGTTCGTAGACGGTGCGCTGGACGAGCAGGCGGCTCCCGGCCGAGCAGGTCTGCCCCGCGTTCTGCACGATCGCGTTGACGATGACGGGCAGCGCCTGATCGAGATCGGCATCGTCGAACAGCAATTGCGGCGACTTGCCGCCCAGCTCGAGCACTGCCGGGCAGTGACGCTCGGCGGCCGCACGGCCGACCAGCGCGCCCGTTCCCGTCGATCCGGTAAACGAGATGTGACGAATGCCGGGATGGGCCGATAGGGCCGCGCCGGCTTCGCCGCCCAGCCCCGTGACGACGTTGATGGTGCCGGCCGGAAAGCCGACCTCGGCCGCGATTTCCGCCAGCCGCAGAATGGACAGGCTCGCGTCCTCCGCCGGTTTAACCACGCACGCATTGCCGGCGGCGAGCGACGCGCCGACCGAGCGACCGTAGATCTGCATCGGGTAATTCCACGGAATGATGTGACCGGTCACGCCGATCGGTTCGCGCACCGTCAATACCGTGAACCCGGCGGTGTAGGGCAGTGTGTCGCCGTGCAGCTTGTCGACGCATCCGGCGTAGTACTGGAGGTAGCGCGCGAGCACCGCGGCATCGGTACGGGCGGTGTTCAGCGCCTTGCCCGTGTCGCGCGCTTCGAGCTGCGCGAGTTCGTCCGCATGCTGCGAGACGGCCGCGGCGTACGCGAACAGCAGGTTGCTGCGTTCGACCGGCGACAGCTTCGCCCACGGGCCGTCGAGCGTGTCGCCCATCGCGCGCTGTGCGGCGGAAACGGCGTGCTGCACGTCCGTCGCATCGCCGCGCGCGATCGTCGCGAACGGTTCGCCGGTGCTCGGGTCGACGACGTCGATTCGCGCGCCGGTATTCGGCACGACGCGGGCGTTGTCGATGTAGTGATCAAATTGCATGGGTCATTCCTCGATCGATGCGGGATTCGCGATGGTGTGTGCAATCGCGGCGCCCAGTTCTTCGGTGCTGGCCGTGCCGCCCATGTCGCGGGTGTGTGGGCCGGCGATGAGCACGGATTCGATCGCCGCGACGATTTCGGCGGCCGCGGCTTCGTAGCGCGATTCGCCGCGACCGAGGTGTTGAAGCAGCAACGCGGCAGACCAGATCTGCCCGATCGGGTTCGCGATGCCGCGGCCCGCGATGTCGGGCGCCGAGCCGTGCACCGGCTCGAACAGCGAAGGGAAGCGCCGCTCCGGGTTCAGGTTCGCCGACGGCGCGATGCCGATCGTGCCGGTACACGCGGGGCCGAGGTCGGACAGGATGTCGCCGAACAGGTTCGAGGCGACGACGACGTCGAAGCGATCCGGATTCTGGACGAAGTGCGCGCACAGTATGTCGATGTGATATTTGCGCGTTTCGATGTCCGGGAACGACCGGGCCATTTCGGCGAGGCGCTCGTCCCAGAACGGCATGGTGATCGAGATGCCGTTGGATTTCGTCGCCGCCGTCAGCTGCTTGCGCGGGCGCGAGCGGGCGAGTTCGAATGCGAACCTGAGCACGCGGTCGACGCCGACGCGCGAGAAAACCGACTGCTGCACGGCGATCTCGCGGTCGGTTCCGGTAAACATCCGGCCGCCCACCGACGAATACTCGCCTTCCGTGTTCTCGCGCACGACGATGAAGTCGATGTCGCCCGGCTGGCGCCCGGCGAGCGGCGCGGGCACGCCCGGCATCAGGCGCACCGGGCGCAGGTTCACGTATTGATCGAACTCGCGCCGGATCTTGATCAGCGATTCCCACACGGCGACGTGGTCCGGCACGATATCGGGCGCGCCGACGGCCCCGAAGAAAATGGCGTCGTGCGCGCCGATCTGCCGCGCCCAGTCGGCCGGCATCATCGTGCCGTGGCGCACGTAGTGATCGGTACACCAGTCGCCGAATTCGTCGAACGCCAGCGGAATGTCGAAGCGATCCGCGGCGGCGCGCAGCACGCGCAGGCCTTCGGGCATCACTTCCTTGCCGATGCCGTCGCCGGCGATGACCGCGATGCGGTGCGGGTTCTTCATGTTGCGGGAAGCCTCCATGATGAAGCTGGCGTCCCGCACGGGAGGGGCAGACATGGGGAAGCTGCGCGAGCCGGGCCGCGTCGAACTGCTGCGCGGCGGCCTTTGATACGCAACGCTGCATCCGATTCCCCTCGGATCGCGTCGGCATGTCTCCCGTGTCTCTTCCGTTGCGGTAACCGGCGGACTATTGAATCTGTCCGTCGAATCTACTGCGTCGCCGGCATCGGCAGGAAGTGCGGATTCGTGAACGGGACCTTCGAAAATCTGCAACACGCCGGCGCGCGCGCACGCGTGGCGGCGCAGTCAGTCGTTCGATTGCCCGGCTTCACCGGAGACGAGCGAAGGCGGCGCGAACGAGGCGAGGAACTCGAACAGCTTGCGCGTCGGCAGCGGCACGGCGCCGGCGCGAATGCCGACCGACATGACGCGATTGGCCCACGGATCGTTGAGGCGAATGAAACGCAGGCGCATCGGTTCGCGAAACAGCGCGACCGCGCGTTCGGGCAGGATGCCGATGCCTTGCCCTGCCGCGATCAGCCGGCACATGGCTTCGAAGCTCTGCACCTGCACGCGGAAACGGACCGACTTGCCGAGCAGCGCCGCTTCCCTGACGAGCGAACGCGTGAGTTCCGAGCGGTCGTCGAGCGCGACCAGATCGTGGTCGAGCAACGCGCTGAAATCGATCGAATCGCCGCTGAGCGGGTAGTCGTCGGGGACGACCACGCTGGCCCGATCCATGCAGTAAGGCGCGAGGTGGATGCCCTCGGGCGCGGTGCGCGACGTGACGATGCCGACGTCCGCGCGGCCTTCGCGCAGCGCCTGCAGGATGTCGGAACTTCTCAGCTCGCTGATCTGCAGCTTGATGTCGCGATAGCGTTGCGAAAAGGTGCGCAACTGATCGGGCAGATCCTGGCTGATCGCCGAGATGTTCGCGAACACGCGGACGCGGCCGACCGCGCCTTTCGTATAGTCGGACAGTTCGCAGTAGATCGCATCGGTGCGCAGCAGCAGGTCGGTCGCGTGGCGCAACAGCGCTTCGCCGGCGGGCGTGAGTTCGACGCCGGCCACCGTGCGGTTCAGCAGCACCACGCGAAAGTGATGCTCGAGCAGCGCGATCCTGCGGCTTGCGGTGGAAAGCGACATGTGGGACTGTTGCGCGGCGCGCGACAGGCTGCCCAGCTCGGCTGCACGGACGAACAGGGCGAGGGACGTGAGATCGAACAAGCGCGGACTCCGGTTGAAACTGCGGCAAGTATGTCATTCATCGCTGCGCGCCACGGTATCGGGCGAAGTGGTGCTAACCCTGACTGGCTCTGACCGGCCGCGAATGGTGCGCCGCACACCGCGACACCGCCGTCACGCCGCGATGGCCCGTGTCGCGTGAGCGATCGGCGGCCGGAAACTGTTTTTCCGTGGCTTGTGCATTGCACCGTATGATGGCCGGCCCGCGCGGGCGTTCGAGATATTCGAAGTGCCGCTTGAAGGATTTCGCATATCGGGTGGGCGGGGCAGCCGGTAGATTCGAACCGCCTCCTGTCGCACACACCTATCTCGACAGCGACTGCACGCGTGACGACGCAAGCACGCACGCGGGGCCATCCATGAACTTTCGGAGACAAACGTGGAAATCGACGCGGCCTGCAACCCGGGCGACCTCGCCGCCCCGGCATCGGCGCACGACCTCGCACAGGAGGACCGGATCTTTCGCCGGCTCGCCGTGCAAATCCTGCCCATTTTGATGTTCGCGTACGTCACGTCATACATCGATCGCGTGAACGTCAGCTTCGCCAAACTGCAGATGAGCCAGCACCTGGGCTTTTCCGACGCGGTGTTCGGCTTCGGTGCAGGGATATTCTTTCTCGGTTACGTGATCTTCGAGGTGCCGAGCAACATGCTGCTGTTGCGCGTCGGGCCGCGCCGCTGGATCACGCGGATCGTCGTGTCTTGGGGTGTCGTGTCGGGATTGACGGCGTTCGTGTCCACGCCGATGCAGTTCTACGTGATGCGCTTTCTGCTCGGCGTCGCCGAGGCCGGCTTCATCCCGGCCATCGTGCTCTACATGGCCCGTTCGTTTCCGGGGCGGCGGCGCGCGCGGATTCTATCGATGTTCTATGCGGCGCTCGCGCTGGCCGGGCTGATCGGATCGCCGTTGACCGGCTTCATTCTTCAGTATTTCGACGGGGCGATGCAGATTCCGGGCTGGAAATGGATCTTCATTCTCGAGTCGCTGCCCGCATTCGTGGCTGCGCTGTATGTATGGATGGGCCTCGACGACGACGTCACGCGCAGCGGGCGTTTCTCGCAAGCGGAGCGCGCCATCCTGGCGCGCGTGCTGGCGGAAGATCGTGCGACGACCGAGTCGGTCAATCACCGCGGCCTGTTCTCGCACTGGCTCGTGTGGGCGTTTTGCGTGATCTACTTTCTCGACGTGTTCGCGATTTACGGCTATACATTCTGGGCGCCGACGATGATCAAGCAGATGGGCATCGGCAGCGATTTCGTCATCGGCTTGCTCGCCGCGCTGCCGAATGCGGTGGCCGTGGTCGTGATGGTCCTGTTCGGACGCAGTGCGGACCGGCGCGGCCGGCAGCGGCTGCACGTCGCCGCGCTTTTGCTGATGGGCGCGACCGGGCTCGGGCTGTCGGTCGTCTGGCACGATCAGCTGTGGCTCGGCATGTTCGCCCTCTGCATCGCGAACGCGGGGCTCATCTCGTTCCCGCCGCTGTTCTGGAGCATGCCGACCGCGGCGCTCGGCACTGCGTCGGTATCGATGGGCATCGCGGTGATCAGCTCGTTCGGGAACCTCGGCGGCTTCTTCGGGCCCTATGCGGTCGGCTACCTGAAGCAGATGTCGGGCGGTCTCGCAGCGCCGCTGTTCGTGATGGTCGGGTGCCTGTTGCTGGGCATCGTGCTCACGATGCTGCTGCCGGCGCGGCTCGTCGACCGGTAACGACTATCCATTTCGCCGCGGTGCTGCACCGCGGTGCGATCTTTTGACGGGAACGACTTGACGTCCTCCTACGCCTAAAGGCGGAGGATTCCCACACCTGGCGATGCACGTCCGCATCGGAGAATGTTCAGCGCAGCGTTGATATCTCGATCATGTTCGACACCACATCCACTGCAGGCCCACTCTCTTATTCGCAGTCCCGCGATACCTTTCGGCCGCGTCGTGCTGTCTTGCGACCCGCACGCCGAACAGGACTGGGTGGAACCCCTTTCGTCGACTTCCTCAAACGTGGCTCCGTGCGCGATCGCTTTGTAGCGGAGCTTGTTTCGGAACGACGACCAGGACGCGTCGTAGACGCTTTTCGCCATCCTGGTTCTGGCAAGTTTGACGGCCGACACGTTGCCGATTGCGATGTAATGGAAACGCCGCACGAGATCGAGCGCGAGCTTGTGCTGGAAATCGGCACGGGCATTCGCGACCTTGGCGTGCAGCTTCGCGATATGTCGCTTGTGCTTTCGCGCCCGTTGCGCTTTCGCCAGCTTTTCCGCCGCTTGTCGACCGAACCGGTCATTGGGCAGCTTCTCGCCCGTCGAAAGTGTGGCGAAGTCTTTCAGGCCGAGATCGATGCCCACACCGGAACGGATAGGTCGGGCCGGAACATCGGGCATCTCGATCACGATGTTGAGAAACCAGTTGCCCCGCGCATCCTGCGCAAAGTTGGTTCCATCCTTGATCTTCCCTTCGGGAAGCGTTCGGCTGTTGAACACGCGGAAGGTGTTGCCGGCGAAACGAAACGCGTCGCCCTCGCGCTTCAGGTCACGCCCCTTCAGCGGCACCCAGCCCAGCGACTTCCTGCCGCGATAGCGCAGGTAAGGGCGTCGACGCTGACTGCGCGACTTCGCGTATTGCTCGCACGTCGCGTTGACCGTGCCGGAGTGAATACCGAGTTCTTTGCTGCTGCCGGTCGTCAGCACGTTCAGGTCGAATCCTGTAGGCCACTTCTTGCCCCACTTGAGCGCGTGCTTCTGCGTGTCGTTGCAGAAGTTCCAGACGTAGTTCACCGCACGGCTCTGCTTGTTGAGCAGTCCGTTGAGCGACTTCACGCGGTAGCGGTAGACAAGAATCATGCAGGTGATCCTAACCCGTGGAAGAAGCTGTCTGTCAACAGCGCTTCTTTCCTTCCCGTCATCAATGGCGGGGTTTCTCGGAGCAAATTCTGATGAAACAGCAGATTGGCCTGATCGGCGTAGGTTTGATGGGGCATGGTATTGCGCGCAACGTGCTGAAGCACGGCTATCCGCTCACGGTCGTCGAGCATCCGGGCAATCAGCCGCTCGACGAACTGCTGCGCGGCGGCGTACGGACCGTGCGGACCGCGCGCGAACTGGCTGCGCAAGCGGACGTCGTCATCCTGTGCGTGACGGGTTCGCCCGAAGTGGAAGCGGTGCTCACCGGTGACGATGGCGTGTTGGCCGGCCTGAGGGACAACGCGATCGTCGTCGATTGTTCGACCGCCGTTCCCGAATCGACCGTCAGAATGGCGCGACTCGTCGAAGCGGCAGGCGGGCGCTTCGTCGACGCGCCGATGACACGCGGCGCCAGGGAGGCGCACGAGGGCCGGCTGAACCTGCTGGTCGGTGCGACGCCCGCGTTGTTTGCCGAGATCAGGCCGGTGCTCGCGTGCTTCGCGGAAAACATCACGCGTGTCGGCGATGTCGGGGCTGGCCACAGCATGAAGCTGCTGCACAACTATGTGTCGCTCGGGACCATCGCGCTGCTGTCGGAAGCCGTCGCGTGCGCGAAGCGCTCGGGCGTGGACGTCGCGGTGCTGGCCGACGTGCTCGCCAACGGCGGTGGCGGCGGCGCCGCGCTGAACCGGCTGCGTCCGTTTCTGGAGACCGGCGACACGTCCGCGCTGCCGTTCCATATGGCGAATGCGCTCAAGGACCTGTCGTACTACTCGGCGATGGCCGAAGGCGTCGACGCGGCTCATGGGATCGCGGCGGCTGTCACGGATACGTATCGTGATGCCGTTGCGGGCGCGGGGGCGCATTGTCCCGTGTTGAAGTTGTCGGATGTGCTGGTGGTGGGGGGCGCGGGCGACGAGGGTACGTCGCGTTGATGCGTTGTGTGGCCCCGTTCGTGTGGGGCTGGATCGACGTTGGGAGGGGCAGCGTGCTCAGCGCATGGTGAGCACGCCATCCGCCGACATCGACTGCCCCGTCACACAGCTGGACGCCGAGCTGCATAGCCACGGTCCGAGGTTGTCGGTCGAGCGGCGCCGGGTGGTGGCTGCCGGCTATTTTGAGACGTTCGACATCGTGGTCTGGTTCGTCGACAATCGGCTTGGGGGTCGGGCTCTAGCGTCACGAGTGCTCCCAACTAGCGAACAATCGAATGGCGCAAGAATGACCTCGTACGCAGAAATATATTTGAAAGATTTTCACCGCCGCCGGGCAGGAGCAACACGTCGAGCCTACGGTAATCGGCCTGCACGATCTGCGCAGGCAGCATACCCGTCCTCCTATCACGCACTGGCGACTCGTGTACCGAACGATGCGATGTCGCGGACTGTGCTCGATCTGGCATGCGGTGACGGGCCATTGCTGCAAATTCTGAACGACAGGGGGCATGCAGCAACGAAGCTAATTGGCATAGACATGAGCGATGGCGAGTTAAGCATGGCTCGGGGAATATTGCCGCACGAAATACGATTGCTCAACGAGCGTGCACAAGAAATGTCACTCGATAGCGGCTCAGTAGACTACGTGCTGTCGCACATGGCTCTCATGTTGATGGACGATATCGAACAAGTTGTTCGAGAGATTCGCCGGGTATTGCGTGACGGCGGCAGCTTTTCCGCTATCGTCGGACGGAGCTTTTTGACTGGCAAGGTCGGCGAAGTCTTTTTGGACATCTTCAAGCCAATCGCGAAGGATCAGCTCACAGAGTTGCGACTCGGTGATGCGCGCACACGCAGTGAAGCGGGGTGGCAAGAACTACTCAAGCCCGATTTTGTTGATGTGGCTTTTGAAGACATCGAAATCGACTGGACACCTACACCCGAGCAGCTGTGGTTGGACATGCTGGACACCTACGATGCCGACCGGATGTCGGAAGCGGCGCGCGCGCAGTTCAAAAGTGAACTGTTGTCGGCGTTCGCGCCCATGCAAGGCGAAGATGGTACGTTGCAAACTGGATGGGGCCTGCGTCTTGTTCAGGCCACTGCTGCCTAGATGCTCGCTCGCAGCATCCTTGTCGAGTATCACGTTCACCAAGTCCATTTGGCGGTCACAAGAGACGCGCTGGACACCCATCCCGCCGCTTTCCACCGAGTTCCCACCACAACTCACCGACCATCCACCGCCGGCGTCGGAACCGCTGCCGCGCCCAAAGTCGCGCCACCGATTTTCGGCAACCACGCAAACGCAATCGTAACCAGCGTGACACCAACGCCAAGCATCGGCACCACCATCGGCCACGCGCCCGACTGATAGCGCGGATCGGTGAAAACCGCCGCCGTCTGTCCCACGCTGAAAGCGAAGAACATCATGATGAAGCCGGACCAGGATACCGCGCGGCCGGCAAGATGAGGCAGGCCGCTGACCGCGCCTGCCTGCCCGCATGGCTGATGGATTCCGTGCCCGAGACAATACACGCCGTGCCCGACGAGCAGCGGCCAGATGCTGCCGGGAAGCAGCGCGCACCCCAATGCCTGGATCACCGCGCCTGACAGGCTCAACGTCGCGCCTTGCCGCACCGTTCGCAGCATGCTTTGACGTCTCAGCAAGTGCCGGCAGCCAACGGTACTGAGAACATAAACGAGCGTCCCGCTCGCCGGTATCCAGCCGTATCGCTGGGGCGAGATGCCGAGCTGCCGGATGTAGATCGTCGGAGAAAGCAGCAGAAAACAGAACATGCCGGTGTACGTCGACGCGGCCAGCAGCGTCCATACCCTGAACGGGGCGTTGCCGAATATCTCGCGCACGTCCCCGGTCGAGTTCCAGCCCGGCGCGATTCTGGCGGCGCTTTCCTCGAAGCCGTACCAGCACATGACGAGCAAGCCGAACGCATACAGGCTCATCCCCGCGAGTACCCATCGCCAGCCCGCGTGCTGCGTGACATACGCACCGAGAATCGGGGCAAGGAACGCCATCATCCCCATTCCCATGAAACCGCGCGCCATTACGTACGGGCCGTCGCCCGCCGAGTACCGGTCGCGTACCGTCGCACGCGCGCATACCAGGATCGCGGCCATCGCAAAGCCCTGCATCGCACGCGCGGCCACCAGCATCGCGGCGCTCGATGCGAGCGCCGCCGCCAGTGCACTCAGCGCATAGAGCGCAAGGCCGGTCAGCAAGACGGGGCGGCGGCCGATTCGGTCGGAAAGACCGCCCATCGGCAATTGTCCGACACCGAATATCAATGCGAAAACCGTGAGACTGACGCTGGCGGAGCCCAGCGTCGCGGCGATTTCAGGCAGGGCCGGCAAGTAACTGTCGGTCGCCACCGGCTGGGCCGCCAGCAGCAGCGGTAACATGAGCGCGAAGTTCAGGCGAGCGGGGCGCGTGGTGTCCGGCATGACGGTGTTCGGCACGGTATTGGGACGTGGGGTGAAGACGGCGGCAAGGCAAGGTTGCTCGGCGCGCGCACACCGCGGTAACAAGCTGAAACAGTGCGTGGCGGAAGCGGCGCCGGACACGACGCCGCGTCGATCGCCGGCTAGCTGCGCAATGATCCTGGCATGGATTCGCGCGCGGTGTGATCGTGCGCCATCGCGCCGACGCCCAACCGGTCGTATTCTGCCTTGTCGACCGGGCGCGCGTTCGCTCGCCACAGGCCGTTCAGCGGGACGCGCCGGGTCTGCCGGATCATGTGTTCAGTCAAACGGCACGGCCAGCCGGTCGATCACCGCGCTGGTCGCGGGCCGCACGCCGCGCCACCATGCGAACGCCTCGGCCGCCTGCTCGACCAGCATGCCGACGCCGTCCGCGATCCCGTGCACGCCCGCGTTTTTAGCGAGCCGGAGAAACGGCGTGAGCCGCTTGCCATAGGCGAGTTCATAGGCGGTGCCCGTCGGACTGAACACGCTCGGCGGGACAGGCGGCAGATCGCCGGTCAAACTGGCCGACGTCGCGTTGACCACCAGATCGAAACGTCCCATCCGCGCGAGGTCCGCGTAGCTGCCGGCAACGAGCGGGCCGCGTCCGGCGACCTGCGCGGCCAGCGCGCGCGCCTTGTCGACGTCGCGATTCGCGATCACGAGTTCCGCCGGGCCGGCTTCGAGGAACGGCAACAGCGCACCGCGTGCCGCGCCGCCCGCACCGAGCACCAGCACACGCTTGCCGGCCATCGGCAGATTGAGGTTCGCCTCGATATCGCGAACCAGTCCGATGCCGTCGAAGTTGTCCGCCAGGATGCGGCCGCCGTCGAACTTGAGCGCGTTGGCCGCGCCCGCGAGCTGCGCCCGCTCACTGCGTTCGTCCGACATCGCGAATGCGTCGAGCTTGAACGGCGCGGTGACGTTGATGCCCTTGCCGCCGCCGTCGAAAAACGCCCGCACCGCGGCAGCAAAAGCGCCTGCCGGCTCGAGCGGGCCCTCGATCGCCGTATAGCGGAGGTCCTGCTGCGTCTCTTGCGCGAAAAGGCCGTGAATCAGCGGGGATTTGGTGTGTCCGATCGGATTGCCGATCACCGCGTATTGGTCGGTCATCATTGGCTCACTTTTGAATAGAGGACGCCGTCGGCCTGCATCGCGTCGATTTCGGCCGCATCGAACCCGAGGGACCGCGCGACTTCCGCGTTGTGCTGGCCGAGATCGGGCGCGACCTCGCGAATCGTCGTATCGCAATCGGAAAACCGGAACGGCAGGTTGGGCAGGCGCAGCGTCCCGTAGCGCGGATGCTGCTGCTCGACGACCATGCCTCTGGCCTGGATCTGCGGATCGTTCAACACCTCGTCGATGCGCTGCACCTTCGCGCACGGAACGTCGATGCCGTCCAGCAGGTCCAGTACCGACGCGACGGAACGCGCGGCCACCCACGGCTCGACCACCGACAGGATCTCCGCGCGATGCGCATTGCGCCCGGTGCTGTCGTGAAACCGGGTGTCCGCGCCGAAGCCAGCCGGGCCGCCGTGTGCTTCGATCAGTTGTGCAAAGCGCTTCCATGCGTCGTCGACTTGCGCGGCGATCACGAGATCGCCGTCGGCGGCACGGAACACGCCATAGAGTGTCGAGGTCGGCATGTCGTGACCGGTCTGCTCGGGCAGCACGCCCTTCAGCGTGTAGCACTGCACCGCATATTCGTGCATCGACACCAGCGTGTCGTACAGCGCCATGTCGACGTGTTGCCCGCGACCGCTCTTCACGCGCCCCAGCAGCGCGGCATTGATCGCCGCGACCGCATGAATGCCGGTGTACATGTCGCCGAGCGAAATGCGCAGCAGCGGCGGACGCTCGCCGGGCGTGCCGACCATCTGCATGATCCCGCTCTTCGCTTCGGCGATCAGCCCGAAACCCGCGCGATGCGCATCGGGACCGGTGTGACCGTACGCGGAAATCGAGCAGTAGACGAGGCCCGGATTGCGCGCCGACAGTTCTTCATAGCCGAGCCCGAGCTTGTCCAGCGCGCCCGGCCGATAGTTCTCGATGAAGACGTCGGCGGAGTCGCACAGCCGCTGCATGAACGCCTTGCCGCGCGCGTCCTTCATGTTGACGCTCACGCCACGCTTGCCCATGTTGAGCTGCAGGAAGTAGCCGCTTTGCTGGTCGTCGAGCACGGTCGCGTGCTGGCGTCCGGCGTCGCCGGCGCCCGGGCGCTCGACCTTGATCACTTCGGCACCGAGCGCCGCGAGACAGCGCCCGACATACGGGCCGGCGAGGAAATGGCTGTAGTCGACGACGCGAATGCCTTCGAGGGGACGTGCCTGCATCACAGTGCCTCCGGACGGCGCGGCACCATCAGGCGATGTTCGCCGCGTTGAACGACCTGCCCGTCCTGATTGATCAGCTCCGACGGCAGCACGACGATGCCCCAGTCCGGGCGGCTCTTGCTGGCCCGCATCGAACCGACGCGGAACGTCACGTGCAGCACGTCGCCGACCTTGATCGGCAGCAGGAAATCCCAGGTCCAGCCGAGCGACATGCCCGGCAGGAAGCGATAGTCGCTCTGGGTCTTCAGGCCGTCGGCAACGGACAGGCCGAACAGCCCGTGCGCGACGAGGCAGCCGAAATGGCTGGCGTTCGCGTATTCCTCGTCCACGTGAACGGGCGTATGGTCGCCGGTGAGGTCGGCATACGCGAGAATGCGTTCCTTGGTCACGAGGTAGGTCGGGCTCGTGCACGTGTCGCCCTCGCGGGCATCGTCCCAGTATTTCTCGACGATCGTCATGGTCATGCCTCCGCGCGCGGGTTGATCGCCAGCGCCTGCGCGACGCACGAAGCCGGCCTGGCCTGAATCAGTTCGACGGCAAGCCCGTCGGGCAGGCGAATCCAGTTGCGCCCCTGCGGCATCTCCGTCACGTCGAATCGCCGCGCGGCGGCCAGCGCGGCCTCCAGGTCCTCGCACATCACGCCGAGATGGGCGAGCCGGCCTTCCGGGCCGTCATGTTCCGGTGCGTGGATGAACTGCATGCCGCCGAGCGTCCAGTACTGTCGCGGTGCGTCGAGCGGGCCGTCCACTTCGCGCAGCGTCATGCCGAGCACGTCCTCGAAGAAACGGATGTGCCAGTGGATGTCTTTCACCCAGATCGCGACGTGTTCGAGATAGGCTTTCGTGGCGCTCATGCCGTGGCCTCCTCGCGTTGGCGATCGGCCAGCGCGCGCTCCAGCCCCTTGATGCAGGCGACGAGCGTGGCATTGACCGGGGTCGGCACGCCATGGCGCTGCCCGGCGCGCACGACCGAGCCGTTGATGAAGTCGATCTCGGTGATCGAGCCTTTCTCCAGGCTTTGCAGCATCGAGGTCTTGAAGGCGGCGGGCAGCCCCTCGGCGGCGAGCGTCCAGGCCTGTTCGGGATCGGTCATCGACAGCTTGACGCCGGCCGCCTGAGCCGCCGCGATGGCTTCGGCGACCGCCGCGAGCGACGTCGCCTTCAGCAGCGGCTCGTCGTAGAGCTGCCCGTAGGTGAGGCCGGTGAGGCCGGTCAGCGCGCCCGTCGCGACATTCACCAGCAGCTTGTCCCACATCGTGCCGACGATGTTGTCGCTGATCGTCGTCGCGAGGCCGGCGGTATCGAACGCGGCGGCGATCGCCTGCACGCGCGGCGTGATGCGGCCGTCGAGCTCGCCGATGTAGGTGCTTTTGCCGATCACGCCGGATTCGATATGACCCGGCCCGCGCAGCACGCCGCCGACGTAGGTCTTGCCCGCGAGGACGCGCTCGCGGCCGACGGCGTCGCTCAGGATGTCCTCGTGGCCGAGGCCGTTCTGCAGCGACAGCACGACGGTATCAGGCCCGACCAGCGACAGGGCGCCGCGGATCGCGGCGTCGGTGTGGAACGACTTGACCAGCACCACGACCACGTCGGCCGTGCCGACTTCGGCCGCTTGCGTCGTCGCGTGTACGCGTACCTGCCGGGTGCCGCGGGCGTCGTCGACGCGCAGGCCGTCGCGACGCATCGCATCGACGTGTGCGGGCGAGCGGTCGATCAACCAGGTCTCGTGACCGCCTTCGGTGAGGGTGGCGCCGATCGCACAACCCAGTGCGCCGGCTCCCAGAATCGCGATTTTCAATGGTGTCTCCTTGACGTATGACCTCACGATAGGAGCCGCCGCTCATGCCGACAATGCAATGAGTACAATGACGTCATTGCCATGGACAATAATGCGACGATGCCCGCCGATCTGCCGGACCTGAAGCTGCTTCAGCTATTCGATTTGTTGTACGACGTGCGCAGCGTCACGCGCGTCGCCGAGCAGCTCGGCCAGAGCCAGCCGACCGTCAGCATCTGGCTCGGGCATTTGCGGGAACACCTGCACGATCCGCTCTTCATCCGCACCCCCGGCGGCATGGCGCCGACACCGCAAGCCGACGCGCTGATCGGGCCCTGCCGGGAAATTCTCGAATCGCTGCGGCGCTTCACTGCGTGGGAGATCGCGTTCGATCCCGCGACCGCCCAGCGACGCTTTCGCATCTGCATGACCGACGCGAGTCACGTCACGCTGCTGCCGCGGCTGCTGGCCCATGTCCGGGCGCAGGCGCCGGGCGTCCGGCTGGAAGCCGCACGGATCGACGGCAATACGGAGCGGGCGCTCGAATCCGGCGAAGCCGATCTCGCGATCGGCTACGTGCCGTGGCTGGGCGGCGGCATTTATCAGCAGAAGCTGTATGACCAGGACTGGATTTGTCTGGTGAATCGGCATCACCCGAGGATTCGCGGTCGGCTCGGGGCCAGGCAGTATCGTTCGGAAGGGCATGTCGCGATTACGGCGGGAACGGGGGCGCAACTCCTCGAACAGGCGCTGCGGCAGGCGCGCATCGAGCGAGACGTGGTGCTGGAATTGCCGGGCTTTCTGGGGCTGGGGGCGATCGTTCAGACGACCGACCTGATTACGACGCTACCGCGTCATATCGGCGAGACGCTGGCCCAGGCCGGCGATCTGGCGGTTCATGCGTGCCCGATTCCCGTCGAAGGCTTCGCGGTGCGGCAGCATTGGCATGCGCGCTATCACCACGAGGCCGGCAACCGGTGGTTGCGCGGCGTCGTGATTCGACTGTTCGGTGCTTCGCATTGACCTGCGGTTTGGGTGTTCGCGATGGCGGCCGCAGGTTTCGTGGTTTTCGGGTGTTTCCGCGTCGGCTATGCCCGCAAGTCGATCATCGATAGACGATCTGCGCGGCGAGGTCATGCTTGATCGATCTGGCCATGCTTCGGAACTCGGGGTACTCGTGCGGCTGCTTGCCGGTTTCCACGCGTTCACGTTGCCCGGCTACCGCTGCGCAGTTCGAGCAAACGTAGTCGAGAGAATTCGCGGCACGTCGTGCGTTCGCGGATGCCGAACCGGTGCGGCATCACGGCAACGGGCAATTTCCCCCTGATGTGCGCAAGGCACGACGCATGACGAGAACATTGGGCCGGATCACCCCTCGGAAACGCCCCATCCCTGGCTGCTGACATCTGCCAGCGCGTCGAACACGGCCGGCGAGCGTTCCAGGCGCGCGACCGTGCGGGCGCCTTCGAGCGCGGCGACCAACGCGGCTGCGGCCGAGGATGCGCGCGCGGAAGCGAACCCGCACCCCCTGAAATGCGCCGCAATCACCTCGGTCGAATCGGCAAACCCCCGCGCCACCCGCTGGGTCAGCTCGGCGTCGAGCGCGGGCAGTTCGTTTGCCAGGTTTTGCATGAGACACCCGTACTGAAAATCGGTAGCGACCATTTCGGCCGCAAACGTGCTGAAGATCTGGCGAACAAAATTCAGCGCATGACCGGTCGTATCAGCCGAGATGTTCTGCAAGACCGCAATTCGATGGGTGACGTAGTTGTCGATTGCTTCCTCGGCGAGTTGGGCCTTGCCGCGAGGAAAGTGAAAGTAGAACGACCCTTTGGGCGCGCCGCTTTCCTCGAGGATCTGGGTCAGTCCGGTCGCCGTGTAGCCCTGGATGCGAAACAGCCTTTCGGCCGTGGCAATCGCGCGAGCGCGAGCGTCAGTCTTGCGTGTCATGCCGGGAAATTACCACGTTCCGCTTGACCGGTCTATGGCGATCGCCATACTATGGTGATCACCATATTTCGGAGTTCGACGATGCCCGTCGACAAGAGCAAGCCATCGGCGCCGCGACGAACCGTCCTGGCGATGGGCGCGGCCGGCCTGATTGCTGCCTTGCTTCGTCCTGCCCGCGCAACCCCGACAGGAGAGAGTGATTTGGCCACGCCGACATACGGTGCAGGAACGCTTCCGAAAGGAGTGCGCTCGCGCATGATCCATGGGGTGAACGGCCTCGATATTCACATTCTCGAAGCCGGTTATGAAAGCGCCGGCCGGCCGCTCGCGTTGCTTTTGCACGGTTTTCCGGATCTGGCCTACGGCTGGCGGCATCTCATGCCCATCCTGGCCGACGCGGGATACCACGTCGTGGCGCCCGACCAGCGCGGTTATGGACGCACGACCGGTTGGGCGAACGACTATGACGCTCCGCTCGGGCCCTTCAGCCTCCTGAATATGACGCGCGACGCCCTCGGACTGGTATCGGCGTTGGGGTATCGGCATACGTCGATGCTGGTCGGGCACGACCTCGGCTCGCCCGTGGCGGCGTATTGCGCGCTGGCGCGACCGGACGTTTTTCCGTCAGTGGTGCTGATGAGTGCGCCGTTCCCTGGTCCGCCGGCGTTTCCGTTCGACACGGCGCAAAGCGAGCCATCGTCGGCTCAACCGAACAGCGAAGGTCGAAAGTTGGCGGCGGCGCTTGCCGCGCTCGATCCGCCGAGAGCGTATTACCAGCAATACCTGTGCACACGGAACGCCAACCGGGACATGTGGCATCCACCCCAAGGTCTATCAGCGTTTCTGCGGGCATTTTTCCACGTGAAGAGCGCCGACTGGCCGGGCAACAAGCCGCATCCGCTGAAGGCGCTCACGGCCGCGGAGCTGGCGCAAATGCCCACGTACTACGTGATGGATCTCGGCAAGACGATGCCCGAAACCGTTGCGCCATTCCAGCCGTCCGCCGCCGACATCCTTGCCTGCACATGGCTTACCGACGCGGAACTTGGCGTATACACGGCGGAGTATGGCCGTACCGGGTTTCAAGGCGCGCTTCAGGCTTATCGTGTCTTGTCCGATCCCGACCTGAACGCCGAGTTGCGCCTGTTTTCGGGCAGGACGATCGACGTCCCGTCGCTCTTCATTGGCGGCAAGCGCGATTGGGGCACCTATTCTGCGCCGGGCGCGCTCGATCTGATGAGGACGAAGGCGACGACGAGCATGCGCGGCATCGAGCTGATCGACGGCGCAGGCCACTGGATCCAGCAGGAGCAACCGGGCAAACTCGGCGAGCTGCTGCTGGCCTTCGCGAAGGCGTGAAGCGGGGCGGTGCGGGTCCAGTCGTGACGACAGCCTCCGGCTGCGCTGCCCACGGTCGCGGAGTCGCGCCCCGGATGCTGAAGGGCGTCTCGATGTCGGCGCGTCGAGCTGGATGTCACACAGTTACAAGATAGTCGTTGACGCGGCCGGCACCTGCCGTTAGTGTATGCACCGAAGTCCAAGAAGTCCGATTGCTGTTCATCAATTGCTCGCTCCTCCTCAGCGGTATTCGTTGTCCTCTCCCTCCTTGACGCTTCACGCGCTCTTTCAACAGAGCAATTCTCCGTATTTTTTTCTCAAGGAATCTTCATGGATACCGGTATCGTCAAGTGGTTCAACGACAGCAAAGGCTTTGGCTTCATTACTCCGGACAAGGGCGGCGACGACCTGTTCGCTCATTTCTCCGAAATTCGTGCCGACGGCTTCAAGACGCTGGCTGAAAATCAAAAAGTGAGCTTCGAAACGAAGCAAGGCCCGAAGGGTCTGCAAGCGGCCAACATCAAGCCGCTGTAAAGTTTGAAGGGCCCGGCCTCCCACGACGGACGCCGGGTCGCAGCGACATCCCAACGGAGCTTCGCCTCCCCAAGTTGGCGCGATCGCCTTGAGCTGTATCGAGTGATTCAGCTGGCCGAGCGTCACACGTCTCGTTGCACTTCATTCCCCCTCCGGCCGCAACGCCTTATTTTCGCTTTCCGACTGCGTCAGATTCAGTCCGCAATGGCTTTGAATCGGCTTGCCCGTGCGCATTTCGCACGGCACGCGCGCACTCGAACATCATTAAAATTAAAATGCACAACAAACGAATTCAACAATACAACGGCTATGCCGTCCAACCCTCGGCGCATCGCTTGCCCGACGGTAGTTTTTCATCCAACCTCGTGCTCGAACGCGCCGATAGCACGCACGACGAAGGCCGCTATCAGTTCTATTCGCTCGATTACTTCACGAGCGAGGCACAGGCGCTCGCGCATTCGGCACGCTGGGCACGCAACTGGGTCGATTCGCGCGGCTAACGGCCACGCCCTGCAGGCGGCGGAGGCGGCGCGATCCGATTCGAGCACCGTCGCTTCGGCGCCATTCCGTCGCAGGCCGGTGCAGACGAACGACCACGGTGGGTGAAGGCGGAAACGCGCATCGGGTCGAAATCGCGAGGTGTCGATGAAATACGACGCCTTTCGCGACCGGCGGCAATCGCCTCACGTCCGACAGGCCGTTTCGGCGCCGAACCGGTCGACCACGAATTCAGTGAAGCTGCGAAGCTTCGGTGATTGCTGCCTCTCCTGAAGATAAAGCAGGTTCATCGTCCGTTCAGGGCCGGCGAAGTCCGGCATGATCTCGATGAGGCGCTTCTCGCGAATGTCGTCGCGTATCAAGATGGAAGGAAGCATCGCGATACCCAGCCCTCTCAACGCCGCCCGGCGCAACGCGTCCGCATTGTCAATTTTCAGTCTGCCGTCCACGGACAGGCTCATCGGCCCATCCGGGCCTTCCAGCGTCCATTGGGTTTGCGCCGCGTGCCATTCCGCTCGGGGCGGATACGCATACGTCAGGCAGTGATGCTCGGCTAGCGCGTGCGGCGTAGCCGGCGCGCCATGTTCGTGAACGTAAGCGGGCGACGCACACAGCACCAGCCGGTATGGCGCCAGCGGACGCGCCACCACATCCGGGTTGGCGAGCGTGCCGATGCGAATGGCCGCCTCGAAGCCTTCGTCGAACAGATCGGCGAGCGAATCGGTTGCGACGATATCGAGCTGGATCTCGGGGTAGCGTCGGTAATAGTCCGCGAGCGCGGGAATCAGGCACTCGTTCGTAAACACGACAGGCGCGGTCACGCGCAAACGCCCTCGTGGCTGCTTGAGGTGAGCGAGCGCAAGCTGTTCCGTGTCGTCGACCAGACCGAGAATTTCGACGCATCGCTCGTAGTAAGCGTGGCCGAACGCGCTGACTTTCTGCTTGCGGGTCGTGCGGTGAACGAGCACCGCGCCCAGCCGGCTTTCCAGCGCCTGAAGGTAGTTGCCGACCATGGTCGGCGACAGATCGGCCGCCTGCGCCGCCGCCGTCAGGCTACCTGTTTCCACGATACGGACGAATACGGCCATCGCCTTGAGGAGGTCCATTGCGCAATCGTACTGGATTCTGTTTCAAGATGATGCGCGTTTATCGGCCACCGGTTTGGAAATACAGTGCGATAGACGAGCGAAAGGAGAGCAGATATGCCGTATGAACTCACGACGTTGTCGTGTCCGCTTCTGGACCAGGACAGGGTGTCCCGCCATGCGCATCGCTGGGTATCGGATGCCGGCGCGCAAGGGCGGCTGCTTGGCGCATGGCGCACGGAAATCGGTGAGCTATCGCGGATTGTCGTGCTGCGTGGCTTCGAGACGATGGATGCATTGCAGCATGAACGCAATCGGGCGTTGAGCGCCGAGCGACCTTTCGGCATTGAAAGCGCGGCCGTTCGATTGGCCATGGAAAGCCATGCACTTTTCCCTTTTCTACCCGATATCGAACCGGGCGCATTCGGCGGCTTCTACGAGATTCGTCGTTACTGGCTGAAAGCCGGCGGTATCGCGCCGACCATGGCCGCGTGGGAACGTGCGGTGGGCCCGGCCAAAGCCTATACGTCGCATCTCGTCTGCAACATGTACGCGCTCGATGGACCGCCACGCATCACGCACATCTGGGGATTCTCGAGTCTGGAAGAACGCATGGCGTTGAGAAAGCGGCACTACGCCGAGGGTCTGTGGCCGCCGGCAGGCGGGCCGGAACAGATCGAAAGGGCGACGTCGACGATTGGCTTGCCGGAGACGTGGTCGCCGTTGCGTTGAATGCGCCGCCGGCGCAGCACGTTTGGCGCGGACGGCGCGCTGATGGATCGGGCGGCGAGGGCTCGATACAGATGACATGTGCCGTCCGCGAGAAATTCGACAAGCGATGCTAAGCGATATCCGCGGAGACGGCATCGAGAAGCCATGTCGCGACGCGCCGGCTTGCCTTGCTGCGACGGCTTACTCGTCTTTGAATCAATGAGGTTTGCCCGAGGCATTCGAGCGGCGTTCCGTCGACTGTCACCAACTCGCCGGCAGCCAGATGGTCCGCGACCAGCGATTGGCGTGCGAGCGCGACGCCGGCCCCGCGGCGAGCAGCCTCGATCATCAAGCCCGCGTCATTGAACACGATCCGCCTGCGCGCCGGCGGGATATCGCATCCGTTGACCTCATGCCAGGCGTCCCACGATGGGTGGCGAGATCCGCCGAGACGGCTGCAGTCGTCCTCGAGCAACCTCATGCCCGCGAACGCGGCCGCGCGATCGGCTTGGCTCGCCCGACTGCCGGGCGCGTAGACCGGGACCAGCACGTCGTCGGTTGCCGTCATCCGTTCTCCCGGAATCCCCGCCTTCGGATGCAAGCGGATCGCAAGATCGTATTCGCCTTCGTCGAGCGCGACGATCTCGTCCGACACGTGCAGGTCGAGACCAATGTCTTCCAGCGACAAGGAGAGCGATGCGAGCCGGGGCGCGAGCCAGCAGTGCGCGAAGGACGAAACAACGGTCATGCGGACGGTTTCCCGGCGATCGGCCAGCCTGTCGTCGGCCCGCGCGAGCGTTCTCAGTACGCCTTCCGCCGTTGCCAGATAGGCCAGGCCATCGCGGGTCAATGCGAAGCGACCATGCTCCCGGTGGATCAGGCACGTCGCGAGGCGGGTTTCGAGCGCCGCTACGCGCTGGCTGATCGCACTCTGCGACACACCTATTTCGACAGCCGCCTGCCTGAAGCTTTTCAGCCGGGCGACGGCCTCGAAGGCCCGAAGCAAGTGCGTCTGGGGCGGATCACGGCGTACGGGCATCGTCAGGCCTTATGGGTGATAAGAAAAACGCCATCGACAGGGATCATCCGGGCCCCTAGATTATCCGGACGGAATCAAAAGACAAGGGAACGGCGATGGGGAACCACTTCGAGATGCTGGCACGTTGGACCGTCTGGGCGAATGGCCTTCTCTATGAAGCATGCGCCCGTCTTCCGTCGGCGGCGTATTTTCTTGCGCGCGCCTGTGCGTTCGGGTCGATCCACAACACGCTCAATCATCTGCTTGCCACCGACCGTATCTGGCTCGGCCGGCTCTCCGGGGAAGGGCACGACATCCCGTCGCTGGACTTCGTCGTCTGCCAGGATTTTGAAAGCCTGCGTGCCGAACGGCAACGCGAGGATGAGCGGCTTGTCCGCATCATCGGCGCGGTTGCACGCGGCGACCTGGAGACGGAGGTGAACTACACGAGCATGGACGGAACGCCGCAACGAAAGCCGCTTCAACTCGTCCTTTCCCACATTTTTCTTCATCACGCCCACCATCGCGGCCAGGTTCATGCGTTGCTGTCGCAAACGCACGTTGCGCCGCCGGCTCTGGATGTCACGTATTTTCCGCTGAGGTAAGTCGTGCTTGCGTGGAAAGGGCGCAGCGTCGATCCGGGCAAGTGCAACGACCAGACGTTCTGGCTGTAGCGCACCGATTCTCCAAATCGATCATCAGCCAATTCAACACATAGGCATCGATAAGTCGTCGCGATCATTACCACGACAATGCGCCACGCGAAATTCTCGGTGGACGCCAGAATGGCGTTCTGGTCTATCATCCACGATTCATCACGCTGGGTCGGGCACAGTGCACGATCGGCAAGTACCTCGATATTGTCTATAACCAGAAGCGCAGGTCGAAGTCCGGAGTGCCGATTCGCCCGCGGCATTTTCACGGTGCTTCCATCCGAATCAGGTCGCGGTTCAAGCCATTGACTCAGCATTGCGGCGAACCAAAACCGACATTCGGTACACAATCAACGAAATGAGCGATTTGAAAAACGAAGTCTCTCTCGATACGCCGAATGGTCCCGATCCGTCCCGTCGCCGCTCGCTGATTGCCGCCTGCGGTGCGCATGCCGTGCACGACGGGTTGACCGACGTCATTTACGTGTTGTTGCCGATCTGGCAGGTGCAGTTCGCGATCAATTACGCGCAGATAGGCTTGTTGCGCGGGCTCTATTCCGGCGTGATGGCGGGTTTCCAGTTGCTCGCCAGCCGGGCAGCGCGACGCTGGGGGCGGGAGCGTTTGCTGGTGGCCGGGACCGCCCTCGCGGGCGTGGCCTATCTGATCGCGGGTCAGGCCGGTGGGCTGACGGTACTGCTGATCGCGCTGGTGTTGGGCGGACTGGGCGCAAGCACGCAGCATCCGCTCGCGTCGTCGATGGTCACCGATTCCTACGAGGCAGGCGGAGGCGTGAAGGAGGCGCTGGCCCAATACAACTTCTCCGGAGACATCGGCAAGACGCTGATACCCGGCCTGATCGGCCTGCTGTTGACGGTGGTGACGTGGCGAACCGGCGCCACGCTGATCGGCCTGCTGGGCGTGATTTCAGCGGGCCTGCTGTGGTGGCTGATTCCGTCGCGCGACGGGTCGCGAGCGGCGCGCGACAAGACGCTGAAAGCGGCCATCGGCAACGGTTCGTCCGGCGGCTTGCGCGCGCTGCTTGCGACCGGCACCCTCGACAGTGCCGTGCGGATGGGCTTTCTGACGTTCCTGCCGTTCCTGCTCAAAAACAAGGGAGCCGGCACTGCCGGTATCGGTCTCGCGCTGACGTTGCTGTTCGTGGGCGGCGCGTTCGGCAAGTTGTTCTGCGGCTATTTGGGCGCGCGCATAGGGATGATGAAGACGGTGTGGCTCACGGAGTCCGCCACGTCACTGTTGATTGTGCTCGCCGTGTTCTCGCCGCTCTTCGCGATGATGGCGATGCTCCCGCTGCTTGGACTGGCGCTGAACGGGACATCGTCCGTGCTCTACGGTGTCGTGCCGGAGCTGGCCGGTGTCGGCAAGCGCGAGCAGGCGTTCGCCTTGTTCTATACGGGCACGATCGGCGGCGGCGCGCTGTCGCCGGTTCTTTTCGGCCGTCTGGGCGACATCGCGGGCGTTCCGACCGCGCTGCTCGCGCTGGCCTCGGTTCTGCTGCTGACGCTGCCGTTATCGTGGTACGTAAAGAAGGGCCTGGAAGCCTAGCCGCCCGCGATCGACCTGGCGAACGCGATGAACTGTTCGACGCAGGTTGACGAGAACGGTTCGGACCATGTGACGACCAATTCGAGAACATGCGGCCCCGCCAGCGGCACGTAAGCGACGCCCGAGCGTTGCAACGTCGACGTGAAGCTGGGCACGATGGCGACGCCGCGTTCCGCTGCCACCAGCGACACCAGTGTCGTGATCTGCGACGCGGTAGGCCCTATTCGCGGCACAACGCCCTCATGGGCGCACAGATCCTCGAGCGCCGCATTCAGCGCGGAACCGTAACCCGCCGGAAACGTGACGAAGTTCTCCTCGACGAGTTCACGAAACTCGATCGTTGCCTTACCCGCATATTGGCTTTGGGCGGGAACCGCGGCGACGAGCGGCTCCCGCGAAACGACGAGGGCCCCGATGCCTGCTTCGGACGTCTTCGGCGCGGCCCAACCGAATCCAACGTCCATCGTACCGCCGGAGATTTGCTGGCGTTGACTGGCGGTCGATACTTCCCGAAACGCCAGCTCGACTTCCGGCATGCTGCGACTCACCTTGCGGATGATGTTCGAAAACGCGTCGGACATCGGAATGGAACTCGCATAGCCGATCACGACGCGGCCGACCATACCTTGCGCCATCTTGCGCGCCGTTGCCTCCGCCTCGTCGACTGCATGAATGACGCTCCTCGCGTGTTCGAGAAACAGCGCGCCTGCCGGCGTGAGTTGCACCGCACGTGTCGACCGTTCGAACAAGCGGATCCCGAGGTCGGATTCCAGCGCCGCGATATGGCGCGTCAAAGGCGGCTGGGCGATACGCAAACGCAACGCCGCGCGTCCGAAGTGCAATTCATCGGCGACGGTCACGAAATAGCGGAGGCGGCGTAGGTCGAGCATTTTTGTCTTTTCGGTATCAATGGCCACGAAAACAGTATTGGCACGCGTGTCGCCCACTCGTCAGACTGTCACGCAAACCAGATAGGGCATCCCCCGTGGGCAACAGAACCATCCGATTCGCATTTTTCCTGTGTGGGTTTGCGGCTTTTCTCAATCTTTATTCGACTCAGGGCATCCTGCACGAACTCGCCGCGGCATTTGGCGTGAGCGCCGAACAAGCAGGCCAGGGCATCAGCGCTACCACCTTGGCGGTCGCCATTATCGCTCCGTTCGTCGGTGCGCTGGCCGCCCGCTTCGATCGCCAGACGGTGATTTCGTGCGCCGCCGTGGCGTGCGCGCTCCCCGTTCTCTGGTCTGCGCACGCGGCGAGCTTTTCGTCGTTCCTCGCCGCCCGATTTGCCGCGGGCATGCTGATGCCGTTCATTTTCGCGATCTCGATCGCCTGCATCGGCGAGATCTTCAGCCACGACGCGGCGACGGAGGTCAGTGCGCTCTTCGTCGCCGGCACGACACTCGGCGGATTCGCCGGGCGCTTCGTGACCAATATCCTGACGTCTGCGTTCGGCTGGCGTCACGCGCTCGATTTCATCGCGTTCCTGTGTCTCGCAACGGGCCTTGCGATCCACGCGTGCCTGCCGGCGTCCGGCGCCGCGTGCCCGGACGACGATGGCGCATCGACGCCGCGCTGGAAGCTTTTGACGCACGGCCCGTTGCTGGCGTCGTTTCTGGTCGGCGCATGCGTGCTCGCATCGCAGGTCGCGACGTTCACCTTCGTCGGACTGCGACTGGCCAGTGCGCCATTTGGCTTCAATACGGTCGAGATCGGCGCGATCTATGCGGTATTTCTCGTCGCAGTCGTCGTCACGCCGCTGGCGGGCCGCGTCGCGGCGCAACGCGGCCCGCGCGATCTCGCCATCGCGGCGGCCGTACTCGCGATCGTCGGGGCATTGCTGACGCTGTCCGACAGTGTCGTCGCGATCCTGACCGGTCTCGCGCTCAGTTCGACCGCGGTGTTCGTCGAGCAGGCGTCGGCCAATGCGTTCATCTCGCGGGTGGCACGGGGTGCAAGATCGACGGCGATCGGCATCTACCTGTCCTTCTATTACTTTGGCGGAAGTCTCGGCTCGGTCCTGCCCGTCCCCCCATGGAATCGCTGGGGCTGGGCGGGCTGCGTTGCATTCGTCGTCGGTGCGCAGGCGATCGCAGGTGCACTCGTGTTTTTCTTCTGGCGCGGGATGCCTCCCGCCAGCGCAAGCAGACCGCGCTCACCCGAAGTGCGGCTGACTCGGTAGTTCACTTCAAATCACACCTGGAACCGGAGAGAAAAGGATGGAAACGTTTCAATCGCAAGCGGGGTTGCTCGATATCGTCACGCCTGTGCTTCACGAGATGAAAGGCGGAGTCCTGAAGGATGCGCTCGTTGCGGCCTTCTCGGCCGAGGAGGAGACGCTTCGGGACATTGAAAGTGCATTCCGCCGGTTGACCGAGCGTAGCTATCCGGCGTCGGCGCTGCGCACGTTTTTTGCCAGTTGGTCAAAGACCAACAATTCCGCGGCGAGCGTTTCCGGCCTTGCAAACCGGATCACGCTGCTCGCGCGCTCCGAAGCTGGTTCGGCGGCGTCGAACCAGCTTCATGACGTCTGCGCCAGCCTGCAGCGCATCACCGATGAGGATCTCGGCGCGCTGGGCGGTGTGCTCCATGCCGATCTCTTCTATACGATGGCGACGGCTGCGTGCGGTGACGACACATGGCTGCTGAAGTCCGCTTGCCTTCCGTCCGCGCAGGCATTCAAAGACTGGACGGATCGTCAGCGGCTGAAGGAGCGGGATCTCCTCATCGGCTTGCTGACCACGCTGGTTCACGAGGTTTACACGCACGGCGAAGTCGAGTTCATCCACGACCTCTACAAATCCTGGTTCCACACGCACGTCGGCATTCCGGCCGATCGCGTGCGTCACATCGTCGCGTGGGTCACCGTGCATACCGGCGGCACCGAGAGCAACCACTTCGGGCACGCCGTACAGGCGGTCAATGCGTTCGCCGACGCGATGCAGGTGACGATCGACGAGTCGGCCGCGACGACACTGTTCCAGGACTACCTGCGCCGCAAGGCGACCGTCATGCGCGAGTGTGCGCAAGCGCTCGTCTGACACAGCGCAAGGGCGGGCCGGGATCAGGACCCGTCCGACTCAATTCGTATCACTAAGCATGAGGCGCCGCCGATGACCGGCTCGCCTTGCCGTGGCTCCTGATCTCATAGGTTTTCGCCTACAACGACATGAATACACGCGACCTCCCGAAAATCGAGTTGCCGCTGTCGGACCGTGCGCGGAGCATTACCGCACCGGGCACGTCAAGCATGCGCAGCAAAGCAAACGCATTGAAGGACCGTGGCATCAAGGTAATCAATTTCGCCGCTGGAGAGCTTTCTTTAGATGCTTGTCCGCCGATGAAGGCGGGCGCGATCGATGCAGTGGAAAGCCGGCGCAATCGCTATACGCCCCCGATCGGATTGCCTCAGCTCCGTGAAAAGCTGGCGGAAAGCGTGAGCCGGCGATGCGGGACCCTGTTCACGGCAGACGAGATCGCCGTAACGGCGGGCGCAAAGCAGGCGCTCTTCAATGCGTCGATGGTCTTGCTGAACCCCGGCGACGAAGTGATCGTTCCGACGCCCTATTGGGAGACTTTTCCGACCCAGATCCGACTCGCCGGTGCAACGGCCGTCTGCGTCGACACGCAAACCGATCAGTACCGGCTGACCCGGCGTGCGGTCGAGAGCGTGCTGACGGACAGAACCCGAATGATCGTGATCAACACGCCCAACAATCCGACGGGAACCGTCTATCAGCGAGAAGAATTGCTTGGAATCGCGAGGCTCGCGTTCGACCGCCAAATCTGGGTGGTGTTCGACGAATGCTACCGGCATCTCGTCAGGCGCCCCCACGAGCATCACAACATTCTGTCGCTTTTCGAGCCGCTCAGGCAACAGACCGTCCTCGTCGACTCGTTTTCGAAAAGTCAGGCCGTGACCGGCTGGCGTGTCGGCTACGCGTGTGCGCCAGCACACGTGATATCCGCGATGCACAACCTGCAGGGACATACAACGTCAAACCCCAGCAGCCTGTCGCAGTACGCGGCGCTCAGTACGATCACGTCCGGCTCCGAAGCATTCATTGCAGAGATCAACCAGTTCCTGGAACGGCAACTGACCGAGGCACGCGCGTTTCTGGACCGGATCGAGGGCATCGCATATGCACCGCCGGAAGGCGCGTTCTATTTGTTTGTTGATGTTTCCGGAAAGTTGGGCCACCACTACCGCGGGCAGCGGATCCGCGATGTCGACCATCTCGCCGAACTGCTGCTGACGGAAGCGCACGTCGCTGTCGTTCCCGGCGCCGGCTGCGGTGATCAGAACTGCATTCGGATCTCCTATGCAATCGAGCACGAAGAGTTGGCCGAAGGCCTGATGCGCCTCGGCCAATTCATTGCGGAAATCGACGTCGATTGAACTCGATGGCTGACGCCAGAACGCGGTGCGATCGGCTTGCGGAGTAGTGCTGACATGGTGCGCCGGCCCGGCAAGTCTCATCACGATCGAAACGTTCATCAATCAAGGAGGAAGACAATGGAACATTCGACGCACGCTTTCATCGACTACGTCAACGACGCACTGGTCGATGTGGAGGACAGGCAGCTCGTCGATGCGCTGCTGACTGGCTTTGAAAACAATCGCGACAGGTTGCGCGAATACCGAAAAACCTATGAAGGAATCACGTCGAGAAAATGGTCCGCCGACTCGCTCTGTACCTTCTTTTGCGGATGGCGTAGCCCCGACGGCGCCGCCCATGCCGTATCGAGCATCATCGTGCGACTCCTGCAGGAATCCGAGTCGCTCGATGCCGAGCAGAACAAGGTGAAGATGCTGACAGCCGCGCGACACTGCGGCGAGATTATCGTCGAGGATATTGGTCTCGGCGAGCTGCACGGACATCCGCACCACTCGAAGCTGTATCACCGGATGGCAACTGCCATTTGCGGTTCTGACAACTGGCGTCTGCAGGACCGGTTTCTCGATCCCGTCACGAAGGAATTTTCTGCATGGGTGGGACAGAAGCGTCCGCTCGCTCCCGACCTGATCGAGGCCATTGAAATGATGGCGATGACCGAGCTGTTCAACACGGGCGAATACAACCTGATGACGCCGATGTGGAAGAAATGGATCCGCGAGTCGTTCTCGGTTACGGCGACCGAAGTCAACCGGATAGCGTCGTTTCTGAGCGTGCATTGCGGAAGCGTCGAAGCGCGGCATTTCAGGCACGCGGCTGACGCGCTGACGCTCTATGCGGAAGCATCGAACCAAAAGATCAATTATCGCCGTATCGGCATGCTGTCCGACGAGTATGTGATCCGGGCCTGCGAGCACCTTGGAAAAATGGCGTCGGTGCTCCACGCGTGATGGGCCGGTGAAACAAGCCGAACGCGGCGCACACCGGCGCGACCTGCGAGGCCGGATATGGAAGCTGCGGACACCGGCCGGCGAATGCATTCGAATCTTGCTTCGTCAAATGAACAAGTCCACCTCTCGCTGCGGCGAGCTACTGAATCGAGGTTAATGAGCATGCGTATCGAATCAGATTCGATGGGTCCCATCCAGGTCCCGTCGGACAAATACTGGGGTGCACAAACCGAGCGCTCCATTATCAATTTTCCGATCGGCCAATCCCGCTTCAAGTGGGGGCGGTCGATCATCCGTGCAATGGGCATCCTGAAGAAGGCATCTGCGCTCGCGAACCTCAAACTCGGCGAGTTGCCGGAAGCGATCGCCATCCCGATCTCTGAGGCGGCGGATGAAGTGATTTCCGGGGCACTCGACGAGCATTTTCCTCTGGTGGTGTTTCAGACTGGATCCGGAACGCAGTCGAACATGAATGTCAACGAGGTCATCTCCAATCGCGCAATCGAAATGAAGGGTGGGGTGCTCGGCAGCAAGACACCGATTCATCCGAACGATCACGTCAATCGCGGCCAGTCGTCGAACGACACATTTCCCACTGCGATGTATATCGCAGTCGTCACGGAACTATTCGACGTGTTGTTCCCGAGCGTGATGGCGTTGCGCGATACGTTGTTGGAGAAATCCGAGCGATTTTTCGACGTCGTGAAGGTGGGGCGCACGCATTTGCAGGACGCGACTCCGATCACACTCGGGCAGGAGATTGGCGGCTGGGTGAAGCAGATCGACTATTCGCTAGCCTCGATCCGAACCAACCTGACTGGCCTGTACGATCTCGCGATCGGTGGCACGGCTGTGGGAACGGGGTTAAACGCGCATCCGCTGTTCGGTGACACGTGCGCGGCAATCATTGGAGAACTCACAGGTCATCCGTTCCGGTCGTCGGCCAACAAGTTCTTTGCGCTGTCCGCGCACGACGCGCTCGTCAGCACGTCCGCGGCGATCCGGACGCTTGCGATGGCGCTGTTGAAGATCGCCAACGATGTTCGCTGGCTTGCAAGCGGGCCGCGCTGCGGGATCGGCGAGATCCACATTCCCGAGAACGAGCCCGGCTCGTCGATCATGCCCGGGAAGGTCAATCCGACGCAATGCGAAGCGCTCACAATGGTTTGCACGCAGGTATTCGGCAACGACGCGACTGTCGCATTCGCCGGGAGTCAGGGGAATTTCCAGCTCAACGTGTACAAACCCGTGATGGTCCATAACGTACTGGAGAGCATCACGTTGCTCGCCGACGCGTGTCACGCGTTCAACGTGCATTGCGCGGTCGGCATCGAGCCCAATCTCCAGCAGATCGACGAGAACCTCGAAAAGAACCTCATGCTGGTCACCGCGCTCAATCGCCATATCGGCTACGACAACGCAGCGATCGTTGCGAAGACGGCCCACCGCGAAGGGAAATCGCTGCGTGAAGTCGCGAATGCGCTGGGATTCGTTGCGCTGGCAGATTTCGACCGATACGTCGTGCCGCTTGACATGACGCGATCCTGATAAGTAGCGCTGGTTTCTTTCCATTGTGATGCAAGTCGCCGATCAAGAACAAAGGGGAACCACATGCCCGATACGGACATTCGCAGAACCACCCTCAGGGAGCTGCTCGCGATCAAGCAGTGCATTCGCGTCCTTGAGGCGCATAGCCCGATCTCCGCATTGCTGGCGGAGCGCGCTCGGCTCGAACTGGCTTCGGGACAGTGCGTCGGCTATGACGCGATCTGGTCGAGCTCGTTGACCGATTCGACGCATAAAGGCTTGCCGGACATCGAGATCCTGTCGCCGAGTAATCGCCTTCAAGGCATTCGGGAGATTTTTGACGTGTGCGCTCTGCCGATGATTTTCGACGGCGACACCGGCGGGAAACCGGAGCATTTTGCGATTCACGTGAAAATGCTCGAGCGCGCCGGCGTATCGGCCGTCATCATCGAGGACAAGTGCGGGCTCAAGAAGAACTCGCTGTTCGGCAATGCGGTGCCCCAGACTCAGGACGATATCGAGGACTTCTCCGAGAAAATTCGGGTCGGCTGCGCGAGCCGGATAGGTCGCGACCTGATGATCGTTGCTCGCTGCGAGAGTCTGATTCTGGACAAAGGTATCGACGAGGCGATTGGTCGCTGCTTCTCATATGTCGAGGCGGGTGCGGACGGGATCATGATTCACAGCCGCAAGAAGGATGGTCAGGAGATCCTGGATTTTGCGCGGCAGTTCCGGCGGCGCCATGTGGACGTGCCTTTGATCTGCGTGCCGACGAGCTATGCCCATCTCCGGTTCGACGAGCTTCAGGAGGCCGGATTCAACGTGGTGATCTATGCAAACCACATGCTTCGAAGTGCGTATATGGCGATGCGAGATGTTGCCATCGACATCCTCACGCATGGAAGAACGCTCGAGGTCGAGCCGCGATGCCTCGGCATAGATGAAATCCTCGATCTTGTACCGGGAACGCGATGAACGACCGTCCTGCTGCCCTAATCGACGCGCATCGTTTTTCGAACGTGACGTTGAGGTTTGCAGCCAGATTCCGGTTCGGACAGCAGGCGAGTTCACGGCCGTACTCGACGTGTATGGGCACGCCACATGCAACGTGGAGGAGGCTGCCCACTGTGTAGGGGCGCACATCGACGAACATGGACGTGATCCCGCTTGAAGTGCGACACGGCTGCGCTTGGGTAGCAACGCAGCGAATCTGGATGGCCCGGCGTACGTGTCAGGTTATTTCGCTGGTTGAAGGCCCGGATAAGGTGACGGTGCTGCCGCCAGCGTTGGCTGCACGCCGCTGTCGCGCTCGGCCACTGAAGCCGGGCTATCCGCCGAACCGTGCCCCGCCGGCAACGCCACCCGCACATAAAGAAATGCGCGCCGTTCGCGATCGGGCAGCACTTGCGGCCCGTAGCTGATCCTGACCGCGCCATCGTCGATCTCCCCGCCCCGCGCGAAACGCCACGCGCCGGGATCGCTGTCGAGCAGGAATTCGGCGCGCGCATACGCATGCGGCTCGAACAGCTCGGGGATCGTCACCGTCCTTCCGTCGAGCTTGTCGAGCAACGCTTCGACCACGTTGAAGCCGTAGCCGTCGCGCACGATGTCGCAGATGAAGCTGCCCGCGATGCGCGGATTCAGTTCGATCACGTGCGGCACGCCGTCATGCACGATGCAGTCGAGATGCACGGGCCCCCACGTGAGCCCGGCGGCGGCCGTCGCACGCGTGCCGACGTCGATCAGCGCGCGCAGCGTGTCGGCGTCGAGATCGAGTTCCGACGTATACCCGCGCTCGAGAAAACCTGCACCATGCCGCTTCAGCTTGCGCAGCGCGCCGACGTAGCGGCCGTCGAAATACTCGACGCAATATTCGCTGCCCGCCAGGAATTCCTCGATGACGACGCGTTCGGTCGCAAGCGCGGGTGCGCCGGCCTGCGCGGCGGCGGCGAGCGTGTCGAGCTGCGCGCGCACGGCGGCGATGTCCTCGCAGCGGCGCACGCCGTCGCTCGCGGAGCCTTCCGACGGCTTGACGACGACCGGGAAGCGCAACGGGGCAGCCGCCGCCGCGAGCGCCGCCGGCGCGGCCAGCGTACCCGCGACGAACTGCGCGGCCGGGATGCCGTGCTCGGCGAGCAGCGCTTTCTGGTTCGACTTCGACACCGCGTACGCGACATGCCGCGCATCGGGGCCGGGCAACCCGAGCGCATCGGCGACCCATGCCGCGGTGCGCGCATAGGTATCGTGCGCGGTCGTCACGCGCAGCGTGTCGAGTTCGTCCGGAAAGTGCGCGCGCAGCCAGCCGGCGAGCTGGCCGGCGTCGGGCGCGAGGTTGACCGTCTCGACGCCGTCGGGAAACACGCCGTCGAGACGATGCCCGGGCGCGGTGATGACGGTCACGGCCACCTGGCGTGCGAGGGCGGCGCGCACCAGCGCGATGCTGCTGCCGGTGGCGCGTGCGCCGATCACGATGAGTCGCTTCATGAGGAATCCTTGATCGAAGGCGGAAGAGGGAAACCGGCTAGCGTGCGCGCCTGCGCAGGCGCTGCGCCTCGAGGCGCGGCAGCAGATGCTGGACGACGCGCGGCAGCGTATAGATCGGCAACTGCGCGCACGCGAACACGAGCGCCATGGTCGGCGTCGCGGCTAGCCCTAGCGCGGCCCACATCAGCCCAACGTTGCGATTGGCGACGATCAGCGCGACGTTCAGGCGCGTGCGGACGTCGCCGGGCGTGAGCCCGTACGCGACAATCTGAAAACCCGCGTTGACGGCGAACGCGAGGGCGATCGCGGTCAACGCGCGGTGCGGGGCGTCGATGATCGACTGCTGCATGCCGGCCATCGTGCCGAGCGCGAATATGAGCAGCGCGACGACGACGATGGCGTCGATCGGTGTCGCATGGCGCGCGAGCCGTGCGCCCGCAAAGCGCCGCACGAGCAGCGCGACGCCCTCGGCGCTGCCGATCAGCAGCGCGAGCCGCAGCGCGAGGCTCGACGGCGAGATCGACACCGCCGCGTCGTGGCTGAACCACGCGGTCAGCAGCGGCGCGGTCAGCGGCACGAACACCATCGACGCGAGGGTCGCGACGAGCGCGACGCTGGCGTCGAGCGACAGCATCCGCGCGATCGTCGACGTGCCGCTCGACGGCGGCGCGCAGTAGGCGATCACCAGTGCCACGACCCAGTCGTACGGCAGGCCGGCGAGCCGCGCGGCGATGCCGAGCGCGACCGGGCACGCGATCATCGTCATCGCGGGCAGCAGCAGCGACACCGCGGGCCGTCGCGCGACCGCGCGCACGGCGCTCGGTTCGACGCGCAGCAGCGTGCCGAGCACGAACACGAACACGGTAACGGGCATCAGCGGCCGCGCGAGCGCCGCGAGCGGCGGCACCAGCAGCCCGAGGCCGACGCCGCACGCGAGCACGGTCGGACCGCGCCGCACCAGCGCGGCGATCAGTGCACGCACGGACGAACCTCGGGCCGGCGGCGAACGGGCGTGAAGCCGAAGCAGGCAACGGATGGCATGCGGATTCCTCGGAACATGCCCTAGGCTAATCCGGATGATGGGCGAAGTAAAATGATATAAACTGAATCGGTAACAAGAGAAATCGATATGAACATCCCTCTGCTCGAAACTTTCCGGGCCGTCGTGCAGGAAGGCAGCGCGTTGCGTGCGGCCGAACGGCTCGGCTGCACGCAATCGAACGTCACCGCGCGGCTGCGTCAGCTCGAGGAGTCGCTGGACGCGCCGCTGTTCGACCGGCACGGCAAGCGGCTGGTGCTGAACGATGCCGGGCGCCGGCTGATTCCGTATTGCGATCGCATCCTGCGCCTCGTCGACGAGGCGACGCAGGTGGTGCGCGAAACGCCGATTGCCCGCAGCTTCCGGCTCGGTTCGATGGAAAGCACGGCCGCCACGCGGCTGCCGGCGCTGGCCGCCGCGCTGAAGGAACGCGACCCGGCGCTCGGCCTCGCGGTGCAGATCGGCAGCGAGCCGGATCTGGCCGACGCGCTGCTGCGCGGCCGGATCGACGCGGCGCTGACCGCACGGGCGGTGGTCCGGCCCGGGTTGCGTTACGGGCCCGCGTTCGCGGAAGACATGGTGCTGGTGAGCGCGGCGACCGTCACGCGCCGGCAGTTGCTGGCCGGCAACACGGTGCGCTTGCTCGCGTTTCACGATGGCTGCCCGTATCGCGCGGTCGCGGAGCATTGGCTGAAGGCGCGCGGCATCGCGATCGAATCGGTGTCGTCGTTCGGCACGTTCGGCGCGATCCTCGGCTGCGTGGCGGCCGGGATGGGCGTCGCGATCCTGCCGAAGCGGATCACGACCGAACACGTGGCGCGCAAGGCGCTGCGCGCGCACGCGTTCGACGATCTCGACAGCGTGACCACCTACCTCGTCACGCCCGACGAAGCGCCTGCCTTGCCCGAGCTCGACGCGTTGCGCGCGGTGCTGGGCCGGCAGGCGGGGGCGTTGCTCGCGCGCTGATACACGCATGACGCGGCCCTAGGCCGGCGCAACCGCGCCTTCGTCCGCGAAGAAATCGGCCTCGATCTCGCGAATCCGCCGGCAATCCTCGAGCAGCCGCTCGAAGGTCGGGCTGTACAGGCCGACCGTGCCGAGTGCGGTTTGCAGGTCGGTGGTCACGCGCAGCGTGTCGCCGACCTTGATCCACTGCTTGAGCCCGACGAACGACGGCAGCGCCTGGATCGCCTGCCACGTGAAATCCTGCCGTAGCACGCCGTTGCGCGACGACAGCAGCAGCACGTGCCCGCAGTACCCGCGAAAATCCGTCGGCGCGGCGACGTCGCCGAACAGCCGCTCCGGATGCAGCACCGCTTCGACGGCGGCCGACACGTGATTCTCGCCGCTGACCGCACTCGTCAGCCGCGGATCGAGGCTGCCGTGCAGCCGGGCGTTCAGCTCGACGATCGTCGGGCCGTCGACCGTATCGAACAGCTCCAGGTGGGTCGGCCCGAAACGCACGTCGAGCGCGTCGAGCACGTCGGCCGCGTAGTCGAGCAGCGGGGCGTAGCGCGGGTCGGCGTGGTTCAGCACCAGCATCTTGTCGAGCCGCGGCGCGTGCGTGCGGTCGCGATGCACTTCCCACAGGCTGACCACGCGGTGCCGGCCTTCGAACGATACCGAGTCGACGATGTATTCCTGCCCTTCGGAATAGCTCTGGATCACGATGTCGTCGTTCGGCTGGTTGTACAGCGAACGGGTGGCCAGCACGTCGCGCGCGGCGGCCTCGACCTGCTCGAGCGTCCGGCAGATCTTCACGCCGGCCACGCCCGCGCTGCGCGCCGGCTTCACGACGAGCGGCAGCGTGCCGTGCGCGCGCGCCCAATCGAGCGCCTTATCGACCGACGTGCTGTGGAAGTGCGCCGGCGCGCGCAGCCCGGCCTGGCGAATGCGTTCGTTCATCGCGAACTTGTCGCGCCGTGCGGCGGAGGTCGCGAGCGGGTTGCGCGACGGCACGTCGAGCCGCTCGGCCAGCGTGTCGGCCAGCTCGAGCGCCGCATCGAGGCCGTGCAGCACGGCGCCGATCCGCAGATCGTTCAACTGCGCGAGTGTCGCGTCGATGTCGCCGCGATGCTGTACCTGGCGGATGTAGTCGGATGGCACGAACTGGTTCCGGTAGATTTCGGGCAGATCGGGGTCGCTGATCACATGCGCGCAATGGATGCCGTATGCACGAAACGCGGGGGCCAGGTAGGCGGCGGTCGACGCGCCGTCGACGATCAGGACGGTATCGATGAAGCGATGCTGCATGGATTCCTCGCTCGGATGGGGATCGGTTGAAGGAGGTCGGGCGACGGCGCGCTCAGGCCCGCGTGCCGGTACCGGATGCGTCGCGGGGCCAGCGTGCGGCCAGCACGACACAGATCGCGACGAGCACGGTCGCGATCGCAAACGCGCGCGCCGCACCGGCCACGATTGCCGCGCCCTGGCCGGCGACCAGCGCGCCGAGTGCCGCGACGCCGATCGCGGCGCCCACCTGGCGCGCGGTATTGAGGATCGCGGACGCGGTGCCCGAGCGGCCGGCCTCGACGCTGCCGAGCATCGTCGACGTCAGCGCGGGAATCGCGATGCCGCCGCCGATCGCCATCGCCGCGAGCCCGGGCGCCAGCAGCACGTACGGCGTGTGCGGGGCGAGCGTCTGCCACAGCCACGCGTAGCCGGCGAGCGAGACGGCGAGGCCGATGATGACGGTCGCGCGGAAGCCGTAGCGGACCGCGAGCCGCGCGCTTGCGACGTTGGCGAGCATGATGATCGTGAGCGGCGCGAGCGCGAGCCCTGATTCGGTCGCCGTGAAGCCGCGCGCGTTCTGGAAATAGACGCTGAGCGAGAAGATCAGCCCGTAGAACGCCGCATTCGTGACCGCGCCGATTGCCAGCACGCCCGGCACGCGCGGGAGCCGGAACAACGCGAGCTGCAGCATCGGCGCGGCCACGCGCCGTTCGATCGCGACGAACAACGCGCCGAATACGACCGACGCGATCAGCGCGCCGGCCGCATACGAGTCACCCAACCCATGCGCGCCGGCCCGGATGATCCCGCCCGTCAGCAGCCCGAGCACGAGCACCGCGACGAACTGGCCGGCCGGATCGAACAGCCGCGTGCGCGCGGCGGCCGAATCCCGCACGTGGCGCAGCGTGAGCCACAGCCCGAGCGCGCAGATCGGCAGGTTGATGAAGAAGATCGCGCGCCAGCCGAGCGAATCGATCAGCAGGCCGCCGAGCGTCGGCCCGGCCGCGCTGATTGCGCCGCCCGTCGCGCTCCACCACGCGACGGCTCGCACGCGGGCGGCGGCATCGTTGGCGCAAGCATGGGTGATGAGCGCGAGCGACGTGGGCAGGATCATCGCGGCGCCGACGCCCTGCGCGACCCGCGCGGCGACCAGCGTGACCAGCGACGGCGCGAGCGCGCAACCGAGCGACGCGAGCAGGAACAGCGCAAGGCCGTACGCGAACAGCCGGCGGCTGCCGAAGCGGTCGGCCAGCGTGCCGGAGGTCAGCAGCAGTGCGGCGAACGACAGCGTGTACGCATCGACGATCCACTGCAGCCCGTGGATGCTCGATCCGAACGCGTGGCCGAGGCTCGGAATCGCGACGTTGACGACGGTCACGTCGAGCTGCACGATCGCGAAGCCGAGGCTCGCGGCCGCGACGGTCGGGAAGATCGCGCGCAGCGACGTGCGGGGCGAATCCGCGGCGGCGGTCGGCACGCGGTCGCCACGGTCGACGCGGTCGAGCGTCGGGGCACGGTCGCTCATCGCGGCTCCCGGGGCGTGCGGCAGGTATGCGGCGGAAGGCGGTATCGATTCATCGAGCAGGTTTCCGTATGGCGGATGAAGGAAGCCGGCTGCCCGTCGGGCGCTGGCCGCATCGTCGAATCCGACAGAAAACTAGCATCGACCCGTTGGCAAATACAAATAATAAGCAGCGATTTTTTAACAAGTATTCGTGTTAAGGGATGACGCCAGGGACGTGAACCGGTTCCGTGCGCATTGCTGAACTTATATCGATAATTTTTGTTTGCAATCGAATTAATATCATTTCGTAATGCAATGACGGTCTCCTAGTCTTGTCGAGCGCTTCGCACCGAGGACGGCGGAGCGCGGCGGTGATGCCACGCCGCTCTTCGAACCAGATCTTTATACGAGAGACCTATGACCTATCTCGCAGATGCACGCATCGCTTTGACGGCAGCGGAATCCGCTCACATTCGCCAGACGCTCGGCGCGCTGGTCTACGACCCGGCCGGCGGCGCAGGCTATATCAGCGCGGTCCGCAAGCTGGCCTACAACGCGTTTCCCGACCGGATCGTCGACGCATTCGATCGCGCCAAGGCGCCGACCGCGGACGCGCATGGCTCGATCGAGATCGACAACCTGCCGATCGACGACGACGTGAAGGGCAGCCCGCGCTTCGAGGAAACCGGCCGCTCGTTCAAGGCCGGCGTGCTGAGCGAGAACGTGCTGGTCGCGTTGAGCACGCTGGCCGGCGAACCGTACTCGATCGCACACGAGGGCCGCGAGCTGGTGAACAACCTGACGCCGCACAAGGCGACCGCGCGCGACTACACGGGCCTCGGCTCGGAGGTCGAGCTCGACTTTCATATCGAGAACGCCGCGCAGGCGCACATGCCGGAAGGCGACACGTCGCCGTTCGCGCTGCTGCTGCTCGGCGTGCGCAGCGAGGCCGGCGGCGGCCCGTACACGCGGCTCGCCGATGCGCGCCGTGCGCTGCAACTGCTGTCGCCGGACGATATCGCGCAACTCTACGGCGAGCACTACATCATCCGCGTGCCGTACCGGTGGCGCGGCGCGGCGCCCACGCCGCGCGACAACACGGACCTGAGCGCCGTGCTGTCGGGGCCGCTCGATGCGCCGCGCGTGACGGTCGCGTTCTATCCGGACATGGTGCTGGCGGTCAACACGCGCGCGCAGGAAGCGCTGGCCAACCTGTATCGCGCGGTGCGCGAGGTGTCGTTCGGCGTGCAGGTGTCGCCGGGCAAGCTGGTGCTGATCAACAATCACTTCACGCTGCATTCGCGCGACCGCTTCGATCCGCAGTACGACGAGAACGACCGCGCGTTTCGCTGGGTGCAGCGCGTGTTCGTCGCGCGCAGCCTGTGGAATTTCCGCGCGTTCACGCCGCTGCAGGCGCGTGTGTTCGACCCGAAGGCGCTGTATGCGGGCGAATCGGCGCAGGCCAGGCAGCCGTCGCCCGTCGTGCAACCGGCGCCGCAGCGTGCGGCCGCGGTCGAACTCGAAGCGACGCCTGCGTGATCGATCCGGCTGGGCAGCGGCCGGCGCCGGCCGTTGCCGACCCGCTGCCCGCCCTCGCTCCACGCATCCTCGAATAAAAACAGGATTCCACAAGACATGAGCAGAACCGCCTTTGCCGTTACACGCATCGCCCGCGTGCTGGCCGCCGCGCTGATCGCCGGGAGCGCCGTCGCCGCGCACGCCGCATCGTTCGACCTGAGCCCCGAGCAGCCGGCCCGGCAGCGCGGCACCGTGAACCCGGCCGTCGAGCAGGCCTTGCCGGCCGGCTTCCGGTTCGCCGAAGCGAACACGCTGACGATCGGCATCGCGCCGAACTTGCCGCCGCTCAGCACCTATGCGACCGACGCGCGCACGGTGGTCGGCTTCGATCCCGATCTCGCGCAACTGATCGCGGACAGCGTCGGCCGCAAGCTGAAGATCGTGCCGCTCGCGTGGGCCGACTGGCCGCTTGCGCTGCAGTCGGGCAAGGTCGATGCGGTGATCTCGAACGTGACGGTGACCGAGCAGCGCAAGGAGAAGTTCGATTTCTCGACTTACCGGAAGGACCAGCTCGGCTTCTACGTGAAGACCGGCAGCAAGCTGGCCGCGATCCGCGAGCCGAAGGACGTCGCGGGGCTGCGCGTCGTGACCGATTCGGGCACGAACCAGGAAAAGATCCTGCTCGAATGGAACCGGCAGAACGTCGCGCGCGGCCTCGCGCCGGTCGAGATCCAGTATTACGCGGATGCGGCCGAGCGCTGGGTCGCGTTGCAGTCGGGCCGGGTCGACACGATCTTCAGCGTGAATTCGATGCTCGCGTACCAGGCGTCGCTGCGTGGCGATGCGAAACTGATCGGCACCGTCAGCGGCGGCTGGCCGCGCACCGCGGATATCGCGATCACGACCCGCAAGGGCAGCGGCCTCGCCGATCCGCTGACGCTCGCGATCAATGCGCTGATCGCGAACGGCAGCTACCGGAAGGCGCTCGATCACTGGCAGCTGGATGCCGAGGCGATCGACCGGTCGCAGACCAATCCGCCGGGGCTGCCGCGCACTTGACGACGGCGCATGGCGAGACTCGAGCGAGCGGCCGCTGTTCGGCTGCAGCATGAAATGGCGGCTGCGATCCGGCTACGGGTTGACGCCGGACGGTTTCGTGCCCGGCCGGTTGCCCGCGATCTCGATCGTCGTTTCCCAGCGGAAGTAGCCCGATACGGCGCCGTCGCGATCGAGCACGGCGAAATCGGCCGTGCATGTGGTACTGCCCGGCGCCAGCACTTCGCCGCGCCAGAAATGGTCCTTCATCGGCCGGCACGATGGATGCAGCAGGTCATCGCCGTCCGGCACCGGCGTGGCGGCGTCGCGGATTTCCGCTTCGAGCGGCGTGACGATGCCCGCGTCCTTCAGCGCGAACCGGACGAACAGCACGGTGACCTCCGCACGCAGCGCCAGCGCGGTTTCGCGCAGATGAAGCTGGTCACCCGGCGACAGGCCGGCGAAGAGCCGGTTGTCGTTGTGTCCGACCTGCCCGGCGTCGCCGGGGCTCAACACGTAGATGTGCCGGCCGTCGATCACGGTCGGCGCGTCGGCGTCCCGGCTCGCCTCGGGGTAGGCCGACAGAAGCGTGACGGCGTCGACGATCGCGAGCGCATCGCAACGAACACCAGACATGAGCACCTCCTCCGCAACAAGGGAGCGGCGCGGGCAGCCGTCGTGCGGCCGCCCGCATGCCGCGATCAGTTATGGATCGAGATGAACGGGTCCCACGAGAAGCAGCCCTGGCTCTGGCAATTGCGATCGATGATCTGGAACTGGAAGTGGTAGGTCACGCGGCCGACCTTCAGGCATTCCGACGACCAGTAGTAGTTCGCGACCTTCTGACACGTCGGTACTTCCGGCTTGCTGGTGTTCGGCACCGGGATCGACGCCTCCGCGACCCGCGGCGTCGGCGTCGAGATCAGGTCGTTGCCGACGTTGCCGATGAACTTGTAGAACACCACCTGGTTTTCGAAGCCCAGCGACAGGCTCGTTTCGCGCCAGCGGATCAGGTCGCCGACCTGCGCCTTCAGATCGAGCTCGCCGCCCGCCTGCCCGGAAATGACGTTGTCCTGGTTGGTGACCATGTAGACGTAGTGCCAGTCGATCAGCGTCGGCGCCGCCGGATTCTTGCTGGGATTCGGATATTTTTTGAGAATGGTTTCGGTATCGAACGAAACGAGCACATCGGTAACGCGTGACATAGAAGCTCCCGTTTGAAGTAATGGGACTTATCGTTGCGCGAATTGCTTCGTGCAGCCGCCATCGCCTTGTGCTGCAAGGCTTTTCGCCGGTATCGACACATCCAGAAGCGACGGCGAATGCAGATTATCCCGTTTGGTTAAACGTGGAAGCTGTAAAGGTAAACAGGTCGATAAAATGATTTATCGAGTTAATTTTAAAATCGGAATCAATCGATTCGATGCGTGACATGAATATCACGAAATTGAATCTGTTAATTGATTGGCCGATGATGTGCGGGGACGGAAGAAGGGGCGCTTACCGGTAGGTCCAGAGCCGGTGCAGCACGAACGTCGTCGGCGGGATCAGCAGCGCGATCGCGACGACGCCCATTGCCCGCGGCGCATCCAGCGCCTCGGCGGCGCGCGCGATGAGCATCGTTTCGACGAACCCGGCGAGCATGACCGCGAGAAAGCGCATCGCGTTGCGGGTGCGCACCGTCGACGAGAAGCTCCACAGCGTATTCGCCAGGTACGAGAATGCGGTGGCGCAGAGGAATGCGATCGCGTTCGCGGTCACCGGCGCCGCATCGAGGCGCGTGAACAGCGCCGTCGCGACCAGCACATGGATCGCGGTCGAGCAGAGCCCGGACACGCCGAAGCGCACGAGCCGCGTGCGCTCGGCCTGGAGCTGTGTGCTCATGGCGAGCGCGGGTCAGCGCGCGCCGATGCGCGCCCGGACCGGCTGCGCGCGCCGGCGAGCCGGCTGCCGGCGTGCGTCGCGCGCGACCGGCAGTTCGATCACCTTGCCGTGCGCCTGGTAGCGGCGGCGGATCAGGTAGACGGGCCGTTGCTTCGATTCGTCGTAGATCCGCCCGACGTATTCGCCGACGACGCCGATCCCGATCAGCTCGATGCCGCCGATGAACAGCGTGACCGAGATCAGCGACGCGTAGCCGAGCACCGGGTTGCCGAACAGCAGCGTGCGCAGGATGATGAACGCGCCGTACACGAACGCGAGCGCCGCGATGCCGACGCCGATGTAGGTCCAGCTGCGCAGCGGCACGGTGCTGAAGCTGGTGATGCCTTCCAGCGCGAAATTCCACAGCTTCCAGCCGGAGAATTTCGAGTGTCCGGCGCTGCGCGGATCGCGCTGGTATTCGACGATCACGGTCTTGTAGCCGACCCACGCGAACAGCCCTTTCATGAAGCGGTGCCGCTCGGGCAGGTTGCGCAGCGCGTTCACGACCTTGCGGTCCATCAACCGGAAATCGCCGACGTTCTCCGGCAGCTTCACGTCCGACAGCAGGTTGTGCACGCGATAGTAGAGCGCGGCGGCGGTGCGCTTCGCGAACGAATCGCACGCGCGGTTGCTGCGTTTCGCCGCGACGACCTCCGCGCCGTCGCGCCAGTGCTCGATCATCACCGGGATCAGGCTCGGCGGGTCCTGCAGGTCGGCGTCGAGCGGGATCACCGCGTCGCCGGCGGCTTCGTCGAGGCCGGCCGTCAGCGCGGCCTCCTTGCCGAAGTTGCGGGTCAGGTCGATCACGCGCACGCGCCGCTCGGCGGCGCCGATCCGGACCAGGCGTTCCAGCGTATCGTCGCGGCTGCCGTCGTTCACGCAGACGATCTCGAAGCGGATCGCATCGATCGCGCTCAGCAACGGAATCACGACGTCGAAGAAGCGCTCGACGGCTTCGCCTTCGTTGTAGAACGGCACGACCAGCGAGACGAGCGGCGTGTAGATGGATTCCCGCATGATGATTCCCCTTGTGATGTCGTCTTACCGGCCGGCGCCGAGCGTCGGGCGGCCGGTGCGGCGCATGCCGTGCGCCGGGCGGTGGTGTGCTCGAGACGGATGGGCGAACCCGGTCTCGGTCGAGGTATCGCGCGCGTCGGGTATCGACGGCACGTCGCGTCGTTCCTGCGCGATCCGGCTGACGAGCAGCGCGAGCGACGCGAGCGTCACGAGCGGCATGAACTGGAACGGCAGGTGCGGCACGACCGCGAGGCCCGCGAGCGGCATCGGCCACAGCAGCATCAGCCATTCGCGGTCGAAGCGGCGCCAGCCGCGCGTCAACGCATAGCGCGCGTACCACGCGATCACGATGCCGTACCAGGTCAGGTCGTAGTCGTACAGATAGGGGCTGACGAGCAGGCATGCGCATGCGAGGGTCGCGGCGCGCAGTGCGTACGAGCACGCGCCGCGCCACGCGTAGACGACCGCGATCGCGGCAACCGCCGCCGACAGCAACTGAAGGCCGCGCGCGACGAGCGCGGGCCAGCTGGCCATCGTCGCGAGCGCGAACACGGTCGGCATGCGCGCGAGCTGTGCACGGCCGGTGCCGACGATGGCGTAGACGTCGGCGATCACGTGCGCGAACGCGACCCACGGGCCGACGCCGAACGCGAGTGTCGCGAGCAGGGCGCTGACCGCGATCGTCGCGGCCCATGCGGTCAGCGCGCGCCATTGGCCGGCACACAGCAGCGCGAGCGGGAACAGTACCGCGAGCTGCGGCTTCATCGTCAGCAACCCGAAGCAGATCCCGGCGCAGACGGGGCGGCGGTTCAGCGCGAGCAGGCCGACGGCGGCGAGCGTCGTGGTGAAGAGGCTCGTCTGCCCGACGATCACCGTGAGGAATGCGCCGGGGAACGCCAGCGCGCACAGCCACGCGGCATCGCGCTGCACGGTCGCGTGAATCGTTGCAGCGAACAGCGCATACGTGATGCCGAGCCACAGCACCAGCGCCAGCGTGTACGGCAGCCAGCCGAGCGGCAGCACGAGCAGCAGCATCGTCGGCGGATAGAGCCACGGCTGCGTGCCGTTTGCGAGCGTGATCGTTGGAACCGCCGATTTCTCGATCGCGAACAGCGTGGCGTAATGCCACGCGTTGGCGCCGTGCCCGTGCGCGGCGAGCCACGCGGCGCTCCAGATCGGCGAGAAATCGGGCGACAGCGGTTCCGGTGCGCCGTGCTTCGACAGGATCATGCGGATCAGGTAGAGGGCGATGAACAGCAGTTCCGTCAGTAGCACGGCGGCCGCATAGACGCGCACGCGGTCGCGATTGAGCCAGTGCGGATGGCGGCGCGGACCCGCGATCGGGAGTTCCGGATGCACGTCGACGGCGGAATGCGCGTGGCGGGCGAACGAAGACGCTTTCATTGCTTGCCTCGCGACGCCAGTGCCGTGCGACGCACGACGACGAACAGCACCGCGAGCAGCACGACGGGTCCGATCTGCGGCAGCTTCATCAGCCGATTGAACATCTCGAAGATCGGCAGCAACCATGCGATCACGAGGATGCCCTGGTCGCCGGGAAGCCAGCCTTCGTCGAGACCGTGCGCGATCAGGCAGAAGATGGCGATGCCGAGCCACGTCAGTTCGTAGTGCCACAGATACGGTGTCGTCAGAAGCGTGGCGACCGCCAGCACCGCGCCGCGCAGGCGCATGTCGTGCGTACGGCGCCACACGCTGACGGCCGCGGCGATCGCGAGCAGCGCGACCGCGGCCTGGGCGGCAAGCGCGGCGGCGACCGGTGCGCCCGCGAGCCGCAGCGCCGCGAACGGCGTCGGCGACGCGAGCCAGTACGACGCGAGCATGAAATGCTGTTCGCGTACCGTCGACATCGCACGAGCCAGCCCGTGCAGCGCGGCCGGGCCGGCCAGGGCGACGCCGGCCGCGGTGAACAGTGTCGCGCTGATCGCCGCGGCCGCGAAGGTGCGCCACGCACGTGTCGCGATCAGCACGAACGGGAACACGACCGCGAGCTGAGGCTTGATCGCGAGCAGCCCGATCAGCACGCCCGCGAGCACCGGACGCTTGCAGAGCAGATGCAGCGCGAGTGCCGCGAGGCCGGCGGTCAGGATGCTGTTCTGACCGAACAGCGCGGACATGCACACCGCCGAATACGCGATGACGACCACCATCGCGGCGCGCGGCACGGGAAGATGCGCACGCAGTCCCGACAACCGCGAGACGGCGAGCGCGTAGCATAAAAGACTGCCCGCGAAAAAGAGGAAGTAAGCGGGCAGGAAAGGCACGAGGGCAACCGGCGCGATGAACAGCAGCATCGTCGGCGGATAGAGCCAGGGAAGCGGCCGGTGTTGGAGAAACGCACCGAAGTGCGCGAACTCGGCCTGCACGAATGACGAAGCGTCGTAGGCCGATGCGGCATGGCCTTGCAACACGAGATGCGATGCGGTCCAGAAGACCGAGAAGTCGGTGCCGGGGCGGGCCGTGGCGTTCGACGTGAAGCCGTTGGTGACGACGCCCCAGACGATCACCAGCGCAGCGAAGAGCATCAGCATGATGCAGCTGTACGGAATGATCCGGTCGGCCGTTAGCCATTGAGCACAGCGTATTGCGCGATCGCGCGTTCCACGATTGGCTGTGTACATGATGCCCCGTCTGTCGTGTGGCCGCGTGGTCTGTCGCAGCCGTTTGATGTTGTCGTGCCTTCGGATCGATCGCTCTGAAATGGCGTTGTCCGTGAATTCATTGTTGAAGAAAAAATCGCGTGATGCAAACCGCGCACGGTCGGCCGACATTGAATGTGTTCAGCGATTCGGGTGAAAACCGCCATTTCTGGTATGAGAAAACGCCATTACCGGGATTCGTGTTTCTGGCCTGAAACATTCCGCGATTTTTACCGGCTGTGCGTGCCGCCGGACCCGCGACACACGAGCGGCTTGCGGCGTTCGGGAAAATCCCGAGAAAATTTTTTAGGCCCTTTGTGCAGCGCGGCGACGGCGTTTCATGCCGGCTGCATTCGCCGGCACCGCATATATCAAAGTTGAAACATTTCGGCTGCCGGGCGTTTGACGGGCGGCCGTGTGGATCGCCGGAACCCTTGGTGCGCCTCGATTCCGCCCGGGATGGTCCGCTCTTTGCGTAAGCGTTGGCACGGCAGTCGACGACGTGACGACCGGGCGGTTCAGGCAAACAGCAGAGGAACCGGCCCGCGAATCACCTGCGGAAAAGACGGGCCGGAGCGCGTCGGGGAATACGCCGCTCCAGGTCGATCAACCGCGGCAACCGTCGTCGAACGACCAACGAGACCCGATAGCTTCCGGGCAATAAGAAATCGGCATGGCGGTACATGGGGAATAAAAATGAACGACCACAGCACATCGCGGATCGCAAGCCGCGTTAAAGACACATTGCAGCTTTGCCGGGAGTTCATCTCTCGTTCAACCGAATTCCATGCGTCGAACGGCAGTCGTGCCGTTCCGGTCGCTCGACTCGCCCGGTTCATCCGGCCGGTCGAACCGTACACGCGTCTCTCATGCTCCGTCTCGCCGATATCCGTTCGCACGGACCGGGGTGGTCCACCCCGTTTCCGCGACTGATCGTCGGTTGCCGATTTCCAGAGTAGTGCCGGTGGTGCCAGCCCCCGACGTCCTGACCGACGAAGGGTATTTCATAGCAGTCCGAAAGGAGAGTGCTCATGTCGAGAATCATCGAAAAGATCGCCTGGTTCGTCGAGGATCAGGACGGTGTGACGGCCATCGAATACGGCCTGATCGCCGCGCTGATCGCGATCGGCATCGTCGGTGCGCTGACGACGGTCGGTACGGATCTGAAGACCGTCTTCAACACGGTCGCCGACGATCTGGATTCGGTCGTAGCAGCCATTTGACGAACGGTACGACGAACGACCCTCCGGATTGTTCGTCGGCACCACACGGCATCAACAACCTGCCTCGACGTATCGATGCCGGATCATCCGATCCAGCCGGCGCGCCAGGCTTCGAAAGTGACTACGCAAGGAGATCATCATGTCCAAGTTCATTCAACAAGTCGGCCGTTTCGTCCGCGATGAAGACGGTGTGACGGCCATCGAATACGGCCTGATCGCCGCGCTGATCGCCATCGGCATCATTGCCGCGCTGTCGACGGTCGGCAAGGACCTCAAGACCGTGTTCACCACGATCGCGGACGACCTCGATTCGGCGGTCGCAGCCATCTGATGGACCGTGCCGCGGACGGCTCGGCTGGTGCAGCGTTCGAGCCGTCCCCGGCGATTCCGTCAACCGGAAACCGGAGACCGTCATGCAAACCATCATGCGTGTCGTACGCGGCTGGATCGCCGACGAACAGGGTGTGACGTCGATCGAGTATGCGTTGCTCGCGTCGATGTTCGCCGTCGCGGTGCTGGGCAGCGTCGTCACGCTGAAGGGCTCGCTCGGCGATGCGTACGAGATGATCGCCGCGGCCGTGACGGCCGCCGTGAGCACCGCGTTGTCCATGGTTTCCTGATCCACCGATTCGATACGCGAGGTTCGTCATGCTTCCCGTTGCGCCGCCTTACCCGGTTCCGTTGTGCGTGACGCTGCTCGCGGTCGCCGCGGCCAGCACGGACATCGCGACCCGTCGCATTCCGAACCGTCTCGTCTTGCTCGGCCTGGGCGGCGCGCTGGTTGCGCAGTGCCTGCTGCACGGCGTGCCGGTGGGCGTGCTCGGATGGCTCGCCGGCGCGGCGACCGGCTTCGGCCTGCTGCTGCCGTTCTACCTGTTGCGCGGCATGGCGGCGGGCGACGTGAAGCTGATGCTCGCGATCGGCGCATGGGTCGGCGCGGAAATGACGTTTTACATCGTGCTGGCCACGTTCGTGGCCGGCGGGATCGGCGCCATCGCGTACGCGCTGCTGCGCGGGCGGATGCGCCAGATGTGGACGAACGTGCGCACGCTGATCGTGCGGCGCTCGCAGGCGGCGCGCGCCGAGGCCGACGACGGCCCCGTCGAGATCGCATCGGTCGGCACGCTGCCGTACGGCGTGGCGATCGCGGTCGGCACGCTGGGCACGCTGTTCGCGTCGTGCGCATAGCGCGGCGGAATCGCAACGAGAACGCAACGAGGACGCAACGATCATGAACACGAACCACACCGAACCGAGACGCGATGCGCAGGTGGCACGCCTGCCCGATCCGCCGCCGTCGCGGGAGGCCCATACGAAGCCGGGCGCGCAGCTGCCGCCGGCGCCGCGCTCGCTCGCGGAAACCGGGTTGAGCATGGCGTTCGTCGGCGGCCTCGTGCTGAAGTCGACGCTGGTGCTCGGCCGCCCGTCGTACGGCGATCTGGTCGAACGGCACTGCCTGCCGCTCGCGGTGCTCGACGAAGTGTTTGCGTTCCTGGTGCGCGAGCATCTCGTCGAGCTGACCCATCGTGGCGCGACGGATCTCGACGTGACGTTCCGCCTGACCGATGCGGGCCGCGTGCTCGCGCTCGAGGAACGGGAGCGCAGCGGCTACAGCGGACCCGCGCCGGTGACGCTCGACGCGTATCTCGCGAGCGTGGCCGCGCATTCGGTGCGCAAGCTGCACATCGGCCAGAGCGACGTGTGGGCGGCGTTCGAAGGCATCGTGATCGACACGGCGGTGCTCGATGCGGCGGCCGCCGCGCTGAACGCGGGCCGGCCGCTGCTGATCTACGGCCCGGCCGGCAGCGGCAAGACCTTTCTCGCCGAGCGGCTCGGCGCGCTGATGCACGGCCGCGTGCCGATCCCGTACGCGATCTGCGCGGCCGGCGAAGTGATCGAGGTCTACGACCCGCTCGTGCACGTCGACGTCGGGTCGCAGGCCGGCGGCCAGTCGGTCGATCGCCGCTGGCGCCTGTGCGAACGGCCGGTCGTGATGTCGGGCGGCGAGCTGACGCTCGACGAGCTCGACCTGCGTCGCGACGAAGCAGCCGGTTTCTATCAGGCGCCGCCGCACATGAAGGCGAACATGGGCATGTACGTCGTCGACGATCTCGGCCGCCAGCGCGTCGAGCCGCGCGACCTGCTCAACCGCTGGCTGCGTCCGCTCGATCGCGGCGTCGATTTCATGACGCTCGAATCCGGCAACCGCTTCGTGATGCCGTTCGACGTGTGGCCGGTGTTCTCGAGCAACCTGGCGCCGGAGCAGTTCTGCGACGACGCGTTCATGCGCCGCCTCGGCTCGAAGCTGCACGTCGGCGCGATGTCGATCGACGACTACCGCGCGGTGTACGACGCGGCCTGCGCGTCGCTCGGGCTCGTGTCGGCGAGCGATGCCTTCGACTTCCTGCTGCATCGGCTTCACCTGCCGACCGGCAAGGCGTTTCTCGCGTGCTTTCCGGCGGACTTGCTGCGCCTCGTGGCCGCCGGCGCGCGTTACCGCGGCGATCCGCCCGAGGTGACGCACGACGCGCTGTACGACGCGTGGGCGAGTTATTTCGGCGCGGCGCCTGAACGGGACGGCAGCCATCCGCCGCCCGTCGAGCGCGGAGGCCGCACGTTCATCACCGGTTGAGCCGTTTCTTTCACGATTCGTCGAGGAGCATTGCCATGAAAAACAGTCGAGCGCTCATGATGCTGGTCGTCGCGATGATCGCGGGTCTCGCCGCGGTCGTGTTCGCGTCCCGCTGGCTGGTACAGACGTCCACGAGCTCGGTCACGTCCGTCGCGGTGGCCACCACCGACCTGAACCTGGGCGAACCGCTCGGGCCGAACCAGATCCACATGGTCAGCTGGCCGGCCGGCAGCGTGCCGACCGGCGCCTTCACCGATACGAAAACGCTCGAAGGGCGCGTCGTGCGCACCAGCCTCGCGCGCGGCGAGCCGGTGATCGAGTCGAAGCTCGCGCCGGTCGGCACGAAGGGCGGGCTGTCCGCGGTGATTGCCGACGGCAGCCGCGCGATCACGGTGCGCGTGAACGACGTGGTCGGCGTCGCGGGCTTCGCGCTGCCGGGCAACTACGTCGACGTGATCGTCAACACGCAGGAACAGCAGGGCAAGACCGACGGGCAGAGCATCTCGAAGATCGTGCTCGAGCACATCCTCGTGCTGGCCGTCGCGCAGCAGGTCAGCCGCGACGACACGGCGCCGAAGGTGGTCAACGCGGTGACGCTGGAAGTCACGCCCGACCAGGCCGAACGGCTCGACCTCGCACGCAGCGTCGGCACGCTGTCGCTCGTGCTGCGCAACCAGGTCGACCAGAAGACGCTGACCACCGGCGGCGCGACCAAGCTGACGCTGCTCGGCAAGGAACCCGTGCCGGAAGCGGCACCGGCGCCCGTCCATGTGCGGCCGGTCCGCGTGCACGTCGCGTCGCACGCGGCGCCGGAAGTCCGGCGCGACTGCGTCGGCGTGCTGACGGGCGTGAAGGGCAGCGTCGAATGTTTCTGAAACGAATGCCTATAGCCAGACCAACAAACCGGCCGCCGTCATCGCGCGGCGGCCTTGGAAGTCGATAACCGGCACGGCGCCGGTCTCTCGGGGGATCAGACGAAATGAAGATCAAACCGCAACGCACAGGTACCGGCCCGCTGCGCACACGCGTCGCACGGGGCACGATGATGGCCGCGATCCTCTGTTCGGGATGGCTGACCGTGTATGGCGCGCTCGCGCAGGAAGGCATCGAGTCGGCGGTGCTGACGAAGGGCGGCGCCAGCGCGCCGGCCGCGGTCGGCAAGGGGCCGATGCAGATGACGATCAGCATGGCGCCGGTGCCGGCCGCCGCGCCCGCCGCGTCGGCGGGGCCGCTGCGCGGGCCGAACTGCGTCGGCGCCGTGCGCGAATCGACCAGCGTCGCCGTGCCGCTCGGCAAGTCGCTGCTGGTGCCGATGCCAGAGCCGGTCCGCAATCGGACGATCGGCAACCCGGCCGTCGCGCAGGCGACGATGGTGTCGCCGCAGACGCTGTACATCCTCGGGCTTGCGGTCGGCACGACCAACATGATCGTGCAGGGCAGGAGCGGCGCATGCCGCGTGATCGACGTCGCGGTCGGCGCGGACGCCGGCGGCCTGCAGGCGTCGCTGCTGCAACTGATGCCGAACGAGCGCGACATCCATGTGTCGACCGCGGCCGGCACGATCGTGCTGGCCGGCACCGTGTCGAGCTCGCAGGCCGCGCAGCAGGCCGTGCAGATCGCCCATGCGTACGGCGACAGCGCGGGCGATGCGGGTGGCGGCAAGCAGGGCGGCGGCGTGCTCAACATGCTGAACGTCACGTCGCCGCAGCAGGTAATGCTCGAGGTGAAGGTGGCCGAGGTGTCGAAGACGCTGATCAACCAGATGGGCAGCGCGTTCAACATCCAGGGCGGCTTCGGTTCGTGGAGCGGCGCGCTGGTCAGCAACCTGCTCGCGGGCGTCGCGAGCGGCGCCGTGTTCAACAAGGCGAACAACAAGCCGTTCAGCATCGCGGCCGACGCGCAGAACACCGACAACCTCGTCAAGATCCTCGCGGAGCCGAACCTCGTGACGATCAGCGGCCAGGAAGCGACGTTCCTCGCGGGCGGCAAGATCTTCATCCCGATCCCGCAGAGCGGCAGCAATGGCGTCTCGTCGATCACGCTGCAGGAAGAGGAATTCGGCGTCGCGCTGAAGTTCACGCCGACGGTGCTGGCCAACGGCCGGATCAGCCTGAAGGTCGCGCCGGAAGTGTCGGAACTGTCGCAGACGGGCGTCACGCTGAGCGCGTCCAACATCGGCGGCACGTCGATCCTGCCGCTGATCACGACACGGCGAGCGTCGACGACGGTGCAGATGAGCGACGGCGAATCGTTCGCGATCGGCGGGCTGATCAAGGACAACGCGAGCGGCGCGCTGAAGGCGATTCCCGGCGTCGGCGAAGTGCCGGTGCTCGGCGCGCTGTTCCGCAGCACGTCGTTCCAGCAGGATCGCACCGAGCTGATCTTCCTGATCACGCCGCACCTGGTGAAGCCGCTGCAGACCGCGGACGTCGCGCTGCCGACCGACAGCTTCTCGAAGCCGAACGAAGTCGACGTCTTTGCGACCGGCAACATGGAAGGCCGTGGCGGCGTGCGCAAGGCGGGCGCGCAGCCGATGCAACCCGCGAACGGCGCAGCCGCCGCGCCGCAGACGCCGGCCCAGGCGCCGGCACCTGCTCCGGCGCCGAAGTCGGAAGCACCGGTCGCGCCGGCCGCGTTGCCCGCACCGCGCGCGCCGCAAGACGCCGACGTGCAGCCGCCGGTGCCGGCCGAGCCGCCGAAGGCGCCGGCGCCGGTCGCGGCCGCCGCCCCGCAGTCCGACGCGGCCACCGCGGCGCGTGTCGCGCGCATCGAAGCCGCCGCCGCGCGCCTCGCGGCCGCCGGCCCCGAACCGTCGGCCCCGCCGGCGGCGCGACCGAAGCACCGGAGCGCGGCGGCGCCGAAAGCGCAGGTTGCGCGCGCCGCCGCGGAACCCCAGTCCACCGATCGTTGAAACCGTCCAAGGGGAAGCTCATGAAATCCGCCTACCTCGTATTCGTGCGCCGCGCGGCGCTCGCCGCCCCGCTCGCGTTCGCGCTTGCCGGCTGCATGTCGTCGACCCCGGTATGGGACAGCCGCTTCGGCGACTCGGTCCGCACCGTGATGCACGCCCAGATCATCGATCCGCATGCCGGCGAACGTCCGGTGTCGGCATCGGGGGTCGACGGCAGCGCCGCCGCATCTGCGCTCGATAACTACGACAAGTCGTTCAAGCAGGTCCAGCCGCCCACCAATGCGTTCGTGATCGGCATCGGCAAGTCCACCCAGTAACGACGGCACGCTCAGGGAGAACGCCATGAACCGCGCAGCCCGCTATCCGAAAGTCACGCGTCGCAGCCTGCACCGCCAGCGCGGTGCCGTCGCGATCATCGTCGGTCTCGCACTGGCGGTGATGATCGGGTTCGTCGGGCTGGCGCTGGATCTCGGCAAGCTGTACGTCACGCGCAGCGAACTGCAGAACAGCGCCGATGCCTGCGCGCTGTCCGCCGCGCGCGACCTGACGTCGGCGATCAGCCTGTCGGTGGCCGAGGCCGACGGCATCGCCGCCGGCCATCTGAATTTCGTGTTTTTCCAGAAGAAGTCGGTACAGATGTCGACGAACGCGAACGTCACGTTCAGCGATTCGCTGACCAACCCGTTCCTGACCAAGAACGCGGTCACGACGCCGGCGAACATCAAGTACGTGCAGTGCACCGCGACGCTGAGCAACATCGCGCACTGGTTCATCGAGGTGCTGAACGTGTTGCCGGGCACGAAGCTCGCGAATGCGGCGGAAGTGTCGGCGAGCGCGATCGCGACCGTCGGCGGCGGCCAGACCACCTGCGCGATCCCCGTGTTCGTGTGCCGTGGCCCGTCCGATCCGGCCTACAAGGTCGGCGACTGGATCTCGTCGCCGTCCGGGTCGTCGTCGACCTACGGGCCCGGCAACTTCGGCTGGGCGGCGCTCGACGGCTCGACGAACGAGACGACGCTCGCGAGCGAGCTGTCGGGCAATACCTGCAACATCACGAGCCCGCCCGATCTGGCCACCACGGGCATGAAGTCGGCGTCGCAGCGGGCGTGGAATACGCGTTTCGGCATCTATACGAACGGCGCGAACGGTTCGAGCGGCCAGCCCGATTTCACCGGCTACGCATACGTCGGGCCGGACTACGGGCCGCCCGGAACGGCGGGCATCAAGGGTGACGCATACACGCAGTTCGTGGCCGACCGCGCGAGCTTCAAGCCTTATCAGGGCGACGGCGCGCCGCCGTCGGGCAGCGGCATCGCCACCAACGGCACGGCGACGGCGAGCAACTACTCGACGTACGGCAGCGACCGGCGCCTCGCGCTCGCGCCGGAAGGCGACTGTTCGACGCTGAAGGGCAGCAGCGGCAAGGTGCACGTCACGCAATGGGATTGCGTGCTGATGCTCGATCCGCTCCCGTTCAGCGCCGGCAGCGGCGCCGTCGTCGCGCACCTCGAATACCTCGGCTCGTCGGTCTCGGGCAACAACCCGTGCGCGACGCATGGCTTGCCCGGCAGCGGCAGTGCGTCGGGCACCCAGGTGCCGATGCTCGTTCAATAGCGGAGAGACGATCATGAAGAAGCCGCCGATTCGTCGTTCGCGCACCCGTGGCGTCGTCGCCGTCGAGTTCGCGCTCGTGCTGATGCCGATGATCATGCTCGCGACGGGCGTGGCCGAGTTCGGTCGCGCGATCTACCAGTACGAGACGCTGACCAAGGCCACGCGCGACGCGGCACGCTACCTGTCGGTCTGGCTGCCGACCGACAGCGCGTATCCGGTGTCGCAGGCGCAGTGCCTCGTCGTGTACGGCAACACGACGTGCGGCTCGTCGGGCACCGAGCTGGTGCCCGGGCTCACGACGTCGATGGTCACGATCTGCGACGCGCAGCGCACGACCGGCTGCAGCGATGCGTCCGACCCGGCGCAGTTCGCGAACCTGCCGACCTACGATTCGAACAACAACGCGGCGAGCGGCACGGCCACGGGCGCGATCAACGTCGTCGAAGTGAAGATCTCGGGCTACCAGTACCAGCCGATCCCCGCGTACCCGTGGCTGCCGTCGATCACCTTCGGCAACATCGTCACCGTGATGAGGCAGGTGTCATGAACGCGCGCCATTTTCCGCTGTCCCGCCGGCGCGCGCAGCGCGGCGTGGCGATCGTCGAATTCGCGCTGATCGCGTCGGTGCTGATCATGCTGCTGATCGGCATCTTCGAGTTCGGCCGCGTGCTGTTCTACTGGAACACCGCGAGCGAGGCCGTGCGTCTCGGCGCGCGCACCGCGGTGGTCTGCGACGTGAACGCCGCGGGTGTCGTGAAGCGCGTGCGATCGCTGCTGCCGCTGCTGTCGAGCGCGAACGTGTCGGTCAACTACACGCCGTCGAGCTGCGACGTGAACACGTGCTCGTTCGTGACGGTGAGCGTCACGAACGTCACCGTCAAGACCATGATCCCGTTCATGAACGTCACGGTCAGGATGCCGCCGTTCACGACGACGCTGCCGCGCGAAAGCCTGAATTCCGCGACGGGCGGCTCCGCCTGCAACTAATCGAAATGACGAGGCACACGACATGATCAACATCCTCGTAGCTTCCGACGATACCGCGCGGCTCACGCAGATCGCGCGTCTCGTGGCCGACTGCGGACGCTATCGCACGACGCGCGCCACCGGCCGCCCGTCGCAGATCGAGCATCGCACCGACGGGCTCGATGCGTTCGACATCCTGCTGATCGACGGCACGTCGCTCGAGCCGTCCGAGCTGTCGGCGATCGAGCGCATCTGCCGCGCGCATGCGGGCCTGACCTGCATCCTCGTGACGGCCGACGCATCGCCGCACGTGCTGCTCGACGCGATGCGCGCGGGTGCCCGCGACGTGCTGCAGTGGCCGCTCGATCCGCAGGCGCTCGGCAACGCGCTCGGGCGGGCGGCGGCGCAAAGCACGCGGCGCGATACCGACGACACGCGGATCGTGTCGTTCATGTCGTGCAAGGGCGGGGTCGGCACGAGCTTCGCGGCCGGCAACATCGCGTTCGAGATCGCGGAGGGCTTCAAGCGCCGCGTGCTGCTGATCGACCTGAACCAGCAGTTCGCCGACGCGGCATTCCTCGTCAGCGACGAAACGCCGCCGTCGACGCTGCCGCAGCTGTGCGCGCAGATCGAGCGGCTCGACGGCGCGTTTCTCGACGCGAGCGTTGCGCACGTGACGGAAAACTTTCACGTGCTGGCGGGCGCCGGCGACCCGGTCAAGGCCGCCGAGATGCGCGAGGACGCGCTCGAATGGATTCTCGGCGTCGCCGCGCCGCGCTACGACTTCGTGATCTTCGACGTCGGCGTCGGCATCAACCCGCTGTCGATGGTCGCGCTCGATCGCAGCGACCAGATCCAGATCGTGCTGCAGCCCGCGATGCCGCACGTGCGCGCCGGCCGCCGGCTGCTGGAAATGCTCGTGTCGCTCGGCTACTCGACCGACCAGTTGCGGCTGATCGTGAACCGCACGACCCGCGCGAGCGAGCGGACCCGCACCGCGCTCGAGGAGGTGCTCGGCCTGCACGCGGCCTGCACGATTCCGGACGACGCCGACACCGTGCTCGAAGCGATCAACCAGGGCCATCCGGTGTCGCGGCTCGCGCGCGGCTCGGCGGTCGTCCGGGCGTTGCAGGGCTGTGCGAAGCAACTCGTCGACGGCGAAGTGCGCGCGGGACGCGGCGCGACGCACAGCGAACCGTTGATGTCCCGGCTGTTCGGCCGCAAGGCCACGCCGAAGCTCAAGTCGATGTAATTCTTTCGGGGAACCATCATGTCATTGCGCGAACAGATGTCCTTGCACCGGGCCCAGCCGCTGGCGGCCAGCGAAGCGGCCGGCCCGGCGCATTCGTCGGTGCGCGACGCATACCAGAAGCTGCGCCGCGACATTCACCTGGCGGTGCTCGAGCGCGTCGAGCTCGAGCGCCTGTCCCGGCTGCATCAGGATCAGATCCGCATGGAAATCGGCGCGCTGATCGCGCGCATCCTTGACGAGGAGCGGCTGCCGGCGAACGACATCGAGCGGCGCCAGCTCGCGATCGACGTGTACGACGAGATGTTCGGCTTCGGTCCGCTCGAAGCATTGCTGCGCGACCCCGGCATTTCCGACATCCTCGTGAACACGTACCGGCAGGTCTACGTCGAGCGCTGCGGCCAGCTCGAACTGACCGACGTGACGTTCTACGACGACGCGCACCTGATGAAGGTGATCGAGAAGATCGTGTCGCGCGTCGGGCGCCGCATCGACGAATCGAGCCCGATGGTCGACGCCCGGCTGCCGGACGGTTCGCGCGTGAACGCGATCATCCCGCCGTCCGCGATCGACGGGCCGCTGATGTCGATCCGGCGCTTCGCGGTCAACCCGCTGAAGATGGACGACCTGGTGCGCTTCCACAGCCTGACGCCGCCGATGGCCGAGCTGCTCGACGCGCTGTCGCGCGCGAAGGTGAACGTGCTGGTGTCGGGCGGCACGGGCAGCGGCAAGACGACGCTGCTCAACATCCTGTCCGGCTTCATTCCGCGCAACGAGCGGATCGTGACGATCGAGGACGCCGCCGAGCTGCAACTGCAGCAGCCGCACGTACTGCGGCTCGAGACGCGCCCGCCGAACATCGAGGGCAAGGGCGAGATCACGCAGCGCACGCTGGTGCGCAACGCGCTGCGGATGCGCCCGGACCGCATCATCCTCGGCGAAGTGCGCGGTGCCGAAGCGCTCGACATGCTTAACGCGATGAACACTGGCCACGAAGGCTCGCTCGCGACGATCCATGCGAACACGCCGCGCGACGCGCTGACGCGCCTCGAGAACATGGTCAGCGTGTCCGGCCTGACGCTGCCGCCGAAGACGATGCGCCAGCAGATCGCGTCGGCGATCTCGGTGGTCGTGCAGGCGGCGCGCCTGACCGACGGCAAGCGCAAGATCGTCAGCATCCAGGAGCTGACCGGGATGGAAGGCGACATCATCAACATGCAGGAGATCTTCACGTTCAAGCGCACGGGCGTGGACCGCGACGGCTCGGTGCGCGGCCACTTCTGCGCGACCGGCGTGCGGCCGAAGTTCGCCGAGCGGCTGCAGGCATTCGGCATCAACCTGCCGGATTCGCTGTACGACCCGTCCGTGCATTACGAGACGGACTGACGCCAGGGCGCCGTGCGCTGCCGGGGAGGCCTCATGAATGCGATCTTTTACGGTTTTGTGATTCTTACCTTCGTCGCGGTCGTGCTGTCGATCGAGGGCATCTATCAATGGTGGAACGCGCGGCACGGCGCCGCCGCGCGCCGGATCGAATCGCGCATTCGCGCGATGTCGGCCGGCGGCAACGTCCAGCAGGAGCGGCTGTCGATCCTGAAGAAGCGCATGCTCGACGAGTCGAAGCCGTTCGACCGGCTGCTGCTGCGCCTGCCGCGCGTGCATGCGCTCGATCTCGTGATCCAGCAGTCGGGCCTCGACTGGACGCTGCCGAAGCTGATCACGCTCAGTGCGACGTTCGCGGCCCTCGCGTGGTTCGTGGCGAGTTTCGCCCGCTTGCCGCAACTCGCCGCGGTGCCGGTGGCGCTGGTCGCCGGGTGGCTGCCGATGACGTACGTGCTGCGCTGCCGCGCCAAGCGGATGCGCAAGCTCGAGCGGCAGTTGCCGGACATCTGCGACATGATCGCGCGCGCGCTGCGTTCCGGCCATTCGTTCACGAGCACGCTCGGGATGGTCGGCGACGAGTTTTCCGAGCCGATGGGCGGCGAATTCCGCGTCACGTTCGACGAGGTCAACTACGGCGTGTCGCTGCACGACGCGCTGACGAATCTCGCGACGCGCGTGCCGGTGCAGGACCTGCGCTACTTCGTGATCGCGGTGCTTATCCAGCGCGAGACGGGCGGCAACCTGGCCGAATTGCTCGAGAGCATCGCCGGGCTGATCCGCGAGCGCTTCAAGCTGTTCGACAAGGTGCGCGTGCTGTCGGCGGAAGGGCGGCTGTCGGCGTGGATTCTCGGGCTCTTGCCGTTCGGCACCGCGGCGGTGATGGCGCTGCTGAACCGCGAATTCCTGTCGGTGCTCTGGGAGGACCCGGCGGGGATCCGGATGGTCGGCACGATGCTGGTGTCGATGCTGTTCGGCCTGTTCTGGATCCGCCGTATCGTGCGCATTCGCGTCTGACGCGCGAGCCGAATAACGAACCGTTGCGAGGTTGTCATGCAAAACCTGAGCGTGGTCCAGGCCGTGATGCTGGGCGGCTTGTTCATCTTCGTGGCCGGCGGCGTGCTCGTCGCGATGCTGCTGTTCTCGCCGCGCGGCATCCAGCGCCGGCTCCAGCAGGCCGGCGGGACCGGGGCGGGCGGCGTCGCCGGCCCGGGAGACGGCGACGACATGGCGTCGCGCTGGGTCGCGAAGCTGGTCGAGCTGTCCAGCCCGATCTCGAAGCTGTCGGTGCCGAAGGAGGGCTGGGAGAATTCGCCGTTGCGCATCCGGCTGATGAATGCCGGATGGCGCAACCAGAGCGCGGCCGCGGTGTACTTCACCGCGAAGACGATGCTCGCGCTCGGCCTGCCGTGCGCCGCGCTGCTGGCGCTGATCACCACGTCGCTCGGCGACGAGCGTGCGCTGCTGTCGCTGATCCTCGTCGCGCTCGCCGGCATCGGCTATTACATTCCGAACATCGTGCTGTCGCAGCGGGTCAAGGTGCGCCAGCGGAAGATCTTCGAGGATTTTCCGGACGCGCTCGACCTGCTGACGGTGTGCGTCGAAGCCGGCCTCGGGCTCGACGCGGCGCTGATGAAGGTGAGCGAGGAGCTGCGGTTTCGCAGCGAGGTGGTCGCGAGCGAACTCGACCTGCTGCTGCTCGAGATGCGCTCCGGTTTCACGAAGGAGACGGCGCTGCGCAATCTCGCGCTGCGCACCGGCGTGGAGGACATCGAATCGTTCTGCGCGATGCTGATCCAGGCCGACCGGTTCGGCACGAGCATCAGCGAATCGCTGCGCGTGCTGTCGGACATGCTGCGCACGCGGCGCCGGATGCGCGCGGAGGAACGCGCGGCGAAGATCGCGCTGAAGCTGCTGTTTCCGCTGATCTTCTGCATCTTTCCCGCGCTGATGATGGTGCTGCTCGGCCCGGCGATGATTCACGTCTATCGCGTGCTGCTGCCGACGTTCGTTGGCGTCGCGCCGTGAGCGGCGCGCGGATGCGGCTGCACGCGCATCGATAAAGGCCGGATGTGCCGGCCCCGGGGCCACGCGGTGGCCATCCGGCGGCCGGCACGGCAACAGGCTTCATGGAGGCTCCCTCCCCAGGCGGCGCCGCGAGACAGGTCGACCATAGCGGCGTCAATGCATCCTGGACCCATGGTCGGCCATGGAACAAGCCGTAGTCCACCGCCTTCACGGCTGCCCCCTACTGCTAACCCGTTGAAGCGGCGGTGCCCCGTGGCGGGGCGCCGGCGCGCCGCGCGTCACTGGAAGTGATGCACGTAGCGCAGCACCATCCGCGTGCCCTGCGGCCGGTTGCGCGCATAGGTCTCGAAGTACGCGTTGAACAGCAGGTGATCGTGCGGCGAGAAGCTGACCATCGCCCCCGGCCCGATCGCGAACACGGCCTCGCGCGTACCCGGCACGTCCTGCCCGTTGGCCTTCATGTCGGTGGTCTGGCGCAGCCAGTAGCCGTTGAGCCCCAGCCGCAGGCCGGGCCGCACTTCGTACTCGGTCGCGAAGTTCACGTGGAGCGCCTGGCCGGCCTGCGTCGACGTCACGTCGGGGCCGAGTGCCGTGGCCGGCTGATGGTTGGTCGCGTTCCACAGATAGTGCAGCCGCCACGACACGGTCCATTTCGGCGTGAGCCACAGCGTCGCGGCCCAGTACGGATCGAACGACCAGAAATGGCTGCCGGGATTGATCGCGCGCGACGGATCGTACGCGCCGGTCGGCACGATGAACTGGAATTCGACGCGCTGCGCGAAGCGCGGGCCCTGCGTGCCCATCACCGGGTCGAACTGGATGAACGGGCCGATCAGCAGATCGCCGAAGCCGGCGTGCGCATTCAGCGCGACGTTGCCGATGCCGTCGTCGGTGCGCGCGGACGCAATCCACGGCAGGATCACGTCGAGGCCCGGATGCATGCCCGCGAACGTCAGCGGCGACTGATAGACGAGCTGGCTCAAGCCGGCGAACAGGTCGATGTCCTGCTTCGGCAACCCGACCTTGTTGCCCGCATTGTCGTTGACGCGGCCGGCCGTGTAGTACTGCAGGTATTGCGTGCCGTACCAGCCGGCGCCGGCCGGCGGCATCCCGTCGAGGAAACTGGTCATGCCGAGGTTGACCGCGGGCAGGTCGGCCGCGTGGGCCGGCGCGTGGCCGGCGAGGCCGGCGATCGCGAAGCCTGCGGCGACGAGCAGGCGAGAGCCGAGTTTCATGTTCACCACCTCCTGGTTATTTGTTTGTATGACTAATTAAAAGGCGCGTGAAAGATCGGGATGATCGGCGATCGCGCGATACTGGCCGGCATGAAACACGAGCGGCGCCTTGCCGAATGCGTCGAACCGTTCGATCTCGCCGATGAAGAGCAGGTGGTCGCCGCCTTCGTAGTGGCCGACGTTGCGGCACACGAAGCGCGCGCTCGCGCCGGCGAGGCACGGCACGCCGCCGCTTTCCGATGCCACGTGCGGCACGCCGTCGAACTTGTCGGCGCTGGGCGTCGCGAAGCGCCGCGACAGGTCGATCTGGTCGTGCGCGAGGATGTTGATCGCGAAGTGCGTGGCCGCGACGAAATCCGGGCGGCTCGGCGCGACCTTGCGCAGGCTCCACAGCACGAGTGGCGGATCGAGCGACAGCGACGAGAACGAATTCGCGGTGAGGCCCACCTTGCGCCCGTCGGCCGCGCACGTGGTGATCACGGTGACGCCGGTCGGGAACTGCCCGAACGCGGCGCGCAACTGCATCGGGTCGAGGGCCGCGCGGTCGGTGACGGTCGTTTCCATGGCGGTTACTCCGCACGCACGCTGTGTTCGCGGATCAGCGCCGCGCACGCCGACGGCTCGAACCACCACGGCGCGAACCGGCGCGGGTCGTCGAAGCCGTCGACGATCGTTTTCGCGAGCGACGGCGACTGGCCGGCCGCGCCGAGCAGTTCGAGGATGTGCGGCGGCGGCGGGGTGAGCAGCGAGTTGGTCCAGCGCACGACATGCTGCGCATAGGCCCAGTAGCCTTCGAAGGTCTGCTGCATCCAGTCTTCGCCGAACGGCGCGGCGCCGCGCGCGACGATCGCGTCGAAATACGCGTTCGCGCATTTCGCGGCGTTGTTCGAGCCCTGGCCGGTGATCGGATCGTTGACGACCACCGCATCGGCCATCCCGAACACGGTGCGGCCCGACGGCAGCCGGAAGAACGGCTTGCGCACGGTCGGCGCGAAACGTCCGGCCAACGTGCCGTTCGGATCGGTGACTTCGACGTCGCGGCAGCGTTCGAATTCCCATGGCACGTACTGTTGCAGGAACGACAGGCTGCGGTCCAGATGCTGCTCGGGCGTCTTCACGTCGGCCCAGCAGTCGAGCGGGCCGCCGGGGATGCCTTCGAACACCATGATTTCGCATGGGCCCGTGGTGGTCAGCGCGGGAAACACGAAATACTCGCCGATGCCCGGCAGCAGGTTGAAGCGTACGCGCGAATACGGCTCGCTCGGCGTCATCCCTTTCACGTAGGTGAGAGCCAGTGCGCGCTGCGGGCGGTCGAACGGGCTGCGCGCATCGTCGCGGCCGAGCAGGCCGACGATGTCGCCCTTGCCGGCCGCGAGCAGCACGAGGTCGTGGCTGCGCGCGAGTGCCTCGAGTTCGGGCACGCCGATGTCGGCGATGCGCACGTCCGCGCCGCGGCGGCGCACGCCGTCGAGCCAGTCGGCCATCTTCACGCGCTGGTCGACCGACTGCGCGTAGCGGGTGAGGCGCGACGACCAGTCGATCGCCTTGCGGCCGTGGCCGTCCGGGTGCGGCACCGCGATGCCGATGCCTTCGACGGCCGGGCACGCTTCCTCCCACGTATTCAGGCCGAGATCGCGCTCGATCTGCAACGACGTGTGGAACATGCACTGGCTCGACATGACCTTGCCCGTGCGGATCTGCTCCGCGTCACGATTGGTCGCGAGCGTGACGTGGTAGCCCTGGTCGAGCAGGGCGAAGGCGAGTTGCAGGCCGGACTGGCCGGCGCCGACGATAGCGATGCGTCTCATGGGAATGTCCTCGGTTGGCCGCGTGACGGCCGGAGTGGTTGCAAGAAGGGGCGACGCGGCACGGTCACTCCGCGAGCCGCGGAATCGCCGGCACCGCCTGTTCGGGGCCCATCGCGGCATAGCCGCCGTCCACCGCGTAGTCGGCGCCGGTCACGAAGCTCGCCGCGTCGCTGCACAGGAACGTGACGACCTGCGCGACTTCCGACGGATCGCCGACGCGTCCGAGCAGGTGGAACGGTGCGGCGACGCGATCGGTCTTCGCGCGGTCGCCGTGCGTCATCTCGTCCATCACGCGCGACCAGGTCCAGCCCGGCGATACCGAGTTGACGCGGATGCGATCGGGCGCGAGATCCATCGCCATGCTGCGCGTGAGCTGGCGGATCGCGGCCTTCGAGGTCGGATACAGCCAGCGGCCGGTTTGCGCGCACTGCGCGGAGATCGAGCTGAAGTTCACGATCGCGCCGCCGCCGCGCCGGGCCATGTGCGGATGCACGGCCTTCGCGAGCATCGCGGCCGACACGACGTTGACGTCCATCGCGGCGAGCCAGTCGTTGCGGGTCGCGTGGATGCCGTCGTCGACATAGCTGCACGCGAGGTTGACGAGCACGTCGATCGCGCCGAACCGCTCGACGATCGTCGCGATCGCGCGCTCGATCGCACGATCGTCGGTGATGTCGAGCGCGATGAACAGCGCCCGTTCGCCGAGCGATGCGGCCACGCGTGCGCCGTTGTCCGCATCGAGATCGAGGATCGCGACGCACGCACCGGCGCGGCTCAGGTCCTGCGCGACCGCGGCGCCGATCAGCGTGGCGCCGCCGGTGACGAGCGCGACTTTGCCAGCAAGGGCATTCATGGTGTGTCTCCGGGAATCGTGGGGTGAGGGAAGGGCCGCGTCAGTGCGCATCCGTCGATGGCGTGCTGTCGTGCCAGCGGCGCATCAGGCCGTTCGACGGCACGGTTTCGTCGAGCAGCTTGCGGGCCGTGTCGACGCCCGCGACCGGCAGGCCGGCCGGATCGAGCAGGCCGATCTGCACGAGCACGCTCGCCTGGTCCCAGTAGATGTGTTCGTGATAGAGCTTGTCGCCGCGAAACTTGACGATCGCGACGAGCGGAATCTCGACACGCTTGCCGGTCGGCGCGACGCCCGGGAGCATCCAGTCGATCTCGGTGGTGTGCGTGAAGCGGAACAGCAGCTCGTCGACGATCTGGCTCGCGCCGATCGTGCGCGAGATCGGCGTGATCGTCGTGTCGGGCGGGTTCGCATGCACGAAGTGATGCGTGTAGAAGCGCTTCAGTTCGTCGTGGCCGACGCCGCCCGTCAGTGTCGGAATATGGTTGACGTACGGCTCGGCGACCATCGTGGCCATCGTCGCGTCGACGTTGCGCGTGTCGAACTCGTGCTTCAGGTGCGTTTCCCACAGCGCGGACAGGTCGTAGCGCGGGCCGAGCGCGGCGCGGAACGCGGCGATCGCGCGCTGGTGGGCCATGACCGCGGCGGCCTTGTCGAAATGATCGCCGCCGGCGCGGGCGAATGCATGATCGACGCCGGGGTAGACGTAGACTTCGACGCCGTCGCGACCCGCCAGCGCAGCCGCGATGCGCTGCTGCGCGTCGGGCGGGCAGAAGCGGTCCAGCTCCGCGATCTGCAGCACGAGCCGCCCGTGCAGGTGCGCGGCTTCGTCCAGCGCATGCTCGATGCCCACGCCGTAGTAACTGACCGCCGCGGCCACGCCCGGCAGCCGGCACGCGGCGAGATACGCGAGCTTGCCGCCGAGGCAGTAGCCGAGCACGCCGGCCTCGCCCGTGCATTCCGGCCGCTCGCGCAGCTCGGCCAGCGCGGCGCCGATGTCCTCGACGCCCTTGTTTTCGTCGTATTCGCGATAAAGGGCCATCGCGCGCGCGAAATCGGCCGCCGTATCACCGAGCTCGATGCCCGGGGCCTGGCGCCAGAACAGGTCCGGCACGAGCACCGTATAGCCTTCCTCGGCGTAATAGTCGGCCACGTCGCGCATCGTCGCGTTCGCGCCGAAGATCTCGTGACAGAGCACGATGCCCGGCCCGGTGCCGCCGGCCGGCGTGCTCAGGTACGCGCGGAATGCGCCGCCGTCCGGCGCTGGAATCTCGATGTGACGTCCGTTCATGGGTCCCTCCATGCGGTTGGTTTCGGTGACGGCCCAGTATTGGCGGCCGAAATGGGCGTTTCTATCCGCTTTCTTCGGCCGGTATCCGCGAATTCCGGAAACCTGCGGCAGCGGCTGCCGCAGGCCGGCGGGCCGGGGCCGAGTGCGGGTATGTGCGGATGCGGAAGATCCGCACAGTTTTCTACGATGCGCGAACGGTCCGCTTCTTGCGTGGCTTGCGCGGGACTTGCGTGTTTCGTAGGACGGACTGTCCGGATACTCCAGGCGCTGTCCGGATCGTGCGGCGGATTCCCCGATAGCGGGAATGCATGCACGGCGCGAGTGCGATCGAGCACGACGGGAGAACTTCGATGGCGCAATTTTTCGAAACCGGCTGGCTGGCCGATGCCGCCTGTTTCAATCACGACACGCTGCTGCTGCAGTCGAACGACGTCGACGAGGTGCGCGCACGCGTGGCCGATGTGTTCAAGCCGCACCGGCTCACGCCGACCGGCGAATCGCGTGCGCTGCACAGCTGCATGCACCATGCGCGCTGGGGCAACCTGTCGTTGAACCTGCTCGATTACGGTGGCGGCGTCAGCATCGAGCCGGGGCCGCTCGAGCATTTCTTCCTGCTGCAGATTCCACTGCGCGGCGACGCCGAGATCGAATGCGGCGCGACGCGCTTCGTGTCGTCGCCGGGCACCGCGTCGCTGCTTTCGCCGACGCTGCCGTTGAAGATGCGCTGGGGCGATGCGTGCCCGCAGGTGATCCTGCGCATCGAGCGTGAAGTGATGGAGCGCCACGCGCAGCGGCATTTCGGCGACGACCGGCGTGCGAGCGTCGAATTCGAACCGGAATTCAGCCTGGCGTCGCCGCAGGGCACCTGTCTCGCGCAATTGCTGCCGGTGCTCGCCGGCGCGATCGCGACGGACGCGCATCCGTTGCGTCATCCGCTTGCGTTCGAGCAGCTCGAATCGACGCTGCTCAACCTGCTGCTGCACGGCCACCCGAACAGCGCACGCGACGGCACGCGGCGCCTGCCGACGGCGCTCGCGCCGTTCTACGTGCGGCGCGTCGAGGAATACATTCGCGCGCATCTCGACGAGCCGCTGACGATCGAACGGCTCGCCGATCTCGCCGGCGTCAGCCCGAGCACGCTGTTCGCCGGCTTTCGCAATCGCCACGGCATCACGCCGATGGGCTTCGTGCGGCAGTTGCGGCTGCAACATGTGCGCGACGAACTGCTGGCCGACGATACGCCGGGGCTCGCGTCGGTCACCGATATCGCGCTGAAATGGGGTTTCGCGCACCTCGGGCGGTTCGCGATCGAGTACAAGCGCGCGTTCGGCGAATCGCCGTCGGCGACGCTCAGGATGCGGCGCGTGCGGGGATGAACGCGACGGCGGGCGCGATGCCCCGCCGTGGCGACGGTCCATGCGGCTGCGCCCGGCCCGGCGGGCGTGCCGGGCGCAGCCGCTGGCCGGATCGTCTACGTCACACCGTGCCTTTCTTCAGATCGTCGATGCACGGGATGCCGGCGCGCCGTTTCGGCCGCAGGAATTTCGGCACCGAGGGCGCCTGGCCGACGCCTGCGTGACTTTGATCGGTCCTGGGCTTCAATGCGGCCGGCTTGACCTTGCGCGGCATCCGGCAGCCGCCGGCCGGCAGGTCGCCGTACGGATCGTCGTCGACGGCTGCCGCGGGGGCCGTCGGCATCGCCGGGGCGGCTGCCGCGACCAGCATCGGCGCGAACGGCAACGCATGCATCCGCTCGCCGGTCAGGACGAACGCACCGTTGGCCACCGCCGGTGCGATCGGCGGCACGCCGGCGTCGCTCAACCCGGTCGGATGCGCGTCCGACGGAACGAAGAAGACATCCACCGGCGGCGCTTCCTGCATGCGCACAGGTGGATAGTCGGCGAAACCGGCGTTGCGCACCGCGCCATGGTCGACGTCGATCGCGAAGCCCGGCTTCGTCGTCGCGAGGCCGAACAGCGCGCCGCCCTGGATCTGCGCTTCCGCGCCGGTCGGGTTGACGATGCGGCCCGCATACACGCCGGCCGTCACGCGATGCACGCGCGGTTGCTGCGCTTCGATCGAGACCTCCGTCACGTAAGCCACGACCGTCCCGGCCGATTCGTGCATGGCCGTACCCCATGCGTGCCCGGCAGGCAGCGTGCGCGTGCCGTAGCCGGATTTGTCGACGGCGAGCGCGAGCGCCTGGCGATGGGGCGCGTGCTCGGGACCGGACAGCCGTGCCATCCGATACGCGACCGGGTCCTGTCGCGCTGCGTGCGCGAGCTCGTCGACCAGCGTCTCCATCACGAATGCCGTATGCGTATGGCCGCCCGAGCGCCACGACTGGACCGGCACGTCCGCGTCCGTCTGATGGACCGACACCTGCATCGGAAAGCCGTACGGGCTGTCGGCGACGCCTTCGGTCAGCGCGGGGTCGACGCCACCCTTGCGAATCGTCGTGCGCTCGAGCGGCGAACCCTTCAGCACCGACTGGCCGACGACGACGTGCTGCCAGTCTCGCACGGTGCCGCTGCCGTCCACGCCGATGTCGACGCGATGCAGCACCATCGGGCGGTAATAGCCGCCGCGCAGATCGTCCTCGCGCGTCCAGATCGTCTTGACCGGGCCGAGGTGGCCGGCCGCCAGATAGGCGGCGGATACGCGCGCGGCTTCGACCACGTAGTCCGACGTCGGCGTCGAACGCCGGCCGTAGTCGCCGCCCGACGTCAACGTGAAGATCTGGACCTTGGCCGGCGCCACGCCGAGCGCCTTCGCGACCGCGGCGCGATCGGCCGTCTGCAGCGACGATCCGCCCCAGATCTTGATCCCGCACGCGCAGCTCGCCGGGCCGACGTCCACCGTACAGCTGAGCGGCTCCATCGGCGCATGCGCGAGATACGGAAATTCGTAATCCTTCTGAATTCGTGTTGCCGGGGGCGGCGCACTGCCGCTCGACGCTGTCCGCACCACGGTGCCGGGCGAGGCGGCGAGCTGCTTGTAAGCGCGTATCTGTTCCGCTGACGACACGCTCGACCCGCTGTCTTTCCATGTGACCTGCAGCGCATCGCGCCCGAGTTTGGCCGGCCAGTACCCATCGGCGATGACGGCCACGCCGGTGCCGCCGCGGTCGACCGGGATCTCGACGACTTCCACCACGCCCTTGACCGCCCGGGCCGCGGCCGCGTTGTAGCTCGCGACCTGCCCGCCGAAGCGTGGCGGGCGGGCGACCACGGCCACCTTCATGTCCGGCAGGCGCCAGTCCATCCCGTACTTGAGCGTGCCGTCGAGCATCGCGCGTGCGTCGATGCGCGGGGTCGGCTTGCCGATGATGCGGAACTGGTCCGGCGATTTCAACGGCACCCGCTGCGGCACCGGCATCGCCATCGCGTCGGGCGCCAGTTCGCCGTAGGTCGCGCTGCGGTTGCCGGCCGTCACGACACCGTTCGCGGTGCGGCACGCGGCGGGATCGACGTTCCAGCGCCGCGCGGCCGCGGCGACGAGCATCGCGCGGGCGGACGCGCCGAGTTCGCGGTATTGCGCGAACGAGTGATTGACCGACGTCGCGCCGCCGGTCATCTGGATGCCCGTCACCGGGTCCTTGTACGGCTCGCCGGCCGGTGCGAGCACGGTGCGTACGTTGCGCCAGTCGGCATCCAGTTCGTCGGCCAGTGCCATCGGCAGCGCGGTGCTGACGCCCTGGCCGGATTCCGTCCGGTTGACGGCGATCGTCACCGTGTTGTCCGGCGCGATGATCAGGAATGCTTGCGGTGGCGAAGACGGAAGGGCTTTGCCGGCTTCGGCCGTGGCCCGGTTCGGAGCGAAGCCCAGTGCAAGGCAGCCGCTCGCCGCCATCGTGAGCTTCAGGAAGCCGCGCCGGCCGAGCGACGGAGAACCTGTTCCGGCGACCGGCGAAGCGTCGGGGTGGGGGGCGTCGGTGCTCGCCGGGCGCCCGGCAGTGCGAATACGCATGGTCAAAGTCTCCCGGCAGGCTCAGGCAAGCGCGCTGGCCGCATCGTGAATCGCGGCGCGGATGCGCTGGTAGGTCGCGCAACGGCACAGGTTGCCGGCCATCGCGCGATCGATGTCGGCGTCGGTCGGTGCCTTGTTGCCGCGCAGCAGGGCGGCCGCGCTCATCATCTGACCGCTCTGGCAGTAGCCGCATTGCGCGACGTCGTGCCGGAGCCACGCGTCGAGGACGGCCTTGCCGAGCGCATCGTCGGCGAGATGTTCGGACGTCGTGATGCGCGCACTGCCGACCGCCGACAGCGCCAGCGTGCAGCTTCGGGCCGCCCGGCCGTCGACATGAACGGTGCAGGCGCCGCAGTCGCCAGTGCCGCAGCCGAACTTGGTGCCGGTCAGCCCGAGGTTGTCGCGCAGCACCCAGAGCACCGGCGTCGACGGATCGGCATCGATCTCGGCCGGCCGGTTGTTGATGTTCAACGTCACCATCGTGAAGTTCTCCCTTGGACACCTCGTTATCGCCCGCGAATCGGAAAGGCAATGCGGCGGATCTGAATCAATTAAAGCAGATCCGGTAAAAAGTCGGCATCCGGGAATTTGATTTTTTTGCCTTTCTTAATGATTTGCGTGATTTACTTAAAGAGAATCATTTTCATCTCGGGGGAAAATTAGTTAATCGAGATGAAAGAATGTTGAGATTTGCCAAAAAAATATCCGGCCCATGGAAAACGTTTGCGAGTCGAGCCTATATTTGTCTCGCGATCACGCCTGGAGACATGAGAATCGGACGGCAGGTACTGACGAACGGGTAGGCGGGGCGACGGCGGTACGGTTGTCCGACCGGGCAGGTCCGGCGTTTGATTGTCGGGCGGAAGGCTTCATACATACGGGATTTCGGCGGGGAGGCGGTGTTGGCCTGCAGGGACGAACGGGGCTCGACTGTGCTCCCCGGGGCAGTGCTTCCGGCTATATGAAAACAACTGTTTCTGATTAGCGAAAAACTTACCGGGTGACGAAGGGGACTTAAAAGTAAAATATGCCGATTCAATAATTCTCATCGATTCATTCTCATTTGTTTTTAATCCAGCCAACCACTCCGGATTGGTGGCGGGGCGGTATTTTTCGAAAAAAACATCGAATAGCGAATTCCAGTATTTGTCTTCGGCATTTTAAATGCGTCGAGGCAATACCCGGTGTCGTCGATTCTCTTATGGGAAGGTGTGATTATGCGTATGCGCATGGGCTCGAACAAAAAGCGCGCGGAAGCACGTCCGAAACTCCTCGTCCCGACCGGCATGCTGGTCGCGCTGGTCGGCGCCGGGATCGTCCCCGTTGACGCGCTGGCCGCCTGCACCGGAACGACGACCGTCAGTTGTACCGGAGCCACCACGTCCTATTCGAACGGCACCAATAATCTCAACCTGACCGTTGCGCCGCTCGCGACCGTATCCGTGGTGCCGTTGCTCGGCGGCACCGCGCTGTCGCTGACCGGCAGCGGCGTCACGCTGACCAACAACGGCAGGATCGACCCCGCGTTGTCCGGGTTGAGCCTCGTGTCGAACGGCACGGTGGTCGGCAATATCGGGTCGGCGAGCACCGTCAACGTCACGAACGCCAGCTCGGGCGTGATGATGGGGTCGACGAGCTCGCTGCTCAACGGGCCGGCGTTGACGGTATACAACGGCACGGGCGGCACGACGAACATCACGAATGCCGGCACGATCGGTACGACCGGCTTGCTGGGCTTCAGCGCCGGCCCGACCGCGCAGGTCGTGACCACGTCGGGCGGCGCACAGGTCAACTTCACCAACGCGAGCGGCGGCGCGATCAACGGTTCGGTGGTGCTCGCGCCCAGCGGGACGCCGGGCGCGGGGAACACGTTCACCAACGCCGGCACCGTCACCGGCAACGTGTCGCTGGGCGCGGCCCTCGGCACGTCGAACACGTTCAATGCGCAGACCGGGTCGTCGGTCGGGCTCGGCGTCGATGCCGGGCTGGGCGGCAACAACACGCTCAACCTGCAACTGAACACGACTGTCGGCAGCCCGGCGAACGGCACCATTGCAGTCGATACGTACGGCAACTTCAACAACCTCGGCGTGCAGGGCGGCACGTGGGACCTCACCGGCGCATCGACCGCGACGAACGCGTCGCTGACCGGCGGCACCGCGATCGTCCACGACGCCGGGGCCCTGGGCACCGGCACGATCGTCGCCGGCGGCGGCACGCTCGAGGCCGGCACGGCCGGCGTGAACCTCCTCAACAACGTGGCGCTCGGCACGAGCCTGACGGTCGACGGCGCGAACGGGCTCGCGTTGTCGGGCACGATCGGCGGCGGCGGTGCGCTGAACGCGAGCGGCACCGGCACGCTGACGCTGAACGGCGCCAATTCGTTCACGGGCGGAACGAATCTGACGGGCGGCGGCGGGCTCGTCGTCGGCACCGGCACGGCGCTCGGCACGGGCGCGCTGAACGTGAGCAGCGCGGGCGGCACGCTCGGCACCAGCATCGGCGGCACGTTGCTCGGCAATGCCGTGAATATCGACGCCGGCGTGACGCTCGGCCTGAACGGTTCGGCCAACCTCGGCCTCGGCGGCACGATCGCCGGCAATGGCGGTCTTGCGCAAACCGGCGCGGGGACGACGACGCTGCTCGGCGCGAACACGTTCTCGGGCGGCACCGCGCTGAGCGGCGGCGGGCTGATCGCCGGCACCGGCGCGGCGCTCGGCACCGGCGCGCTGCATGTGACCGGCGCGGGCGGCTCGCTGGGGACCAACGTCGGCGGCACGCTGCTCGGCAATGCGGTGAATCTCGATGCTGGCGCCACGCTGGGCCTGAACGGCGCGGCCGGCCTGAGCCTCGGCGGCACGATCGCCGGTAACGGCGGTCTCGCGCAAAGCGGCACGGGCACGACGACGCTGCTCGGCGTGAACACGTTCTCGGGCGGCACCGCGCTGAGCGGCGGCGGGTTGATCGCCGGCAATGGCGCGGCGCTCGGCACGGGGGCGCTGAACGTATCCGGCGCGGGCGGCACGCTCGCGACGAGCGTCGTCGGCACGCTGCTGGGCAATGCGGTGAACCTCGGCGCGGGCGCGACGCTCGGCCTGAACGGCGCGGCCGACCTGAGCCTCGGCGGTGCGATCGGCGGGAGCGGCAGCCTGGCGCAAACCGGTGCCGGCACGACGACGCTGCTCGGCGCGAACACGTTCTCGGGCGGCACGGCGCTGAGCGGCGGCGGGTTGATCGCCGGCAACGGCGCGGCGCTCGGCACGGGCGCGCTGAACGTATCCGGCACGGGCGGCACGCTCGCGACGAACGTCGCTGGCACCGTACTCGGCAATGCAGTGAATCTGGGTGCGGGCGCAACGCTCGGTCTGAACGGCGCCGCCGATCTCGGCCTGAACGGCGCGATCTCGGGCGCGGGCGGCCTGGCGCTCGGCGGTACCGGCGCGACGACGCTGTCCGGCGCGAACACATTTACGGGCGGCGCGAGCCTGACGGGCGGCGGCAGCCTGATCGTCGGCGGCAACACGGCGCTCGGCGTGGGCGGCGCGTTGAACGTGAGCGGCCTCGGCGGTTCGCTGAGCGCGGATCTGGCTGCCGGCGCGGCACTCGCGAACGGCATCAACCTGAACGGCGCATCGCTGACGCTGAATGGCGCGAACGACCTCGGCCTGAGCGGCGCGATCGGCGGCACCGGCGGTCTCGTGCTGAGCGGCACGGGGACGACGACGCTGTCCGGCGCGAACACCTTCGGCGGCGGCACGACGCTGAGCGCCGGCACGCTGCTCGCCGGCAGCAATACGGCGCTCGGCAGCGGCGCGCTCAACGTCGCCGGCGCGGGCGGTGCGCTCGGCGCGAGCGTGAACGGCATCGCGCTGGGCAACGCGATGAACCTCGGCGCGGGCGCGACGCTGTCCTTGACCGGCACGCACGATCTCGGCCTGAACGGCGTGATCGCCGGGAACGGCGGTCTCGCGCAAATCGGCTCGGGCATCACGACGCTGACCGGCGCGAACACGTTCTCGGGCGGCACGACGCTCGCCGGCGGCGGCATCCTCGCCGGCAACGGCGCGGCACTGGGTACGGGCGCGCTGAACGTGACCGGCGCGGGCGGCTCGCTCGGCACGACCGTCGGCGGTACGGTGCTCGGCAACGCGATCCAGCTCGGCGCGGGCGCGGCGCTGACGGTTGGCGGTGCGAACGATCTCGGGCTGGGCGGGATCATTTCCGGTAGCGGCGGCCTGTCCGTGAACGGCCCGGGTAGAACGACGCTCACCGCGGCCGAAACGTTTACCGGCGGCACCACGATCGGCAGCGGCACGCTCGCGATCGGCGCGGGCGGCAGCCTTGCCGCGTCGAGCCCCGTCAACCTGACCGGCGCCGGTGCGCAGTTCAATATCAGCGGTGCGACCACGCCGCAGTCGATCGGCACGCTGTCGGGTGTCGCCGGTTCGACGATCGATCTCGGTGCGAACCACCTGACGCTCGCGGGCAGCGGCAGCGGCGTCTTCGCGGGCAACATCGGCGGGGCGGGCGGGCTGACGCTTGCCGGCACCGGCTCGCAGGCACTGACCGGCAACAACACGTATGCGGGCGGCACCGCGCTGACGGGCGGCGGCCTGGTCGTCGGCAGCGGCGCGGCGCTCGGCCTCGGCGCACTCGACGTCAACGGCTCGGCGTCGCTCGGCGCCAGCGTGCCGGGCGTGACGCTCGGCAATGCGGTCAATCTCGGCGCCGGTGTCACGCTGGGGTTGAACGGCGCGAACGATCTCGGCCTGAGCGGCACGATCGCCGGCAACGGCGGGCTCGCGCAAACCGGCACCGGCACGACGACGCTGCTCGGGGCGAACACGTTCTCGGGCGGCACGACGCTGAGCGGAGGCGGACTGATCGCCGGCACCGGCGCGGCGCTCGGCACCGGCGCGCTGAATGTGAGCGGGGCGGGCGGCACGCTTGCCACGAACGTCGCCGGTACCTTGCTCGGCAACGCGGTGAACCTCGGCGCGGGCGCGACGCTCGGGCTGAACGGCGCGGCCGATCTGAGCCTGGGCGGCGTGATTGCCGGCAACGGCGGCCTCGCGCAAACCGGCAGCGGCACGACGACGCTGCTCGGGGCGAACACGTTCTCGGGCGGCACGACGCTGAGCGGTGGCGGCTTGATCGCCGGCAATGGCTCGGCGCTCGGCACGGGCGCGTTGAACGTGACCGGCGCGGGCGGCTCGCTCGGCACGAACGTCGGCGGCACGGTGCTCGGCAACGCGGTGAATCTCGGCGCGGGCGCGACGCTGACGGTCGGCGGCGCGAACAATCTTGGCCTCGGCGGCGCGATTTCGGGCGGCGGCAATCTGTCGGTCAGCGGCCCGTCGATCACGACGCTCACGGGGCGGGCAGCTACACCGGCAACACGACGATCGGCAACGGCAGCACGCTCGCGGTGGGTGCCGGCGGCAGCCTGTCGGGCGGCAGCCTGTTCGATCTGGCCGGCGCGGGCGCGACGCTCGACCTGAGCGCGGCCACGTCGCCGCAGACGACGGGCGGGCTGGTCGGTACGGCCGGCGCGGCGGTGAATCTCGGCGGCAATACGCTGACGCTCGGCGGCTCCGGTAACGGCACGTTCGGCGGCACGATCGGCGGTGCGGGCGGGCTGACGCTCGCCGGCACCGGCACGGAAACGTTGACGGGCACCAACACCTACACCGGCGGCACACTGATCAACAGCGGCACGCTGGCGATCGGCGCGGGAGGCAGCCTGGCGGCAGGCGGCGCGGTGAATCTGGGCGGCGCCGGCGCGACGTTCGACCTGAGCGGCGCGGCGCTGCCGCAGGCGATCGGCACGCTGTCGGGGGTGGCCGGTTCGACGGTGAACCTCGGCGGCAACGGCCTGACGCTCGGCGGCGCCGGCAGCGGCACGTACGGCGGCACGATCGCGGGCGCAGGCGGCAGCTTGACGCTGTCGGGCACGGGCACCGAAACGCTGAACGGGGCCAACACGTACACGGGCGGTACGAACCTCGCCGGTGGCGGCACGCTGGTCGCGGGCAACGGCTCGGCACTCGGCACGGGCGCGTTGAACGTCGCCGGCGCCGGCGGCACGCTGGCCGCGAGCATCGCCGGCACGACGCTGAACAACGCGGTGAATCTCGGCACCGGTTCGTCACTGACGCTCGGCGGCACGAACGACCTGGGCCTCGGCGGCATCATCGCCGGCGGCGGCAGTCTCGCGCAAACCGGCAGCGGAACGACCGCGCTCACCGGCGCGAACACGTACACGGGCGGTACGACGCTCGGCGCCGGCGGTCTGTCGGTCGGCAGCAATACGGCGCTCGGCACGGGCGCACTCACCGTCACCGGCAGCGGCGGCGCGCTCAGTGCGAGCACGGCGAACCTGCTGCTGGCGAACGCCGTCGATCTGGGCATCGGCTCGACGCTGCATCTCGGCGGCGGGTTCGACTTCGGCCTGAACGGGACGATTTCCGGCGCGGGCGGCGTGGTGCAGTCCGGCGCGGGCACGACCACGCTCGGCGGCGCGAACACCTACGGCGGCGGGACGACGCTGAACAGCGGCGGACTGAGCGTGGGCAGCAATACGGCGCTCGGTTCCGGCGCGTTGAACGTGACCGGCAACGGCACGCTGAACGCCAGCGTGAGCGGCACGACGCTCGGCAACGCGGTGACGCTCGGCGCGGGTGCGACGCTCGGGCTGAACGGCGCGAACGATCTCGGCCTGAGCGGCACGATTTCCGGCAGCGGCGGGCTTGCGCAGACCGGTGCGGGCACCACGACGCTCACCGGCACGAACACCTATGACGGCGGCACCACGTTGAGCGGCGGCGGGCTCATCGCTGGCAACGGCAGCGCGCTGGGCTCCGGCGCGCTGAACGTGACGGGCGCGGGTGGCTCGCTCGGCACGAGCGTGGCCGGCACGACGCTCGGCAATGCGGTGAATCTCGGCGCGGGTTCGACGCTGACGGTTGGCGGTGCGAACGATCTCGGGCTGGGCGGCGGGATTTCGGGCAGCGGCGGTCTGTCGGTCAGCGGCCCGTCGACGACGACGCTCACGGGCGTGAACACCTACACCGGCAACACGACGATCGGCGGCGGCAGCACGCTGGCGGTGGGCGCGGGCGGCGGCCTGTCGGCGGGCAGCGCGCTCGACCTCGCGGGCACGGGCGCGACGCTCGACATCAGCGCGGCGACCACGCCGCAGACGAGCGGCATGCTGTCCGGCGTAGCGGGCACGAACGTGAACCTCGGCGGCAACACGCTGACGCTGGCCGGCGCCGGCAACGGCAGCTATGCGGGGACGATCGGCGGCACCGGCGGGCTGACGATGGCCGGTACGGGAACGGAAACGCTGACCGGCACCAACACGTACACCGGCGCGACGACGATCAACAGCGGCACGCTGGCGATCGGCGCAGGCGGCAGCCTGTCAGGCAGCAGCCCGGTGAATCTGGCCGGTGCGGGCGCGACCTTCGACGTCAGCGGCGCGACCACGCCGCAGACCACGGGTACGCTGTCGGGCGTGGCCGGTTCGACGGTGAACCTGGGGGCAACAACCTGACGCTCGGCGGCACGGGCAGCGGCACGTACGGCGGCACGATCGCGGGCGCGGGCGGCAGCCTCACGTTGTCGGGCACGGGTACCGAAACGCTGACGGGCAACAATACCTACACGGGTGGCACGAATCTCACCGGCGGCGGCACGCTGATCGCGGGCAGCGGCTCGGCGCTCGGCACGGGCGCGCTGAACACGAGCGGCGCAGGCGGCACGCTCGGCACCAGCGTGGCCGGTACGACGCTGACCAACGCGATCAATCTCGGTTCGGGCTCGACATTGACGGTTGGCGGTGCGAACAACCTGGGTCTCGGCGGCGCGATCTCGGGCAGCGGCAACCTCGCGGTGAATGGTCCGTCGACGACGACGCTCACCGGCGCGGGCACGTACACCGGCAACACGACGATCGGCAACGGCAGCACGCTGGCGGTCGGCGCGGGCGGCAGCCTGTCGTCGGGCAGCGCGATCGATCTGGCCGGCGCGGGCGCGACCCTGGACGTGAGCGCGGCCACGTCGCCGCAGACCACGGGCACGCTGTCGGGCGCAGCCGGTTCGGCGGTGAACCTCGGCGGCAACACGCTGACGCTCGGCGGGTCGGGCAACGGCACGTTCGGCGGAACGGTCGGCGGCACGGGCGGCTTGACGCTGTCGGGCACCGGCACGGAAACGTTGACGGGGACCAACACGTACACCGGTGCGACGACGATCAACAGCGGCACGCTGGCGATCGGCGCGGGCGGCAGCCTGTCAGGCAGCAGCCCGGTGAATCTGGCCGGTGCGGGCGCGACCTTCGACGTCAGCGGCGCGACCACGCCGCAGACCACGGGCACGCTGTCGGGCGTCGTCGGTTCGACGGTGAACCTCGGCGGCAACAACCTGACGCTCGGCGGCACGGGCAACGGCACGTACGGTGGCACGATCGCGGGCGCGGGCGGCAGCCTCACGTTGTCGGGCACGGGCACCGAAACGCTGACCGGCAACAATACCTACACCGGCGGCACGACCCTGAGCGGCGGCGGCACGCTGGTGGCGGGCAACGGCTCGGCGCTCGGCACGGGGGCGCTGAACACGAGCGGCGCAGGCGGCACGCTGGCCGCGAGCACGCCCGGCACGACGCTCGGCAACGCGGTGAATCTCGGCGCGGGTTCGACGCTGACGGTTGGCGGTGCGAACAATCTGGGTCTGGGCGGCGCGATCGGCGGCAGCGGCAACCTCGCGGTCAATGGTCCTTCGACGACGACGCTGTCGGGCGCGAATACCTACACCGGTAGCACGACGATCGGCGGCGGCAGCACGCTGGCGGTCGGCGCGGGCGGCAGCCTGTCGTCGGGCAGCGCGATCGACCTGTCGGGCACGGGTGCGACGCTCGACCTGAGCGCGGCGACTTCCGCGCAGACGACCGGCGCGCTGTCCGGCGGCGCGGGCACGAACGTCAACCTGGGCGGCAATACGCTGACGCTCGGCGGCGCGGGCAGCGGCACGTACGGGGGCGTGATCGGCGGCACGGGCGGGTTGACGCTGTCGGGCACCGGCACCGAAACGCTGACGGGCACCAACACCTACACCGGCGCGACGACGATCAACAGCGGCACGCTCGCGATCGGCGGCAACGGCAGCCTGTCGTCGAGCAGCCCGGTCAGCCTGACGGCGGCCGGCGCGACGCTCGACCTGAGCGGCGCCGCGTCGCCGCAATCGACCGGCGCGATCTCGGGTGTGGCCGGCTCGACGGTGAACCTGGGCAACAACAACCTGACGCTCGGCGGGTCGGCCAGCGGTACCTATGCGGGCAACATCGCCGGCACCGGCGGCGTGACGATGTCGGGCACCGGCACGGAAACGCTGACGGGCAGCAATACGTACACGGGCGCCACCACGATCAACAGCGGCACGCTGGCGATCGGCGCGGGCGGCAGCCTGTCGGGGACGACGCCGGTGAGCCTGACGGGTGCGGGCGCAACCTTCGACCTGAGCGGCGCGACCACGCCGCAGACGACCGGCACGCTGTCGGGCGTGGCCGGTTCGACGGTGAACCTGGGCGGCAACAACCTGACGCTCGGCGGGTCGGGTAGCGGTACTTACGACGGCACGATCGCGGGTGCTGGCGGCAGCCTGACGCTCGGCGGCACGGGCACCGAAACGCTGACCGGAGTCAACACGTACACGGGCGGCACGAGCCTGACCGGTGGCGGCACGTTGATCGCGGGCAATGGTTCGGCACTGGGCACGGGCGCGCTGAACACGAGCGGCGCGGGCGGCACGCTCGGCACCAGCGTGGCCGGCACGACGCTCGGCAACGCGGTGAACCTCGGCGCGGGGTCGACACTGACGGTTGGCGGTGCGAACAATCTCGGCCTGGGCGGCACGCTCTCGGGCAACGGCAATCTGGCGGTGAACGGCCCGTCGACGACGACGCTCACCGGCGTCGGCACGTACACCGGCAACACGACGATCGGCAACGGCAGCACGCTGGCGGTCGGCGCGGGCGGCAGCCTGTCCGGCGGCAGCGCGGTCGATCTGGCCGGTGCAGGTGCGACGCTCGATCTGAGCGCGGCCACGTCGCCGCAGTCGACGGGTGCGTTGTCGGGCGTCACGGGGTCGACCGTGAACCTCGGCGGCAATGTGCTGACGCTCGGCGGCTCGGGCAGCGGCACGTACGGCGGCACGATCGCCGGCACGGGCGGCAGCCTGACGCTGGCGGGCACGGGTACCGAAACGCTCAACGGGACGAACACGTACACGGGCGGCACGACCTTGAGCGGCGGCGGCACGCTGCTCGCCGGCAACGGTTCGGCGCTCGGCACGGGCGCGCTGAACACGAGCGGCGCGGGCGGCACGCTCGGCACCAGCGTGGCCGGCACGACGCTGACCAACGCGATCAATCTCGGCGCGGGTTCGACGTTGACGGTTGGCGGTGCGAACAATCTGGGCCTGGGCGGCGCGATCGGCGGCAGCGGCAACCTGGCGGTGAACGGCCCGTCGACGACGACGCTCACCGGCGCGGGCACGTACACCGGCAACACGACGATCGGCAACGGCAGCACGCTGGCGGTCGGCGCGGGCGGCAGCCTGTCGGCCGGCAGCGCGGTCGATCTGTCGGGTACGGGCGCCACGCTGGATCTGAGCGCGGCCACGACGCCGCAGACCACGGGCGCCGTGTCGGGCGTGTCGGGTTCGACCGTGAATCTCGGCAGCAACACGCTGACGCTGGCCGGTGCCGGTAACGGCACGTACGGCGGCACCGTGGCCGGCACGGGCGGCTTGACGTTGTCGGGCAGCGGCACGCAAACGCTGACGGGCAACAACTCGTACACCGGTGCGACGACGATCAACAGCGGCACGCTGGCGATCGGCGCGGGCGGCAGCCTCTCCGGTAGCAGCCCGCTGAGCCTGACCGGTGCGGGCGCGACCTTCGACGTCAGCGGCGCGACGACGCCGCAAACGACAACCGCGCTGTCGGGCGTCGCCGGTTCGACGGTGAACCTGGGCGGCAACAACCTGACGCTCGGCGGGTCGGGCAGCGGCACGTTCGGCGGCACGATTGCCGGCACGGGTGGCAGCCTGACGTTGGGCGGCACGGGCACCGAGACGCTGACCGGTCCGAACACGTATTCGGGCGGCACGAACCTGACCGGTGGCGGCACGCTGGTCGCGGGCAGCAACACGGCGCTCGGTACCGGCACGCTCAACGCGAGCGGTGCGGGCGGCACGCTGGCAGCCGGCACGCCGGGCACGACGCTCGCCAATGCGGTGAACCTCGGGACGGGGGCGACGCTGACGGTGAGTGGCCCTAACAGCCTCGGCCTGACCGGCGCGATCTCGGGGAGCGGCACGCTCGCGGTCAACGGTCCGGCGACGACGACGCTGTCGGGGGCGAACACCTACACCGGCGGCACGAGCGTCACCGGCGGCGGCACGCTGCTGGCCGGCACGCCGACCGCACTCGGCAGCGGCACGCTGAGCGTCGGCGGCACCGGCGGCACACTCGGGGCCAGCGTCGCGGGCACGACGCTCGGCAACGCGGTGAATCTCGGCACGGGCTCGACGCTGACGGTCGGCGGCGTGAACAACCTCGGCCTGAGCGGCCCGATCTCGGGCGGGGGCAACCTGGCGGTGAGCGGCCCGTCGACGACGACCCTCGGCGGCGCGAACGTGTACACGGGCAACACGACGATCGGCAACGGCAGCACGCTGGCGATCGGCGGCAACGGCAGCCTGTCGGCGGGCAGCGCCCTGACGCTGGCCGGCAACGGCGCGACGCTCGACGTCGGCGCGGCCACGACGCCGCAGACGGCGAGCGCGTTGTCGGGCGCCGCCGGTTCGACCGTGAATCTCGGCGGCAATACGCTGACCGTGGCCGGTCCGGCGGGCGGTTCGTTCGGCGGCACGATCGCGGGCACCGGCGGCTTCGCGGTGCAGGGCGGCGGCACGCAGACGCTGACCGGCGCCAACACGTACACCGGCGGCACGACGATCGGCAGCGGCAGCATGCTCGCGCTCGCCGGTGCAGGCAGCCTCGCGCCGACGAGCCCGGTGATCCTCGCGGGCAGCGGCGCGACGCTGAACCTGGCGGCCTCGGCCGCGCCGCAGTCGATCGGCACGCTGTCGGGTACGACGGGTTCGACCGTGAATCTCGGCGCGACGCCGCTGACGGTCAATACCGCCGGCACCAGCTCGTTCGCGGGCACGCTGTCGGGTACCGGCCCGCTGACGCTGGCCGGCACGGGCGCGCAGGTGCTGAGCGGGACGAACACGCTGTCCGGGCCGACGAACGTGACGGGCGGCACGCTCGCCGTCACCGGTTCGCTGGCCAGCTCGCCGGTGACCGTCGGCAGCGGCGCGACCGTCACCGGGACGGGCACGATCGGCGGCCTGGTCGTGTCGGGCGGCGGTACTGCATCGGTGCTCCAGCTCGGGCAGCCGCTGAAGGTCGCGGGCAACGCGACCTTCCAGCCGGGCTCGACGCTGCAGGTCGGCGCCACGCCGCAGCAGAGCGGCGGCCTCGACGTGACCGGCTCCGCCACGCTCAACGGTGGGTCGGTGCAGGTCGTCGCGGCGACCGGGCAATACCAGCCGGGCAAGCTCTACACCATCGTGAATGCCGGCGCGGGCGTGCAAGGGCAGTTCAGCGCGGTGAACTCGACGTATGCGTTCCTCACGCCGACGCTCACGTACAACCCGGCGCAGGTACTGATGTCGCTGGCGCCGAACGGCACGCCGTTCTCGTCGGTGGCGACCACGCCCGACGGGCAAGCGGTGGCGGGCGCGGTCGGCACGCTCGGCGCCGGCAACCCGCTGTTCGATACGGTGCTGACGTCGGATGCGACGACCGCGAACCGCGCATTCACGCAACTGGCCGGCGATCTGTATCCGAGTACGCGCAGCGTGCTGCTGTCGGACAGCCGCTACGTGCGCGACGCGGTGCTCGATCGCGCGCGGCTCGGTTCGCAGCCGGGCGGCGCGTTGTGCGGATGCGAGGCGCCGGTGTCGGCGGACGACCATGCGGCGGCGCTCGACCGGCGCATGGCCGCGGAGAACGGCTGCACGCCGGCCAAGTCGTACAAGCCCGCGGTGTGGGGCCGGCTGTACGGCTCGCATAGCCGGTTCAACGGCGACGGCGTCGCGTCGATCGATCGCAACCTGTACGGCTTCATCGTCGGCACGGATGCGGAAGTCAGCAGCCACTGGCGCGTCGGTATCGCGGGCGGCGCGTCGCGCAGCCAGCTCAATACCGACCAGAACGAGTCGGCGAAGGTCAACGGCGGGACGATCGCGCTGTACGCCAGCGGCCGATACGACGCGTGGAACGTGCGCGGTGGCGTGTCGCAGTCGTGGTACCGCGTGCATAGCGAGCGCAATCCGTCGTTCGGCAGCTTCGCCGACCACGATACCGCCAGCTACGACGCGAACGCGACGCAGGTGTTCACCGAGATCGGCTACTCGACGGCCATTCGCAACGTCTCGCTCGAACCGTTCGTCGGGCTCGCGTTCGCGAGCCTGCACACCGGCGGTTTCAAGGAGAACGGCGGCGCGGCGGCGCTGCAGGGCGATTCCGACACGACGGGCCTCGGCTTCTCGACGCTCGGCGTGCGGGCCTCGACCGACGTCGCGGTCACGACGAAGGGCAAGGTCACGGCGTTCGGCACCGTCGGCTGGCGGCATGCATTCGGCAATACGCAGCCGGCGTCGACGCTGTCGTTCGCGAGCGGCGGTTCGCCGTTCAGCGTGACCGGCGTGCCGGTCGCGCGTGATGCCGCGGTGCTCGAGGTCGGCGTCGATGCGGCCGTGACCAAGAACCTGTCGCTCGGCCTGTCGTATAGCGGCCAGCTTGGCGGCCACATCAGCGATCACGCGTTGTACGGCAATCTGTTGTGGAAGTTCTAAAGGGAGGGGCGACGGCCGCTCGCGATGAAGTCGTCGTGAGCGGCCGATCGTTTATCGATGGTTATTGGTGGTTTGTTTTCAGATTCGTATTTCAGAAACTTCGTGATGCGAATCGTTTTCATGAAGCGCGTCACGCGGTGTTTGGTATCCCGTTGCATCGGTCTGTTCGAACTTGTTTCAACGCTTTGCCGTATCGGGCATTCCGCCAACGATTCGTGCCGCCTTCGGGCGACAGGGTCCACGCGTCATCGCTCGAGCTGTTCCGCGGTTGTCCAACCGAACTGAGGTTACTCATGAAAACGAAAATGAACGTGAAATTGACGGGTATCGCCCTGTCGGTCGCGGCTGTGTTCAGCCTGGCCGCCACGGCGTCCCAGGCGGTGGTCGTGACCGCCGTGCCGGGAAGTCTCAGCAACACCGACGGCTGGATCATCGAAGGCGCGTCGCCGGCGCCCGGGGGACTCGTCGGCACGGTGACGGGATGGGGGAATGGGGCGGTGACGGTCGGCAACCCGAATGCAGGCGGTATCTCGATCGGGCTGGCCGGGACGGGGACGGGAAGCGCGGCCATTGGTATCGGTAGCGGATTGCTCGAGCCGGTCGCGGGTGTGGCCGGTACGGTGACGGGGGCGCTGGGTGGTCTCGGCGGAAGTGGCGGTACGACCGGCGGGCTTGGTGGTGTCGTCGGGACGGTGGCGAACGCGGCCACCGGCGCGGTCGGTGCCGTGACGGGCGTGTTGGGTGGCATTGGTGGCAGCGGCGGTGCGACCGGTGGTCTCGGTGGCGTCGTTGGCACGGTGGCGAACACGGCGACGGGCGCAGTCGGGACGCTGACGGGCGCACTGGGGGGTGTTGGCGGCGGGACCGGCGGTCTCGGCGGCATTGTCGGGACGGTGGGCAACGCGGCAAGCGGCGCAGTCGGCACGGTAACGGGTGCATTGGGCGGTGTCGGCGGTGTCGGCGGTGGCGGGACCGGTGGTCTTGGTGGCGTGATTGGCACGGTAACCGGTGCACTGGGTGGCATCGGTGGTGGCAACCCGACTGGCGGTCTCGGTAGCGTCGTCGGCACGGTGGCGAACACGGCGACGGGAGCAGTCGGGACGCTGACGGGGGCGCTGGGCGGCGTCGGCGGCGGGACTGGTGGCCTCGGCGGCATTGTCGGGACAGTGGGCAACGCGGCAAGCGGGGCAGTCGGTACGGTGACGGGTGCGTTGGGCGGTGTCGGCGGTGGTGGCACTGGTGGTCTTGGTGGCGTGATTGGTACGGTAACTGGTGCGCTGGGTGGCATCGGTGGTGGCAATCCGACTGGCGGCCTTGGTGGCGTCGTCGGCACGGTAGCAAACACGGCAACGGGCGCAGTCGGGACGCTGACCGGCGCACTGGGCGGTGTTGGAGGCGGGGCCGGTGGTCTCGGTGGTGTTGTCGGGACAGTGGGCAACGCGGCAAGCGGCGCAGTCGGTACGGTGACGGGTGCGTTGGGCGGTGTCGGCGGTGGTGGCACTGGTGGTCTTGGTGGTGTTGTCGGCACGGTAGCAAACACGGCAACGGGCGCAGTCGGGACGCTGACCGGCGCACTGGGCGGTGTTGGAGGCGGGACCGGCGGTCTCGGTGGTGTTGTCGGCACGGTAGCGAACACGGCAACGGGCGCAGTCGGAACGTTGACTGGCGCACTGGGCGGTGTTGGAGGCGGGGCCGGTGGTCTCGGTGGTGTTGCCGGGACAGTGGGCAACGCGGCAAGCGGCGCAGTCGGCACGGTAACGGGTGCATTGGGTGGTGTTGGCGATCCGACCGGCGGGCTTGGTGGTGTGGTCGGTACGGTAACCGGCGCACTGGGTGGCATCGGAGGCGGGGCCGGCGGTCTCGGTGGTGTTGCCGGGACAGTGGGCAACGCGGCAAGCGGCGCAGTCGGCACGGTGACGGGTGCGTTGGGCGGTGTCGGCGGTGGCGGGACTGGTGGTCTTGGTGGCGTCGTCGGCACGGTAGCCAATACGGCAACGGGCGCAGTCGGAACGCTGACCGGCGCACTGGGTGGCGTTGGAGGCGTGACCGGCGGCCTCGGTGGCGTCGTTGGCACGGTAGCAAACACGGCAACCGGCGCAGTCGGAACGCTGACCGGCGCACTGGGTGGTGTTGGAGGCGGGACCGGTGGTCTCGGCGGCGTTGTCGGCACGGTGGCGAACACGGCGACCGGCGCAGTCGGAACGCTGACCGGCGCACTGGGCGGCATCGGTGGCGGGACCGGCGGCCTCGGTGGCGTCGTCGGCACGGTAGCCAATACGGCAACGGGCGCAGTCGGAACGCTGACCGGCGCACTGGGTGGCGTTGGAGGCGGGACCGGCGGCCTCGGTGGCGTCGTCAGCACGGTGGCGAACACGGCAACCGGCGCAGTCGGAACGCTGACCGGCGCACTGGGTGGTGTTGGAGGCGGGACCGGTGGTCTCGGCGGCGTTGTCGGCACGGTGGCGAACACGGCGACCGGCGCAGTCGGAACGCTGACCGGCGCACTGGGCGGCATCGGTGGCGGGACCGGCGGCCTCGGTGGCGTCGTCGGCACGGTAGCGAACACGGCAACGGACGCAGTCGGGACGCTGACCGGCGCACTGGGTGGCATCGGAGGGGGGACCGGTGGTCTCGGCGGCGTCGTCGGGACGGTAGCGAACACGGCCACGGGCGCAGTCGGAACGCTGACCGGCGCACTGGGCGGTGTTGGAGGGGGGGCGGTGGTCTCGGCGGCGTCGTCAGCACGGTGGCGAACACGGCAACGGGCGCAGTCGGAACACTGACTGGCACACTGGGCGGTGTCGGTGGCGCGACCGGCGGTCTCGGCAACATCGTCGGCACGGTAGCCAACACCGGCACGGGTGTCGTCAACGCCGTCACCGGTGTCGCGGGCAACGGCGGCGCGCTGATCACGCCGATCACGAGCATCGTCGGCAATCTCGGCGGATCGCTGCCGGTCGGTGCCGCCACCGGCGCGATCGGCGCAGTGTCCGGCGCGGTAACCGGCGTCGCCGGCAGCGGCACGGCGGCGATCACGCCGCTTGCATCGGCCGTCACGTCGTTGCTCGGATCGGCCACGAGCGGCGCGGGCGGCATCGCCGGCACCGGAACCGGCGTTCTCACGGGCGCAACCGGCGCGGCCGGCTCCCTCGCGGCGGTCACGACCGGCCTGACGGGTACGCTGGCGAACACCGTAACCGGCACGACGGGCGCGATCGCAGGCACGCTTCCGGCACTGAGTGTCGCGCTCAACGGCGGCACGGCGGCCGGTGCGGTCGGCGGCGCGACCAATGCAGTCGGCGCGCTCGTCTCCGGCGGCGCGACGATCGCCAACGCGGCGGTGCATTCGGTCGGTTCGGCTGTCGGATCGGTGGCCGGCGTGCTCCCGGCGCTGGCGGTTTCGCTGAACAGCGATTCCGCGCAAGGGGGCAGTGCCGGGGCAGGCGGCGGTCTGCTGGCGCCGGTGACGTCGCTCGTCAGCTCGCTGACCGCGCCGCTGCCGAGGAAGTAAGCGACGTGAGCGCCCGGCCGCCGCAGTCAATGGGTGGCCGGGAACATTCGGGCGCGTCACGTACGAGCACGGCGGGATCACGATTCGGGATTCCCGCTTGCTTGTTTCGCTGACGCGCCGCTTTGCATTCGACTGCAGATCGCCACCGTAGCGATGACGCACGACGTCCCACGCTAGATCGACCATCAGCGTAAGGAATGCGAAGAATCGGATTGACGCTCGCACGTCGAACCCGACGCAACGAGCGACTGCCGGCGCGCGACGCGCCGTGACACTACGACCGGTCGCGATTCCGGGCGCGCGTCGCGCCGGTGATGACCGCGATGCCGAACAGGATGACGGCCACGATCTCGATGATGTGCTGAGAGACGTGCAGCGTCATCAAGCCCCAGGCGACGCCGCCGATGAAGATGATCCATCCGACCAGATAGATAAGCAGGGTCATCGTTTTTCTCCTTGCAGTACTGGCCCATGATGCCGGTTGCCGGTCTTGCAAAATTTACCGGCGCGCGGCGAGCGCGATGAGGGGTAATCGTCCTTTTCGTGCAAAATCTGGCGGTTTCGCGTGAGAGTCTTGTGTAGCAAGGCTCCGCGACTGATTCCGACTATCGTCTGCAGTCTTGGCCGTGGTCTGAGGTAAGCTACCTGCCCGCAATTTTCAATTGCGACCGCGACGGGAGGCAGCAAATGCCAGGCCTGGAATTTCGGTATGTGGGCAAGATCGCTTGCCCGCGCGACTGTCGGAGTTCGACGTCGAGCGTCTGCAGGGCTACTGGCACGGCATCGTGACTCGCTGCCGCCATCCGCTCAATACCAGCATCGTTGAAGGCATCACAACACCATCAAGGTCATCAAGCGTCGAGCTTACGGGTACCGCGACGGCGAATACTTCTTCCTCAAGATTCGCGCCGCGTTCCCCGGTAATCCTCGATGAACCAAATTAAAGTCGGGATAGTAAGGACTATGTTCCCATTCATTTCGGATGTTCCCTGAACACGTGGATCGGATTGTCGACATGCGTGATTCAAGGCTATTAAGACAGGCGTTGCCCTTCTTTGCGCAAAGATCCTGTCAGATGACGAAGTTCGTCCAGCAGTTTGACGGCGGGCGTGGGTAGCGTGCCTCGCCTGCGCCGAAACGCCGTCAGAGTGCGTTGCGCATCCAGGCCTTCGATATCCAGGGCGTCGATGACGCCGGCTTTGCTTTCAGTGTCGTACATGGGTTCGGCCATCCAGGAGACAAAGCCACATCGTGCTACGAGGCTTTTGAGCACGGTGACCGAACGGGTCTCGACCGCGATGGCCGGCATCGGCAGACCGCGGGCCTTGAAGGTTTCCTGCATGTGGGCATAAGGTCCGGTTCCCTTGGGCGTGAGTGCCCACCGTTGTGTCAATGTGTCATCGAGTCGAAGACCGCGCTTCGCGCGTAGCGGATGATCGGGTGCCGCGACCACGAAACTCCTGTCGGTCCATGAACAATCGGAGAGCGCAGCGACATCCTCGGTTTCCACTCCCGATGTGCATAGCGCCAGGTCGATTTCATAAGCAAGCAAGCCCTCGACGAGACGATCCCACACGCCTTCGATCACCTCGACGCGCAGATTGGGCCATTTCTCGAGCACACATGCGATGGCCATCGGTAAGACGAGGCTCGCTATGCTGCCCACCGCGCCAACCTTGATCACCCCCTTCGCCAGGCCCCGCATCGCGTCCAGTTCCTCGCGCGCCTGTTCAGCCTCCCTTTGCAGCGACATCGCATGCGGCATCAATGCTTCGCCGAGCGCGGTCAGTTGCATCCCTTTGGTGTGGCGCTCGAAAAGCGGCGCCCCGACGGATTCCTCGAGCCGCTTGATCGATCTGCTCAGCGCCGGCTGCGTCATGTTCAGTATGGTCGCGGCTCGTCCCAGGCTACCCGCGGAGACGATCGTGGTGAACATCATCAACTGCTGCAGATTGAAACTCATCGTGGCGCACCAGATTCAAAGAAGGCAAAGGGATTGAACGAGATTCCGCGCTGTCCGGCGCCAGCTAGAGATCTTCCCTGAAAGGAGTCGCCGAGCCCGCTCGCTGCGGCTACAGAGGAGCCCGTGATGACGGCGGAGAGCCTTGTACAGCAGGGCTTCCGGGCGAAATCGGCCCATCCGGCAACATGATCGAATCATGCCGAAATGTAATGACTTTTGGCATATTTGGCAATTTTCAAACAAGGCATCGAATCCCATACTGCGGTTCATCCAGTCACCGCCAGCCTGAGTGGCGAACCGCAGAGGATTCGAGATGCAACGAAACACAAGTGGGCAGCCGACCGTTCGCGATGCCGTCGTGGACCTGATGCGGCGCCTCGAATTGACGTCCGTATTTGCCAATCCCGGCTCGACCGAACTGCCGATGTTCCGCGACTTCCCGGCGGACTTCCGGTACGTGCTCGGATTGCAGGAGGCAGTGGTGGTCGGTATGGCGGACGGGTATGCCCAGGCGACCGGCAATGCGGCTCTGGTCAACCTGCATTCGGCGGCTGGGGTCGGCAACGCGATGGGCAACATCTTCACGGCTTTCAAGAACCGGACGCCGCTGATCGTCACGGCCGGCCAGCAGGCCCGTTCGATTCTGCCGTTCGATCCGTTTCTGTCGGCATCGCAAGCCACCGAGCTGCCGCGGCCCTACGTGAAGTGGAGCATCGAACCGGCCCGTGCCGCGGATGTGCCGCTGGCGCTCGCCCGTGCTTACCACGTGGCGATGCAGGAGCCGCGTGGCCCGGTGTTCGTTTCCATTCCGGTCGACGACTGGGATCAGCCGGCGGACTTCGTCGAGGTGACACGGGTCAGCACCCGGTTCCGCCCCGATCCGGTACGTGTTGCGGAGATCGGTGACGCGCTGGACGCCTGCAAACGGCCGGCCATCGTCGTCGGCGCGGAACTCGATCGTGCGGATGCCTGGAGTGAGGCCATCCAGCTGGCAGAGCGCCACAACGCGCGGGTGTATGTTGCGCCGATGTCGTCACGCTGCAGCTTCCCTGAAGATCATCGACTTTTCGCCGGTTTCCTGCCGGCGATGCGCGAAAAAATCGTTCGGATGCTGAACGGGCATGACCTGATCTTCGCCGTCGGGGCGCCGGCGTTTGCGTATCACGTCGAAGGCAGTGGGCCGCATGTGCCCGATGGCGCGGCGTTGTACCAGCTCATCGACGATCCGGCTACCGCTGCTTGGACCCCGGTCGGCACGTCGGTGGTGGCGAACGTTCGCCTGGGGCTCACGGACCTGCTCGCCCGTCCCGCACCGCATGGCCGGCCTCTGCCGGCTCCTCGTGAGGTCGTCAAGCGAGCCGAGTCCGCGGCAGTCATGTCGGTCGCCTATGCGTTGCAGACGCTGTCCGAGGTTCGCGACGCAACGGATATCGTGGTCGAGGAGGCGCCCAGTTCGCGTCCCGTCATGCAAGGTTATCTGCCGTTCACGCGCAGCCAGACGTTCTACACGATGGCAAGCGGCGGTCTGGGCTACGGCATGCCCGCCGCAGTGGGCGTGGCTTTGGGCAAACCTGGCAGCCGCGTGATCGGCCTCATTGGTGACGGCTCGGCGATGTATTCGCCGCAAGCCATCTACAGTGCGGTCCAGCTCGATCTCCCGATCACATTTGTAATCCTGAACAACGCGCGCTACGCAGCGTTGCAGGAATTCGCGCCCGTATTCGGCTTCTCTGCGTCGGAGCCGGTACAGGGCACCGACCTCCCGGGGCTGGACTTCGTCGCTCTGGCCAACAGCATGGGTTGCAAAGGGATTCGGGTGAGCGACGCGCTGCTGCTGAAGCCCGCGCTGGAAGACGCGCTGTCTTCGGGCAAAACACGCCTCGTAGAAATCGTCGTGGCCTGATCGTGAGTCGGTGATTCGACAGGCTGGCTTTTCAAGAATATTCAAGGAGACGGTAATGAACCAGGTATCGATGCTGATCAACGGCGAGCGTACGATGGCTCGCGATGGGGCGATATTCGAGCGCCGCAACCCACTCGATGACACGGTTGCCTCGACGGCGCCGGCCGCGACTGTCGCCGATGCACAAGCGGCGGTGCAAGCGGCGGCCGCCGCGTTTCCCGCATGGTCGGCGATGGGCCCCGGCGAACGACGCGCGCTACTGAATCGGGCCGCGGATGCGCTCGAAGAAAAAGGCGACGCTTTCGCGCTAGCCATGGCAACCGAAACGGGCGCATCCCGCCTGTGGGCGGATTTCAACGTCAAGCTTGCGGCCGACGGGCTGCGTGAAGCGGCTGCGATGATCACGCAGATTTCGGGCGAGGTGATTCCGTCGGACGTGCCGGGCAGTCTCGCGCTCGGCGTGAGGCAGGCCGCTGGCGTCGTGCTCGGGATCGCACCGTGGAACGCGCCCGTCATCCTCGGCGTGCGTGCCATCGCATTGCCGCTGGCGTGCGGCAATACCGTCGTGCTCAAAGGTTCCGAAACCTGCCCCGCGACCCACGGCCTCATCATCGAGGCGCTGCAGGATGCCGGACTGCCGCGCGGCGTCGTGAACTTCGTCACGAACGCGCCGGCGAATGCGGGCGACATCGTCGAAGCGATCATTGCCGAGCCGGCGGTCAGACGGGTGAACTTCACGGGTTCGACGCGCGTCGGCCGCATCGTCGCGACCCAGTGCGCGAAATATCTGAAGCCTTCGGTACTCGAACTCGGCGGAAAGGCGCCGTTTCTGGTGCTTCACGATGCCGATATCGAAGCTGCCGTTCAAGGCGCGGCATTCGGGGCGTTCGCCAATTCCGGCCAGATCTGCATGTCGACCGAACGCATCGTCGTCGACACGAAGATCGCCGATGAATTCGTCGCGCGACTGGCGGAAAAGGCACGAAGCCTGCCGCTTGGCGATCCGAGAAAGGGGCCGGCCGTGCTGGGCTCCGTCGTGGACATGGCGACCGTCAGGCGGTGCAACGACCTGATCGAGGACGCGCTGGCGAAAGGCGCGACGCTGGTATGCGGAGGGAAAGCCGAGACCACGCTGATGCCGGCCACGTTGCTCGATCACGTGACGGCGGACATGCAAATCTACCGGGAGGAGTCGTTCGGGCCCGTCAAGGCGATCGTTCGCGTCAATGGCGACGAAGAAGCCATCGCATGCGCAAACGACAACGAATATGGTCTGTCCGCGGCAGTCTTCAGCCGTGACGTCGCGCGGGCGTTGACGGTAGCGAAGCGTATCGAGTCCGGGCTTTGCCACGTCAATGGCCCGACGGTTCACGACGAGGCGCAAATGCCGTTTGGCGGGATGAAGTCCAGTGGTTTCGGGCATTTCGGCGGCAAGGCGGGAATCGCGGAATTTACCGATTTGCGCTGGATCACCGTGCAAACGACGCCTCGTCACTATCCGTTCTGATCGTTGACGCGGCCCGCGCGCGTGTTTCGCCGTGGAAGCGATGAGCTTCCTGACGGTGGGCGCGAACAAAATAACAACCCTATATTGTTGGAAAGCCTTCGCTCCTGGAACGACGAGCGATCGGCTCAAGGAGACTGCAATGCCTGTCGTCAATGCCGAGTCGTCGCTCGATCGCACGCGGTTCGAGTTTGATCATCACGTTGGAAGGTGGATTAATCAGGACTGCAATTTTGAATTCGCCGATCCGGTCGGGGGAGCGAAATGAACGATCGCAATCCGCGTCTGCCGACCGTAGACATCGGCCGCACACTTGATGATGGACCGTTCTCGGCGTTCCAGCGAATGGTCGTCCTGCTCGCCGCGCTCGCGATCGTGATGGATGGATTCGATGGGCAACTCATCGGATTTGCCATTCCCAGCCTGATCAAGGAATGGGGCATCACGCGCAATGCATTTGCGCCCGCCGTTGCCGCCGGTCTTGTCGGCATGGGTATCGGCAGCGCGTTCGCCGGGCTTTTCGCGGACCGGTTCGGTCGGCGCTGGGCAATCATCGGGAGCGTGCTGGTATTCGGCCTGGCGACGAGTTCGATCGCGCTATCTCCGGACGTCATGACCATTGCGATCCTGCGTTTCTTCGCAGGACTGGGTATCGGCGGCGCACTGCCGAGCGCGACGACCATGACGGCGGAATTTACGCCTGCTCGCCGACGAACGCTCGCCGTGACCGCAACCATCGTTTGCGTACCGTTGGGGGGCATGCTTGCCGGGTTGTTCGCGAGCGTCGTGCTGCCTCATTATGACTGGCGCGGCCTCTTTCTGATTGGCGGCACGCTTCCCGTCGCGCTGGCGTTCCTGCTGTATTTCGTCATGCCTGAATCGCCACGTTATCTGGCCCGCCGTCACGAACGTTGGAACGAACTGCGTCACCTGCTGACCCGCATGTCCCGCTCGATTCGGCCGGACGCCGTGTTCGCCGATCAGAAGGAGCAGAAGGCAGGGCAGCGTCCAGGCTTTCGCGCGCTGTTCGCCGACCATCAGGGCCGAGACACGCTTGCGATCTGGGTCGCTTTCTTCATGAACCTGGTTGCGGTCTACAGCGCATTCAGCTGGCTGCCGACGATGCTTGCAGGCGAGGGGCTCAGTCCTTCGGTGGCGGGTTCGGGTCTTACCGCCTACAACCTCGGCGGCGTACTCGGCGCAATGGGTTGCGCGGTGGCGATCGGTCGATTCGGGTCGCGATGGCCTTTGCTCGTGTGCTGCCTGATGGCATCCGCGAGCGCGCTTTTCCTGCGCGGTCTCGACGTTTCCGCCCACACGACGCTGCTCGTGTTCGGCATCGGTTTGCACGGTCTGTTCGTCAACGCGGTTCAGTCGACGATGTATGCCCTTTGCGCGTATGTCTATCCCACTGAGATTCGCGCGACCGGGACCGCATCCGCGCTCGCGTTTGGGCGGCTCGGCGCGATTCTCAGCGCGTTCGCGGGGGCCTTCGTGATCACGCAGGGTGGAGCGTCTGCGTACCTGGGCATGCTGGGTGGAGCGATGGCGATGGTCTTTATCTGCCTGATGATCGTGCGTCGCCATATTCCGCCCATCAAGGGCGTCTGAGATTAGTGTCGAGGGCGACATATGTTACGAGCTCCGCGCAGAGCACGTAACGACGTCGCTCATGTTCAACCGAATGACGGAAAGCGTCTGACAGTACCTTCAGTTGGAGATAGCATGCGCACTCAAGTAGGCATTATTGGCGCCGGTCCTGCCGGCCTCCTTCTCTCTCATCTTTTGCATCTGAAAGGTATCGAGTCCGTCGTGCTCGAAACCCGCGGACGCGAGCAGATCGAATCGACGATCAGGGCGGGTGTACTCGAGCAGGGGACGATGGACCTGCTTGAAGCGTCTGGTGTCGGTGAACGAATGAAGGCGGAAGGTGCGTTGCATCACGGCTTTGAACTCGCGTTCGACGGAAAGCGGCGGCGCATCGACCTCAAGGCGTTGACCGGGCGGGCCATCACCGTCTATGCGCAGCACGAAGTCATCAAGGATCTGGTGGCGGCTCGCGTTGCTGCGGGCGGCTCTATCCTGTTTGGTGTCGCGGATGTCTCGATTCACAACATCGACACGCCAGCCCCGTCGATACGGTTCATGCATCAAGGGCAATCGCATACGCTGAACTGTGATTTCGTGATCGGATGCGACGGTTCGCAAGGGGTGTCCCGTTCGGCGATTCCCGAGAGCGTTCGGCGCGATTTCGAGCGCGTCTATCCCTTCGGCTGGTTCGGCATTCTGGTTGAAGGTGCACCGTCCGCCGACGAACTGATCTATGCACGTCATGATCGTGGCTTTGCATTGGTCAGCACCCGTTCGCCGACGGTTCAGCGTATGTATTTCCAGTGCGACCCGAAAGATTCCGTCGATATGTGGTCCGACGATCGGATCTGGGCCGAAATGCATGCACGCGTCGACTCCGCCGATGGTCAGCGCGTTGTCGACGGGAAGATTTTTCAGAAGAATATCGTCGGCATGAGAAGCTTTGTCTCGACGACGATGCAGCATGGCCGGCTGTTTCTTGCCGGCGATGCCGCTCATATCGTTCCGCCCACCGGAGCAAAAGGTCTCAACCTGGCGGTCTCCGACGTACGGACCCTGAGCGGTGGACTGGACGCCTATTACCGGACTGGCGATGAAGCGCAACTCGCTGCGTACAGTCAGTCCGCGCTGAAGCGGATCTGGCGCGCGGAGCATTTCTCCTACTGGATGACCCGCATGATGCATCGCCTCGACGATGCCTCGCCGTTTGAACAGCAGTTGCAGGTTGCCGAACTCGAACATGTGACTACGTCCGAGACTGCGGCGAGGTCCATGGCGGAAAACTATGTCGGCAGCGTTGTCGTTTAGCTTTCGACATTTGTGCCGTTGCTCGGTCGTCTTCCGGCTCGGACGGTCGACCGAGACGCGCGAAACCGGCGTGCAGCGCGTCTCGTGCTTTTTGCATCACGATTTACTCTGACAGTACTCCAATCATGACAACAGGATTTCCCGGAATTTTCTCCGTCAGCGACTATCGTGACGAAGCCAGACGGCGGCTGCCGCGCATGGTGTTCGACTATCTGGAAGGCGCGGCGGACGATGAATCGGGATTGACGCATAATCGTTCGGCGTTCGACAGGTTGCAGTTGTTGCCGCGCCGGCTGTCGGATGTCAGCACACGAGAGCAGTCGGTGCCGCTTTTAGGGCGGCGGATTCCATTACCGCTGGTGATCGCGCCGACGGGCCTCAATAGCACGTTCTGGCCGAAGGGCGACCTCGCACTTGCGCGCGCAGCGGGCAAGGCCGGTATTCCGTTTGCGCTATCGACGGCTTCCAACATGTCCATCGAAGAGGTGGCAAAAGGGGCCGACGGAGACCTGTGGTTTCAGCTGTACGTCGTTCATCGCAACCTCGCGAAGAGTCTGGTCAATCGTGCCCGTTCGGCTCGCTATTCGACCTTGATCCTCACCGCCGATGTTGCGGTGAACGGCTTTCGCCGACGCGATCTTCGCAATGGCTTTGCCATGCCGTTCAAGGCAAGTGCACGTGCGGCAGTCGACGGACTGTCGCACCCGCGCTGGCTTTGGTCCTATCTGATGAACGGCATGCCGGAGTTGAAGAATTTCGCCACGGACGATGCATCGGACACGGCCTCCCAGGCGGCGATTCTTCGCCGGCAGATGGATGCGAGCTTCAGTTGGGACGACCTGCGCCGTTTGCGGGACGAATGGCCGGGCAAACTCCTCGTCAAGGGCATCGTGACGGCCGACGATGCCGCGCGGTGCGTCGCGCTCGGCGCGGACGGCGTCATCGTTTCGAACCACGGCGGCAGGCAACTCGCCGACCTGCCCGCGACGGCCGACGTGTTGCCGGATATCGTCGAGCGCACCTCGGGCTCGACGGTCATTCTCGACAGCGGCATCCGGACGGGGACCGACGTCGTCAAGGCGGTCGCGCTGGGGGCCCACGCCGTGATGCTGGGCCGCGCCACCTTGTACGGGCTGGCTGCCAGAGGGGAAACCGGCGTGAGCGATGTCATCGACATGATCAAACGGGAAACTGACCGGACGCTCGCGCTCATCGGTTGTCGCTCGGTGGACGAGCTCGATCGCAGCTATATTTCGAAGCGGCCATCATAGGTAACTGCGCATTGACGGCGGATTCTGGATGCGCAATTGTTCGGGGTAACACTCCCGCGTATTTGCCGCCGGAACCTTGTGCCATGAATCAAGTGACGACCACGGATCATTACCATCGCGACGACCGGCTTTTGGCATGGGCGGATCAGGTCCGGGCCAGTTGCGTCCCCATGGTTTTCAGGACCAAATCCGATCAGGGATTTCGTGGCGAGATTTCCAGCGTGAACACCGGCGGAGTGTGTGTGTCGCGGATCTCGGCGGTCGATCACGTCGCGGCTCATGACTGGGACGACGTGCGGCGCACGGCGGACGACTACCTGCTCGTGTCGATACAGATCGAGGGGCGAGGTGCACTCGAGCAGGATGCCCGCACCGCGTTCGTCGACCCTACAGACATGGTGCTGTTCGACTCATCGCGCCATTTCGTCTGGCATTTTTCCGGACAACACTACACGATCCGCTTTCCCCGCCAGGCGCTGGAGAAACTGGTGCCGTGCGGCCGGCAGCACACCGCGGTGCGTATTCCTGCGGCCACCGGGATACGCCGTATCGCCGCGGACCATATCGCGTCGCTGCACCGAGTGCTTTCGTCAGACAAAGGCGCGATGACCGCTTGCGAGAGGCTTGGCGATGTGTCCGCCAACCTGGTCGCGCTGGCGTTGGCGGATTATTTCAACACGGTTCCGCTGCCCAGATCCAACGTGAAAGAGATGCATCTGCTTCGGGCACGTGCGTTGATCAAGGACCGGATTCACGAACCGGAACTGGGACCCGAACGGATCGCCGATGAACTGGGGGTGTCCAGCCGTTACCTCTACCGGCTGTTCGCCGAGGTCGGGGAGTCGATCGGCGAGACCATCTGTACGGCCCGGCTCAACGGGTGCGGCGAGTGGCTTCGGCAACGTGCGTACGCAAACCGCTCGATTACCGATATTGCGATGGCATGGGGTTTCAATAATGCATCGCATTTCAGTCGCACGTTTCGACGTCACTTCGGCATGTCCGCGCGCGACTACCGTGCGAAGCACCGCAGCGCTATTTGAATCGCCGCCGAGCGGGTTGCGCGGCGATCCCGCCTGCTGGCAGCATAAGTAAAAATCCTGTTCTGTCAGAGTCAAGCGTCCGCCATATTGACCCGGGACACTTTCTCTACAACGTTGCGGGCGCCCCGTCCCGCGAGTCGTGGAGGAGTATCTTGGCTCTCAACCATCCCCAATATAAGGCGGCTGTCGTGCAAGCCGCCCCGGCGTTCCTTGATCTTCAAGCCGGAATCGAAAAGTCCATACGCCTGATTGAAGAGGCGGCGCAGGCCGGCGCCGCCCTGATCGCATTCCCTGAAGTGTGGCTGCCGGGCTACCCGTTCTACATCTGGCTGGGTACACCGGCCTGGTATATGAGCAAAGGCTATGTTCAGCGATATTTCGACAACTCGCTGAGCTACGACAGTCCGGAAGCCGATGCACTGAGGGACGCGGCGAGAAAAAACCGTATCACGGTGGTGATGGGACTCTCGGAGCGCAAGGGCCATTCGTTGTATATCTCCCAATGGATCATCGGCCCCGACGGAGAAACCCTCCTGCAACGACAGAAACTCAAACCTACCCACCTCGAGCGGACGGTCTTCGGTGACGGGGAGGGCAGCGGCCTGACCGTAATCGACAGTCCGTTGGGAAAGCTCGGCGCGCTGTGCTGTGCCGAACACGTGCAGCCTTTGACCAAGGCCGCAATGTATGCGCAAGGCGAACAGGTCCACGTTGCGGCCTGGCCAAGCTTCTCGCTCTATGAATTTGCCAGCGCATTGAGTCACCAGGTGAACAACGCGGTTTCGCGGACGTATGCCGTCGAAGGAGGTTGCTTCGTCCTCGCGCCTTCGACAGTCGTGACCCAGGAAATGGTCGAGAGCCTTTGCGACACCGAGGACAAACGTCAGCTGTTGCGGGCAGGCGGCGGCCATAGCGTGGGATACGGGCCCGACGGGGCGGAACTGTTCGACAAGATCGACGAAACCGCGGAAGGCCTGCTCTACGCCGATATCGACCTCGGCCTGCAATCGCTGTCGAAGTGCGTGTTCGATCCGGTGGGGCATTACGCCCGGCCTGACGTTCTGCGTTTGCTGATCGACCGGCGACCGCGCCCCCTGTCGCCGAGATTTTCGACAGAGCGCCTGGGGAGGAGGTTGCCGATGATCAAACTGCATCGGACAACAGCTGCCCGTCCGAGCCAGCGAGAAGTGGCGGAGATCGGTAGTGGGATCGCCGGACTCGCCATGTCATTCGATGGCGAGCCGGTTGGAGACTTCGTGCCGCTGCCGTGTGGGCTTGATGCCGATCAAGGTGGGATGGCTATTCTTCGAAGCGATGACCATCCAGTCAAGACGATATAGTTAGGATATCGATATGAACTACAAAGAAAATAGAAGCTACGAATGGAAGATGGTTGTCTTGCTTGCGGTGCTGTTCGGCATCGTCGGTCTCGACCGTCTGGTCATCGTGTACCTGTTCCCGGTTCTTCTGCCGGAGCTCAAGCTGAACAACACGCAGGCCGGCGCCATCGCGTCGGTTCTCGCGCTGACCTGGGCCATTTCGACTTGGGTGCTCGGGAGTCTGTCCGACCGCCATGGGCGTCGCAAGATTCTTCTTGGGTCGTCAATCTTCTTTTCGGTGATGACCTCCTTTACCGGCGTCGCCAAGTCGTTCCACAGCATGCTGCTCGTGCGAGGCCTCCTTGGCGTGGGCGAGGGTGGCGTGTTCAGCGCCAGCGTTGCGACCATCGACGAAATATCGACGCCGAGCCGGCGCGGCCTGAATCTGGGCATTCATCAGTCGTTTTTCCCGCTTCTGGGTATCGGCCTCGGGCCGATCATCGCTACCCAGCTCGTGATGCACATGCACTGGGAGTGGGTGTTTTTCGTGCTCGGCATCCCGGGGCTTTTGCTGACGTTCCTGATCGGCAAGACCATGCGCAAGACGGAGGCCGGTCGCGACAAGCAGGTCCGATCCGCATCGGGCGGCCCGTTGACCGTGCTGAGATACAAGAACATCTGGTTGACCACGGTCATCGGATCGCTGTTCCAGACGGGCCTGTTCGTGTTCTCGACGTTCGTCGCGCTCTATCTGACCAAAGTGGTGGGCCTCAGCCTCGGTACGGTCGGCCTGATCATCTCCGGATGGGGTTTCGGCGGGTTCATCGGGATGATCGCCGTTCCGGCGATATCGGATCGGCTCGGGCGCCGTATCGTGCTCGTCGTCTCCGCGACCTGCTATGGCCTCCTGATGTTGGCGTTCGTGCTTTGTCACGCTTCCCCGATCGTGATGTTCGCCAACCTCTTTGCTGCCGGGATTTGTGGCTTCGGGATCGCGCCGCTCTTTCTTGCCGTGATTCCTTGCGAATCCGTACCCTCGACGCTGACCGGCTCCGCCGTGGGCGTTCCAACCGCTGTCAGTGAACTCATTGGCGGGGTCCTGATGCCGGTGGTGGCAGGCGGGCTCGCCGACACGTTCGGCCTGGGTTATCCGATGCTGATCGTCGGGTGTGTGTCGTTGGTGAGCGCGTTCGTCGGGATGTTTCTCGACGAAACGGTGCCCGTCGCGACGTCGAAGCATGCCGTCTCGAACGTCGACGCGGCCTGAACGTCCGGCGATGAGGCGACGCTGGCAGGGTTGGCTGCGTCGTCGTCATTTCTGACGATGCGCGACAAAAATGTCGGCGCGCAATCTACGAAGACCGACATGCACAAGAGACGTAGATGCCAACCCTGCCGCAGCTTTCAGTCGTCGACGCAAAAGGCGCGATCGATCGACGCGAGATTTCCTGCCTGGAATACGTTCAGGCGCTGGTCGATCAACAGGCCAGAACCGAGTCGCTGAACGGGTTCGTGTATTTCAACGCCGAGGCGCTGTTGCAAGCAGCGCGGGCGCACGATGAAGCGCTCGCAGCCCGAACCGGCCGGATGCCACTTGCCGGCATTCCGTTGGCCATCAAGGACAACATCGACTGTGCGGGCATGCCGACAGCCGCTGGAACGGCAGCGCTCCGCCACGCCGTACCGCGAGCGAACGCGCCGGTCGTGGCACGCGTGATCGAGGCCGGTGCGCTGGCAGCCGGCAAAGCCAACATGCACGAACTCGCTTTCGGCTGCACCAACGACAACGGATGTTTTGGCCCGGCCCGGAATCCGTATGACCCGTCCAGAATTCCCGGCGGAAGCAGCGGTGGGTCTGCCGTGCTGGTGGCGAGCGGTGCGGTGCCGGCGGCGCTCGGCACCGACACGGGCGGATCGGTACGGATACCGGCGGCGCTGTGCGGACTGGTCGGCTTTCGTCCTACGCATGGACGCTATCCGTCCGGGGGCGTCGTACCGATATCGCCCACGCGTGACACGGTCGGCCCGATTGCCCGCACCGTCTCCGACGTGATACTGCTGGACGAGATCCTGTCGGGAAGTGGTTCAGCGCTTCCCGTGATCGACGGCGAACGTGACTTTCGCCTGGCAGTCCCGTACTCGACGATGTGGGAGGGGCTGTCGCCCGATGCCCGGCCGGTACTCGAACGTGCGCTCCAGCAGCTCGAGGAAGCCGACTTCGAACTGGTCGACGTGGACCTGCGACGTTATCCGTTTTTCCGTGCGAAGAAGAACGCCACCATCCCTTTCTTCGAATTTGCCGGTGCCGTGGCGCGCTATCTGGAAGCAGGCGGCGTAGCCGTGACGTTCCCGGAGATCGTCGCCCGCATCGAGAGCCCGGATGTGGCCCGAATCGTCGGCCACATCCTGGGGGGCGGTGCGATTTCCGCGACCGAATACGCCGAAGCGCTTCTCGCGCGAGAGCAGTCGCGCACGTCGTACGTGGCGTGTCTTCGCGAAGTGGACGCAGACGCACTGCTGTTTCCCACAGTCCTGATTCCGGCCTGCAGCATCGGCGCTGAAACGGTGGTGGTCGGGTCCGAAGCGCTCGATGTCTTTGCCGCATACACACGAAATACCGAACCGGGCAGCAACGCAGGGGTACCCGGCATCACCGTGCCGGCAGGTCTGACCCAGGATGGGCTCCCGGTTGGATTGGCGCTGGACGGTGCTCCGTATTCGGATCAGCGAATTCTGCAGATCGGCAAGGAAATGGAGCGTGTCCTGTGTGCCGCGACGTTCCCGCGTCTCGACGCACCCGTTTGAACCATCCGGCAACGGCTTAACGAGAAAGGCAAGCAAATGAATCGTCGAAATGTCCTGAAGAGTATTGCGCTCGGTGCTGCAAGTGCCGCGGTGGGCGTTGGCGGGCTCGTGCCGGCATCGGCACGCGCGGCAAATCAGCCGCTGAAGCTGGCGCTGATGGCGCCAATGAGCGGGCCGGCCGCATTCTTCGGCCAAGCCTGCAAAAACAGCGCAGCGATGGCAATCGCGGAGATCAACGCGCGCGGGGCGTGTTGGGGCGCCCGCTCGAGTTGCTGGTGGGCGACGCCGGCGCAGCACCTTCCGAGTCGGCGCAGACGGCGCTCCGCCTCTGGAAGCGCGACAAGGCGGAGGTCTTCGTCGGATCGCACGACAGTGCCGTGCGCACGGCGCTGGAAAGTCTGTTCCGAGGCCTGGTGCCTTACTTCTATACGCCGATGTACGAGGGGGGCGATTGCGCGAAGGGGACGTTCTTCGTCGGCGAGACGCCCGCGCAGCAACTGACGCCGGTCATTCCGTGGCTGACCGCCCAACACCAGATCAAGCGCTGGTTCCTGATCGGCAACGACTACATCTGGACGCGCAAGTCGAACGAAGTGGCGAAGAAGGCGATTCAGGGTGCCGGCGCGACCGTGGTCGGCGAAGAGTACGTGCCGTTCGACGTCGACAACTTCGACGCGGTACTCGGCAAGATCCGGGACAGCAAGGCAGATGCGGTGTTCATCACGCTGGTGGGCGGCTCGGCCGTCACGTTCAACAGAAGTTTTGCGAGCTTCGGTCTCAGCGACAAGATGATCCGTTTCGGCACGATGATCGAGGAAAACACGTTGATCGGCATCGGTGCGTCCAACGCCAGGAACCTCTACTCGGCTTCCGGCTTTTTCTCGACGCCGACCGCCACGTCCGCGCAGTTTCTGGAGCGCTATCACAAGCAGTTCGGCGCTTCGGCGGTATTGAGCAGCATTGGCGAGTCGACATACGAAGGCATCCTGATGTATGACGCGATGGCCAGGAAGGCGAATGCCGTGTCGATCGGCGAGCTGACGAAGGCGTCCGATGGGGCCAGTTACAAAGGCCCGCGCGGCGTGGTGACGATGAAGTCCCGCAACGTGACGGCCGACATCTTCCTCGCGAAGGCATCGGGCGCCCGCTACGACATCGTCAAGACGTTCTCGCAACTCGGCTCGGCCGAGACCTGTGCGAGCGGAGCGGGTGCGGGTTAACGTCATGCTGCTTTCCTATCTTCTCAATCTCGGGTACGCGTGTGCGGCCCTCGCGCTCACGACGATAGGCCTGGCCATCGTGTTCGGCCTGCTGGGCGTGCTGAACATGGCGCATGGCGAGTTCATCATGCTCGGCGCGTACTCGGTTGTCGTCGTGCAGCGTCTCGGGTTACCTGCCTTGCTTGCCATACCTTTGGCGATCGTCGTATGCGCCGCCGTCGGATGGATCGTCGAACGCCTGCTGGTGCGTCCTTTGTATCAGCGGCCATTCGATACCTTGCTCGCAACCTGGGGCGTTTCGATCCTGCTGCGCGAAGGCGTGGTCGCATTGTTCGGAAAGGGTTACCAGGACGTGGCCGGTGTGGATGGCGCATCGATCGATGTCCTGGGCACGCCGTATCCGGCATTCCGACTCGCGATGATGTTCGCGGTGGGCCTCGCATTCGCCGGGCTCGCGGCATGGTACAGCCGCAGCCAGACGGGCGCGCGGATCCGGGGCATGGTCGCGAATCCCCTTCTTGCGAAGGCGGCCGGCATCAACACGACGCGACTGGCCAGCGGCACTTTCGTCACGGGTGTGGTGCTGGCCGGACTGGCGGGGGTACTGCTCGCACCGATCGTGCGGGTCGAGCCGTACATGGGCCTCGACTATCTGCTCAATTCGTTTTTCGTGCTCGTCGTCGGTGGCCTGGGCAGCTTGCTCGGTCTCGCGGTAGGCACGTTCGTCATCGGTGGAACGCAGGTCGCGGTGTCGAGTTTCATCGATCAGACGTCGGGTTATACGGCTGTTCTGATCCTGTCCATCTATTTCTTGTGGAGTCGCCCAAATGGCCTCGTCTCGCGCCGTTGAAACGGCCCTCCAGGTTGCCACGGCGGCGATTCTTCTGAGCTTGCCGCTGTGGGCCGGCGACTACAGCGCAAACCAGATCGGGCTGCTGTTGCTGTATGGAATGGCGACGCAAAGCGTTGCCTTGTGCTGGGGGAATTCGGGTTTCTTGCCGCTCGGCCAAAGTCTGTTCTTCGGGCTGGGCGCGTATGTCAGCGCGTTTGTATTGCGCTCCGCGGGCGCGGCCGGCGGCGAATGGCAGATCATTCTGCTTCCGCTTGCCATAGCGGCGCCGGCGGCGCTGGCCTATGCGATCGGATTCATCGTCTTTTCGCGCCGGATCGACAGCGGGCCGTTTTTTTCGTTGATTACTCTCGCGTTGTGCATGTTGGGGTTTCTGCTGGCCAATCAATGGAGCAGCGTGACCGGCGGTTTCAACGGGCTCACCGATATCCCCGATCTGCCGATGACCGACCGGTATGGAAATCTGTATTACGTGATCGCAGCGGCTGCGGTCGGGGTCACGGCACTGATCACTTGGCTGAACCGCAGACCGATCGGGACGCTCTGGGCAGCGATCTCGGAGAATGAAGATCGCCTCCAGTTTTTTGGATTTGCGACGCACAAGCTGAAGGCGGCCGCTTTCGGCCTCTCGGGCGCGATCGCGGGTTTGGGCGGCGCCCTGTATGCGCCGCACGAGGGTCTGGTCGGTCCGCAGGCGGTCGGCGTGGCATTGTCGGCGCAGTTCGTCATCTGGGCGGCCGTCGGCGGAAAGCGCAGTCCATTGGGCGCGCAACTCGGCGCCGTCGTGATCGGACTGCTCGCCGCGACGTGGCGTGACCTGTTCACCTATTGGGAAGTGCTGGTCGCGCTGATTTTCATCGGTGTGGTGCGGCTCTTTCCCGATGGCCTGGCCGGCGCGGCGGCCGCGCTTGCGCGCATGGCCGGTCTGCACGTCGCGAACCCCATTCCGGAGAAACGGATCGATGCGCACGACATCGCGACGATCGACCTGCGACCGGCTCAATCCACGCTGCTCAGTTTCAGGAAGGTGGAAGTCAGCCAGGGCGGCGTCAACATTCTCAACGGGCTTGATCTCGAGGTGGGAGCAGGGGGCGTCAATTGTTTCATTGGTCCCAACGGCGCAGGGAAGACGTCGACGTTCAACGCAATGACGGGCCGCTTGCCGGTTCGTTCCGGTGAAATCCACTTTCGCGGGGCCGAGATTTCGTCCTCGCCGGCGTGGCAGGTCGCCCGACTGGGCGTCGGCCGCAAGTTCCAGATTCCGTCGGTTTTTGCGCAGTTGTCCGTCAACGAGAATCTTCAGATCGCGCTGTGGGCGAACCGGATCCGTCCTCGAGAGATGATGGCCGCGGCGCCGCTGCATTGGAATTCGCTTCAACGCGTTCGCACACTCGAAAAATTCGGATTTCTCGAATCGAATATGGCCGTTCGTGCGGGGGATCTTTCTCAAGGGATGCGCCAGATGCTGGAGTTCGCGATGGTGGCGATCACCGAGCCGCGTCTTTTGCTGCTCGACGAACCGTGCGCCGGTCTCTCGGCGCACGAAACCCGTCACATGATGGACGCGATCACGTCGACCGTGAGCGAACTGGACGCGTCGGCCATCGTGATCGAGCACGACATGAGCGCACTCGAAAAGATCGCCGACAACGTGGTGGTCCTGCATCAGGGCAGAAGCCTCGCGGTCGGATCTTTGGCACAGGTCAAGATGTCGGAAGACGTCAAGGCCGTCTACTCGGGAGGAAGAAAGTGAGCGAGCGCCGGGGAGAAGCCATGCTGAGGTTTTCGTCGATCGTCGCTGGCTACGGCGACACGATGGTGCTCAAGGGGATCAGCGGCGAGGTGGCCGCAGGTAGCGTACTGGGCGTATTCGGCCGCAACGGCGTGGGCAAGTCGACGCTCATGCGCGCTTTGGCCGGCATCATCCAGCCCGCGTCCGGTACGGTCACCGTCAACGGCGGCGAAGTGGGCAAAGTGCCGTCGCATCAACGGCGACGTTTGGGGATGAGCTATGCGCCGCAGGAGCGGGTCGTCTTCGACAATTTGAGCGTCGCGGACAACCTGACACTCGGATTCAAGACCCGAAGCCTGGACGCATACGACGATCTCTTCCGGATTTTCCCGCGGCTGAAGGAACGCTTGTTCCAACCGGCCGGGAAGTTGAGCGGTGGTGAAAAAAAGTTACTTTCCTTCGCCAGGGTCATCGCAGAGCGTTCGCCTCTCACGCTGATCGACGAGCCGTCGGAAGGTGTTCAGCAGGAGAATCTGGAGCGGATGGTGTCGGTCATCCGGTCTCGAATCGCGGACGGAGCGGCGTTCGTGGTCGTCGAGCAGAATCTGACGTTTCTCACGTCGATCGCCGACCATTTCATCGGTCTGGATCATGGAGAGGTCGTGCTGTCGGGCGACTCGATTGATATGTCTCGCGACCGGCTCGAAGCCGTGTTGGCGGTTTAGTCTCCCGTTATCGGACGACTTGCCGCGTCGTGCGTACGTGGCCGTCGACCGCGCCGTTCAATCGTCATGACGGTGCGGTCGTTCCGGCCGCGGCGACGCAGGCAGCAAGCTCCGCGCGGTTGGAGAATCCCTTCTTGTCCATGATCCGCCGCAAATGGGTGCGCACGGTCGACAGGCTGATGCAGAGAAGACGGCCGATATCCTGATCGGTACAACCCTTTGCAACGAGTTGGGCGATCTCGCTCTCACGGTCCGTGAGCCCTGTCGTGCTGCCTGCCCGACGTTTGATCGCGCGGCAAAGGAACGGCTCGATCGCATCGAGCACGAGTTTGTCGCGCATCTCGAACTCAGGCCGATTCCTCGTTCGCCAGATTCTCAGGTCGCTGAGTTGGCGCTCGCCGTCGAAGACAAACACGTTGATCCCGTGATGCAAACCATCCTGCGCGAGAAACTCGTTGTAGAACTCGCTTTTCTCCAGTGCGGGCCGGTCCATCACTTCCTCCACCAACGTGGCCCTGCGTCTCTTGCAGAGCTGCGCCGTCATCGGGTCATTGTGCTGGTACCAGCTCGTGTAGCGACGCACGTGATCCGAGTCGACGTTGACCGCGATCGGGTCGACATAGGCTCCTTTTTCGGCATCCCAGTTGTAGGAGACGCAGAAATCGGATCGCAGCAGCCGGGTCAAGTCTGACAAAACGACGCGCCTGACGTCCACCACCGGTCCGAGCTCTTCGAGCCGTCCGATGATGTCGCCGAAAAGTCGGAGTTCGTCGAGCGTGAGATCGTGAACTTGTGGCTTCAAGGGTGCCTCATCGGTGGGAAGAATCAGGAGACAGCATGCGTGACAGCCTTGAAAGACTGGTTCGCATTACACACCAAGCATAGCAGCGCAAAAATTCCTGATCAGCAACGAACTTCGCTGCCTCTGTCCGTCCGTTGTATTCATGCCGCAGTCAGGTCCACTGCCTATTGCAGATCGAAAGGGATGCGGACCTCTGAGTGTCGTGAGCGCGGGCTCAGGCCAAGGTTTCCCTGTCGATATTTCTAACGATGGGGCTCAAAAAACGCTGCCCATAGAGTAGACGTGCAGTGGGAAGCGGACGTGCTGAGACGGTTCGTTGTAGCGAGGCAAGCGGGAGGATTCCCCGGAGACGCCTGCCCATTGACCAAACGATTCCGATGCATTTCCGGCGGGACGTTTTCCTCAGTCATTTTCGTCAACGAAAGCTACGCCATAAAATTAGGAAAACTATATGAATACGGTCATCAAGCGAAGCATGGTGGTGTGCGCCGCGGTTGGGTGTGGCGTGGCACATGCGCAGTCGTCAGTGACGCTGTACGGGCTGATGGATGCCGGCATCACGTACACGAACAATGCGAAATCGAGCACCGGACATGGTGCGCTCGTGCAGTTTACGTCTGGGTCCTCGCAGGGAGATCGTTGGGGGCTGACGGGTAAAGAGGATCTGGGTGGCGGGCTTAAGGCGATCTTCACGCTCGAAAGCGGTTTTCAACTTTCCAACGGCGCGTTGGCGCAGAGCGGGCTGTTGTTCAATCGCGCAGCCTTCGTCGGCCTCGATGGGCGCTTCGGCACGCTGACGCTCGGGCGGCAATACGACTTCATCGGCGATATTTTCCCGGCATACTCGATTGCGGGCAACACGGCGGCGGGCATTTTGGGCTGGGGAATCCCGGCGTATGCGGCTGGCGGGTATACGCTCGATAACCGACTGTGGGGCGACAACATCAATAACTCGGTGAAGTATCTGTCGCCCACGATTTCGGGTTTCAGTGTCGGCGCCATGTATGGTTTCGGCAATGTCGCCGGCTCGTTGGGCACCAACAGCTCGATGAATTTTCTGCTGAACTACAGCCAAGGCGGGCTCGCCGCATCGCTGTCGTATTTCAAGCAGCATAACGCGACGACTTCCGCGAATTTGACCGAGTACGCCGGTGGCGCAACTTACAGCCTGGGGAAAGCCCAGATATTCGGTGTAGTGACCGATGTCCAGCTGAGCAGCGGGACCCAGGCGCGGGCTCTGACCTATGACGGCGGCATGACTTACTTTGTCAGGCCCGATATCTCGCTCGGAGCAGGGTTCCAGTTTCAACAGCGCAACAACGGGGTTGGCAGCGCGAATCAGATAACCGTCGGCGCGGACTACTTCATTTCCAAGCGAACGGACGTTTATTTCGTTGGCGCGCTCGCACACGATCATGCACACGGCGCTCAAATCGAGGCAGCGCTTGGGTCGCCGTCCAGCACGAGTTTTCAGACCGCGGCGCGGATCGGCATTCGGCACAAGTTCTGACGGTTGCGGGTCGAGAACGATGGCGAACAGCGTGGGGCGCCGACTGGGATGTCGTGCGGCGGCTGATCGAACTCGGTGCCCGCACCGATACGCCCAAGGCAGCGGTCGGGCTGGTCGGGATATTCAAGAGTCCCCGCGCCACCTTGCCGGACAGCCCGATATACCCCTTCAAAGTGAAGGTATGGTTGGTCTCGATGGCGCGCCAGGACGAAGCGCCAGATTTTGCACCCGAAGGACACGGTTCCGCGAAATCAAAAACTTACTATGCCATTGATTCGCAATGAAATTTGTGACGAAGCCGCCCGATTTTGCACGAAAAGGACGATTACCCCGATGAAGGGCACGATCCGCGAGTGCAGGAGCATATTGCGCGCCTGCCCATGCGGCGGACGACATTCCCGATGGTCACAGCCTGCCGAGCGTTTCATTGCGGCGCCGCATCGTGTGTCTGCAGCCTGAGCCGATCCATCAGCCGCCCGGCGTCGAACGGCGCCTGCGTTTTCGTGTCGTTGTCGAAATAGCAGTACACGTCGCGCGTCGCGGCGCGCGGCGGTTGCAGCGCCGGCGCGGCGAGACGCGCATCGTCCGGCTGCGTGCCCCGGCTCCACGCTTCGATTCTGCGCGCCCATCGTTCGAGCGCCGCATCGGCGTATTCGCCCGAATACTTCGTTTCGGTGCCGTGCAGCCGGATGTAGACGAAGCGTGCGCTCAGATCCTCGAACTGCGGCCACGCCTCGGTCGAATCCGACACGACGAGCGCGACCTTGTGGCGGCGCAGCAGCTTCACGAACGCCGGGTCCACGAAGCTGTCGTGCCGCACTTCCACCGCATGACGCAACGCTCGCTTGCGGTCGATCTGCAGATACGGTTCACGCACTCGCGCATCGTGCCGTCGAGCGAGCGCGAGCGCCGCTTCCGTGTCGGGCGGCAGCAAGCTCAGGAAGCGTTCCATGTGCGCCGGATCGAAACGCAGCGACGGCGGAAATTGCCACAGCAGCGGCCCCAGCTTGTCCTTCAGTGCGAACAGCCCCTGAGCGAAAAAATTCGCGCACGCGGTCGTGGCCGTTTCGCCGCGAAAGCGCAGCATGTGCGTCAGGTAGCGCGAGCCTTTCACGCTGAACACGAACCCGGGCGGTGTGTCGGCGTACCAGCGTCGCCAACTGTCAGGTGCTTGCAAGCTGTAATGCGTGCCGTTGATCTCGATCGTCTGCATGCGGCCCGATGCATACCGCAGCTCGCTGGCCTGCTTCAGGTCGGCGGGATAGAACGTCCCTCGCCAGCCGGGGTAGCGCCAGCCTGAAATGCCGATGTGAATCCTGCCGGATGTGCGTGTCACGTCGATGCCCGGCTGCGCCGGGTCCCTGATAGCGGTCCGGGCGACGAGCAATCTGCGTGCCTCCGCCTTCGTCGATTTGATTTTTTTAAAGACCGCGCCACGTTCGGCCGGTATGATCGCTGCGCTCGCGAACGGCGCGACAGGACGGTGCATCCCGACGCTCCACGCATCACTGCCTTCGCCAGCACGGCAATCACGACACCACCGGACGGACCCCGGCGACCCATGGTCCGCCGATCCGGCCGAACGGGCCAACCCAGCACGACGGAGTATCGAAACGATGTGGATGGAGACAGGGACGGGGCGGCGCGCGCGGGCGATCGCGGCAGGCGGAGCGTGGTGTATGGCCGCCGCGGGCGCGGCGCACGCGCAGGCATCGGCGCCGGGCGCGGCGGTGGCGGTGCTGCCGACCATCGACGTGCGAGGTCCGGCCGATGCTGCTTCGTCCATCGGGCTGGTCGGGCGGCGCACCGCCACCGGCACCAAGACCGACACGCCGGTCGACGAGATTCCGCAAACGCTCAACCTCGTGACCGCGCAACAGATCGACATGACCGGCGCGGCCGACCTGAACCAGGCGTTGCGCTACGTGCCGGGTTTCGCGACGTTCGGCGCCGACAGCCGCACCGACTGGTATGCGGCGCTGCGCGGCTTCACGCCGACGCTGTACGTCGACGGACTGCCGGCGCCGAACACGGCCGTGATCGCGAACTGGCGCGTCGATCCGTACACGATCGACTCGATCGCGGTGCTGCGCGGGCCGACGTCGGTGCTGTACGGCGCGGGCGAGCCGGGTGCGATCGTCAACGCGCATACGAAGCTCGCCGACGGCGAGCGCGTGCGCGAAGCCGGCGTGCAGATCGGCAACGATGCGCGCAAGCAAGCCATGCTCGACGTCGGCGACAGGCTCGATCCGGATGGCAAGTACGCCTACCGATTCGTCGGCGTCGCGCGCGACGGCAACGCGGTGACCGGCCCGAACGGCGACCGCCGCGTCGCGCTCGCGCCGTCGTTCCGGTGGCGGCCGAACGCCGACACGTCGCTGACGCTTTCCGCGACGTTCCTGCAGGACAGCGGCGACATCTCGTCGAACTTCCTGCCCGCATCGGGCACGGTACTGCCGAACCCGAACGGCCGCCTGTCGCAGGACCTCTACATGGGCGACCCGTCGTTCAACGACTACCGCAAGAAGCAATGGTCGCTCGGCTACGCGCTGGAACACCGCGTGAATGCGATCTGGTCGTTGCACCAGGACGTGCGCTGGTCGCACCTGTCGCTCGACGATGCGACGGTGTTCGGCAACGGCCTCGCGCCCCGCAGCACGACGAACATGATGCGTTTCGCGGGGCTGTTCCAGCTCAACTACAGCCGGTTCGACATCGACAACCACGCGCAGGCGCGCTTCGGCACGGGGTCGCTCGAACACACGCTGCTGTTCGGCGCGCAGTTCGACCGGCAGACGACGACCAACAGCGTATGGCTCGCGCTCGCGCCGTCGCTCGACCTGTACCACCCCGTCTATCGGCCCGTGACGGCCGCGATCTTCGCCGGCCCGACGTCGCTCGGCCACGTCGATCAGTACACCGCGATGAACGGCGTCGGCGTGTACGCGCAGGACCAGATCCGCTGGCAGCGCTGGACGCTGACGCTCGGCGGCCGCGAGGATGTCGTGAATGCGCGCTTCGACGACCGCACCGCCGGCACGCACGCGCAGCAGGACGTCAGTGCATTCTCCGGACGCGTCGGGCTCACCTATCGCGGCGACGCCGGATTGTCGCCTTACGTCAGCTATTCGACGTCGTTCGATCCCGTCATCGGCGTGCGGATGTTCGGCGGCGGCTTGCCGAAACCGACCCGCGGCACGCAGACGGAGGCCGGGCTGCGCTGGCAGCCGCCCGGCCGGAACCTGATGCTGAACGCGGCCGTGTATCAGATCGACCAGACCAACGTCGTGACGCCGACGCCGGTCAATCTCGACCCGACCGCCACGACGTCGGTGCAGACCGGCAAGGTGCGCTCGCGCGGCATCGAGCTGAGCGCGGTCGGCAAGGTGACGCACGGGCTGTCGATCGTCGCGTCGTATGCGTATCAGGACGTCAAGAACGTGCAGGCGAACGACGTATCGCTGAATCACTGGCCGGTGTCCGTGCCGCTGCCGCGGCAGATGGCGTCGATGTGGGCCGACTGGACCTGGCATACGGGCGCGCTGGCGGGCCTCGGCGTCGGCGGCGGCGTGCGCTACCAGAGCGCGTCGGCGGGCGCGCCCGACAATTCGCTGACGGTGCCGAGCGTGACCCTTTACGACCTCGCGATCCATTACGACCTGCCGCGCTGGCGTTTCGCGGTGAACGTCGCGAACCTGTTCGACCGGCGCTATGTGAGCGGCTGCCAGTCGTACGCCGTGTGCGTGTTCGGCAACGAGCGGACCGTGCTGGCCAGCGCGAAATACAACTGGTAAGCGCACTCGTGTTGCATCGGCCTACGCACGGCGTTGCGGCTGCCGGGCCGCGGCGCGCGCGCCCGCGTGGCCCTGGCGGCGCCATTCGGTCGGCGTGATGCCGAACCGTTCGCGAAAGGCGGTCGCGAAATTGGCCGGCGTGGAAAAGCCGATTTCCTTCGCGATGCTGGCGATGCTGAGCGAGGTGGAATCCAGCAGATCCTGCGCGATCCGCAGCCGCTCGTAGCGCAGATACTCGAACACCGTCTGGCCGAGATTGTCGCGAAACGCACGCGACAAGCGTTTTTCGTGCGTGCCGACCGCACGCGCCAGTTCTTCCACCGTCGGCGGATCGTTCAGCGTGCGCGACAGGTGGCGGATCGCCGCGCGCACGATGATGTCGTCCTCCTTGCCGCCCGCGGGCGAGCCTTCCGCCGGTTCCGCCGCGGCCGGCCGTTCGCGTTTCGTGCGCGAGAGCTGCACGCGAATCCGCGCGATCACTTCCGCCGGCTCGAACGGTTTCACCACATAGTCGACGCCGCCGATCTCGAGCCCTTCGAGCCGCTCGTGCAATGCGTCGGCCACGGTCAGGAAGATGACCGGGATCGCGCACGTCAGCGGATCGGCGGCGAGCAGACGGCATGCGGTGAAGCCGTCCATGCGCGGCATGCGCACGTCCATCAGGATCAGGTCGGGCATCAGCGCCTGCGCGCGCTGGCACGCCTGCGTGCCGTCGAATGCGATGCTGATCCGGCATCCCGTGCTGCGCAGGATGTCGATCAGCAACCGTAGCTGGTCGGGTTGATCGTCGACGATCAGGATATGTGCGTCGCTTAATGCGGAGATCGATGAAGACATCGTGCACCTGTTGTGAAAAGGCGGTTGACTGCGTTTCCGCGGGTGGCCTGCCCGGTGCGGAGGAAACGTCGGAAGCCGCTCTGTGGCGATGCATCCATTGCATCGCATGCTCGCATCGAATCCGTACAGGGCGGAACCGCGCGGCAGGCAATCGCTCGGCGCATCGCACGGCTTTCGTTGTTTTGATCGCCGAGCCGGTCAAGACGCGAGGGATTGCCGTGCTCGCGTGGAAATGATCGCGACTGCCGGAATCGGTGCGAGCGGAATTGTAGGAGCATATTTCGAATCCGGCCAGACATGGCGGCCCTATTCGCACGATTCACCCTTCACGATTATCGAAAATGGCGGTTTGCGACAGGAGCGTGAAGCGTCGATGTGCGTCAATGCTCGTGGTTTACGCGTATATCCGGCGTAAAAGCGCCGAGTCGGCCGGTTTCGAGGTTGTCTTTTTCAGAAAGTTTTTTAATCGAATCCGCTTTGGCAAAGTATTTATCCGCCCGGTAAAAGATTTTGAATAACGGCGCGGGTGCGAAATCGTTTGCGAGATGAGTGTATTTTACGTAAGTCATTGAATATTTTAGATTTTACAATCTATAAAGAATGTCGGCTTTAATAATTTAATCTCGTGTCTCATAATTCGTCCGAACTTTGAATGACGGGTGGAGCAGGGCAGCGGAAGTGCCGCAAGCGGCGACGGACGTTGTCAGACCCGGGGCCTGCGCATCAATTGATGCTCGTCCAGGCACATGCTCGCCGCAGGGAAATGGAACCCGGTTGCCGGGGATGAAATAAAAGAAGCGTGGTGGGTCGCGGTCGGCGCGACGACAAATCGGGGATGTTCATGACGACGGGTTGAATCTCCGGATTCAGCCGGGGGAAGACTCGTCCATAAGAATCAATACGTATTCCTAATGCAATAGCCGGATTAGCGGAACGGGACGTCGAACCGACGGCATGCCCCGGGCTTTCGAACGCCCTGTCGAAACGAGCGTGCGCGATACGTGTCGTCTCGACAGGGCTTGTGTCCGGGCCGTGGAATTCACTTCCGAGAGAAGTCGCAACCGTAATCGAAGTCGAAGCTGTCAATAAAAGTAAGTAGTCCGTATTCAAACCAGACGCTACACAACGGAGCAGAAGACCATGAAGAGGAAGCAGATTTCGGCGCTCGCCGCCGCGATGTTCGCGGGTGCGGGTGTGCTGATCGCCGGCGCCGCCCACGCGGACAATTTCGTCGACCGCGGCAACCCCGACAACGCGCTGAACGGCCAGTGTATCGACGGCACCAACCCGCTATGCGTGGCAACGAAGAACGGCAGTTACGTGGCGGTCAGCACCGCGAACGTGACGCAGGGCACCAATGCGAAGGCCGGCACCAGCGGCATCGCGATCGGCGACCAGTCGAATGCGAGCAGCAAGGGCGGCACCAGCAGCGGCGGCGCGATCGCGATCGGCGTCGGCTCGCAGGCGCTGGCGAATTCGGCCACCGCGATCGGCACGGTGGCGGTCGCGCAGGGCAATACCGCGCTGGCGATCGGCCGTCAGTCGGCGGCGGTCGGCGATTTCTCGATGGCGCTCGGCAACGTCGCGGATGCGCACGGCACGAGCTCGATCGCGCTCGGCCACTCGGCGCTCGCCAGCGGTGACCGCTCGGTCGCGATCGGCGGCGCGAACCCGACGTCGAGCGACGGCGTATCGGCCGGCGCATCGTATGACGCGGCGACACAGACGCGTGCCGCCGGCACGCAGTCGGTGGCGATCGGCGCCGGCGCGCAGACGAACGACAACAATCAGGTGGCGATCGGCTCGGGCAGCGTCGGCGCGAACAACGGCGGCACGCCGGTGTTCGGCGGCACGGCCGCACCGGTCGGCGGCGCGGTATCGTTCGGCGCGCTCGGCAGCGAACGCCAGCTCAAGAACGTCGCGGCGGGCGCGGCCGATACGGATGCCGTCAACGTCCAGCAACTGAAGAACGTGAACAGTACGCTGAGCACGGGCGTCGGCAATGTCGATGCACGCGTGACGTCGGTCGGCAATTCGTTGTCGACCACGATCTCGAACGTCGACCAGCGCGTGACCAGCGTCGGCAACAGCTTGAGCACGAGCATCGTGACGGCCACCCGGAACGTCGTCAAATACACCGACGACTCGCATGCGGCGATCGCGCTCGACGGCGCCGCCGGCACGACGATCGGCGGCGTGGCAGCCGGCGTGGCCGATACCGACGCGGTCAACGTCGGCCAGTTGAAGGGCAGCCTCACGCCGCTGCAAACGTCCATTTCGACGGCGGCTTCGAACATCACGAACCTGCAGAACAGCGTGACCGGCATCAACGGCTCGCTGAGCACGGCGGCATCGAACATCGCCGGCCTGCAGGCGGCCGATACGCGCAACGTCAAGTACGACGGCGCGAGCGGCTTCGACTCGGTGACGTTCGCCGGCCCCAACGGCACGACGCTGCACAACGTCGCGGACGGCAAGGACACGCACGACGCCGTGAACGTCGGCCAGTTGAACGGCGGCCTTGCATCGCTCAGCACGAGCGTGACGAACAACCTCAGCACGACGCTCGGCAACCTGAGCACGTCGATCACCAGCCAGATCGGCAACGCGACGAAGAACGCGGTGCAGTACGACGACGATGCGCATGGCGGCGTCACGCTCGGCGGCAAGGGCGCAACGGCGCCGGTCGGCCTGCACAACGTCGCGGATGGCGTGGCGGCGGGCGATGCCGTGAACGTCGGCCAGCTCGGCAAGGCGACCGACGCGCTCAACCAGTCGATCACGACCGTCGGCAACCAGGTGACGACGAATACCGGCAACATCGCGGCGCTCCAGCAGGACGCGCTGCAATGGAATCCGGGCCTCGGCGCGTACGATGCGGGCCACGGCGGCCATGGTCCGCAACTGATCAGCAACGTCGCGGCCGGCAAGAGCGGCACCGACGCGGTCAACGTCGATCAACTGAACGCGGCGATTCACGACGGTACGAGCCAACTCGACGCGCTCGCCGTGAAATATGACGATGCAAGCAAGCAGCAGGTATCGCTCGGTGCAGGCAACGGCGGCAATCCGGTGCGCGTGACCAACGTCGCGGCAGGCAACGTCGCGGCCGGCAGTACCGACGCGGTGAACGGCGCGCAACTGCGGCGCGCGACCGACGGCACCGCGGCCGCGCTCGGCGGCGGCGCGACGGCGAACCCGGACGGCTCGATCGGCGCACCGAACTACAAGATCGGCGGCAGTGCGTTCAACAACGTCGGCGACGCGCTGACGAACCTCGACGGCCGGGTCGGCAGCAACACGACGACGCTCGCGAATCACGAAACGCGCATCGACAATGCCGAAACGAATATCGCGGGCAACACGGCGGCGATCGCCGGGCTGCAACAGGATGCGCTGCAATTCGACCCGACGCTCGGCGCGTTCAACGCCGCGCGCGGCGGTGCACCGACGAAGCTGACCAACGTGGCCGACGGCAACGTCGCCGCGGGCAGCACGGATGCGGTCAACGGCGGCCAGTTGTCGGGCGTGAAGACCGCACTCGAACAGCAGATCACCAACGTGTCGAACCAGGCCGGCGAAGCGGTGAAGAACGTCGTCAAGTACGACGTCGACGCGAGCGGCAACCGGCTGAATTCGGTGTCGCTCGTCGGCGGCGACGCCACCTCGGCGGTCGTGCTGAAGAACGTCGCGGCCGGGACCAGCGATACCGACGCGGTGAACGTGAAGCAGTTGAAGGACGTGCAGTCGAACCTGAACCAGCTCGGCGCGCTCGCGGTGCAGTACGACGACAGCTCGAAGAGCACGATCACGCTCGGCGGCGCGGGCGGCACGCGCATCACCAACGTGCAGGCCGGCACGCTGAGCGCCACCAGCACCGATGCGGTGAACGGTTCGCAGCTCTACGCGACCAACCAGCAGGTGTCGAAGAACACGACCGACATTTCCAGCCTGCAAGGCAGCGTGACCAACATCGCGAACGGCAAGGCCGGCCTCGTGCAGCAGCAGGACCCGAACGGCGCGATCACGGTCGGCAAGGATTCGGGCGGCACCAGCGTGAACTTCTCCGGCACGGCGGGCGACCGCGTGCTGACCGGCGTCGCGGCGGGCGTGAACGCGAACGACGCGGTCAACGTGGGCCAGTTCAACGCCGCGCTGCAGAACGTCGCGGCCAACGACAAGATCCGCGCGGCCGCGACCGATGCGAACACCACGTGGATCGCGCGTGCCGATGCGGGGGCGATCGGCTCGACGGCGACCGCGACCGGCAAGAATGCGGTGGCGGTCGGCCAGGGCTCCGTCGCCGATCGCGACAACTCGTTCTCGGTCGGCGCGAAGGGCAGCGAGCGCCAGATCACGAACGTCGCGGCCGGCACGGCGCCGACCGACGCGGTGAACGTGCAGCAGTTGAACGACAACCTCGCGACGGCATCGACGCAGGCGAAGGGGTATACCGACCAGCGCATCGGGCAGGTGTACAACTCGTTCAACGACCTGAAGAAGGACATGTACGGCGGTGTCGCGTCGGCGATGGCGGTGGCGGGCTTGCCGCAGCCGACCGGCGCGGGGCGCTCGATGGTGTCGGCGGCGACGTCGAACTATCACGGCCAGCAGGGCTTCGCGGCCGGCTACTCGTACGTGACGGAGAGCAACCGCTGGGTCGTCAAGGCATCGGTGACGGGCAACACGCGCTCGGACTTCGGCGCGGTGGTCGGCGCGGGTTATCAGTTCTGATGCAGCTCGCGCAGCGTTGAGCGATGCGCGGGTGCCGGGCAACGCATGTCATGTCCGGCACCCGCGGTCGAGCGGTGGCCCGGGGTTCGTTTGCGAATCCCGGGCCGTCGTCGTTTGGCGCCTTCGGCCGACCGGTCATTCCGTATCGACGGCGCCTGTCGCGAATGCGAGTGGCGCCGTCCGCCGCGATCGCCTTCATCGCTCGACTGCCGGCCCCGCAAGGGTTTCGCCCGCGTCCGGCGCAACGTCCAATGCGAGTTGTTGAATGTGAGCCCGCGCTCGTATTCTGAAGTCCTCGGGCGGCACGGCATGGGGCCTGAGCCCACCACCGCATCGGAGAGCACGACCATGACCGAAACGATACCCACGATGAAGCTCAACCACCTGAGCTTCCCCTCTGCCGACACGCTGGCGACGGCCCGATTCTTCGAGCGATACCTCGGCTTCACGATCGCGGGAAGCTGGGACAAATCCTGGATTCTCAAGCGCCCGGGCTTCGACGTCGTGATCGATCACGTCGGCGACGGCGTGCCCGCATGGCCGACCAATTTCCACGTCGGCTTCGAACTGCCGAGCCTCGATGCCGTGCACGCATTGTTCGCGCGCTTCAAGGAAGAGGGCGTTGCAATGGAGACGGACGTGTTCAACAACGGGCGCGGCTCGCGCTTCTTTTGCCGCGCGCCGGGCGGCGTGATGTTCGAACTGAACACGCGTGCGGATGCCGCGCCGGAATATCAGGGCACCTTCGACGATTGACGCGAGGTGGCCGTTGTCGTGCCGCGCTCAGCCGCAGAGGCCGGTGCGGGCCAGCATCTCGATGACTGCGCGGGTACGCGACGGCTTGGTGATTTCCATCCATTTCAGATGCGCGTATTTCGGGTCGTCGCGCAAACCGGCGAACTTGACGCGGTTTTTCGTGAACGTCGTGTACGACCACAGCAGCACCGAGTCGCGCGAACAGAACGCCATCCGCAGCGATTCCCGGTTGCCGTGAGAGAGCCGGGTGCGCATCAGCCCGCGGCCGATCGTGCGCCGCAGCACACGGGAAAACACCGTCCATCGGCCGAAGTTGAGCCACACGACGTGCGTGGCCCGCGACCACAGCACGTCGCGCACCGCGCTGTAGTTTCCGTCGGCGACCCAGCGGTCGCCGGCCGTCACCGCCAGCACCGCATGTTCGAACTGCGCGGGCGGCACGGCGGTCCAGCCCGGGCCCCAGTAGAGCCGATCGAGTTCGATGTATGGGCACGCTGCGGCGGTTGCCAGCGCGCTGGCGAAGGTGGATTTTCCCGATCCGCTCGTTCCGACGACGATGACACGCATGAGTGTGACCACCGGCAAAAAGGTGAGGGCGCGTATTGTGCCCGATGCGCGTGGATGGCCTCGCATCCGTAGCGGGAAAAGGCGCACCGATCAATCGAGCGGCGGCACCATACCATCCCGCAACATCGTGACGAGCCTTGCGCGCCGCTTCTCGAGATCGGCGATCTGGCGGTCGATCGCTTCGAGGCGTTCGCGCTGGACGTCGGTGATCTGATCGCACGAACGCGCACCTTCGATCAGCAGCATGCAGTCCGGAAAACCGCGAATGTCGTCGAGGGTGAAACCGGTCGCGATCATGCGCTGAATCTGCTTGACCTGCGTCACGGCCTTGTCGGGAAACAGGCGATAGCCGTTGTCCGCGCGCACCGACGCGAGCAGGCCGTGCTCGTCGTAGTGCCGGATCGAGCGCACGCTCGCGCCGGTGAGCTGCGCGAGTTTGCCGATGGTCAGCAGCGGCTGGGTAGGCGGATTTTTCATGAAGGGCAGGTTAGCACGATTCGCTTGACTCTCACATCAGTGTGAGGGTTGAGACTGAGCGTCCGTTCATGCCTGGAGGAAAGAACCCATGACTACCCGAGTACTGATCCGCTGGCTGATTGCCGTGATCTGGTGGGCGACGCCGTTCGCGTTGGCGTACGACGCGGCCGCCGCGCCGCTGACCTATACCGTGACGTCGACGGACGGCGTGAAGCTGGCCGTTCAGGAAAGCGGCGACCCCGACGGCGTGCCCGTCATCCTGATCCACGGCCTGCTCGGCAGCCGCCTGAACTGGGACGCGCAAGTCCAGAGCCCGGAACTGCGCGGCTTCCGGATCATCACGTACGACCTGCGCGGCCACGGGCTGTCGGACAAGCCGTCCGGCGCGCAGCCGTATCGCGACGGAACCCGCTGGGGCGACGATCTCGCCGCGGTCATCGACGGCGCGCATGCGCGCAAACCCGTCGTGGTCGGCTGGTCGCTCGGCGGCGTGGTGATCTCGAACTACCTCGCCAGGTACGGCGATCGCGCGATCGCGGGCGCCGTGTATGCCGACGGCGTGGTCGAGCTTGCGCCGGGCCAGATCGTCGATCATCCGGACGTGTATCGGGACATGAACGCGCCGGATCTGAAAACCCATCTCGACGGCGAGCGCACGTTCGTCGGCCTGTGTTTCAACCGTCGGCCGGACGCCGCCACGTTCGAGCGCTTGCTCGCGAACGCCGCGATGGCGTCGTGGGACATGCAAAAGGCCATCCCGACGATGTCGGTATTCGCCGCCGCGGGGCTCGGCCACGCGCGCGTGCCGTTGCTCTTCATCTACGGCGGTCGCGATGCGCTGGTCGATACGCACGCGACGCTGGCTCGCGCGGCCGAGCTGAACTCGCGCGTGGTCGGCAAGGTGTATGCGGAGTCGGGACACGCGCCGTTCATCGAGGAAGCCGAACGGTTCAATCGCGATCTGGCCGCGTTCGTCCGGTCGGCGTCCGCGCGATGAAGTGGCGCTGTCAGGCCGACGTGACGGGGATGCCTGCCGGGTCGCCCGCCGCGCGATCGTGAAAGCGCTGGAACGCATCGAGTAGCCGTGCGCGCTGCGCGGCCAGCGCCGGATCGCGCCGATCGCGCGGCCGTGCGACGTCGACCTGGATCTCGTCGTCGACGCGGCCCGGGTTCGGCGCGAGCATCAGCACGCGATCGCCGAGATACAGCGCCTCGTCGAGATCGTGCGTGACGACGATCGCGGCCATCCGGTGCCGGTGGACGACGTCGAGCAGCAGCGTCTGCAGGCGCATCCGCGTGATCGCGTCGACCGCGCTGAACGGCTCGTCGAGCAGCAGCAAATCCGGCTCGCCGAACAGCCCGCGTGCGATCGCGGCGCGCTGCGCCATCCCGCCGGACAACGTGGCCGGCAGTTGCCGCGCGACGCCGGCCAGGCCGACCTCGTCGAGCAACCGCGCGACGCTGGGGTCGTGGCCGCCCCGCGCGCCGGACGCGAAGCCGACGTTGTCGGCGATCGACAGCCACGGCAGCAGCCGCGGCTCCTGAAAGATCATGCCGACGCGCGCGGACGGCCCGGCCAGCGCGTTGCCGTCGAGCGTCACGCTGCCGCGGAAATCCGGGTCGAGGCCGGCGACGACCCGCAGCAGCGTGCTCTTGCCGCAGCCGCTCGGGCCGACCACGCAGACGATTTCGCCGCGTGCGACCTGCAACGCGATGTCGGCCAGGATCGTGCGATCGCCATACAGCTTGCGGGCGATCCGCAGATCGAGCAGCGGCGGGGCGATGCCGACGCCCCGGCGGACGGAAGGGGAGGCGCTCATTTCCCGCCCTCGCGCGATGCGCCATCGAACGCGTCGCGCCAGCCGAGCCAGCGCGACTCGATGCGGCGCATCGCGCCGTCGGTCAGCTTGCCGAGCAACGCGAGCAGCAGGATCGCGCCGAACACGAGATCGGGGCGCCCGGTTTCGCGACCGTCGCTCAGCAGGAAGCCGAGGCCGCGCGTGGCCGCGATCAGCTCCGCGGCGACCATGAACATCCACGCGAGACTGAGGCCGGTGCGCAGGCCGGTGACGATCTGCGGCAGCGCGGCCGGCAGCAGGATGCGGCGGAACAGCGCAAGCGGGCCGAGCCGGTACACCGCGCCGAGCTCGACGAGCTTGCGGTCGACGTCGCGAATGCCGGCGACCACCGCGAGGTGAACCGGAAAGAACGCGCCGATCGCGATCAGCGTGATTTTCGGTGCTTCATCGATGCCGAGCCACAGCAGCAGCACCGGCACCCACGCAAGCGACGGAATCGCGCGCAGCGCCTGGAACGTTGGTTCGAACAGCGCGTCGATCCGGCGGCTCAGGCCCATCGCCGCGCCGACGACGAGCGCGAGCCCCGCGCCGGCCGCAAACCCGGCCGCGACGCGCAGCGTGCTCGCGCCGACGTGACGTGCGACCCGCGTGACGCCCATTCGTGCCAAGGTATCGAGAATCTCGCTCGGCGCCGGCACGAGATGATCGGGCAGCCAGCCGTGCCGCACCACGAACTCCAGCAGCACGAGCGCGGCGAACGGCAGTGCGAAGCCTGCGATGCGCCAGGCGCGCAGCGGGTCACGTCGGGCCGCGGGAGGCGGCGATGCGGGTGGGTGTGACGCGAGCGCGTCGCCGCGCGCGGTGGTGTCCGTCATCGGCGGCACGCTCAGTGCGACGCGGCGACGATCGGGCGTGCGAACGACGGATCGATCAGCGTATCGACGATCTTCGCGGGATCGACGCCCGGTTTGGTCAACTGCTCGGCCGTCAGCACCGGCGCCGCGGCCTTCAGCGCCGCGCGCTGCGTGTCGCCCGGCACCGGGTCGCTGAAGTCGTTGCGCTGAAGCTGCAGCTTCGCGACCGGCAGCGACACCTTCGATTCGTCGGCAATGATCTGCGCGGTTTCGGCCGGATGCGCGACGATCCACTGGCGTGCGCGGTCGTAGACCTTCAGCACGCGCTCGACCGCCTGCGGATACTGGCTGGCGAACGCGTCGCGAACGTTCAGGAACCCGTACGTATTGAACGCGACGTTGCGGTACAGCAGGCGCGCGCCGTCGTCGAGCTGCGCGGCGGCCATGTGCGGATCGAGCCCGGCCCACGCATCGACCTGACCGTTCGCGAGCGCGGTGCGGCCGTCCGGATGCTGCAGGTTGACGATCTCGACGTCGTCGCGCGTCAGGCCAACGGTGTGCAGCGCGCGCAGCGTGAACAGGAACGGATCGGTGCCGCGCGTCGCGGCGATCTTCTTGCCCTTCAGATCGGCGAGCGAACGGATCGGCGAATCCTTGCGTACCACGAGCGCGGTCCATTCGGGGCGCGAGAACACGTAGACGGTATGGATCGGGTTGCCGTTCGCGCGCGCGAGCACCGACGCGAGCCCCGCGGCCGACCCGAAATCGACCGCGCCGCTGTTCAGGTATTCGAGCGCGCGATTGCTGCCGAGGCTCAGCACCCAGCGAATCGCCGTACCGTCGGCCTTGAACGCGTCGTCGAGCCAGCCGAAGTGGCGGATCACGAGACTCTCGGGCGAGTAGTACGCATAGTCGACGCGGATTTCCGCGGGCGTCGCCGCCTGCGCTTGCATGGACATGAGGCCGGCAAGCACGGCAACGACGAGGGCCGCGGATTGCCACACGCGGGACCAGAACGGCTTCATCGAGGATTCTCCGGAAGAGCGGCAACGCGCCGCGAACAGGCAGGTGACCGGCTAATGTAACGAAGCGCAGGCGATCCGTTAACGAAGAAATCCACGTTTGAACATGCGTGCGGCTGCTAAGCGCGCGCCGTGCAACTTTATGACGCACGCCGATTAATTTATCGGTTTATATCGCTTGGGATTGCCGGATCGAGGGAACAGAATTTCCGCTGCCGGAACCTGGCGACAGCGGGGCCCCATGCGCTCGACGCCGCGACGGTCGCGAAGGCGCCTGCCCGGTTCCCCGGCTTCACGATCACCTTGCCGTGCATTCGGCATCAAACTAAGGAATCCGATGAGTTCGATCGATCTTGGCTCAGTCACGCCGGTTTCTTCCCCTATCCGCTCGGCCAGCGACGTCGCTCGCCTGATCAATACGGTGGACAGTTCGGTGAGCCACGCACGGATGATCGTGCTGCTGGCGCTCGGCGGCGTGTTTCTCGATGCGTACGACCTGACGACGCTGTCGTACGGCATCGACGACGTGGCGCGCGAATTCGGGCTGACGCCCGCGCTGACCGGGCTGGTCGGGTCGGCGATCATGATCGGCACGATCTTCGGCAGCCTGATCGGCGGCTGGCTGACCGACCGGATCGGCCGCTACCAGGTGTTCATGGCCGACATGCTGTTCTTCGTGGTCGCGGCGATCGCGGCCGGGCTCGCGCCGAACGTCTGGGTACTGATCGCCGCCCGCTTCGTGATGGGGCTCGGCGTCGGCATCGACCTGCCCGTCGCGATGGCGTTTCTCGCGGAATTCTCGAAGTTCAACGGCCGCGGCAACAAGGCGTCGCGGCTCGCCGCGTGGTGCCCGATGTGGTACGTCGCGTCGTCGGTGTGCTTCCTGCTGATCTTCGGGCTGTATTTCCTGCTGCCGGCCGAGCATGCGGGCTGGCTGTGGCGCGCCTCGCTGATCTTCGGCGCGGTGCCGGCGCTCGTCATCATCCTGTTCCGCAACCGCTTCATGAACGAATCGCCGCTGTGGGCCGCGAATCAGGGCGACCTGGCCAACGCCGCGCGCATCCTGCGCGAGTCGTACGGCATTCACGCGCACGAAGCGGACGATGCGCGGCGCGAACCGAGCCCGCCGCCGGTGCGGATTCGCGTGCTGTTCCAGCGTCCGTATCTGGGGCGCACGATCGTCGCCAGCGTGATGAACCTGTGCATCCCGTTCGAATACACGGCGATCGCGTTCTTCCTGCCGTCGATCCTGTCGCAATTCCTCGGCGCGGGCGTGTTCGAGACGATCGCGGCGTCGCTCGCATTGAACGTGCTGTTCGCGTTCACCGGCGGCTTGCTCGGCATGCGCCTCGCGTATCGCTATCCGTCACGGCATGTCGCGATCGCGGGGTTTGCGCTGCAAACGGTCGCGCTCGTCGCGCTCGCGCTGGCGGGGCATCCGCACGGCGCATTGGCCGTCGGCGTCGTGCTGCTGATGCTCGGCACCTGGCTGTTCGCCGAAGGTTTCGGGCCGGGCGCGCAGATGATGATCTATCCGACGCTGTCGTATCCGGCCACGATCCGCGGCACCGGCGTCGGCTTCGGGCGGTCGCTGTGCGGGATCGGCCAGGCGCTGGCGCTGTTCGTGCTGCCGATCCTGCAGGCGCGTCTCGGCACCGACATGTTCTGGGTCGTCGCGATCAGTGCGGTCACGCCGATCGTGTTTCTGCTGATCGTTCGGTATGAGCCGACGGCGAACGACGTCGACGACGAAAGCGTGGCGTAACCGTCGACGCGAAGCGCTCGTTGTCCCCCGGCAAATACAAACGGCTTCATCAGACTGCACGAAGCCGTTTGTACTGAAGCCGGCCGCCGCGTGAATGCGGACAGACCGGTTTCGACGTCGCCCGACGCTACGCGCTGACCGCTTCCCGCTCGGCCGCGCGCTTGACCTGTTCGATATCGCGAAACTGCGCGGCCGGATGCTCGTCCGGCAGCCGCGCCGACCCGCCGAAGAGTTTTTCGCGCAGCGTGCCCGGCGCATACGCGGTCGGATACACGCCGCGGCGCTGCAGCTCCGGCACGAGATGGCGCACGACGTCCTCGAAGGTTTCATGCGCGACCGCATACGCGAGATTGAAGCCGTCCACGTCGGTCGCGGCCACCCATTCCTGCAGGATGTCCGCGACGGTCGACGCCGACCCGACGAACACCGGGCCCATCCCGCCGATGCCGCCCCAGGCCGCCAGCGCCTCGATCGTCCACGCGGTGTCGCCGCCCGACAGGTGTTCGACCGCCGACACGATCGCATTCGTTGCGACGCGCCGGACGGGATCGGTCGGCGCGTACTGGCCGAAGTCGATGCCGGTCCAGCCGGACATGAACACCAGCGAGCCGTCGTACGACACGTAGCGCCGATACTCGTCGAACTTCGCTTGCGCCTTCTCGTCGGTCTCGTCGACGATCACCGTCACGAGGTTGTAGATCAGCACCTTCGCCGGGTCGCGCCCGGCGGCCGCGGCCTGCGCACGCACGTCGGCCACGTAGCGCGCGAGCTGGTCGCGGGTCGGCGCGGCGACGAACACGCATTCGGCGTGCTGCGCGGCGAACGCCTTGCCCGGGCCCGACGCGCCGGCCTGGAACAGCACCGGCGTGCGCTGCGGCGACGGCTCGCACAGGTGATAGCCGGGCACGTCGAAGAAGCGGCCCTTGTGACCGATCTCGTGCACTTTCTCCGGATGCGTGAACACGCGGCCATCGCGATCGCGTACCACCGCGCCATCCTCCCAGCTACCCTCGAACAGCTTGTACAGCACCTCGACGTATTCGGCCGCGACCGCATAGCGGTCGTCGTGCGTGCGCAGCCCATGATCGCCGACGTTCTTCGCGCCGCTTTCCAGATACGACGTGACGATGTTCCACGCGAGCCGGCCCTTCGTGTGATGGTCGGCGGTCGACAGCCGGCGGGCGAACGTGTACGGGTGTTCGAACGTCGTCGACGCGGTGATGCCGATGCCGAGATGCTCGGTCGCCATCGCGATCGGCGCGGCCAGTTGCAGCGGATCGTTGACGGGAATCTGCGCGGCCTGGTGCAGCGCGTGATAGTTGCTGCCCTTGTACACGTCGTAGTAGCCGATCACGTCCGCGATGAAGATCGCGTCGAAGATCCCGCGTTCGAGCACGCGCGCGAGGTCGGTCCAGTAGTCGAGATCCTTGTACTGCCACGAGCGGTCGCGCGGATGGGCCCACAAGCCGGGCGACTGGTGGCCCACGCAGTTCATCTCGAACGCGTTGAAGCGAATGGTCTTGCTCATTGCGCGGCCCCCGCTTCCGCACCGGCGCCCGCGTGGGCGTCCGCCCCGTTGCCGACGCGCCAGACGAACGGCGGCGTGCGGCCGTTGATGATCCAATCGCCGACGATGCGCGCCTTGTACACGAGCGGATTGTGCGACGACACCGTGCGCGCGTTGCGCCAGTGGCGATCGAGCGCGGTCGTGCTGCGGGTTGCTGATGCGCCGAGCGCGTCGAACAGGCGCGTCGCCGCGCGCAGCACGAGTTCGGACACGACGAGCTGGCTCTGCGCGGATTCGATTTCGGCCGCGACGTTCGCCGCCTGCTCGGCCGCTTCGTCGCCGCCGAAGCGCGCTTCGTACGCGTGCTGAAGCGGCTGCGCGGCACGCAGTGCGAGTGCGTCGGCCGCGTATGCCCATGACGCGATCTCGCCGATCACCTGCTGAAGCTGTGCGTCGTCACCCGCGCGCGGCGCATTGCCGTGGCTGTACACGCGCGTGCGGTTGCGCACGAGCTCGCCCGCGTCGCGCACGATCGCGTGGCCGATGCCGGCCAGCGTCGCGACGTGGAACAGCTGGTAGAACGCGGTCTGGTACTTGAAGCGGCGCGCGAAATCGATCACGTTGTCCGCGTCGACCGCCGCATTCTCGAAACGCGTCGTGCCGCTGCCGGTGGTGGTCTGGCCGAAGCCGTCCCAGTCGTCCTCGCGGATCACGCCCGGCTGCGCGGTCGCGACGGCGACGATCACGTCGCTGCCATCGTGTGCGCGCTGCGCGAACACGTCGATCCAGTCGGCGAACAGGCTGCCGGTGCTGTAGAACTTCCGGCCGTTCAGCACGAGCCGGCCGTTCTGCTCCGACACCTTGGTAACGGTCTGGCCGAGCGGCACGTCGCCGGCCTCCGACCACGCATTGCCGACGAGCTGGCCGCTCGCGAAGCGGTCGAACCACGTCGTGCGCTGCGGCCCGGCCGGCGCGTTCAGCCAATCCTCGACGAACGCGAAATGCCCGCGCAATGCCTGCGGCAAATTGGAATCGGCGGCGGCCAGTTCGGTCAGCAGCCGGAACAACTGTGGCAGCGATGCGCCCGCGCCGCCGGCGCTCGCCGGCAGCCGGATCGCGCCGAAGCCGGCCGACTTCAGCCAGCCGATCGCCTCGTGCGGGAGTTCACGGTTGCGTTCGCGCTCGGCGGTGCCGGCGGCGATGCGCTCGAAGATCGGCCGGAACCGGCTCGCGAGCGCATCGTAATCGGTACCGGTGGAAAGGTCGGGAGCTGCGTGCGACGAAGTCATGCGGGTTTCCTCGAAGGGCGTGCGCCGGGAGCCCAGTATAGGAAGCGCCACGTGAGCGTTCCAATAACGGATTCTCGGATCGTTATCGTCGCTGCGTATTACCGCTACTGCGACCGCAACCGCGCGGGGACGCATCGACGTTCATGCATCCGTTACGACGTCGAAACGCCGATTCATCTGCGTCAGGATCGACGTCGTTTGTTCTCCAAAGGAATATCGTTCCGAGAATCGCTCGGTTTTCCGGCTCGCGCGGCGCTGCTAGATTGAACGCTTTCGCCATTCGACAGGAGAGCCCGATGTCAGACACGAGCGCGACGATTCAGGAGCGGCCGGCCGACGCACGACCGCAGGTGGCCCGCGTGATTGCGGACGATGCGGAAGCGATCGCGGTCGCGCATGCGCTGGCGCAACGCCTCGCGCAAGGGGCTGCCGAGCGCGATCGCGAGCGCCGCCTGCCGCGCGAGGAAATCGAATGGTTTTCGCAGTCGGGGCTGTGGGCGATCACGGTGCCGAAGGCATACGGCGGTGCAGGCGTCTCGCACGTGACGCTCACCGAGGTGATCAAGATCATCGCCGCGGCCGATGCGTCGCTCGGGCAGCTTCCGCAGAATCATTTCGGGCTGATCGACGTGATCACGCTCGTCGGCACCGATGCGCAAAAGCGTCATTTCTTCGCCGAAGTGCTGAGCGGCAAGCGGTTCGGCAACGGATTCTCGGAGAAGGGCACGAAGCACGTGCTCGACCTGAAGACGCGCGTGCGTCGCGACGGCGACGACTATGTGGTCGACGGCACGAAGTTCTACTCGACCGGTGCGTTGTTCGCGCATTACGTGCCGGTGCTCGGGCTCGACGACGCGCAGCAGGCCTGGCTCGCGTACGTGCCGCAACCGACGCCGGGGCTGACCGTGATCGACGACTGGTCGGGATTCGGGCAGCGCACGACCGCGAGCGGCACGGTCGTGCTCGACGCGGTGCGCATCCCGGCGTCGCACGTGCTGCCCGCGCAGCGCGTGTCGGACGTGCCGACGCTCAACGGCCCGCTGTCGCAGATCATCCAGGCGGCGATCGACGCGGGCATCGCGAAGGCGGCCATCGACGATACGCTCGCGTTCGTGCGGACCCGCACGCGGCCGTGGGTCGACAGCGGCGTCGAGCGGGCGGTGGACGATCCGCTGACGATTCGCGAAATCGGCCGCCTGCACATCCAGCTGCATGCGGCCGACGCGTTGCTCGAACGTGCGGCGCGCACGCTCGACGAGATCACGGCCAAGGGCGACGTGACCGAGGACGACGTCGCACGGGCGTCCGTCGCGGTCGGCGAAGCGAAGGTGCTGACGACCGAGGTCGCGCTGCTCGCCGGCGAGAAGCTGTTCGAGCTGGCCGGCACGCAGTCGACGCTCGCGGAGCACAATCTCGACCGGCACTGGCGCAACGCGCGCACGCATACGCTGCACGATCCGGTGCGCTGGAAATATCACCTCGTCGGCAACTACTACCTGAACGGCGCCCGCCCGGCGCGGCATGCGTGGAATTGAGCCGCCCACGGCAAACGGTCCGCCCGAGCGCTGCCTGTCTCCACGGCGGCGCTAGCGGTCGGACGCCAGCAGCGCGCGGATCAACCCCCGCGCGATGCCGTCGAGCGTGAAGCCGAGCGCGCCGATGACGACGATCACCGCCGTCAGTTCGGCATACGCGAGCCGGTCGCGCGTATCGAGGATCAGGTAGCCGAGGCCGGCATTGACGCCGAGCATCTCGGCCGGCACCAGCACGATCCACAGGATGCCGATCGCGAGCCGGATGCCGTTGAGCAGCGGCCCCGCGATCGCGGGCAGCACGATATGGACCAGCAACTCGCGGCGGGTGGCCGCGAGGCTCGCGCCGAGCTGCAGCCAGCGCCGGTCGATCTGCGTGACGCCGGCGGCCGTGCTCATCAGCACCGGCCACAACGCAGCGAACCCGAGCAGGAAGTAGATCGCGCGGTCGCCGATGCCGAACGACATGACCGCGAGCGGCATCCACGACAACGGCGACACCATGCGCAGGAACTGGAACGTCGGCGACAGCATCCGCTCGACCCATCGCACGCGGCCGAGCAACAGGCCGAGCGGGACGCCGGCCAGCAGCGCCGCACCGAGCCCGACGCCGATGCGTCGCAGGCTGACGAGCGCGTGTTCGAGCAACTGATCGTCCGCACACAGCGCGCGCAGGCTCGCGAACGCGCTATCCGGCGCGAACTGCCGGCCAAGTGAGCCGGGCTCGGTCAACAGGTGGATCGCGACCCACCAGACGGCGACCGTCGCCACGAGCCCGGCCACGCCGAGCCAGCCCGCGGCCGAGCGGGCCGGGAAGCGGACGCCGCCGCGCCGGCGCGTGTCGGGTGCGGACGAGCGGCGGGTGGCGAGCGCGTCAGACAACGATGATCTCCTCGCGGCGGAACCCGCCCGATTGGCCGAACGCGGTCAGGCCGCCGACCGCGTCGATGCTCTTGCGCACGAACCGGTCGTCGACGAGATCGCGGGCAGCGAACGCCGGGTCGAGCGATGCGAGGAAGGTGCTGTCGCCGTCGACCACCGTCCGCTTCAGCCGCTGAACCAGCGCCTCGGTATAGCTCGGGAACGGATACGGCTGGAAGTCGATCCGCTTCGCGTGCCAGTCGGCATGACGGATCGCGCCGCTCGCGCGATAGGTGTCGGTCAGCGACGCCGACGGCACCAGCACGCGGTCGAGCGACGCGAGCGTATGCGGCGAATAGCGGTGCGTGCCGTCTTTCGACAGCAGTTGCGCGGTGTCCTGCGGATGCGCGCGCGCCCACAGCTGCGCCTTCACGATCGCGTTGACGACCTTTTGCGACCACGCGGGGCGCTGCGTCAGATCGTTCTCGTGCATGAACACGACGCAGCACGCATGGTTCTTCCACACGTCGCCGGTGAAGCGCAGGATCTTGCCGATCTTCATCAATTCCGCGGTCGCGTTGAACGGCTCCGCGACGATGTACCCGGCGATCTGGCGCGCGGCGAGCGCGGGCAGCATGTCCGACGGCGCCATCACGACCAGGTTGACCTCGTTCGCCGCGGGCGTGCCGCGCCGCTTGAGCACCGGCGTAAGCCCCTGCTGGCGCAGCAGGTCCTGCAACACGACGTTGTGAATCGAGTACCAGAACGGAATCGCGACGGTCTTGCCGCCGAGATCGCGCAGCGAATCGATGTCGGGCGCGACCGTCAGCCCGGAGCCGTTCACGTGGTTCCACGCGACCACCTTCGCCGGCGCGCGGCTGCCGTAGCGCGCCCACAGCGTCATCGGCGACAGCAGGTGCACGACGTTGACCTGCCCGGACAGGAACGCTTCGACGAGCTGCGCCCAGCTGCGCAGCATCTTCGGTTGCTCGACCGTCAGCCCTTCGGACGCGAAATAGCCGTTGTTGTGGGCGACCAGCAGCGGGGCCGCGTCGGTGATCGGCAGGTAGCCGATGCGAACCGGCGCATCCGGTTCGGCCGCGGCGTGCGCATTCGCCATCGACAGCAACGGGGCGGCGCCCGTCGCGGTGAACAGGGCCGCAAGCTTCAGCCATTCGCGGCGCGACATCGGAATCTGGCACATGGATAGGGAGGTCAGTTCGAGGGATGGAGTTCGGACGCGTGCGGGCGCTTCATGCCGGCCTGCAACGCCTTCAGGATGTCGATGCGCATCGTGCCGAGTTCGCTGACGAACGCGTCGCGCGGATGCGGATAATCGACGTGCCACGCGTCGATGAAGCGGCCCTGCGTGCCGAGCAGCACGACGCGATCGGCCACCAGCAGCGCCTCGTCGATATCGTGGGTCACGAGCACCGTCGCACAGCGCGTCGTCGCGACGATGTTCACCAGCAACCGCTGCATCGCGGCGCGGGTGACTTCGTCGAGCGCCGAGAACGGCTCGTCGAGCAGCAGTGCGTGCGGCTGACGCGCCAGCGCGCGGGCGAGCGCCGCGCGCTGCGCCATGCCGCCGGAGAGCTGGGCCGGGCGCAGCGACACGGCGGCTTCGAGCCCGACCGCATGCAGCGCGGAGCGGACGCGCTCGCGTTGCTGATCGCGCGTGAGGCGCTCCTGATGTTCGAAGGCGAGCCCGAACGCGACGTTCCGTTCGGTCGACAGCCACGGCAGCAGGCACGGGTCCTGAAACGCGATCGCGATCCTCGGGTGCGGGCCCTGCAGCGTCGTACCGTCGATCGACACGGTGCCGGATTGCGGTCGCTCCAGCCCGGCCAGTGCACGCAGCAGGCTCGACTTGCCGGTGCCGCTCGGGCCGATCAACGCGACGATTTCGCCGCGCCCGACCGACAGCGAGACATCGGCGAGCACGGTATTGCGCCGCTCGCCGTCGTAGCTAAGCGTCAGATGGCGGGCGTCCAGCAGCGGGCGCGTCATGCGGCGATGCTCCGCGTCCGTGCGGCGAGTTGCGCCTTCAACTGCACGACGCTCGGCGTGACGATCGGGATGAACGCCGCTTCGCGCCAGCGTCGCTCGAAGCCGAGCCCCGCATCGCGCAGATAGCCGCGACCGCCGCTCGCCTCGAGTTCGAGGTTCACGGCCGTGCCCACGTGCGTCGCGAGCGCGATGCGCAACGCGAACAGGCGGTCGGGATGCAGGCGCAGGCTGCCGTCCGCGATGCCGGCCGACAGTTGCGCACACGCGGCAGCCAGTTCGGCCGCGCAGGATTCGACTTCGGGGCCGAGAATGCCGCGCGTCGTTTCCGCCGCGCGACGCGCTTCGGCCAGCGAGCGCCGCGCGAGCCCGATCGACAGCCCGCACTGCAAGCCGAGGAATGCCGGTCGCACAGCGGACAGGAAGGTTTGTGCGTCCGGATGGATCAGCCACGCGGCGTCGCCCGGTACGGCGTCGAGGTGCAGCGCGGCGGTGTTGCTGCCGCGCAGCGCGATCAGGTCGAGATCGGGGCTGCGCGTCAGGCCGGGCGCGTCATCCGGAATCGCGACGATCGCGGACGGCCGGCCATCGCCAAATGCCACCGCTGCCGCCACCACGAACCGTTCGGTGTGCAGGTTCGTCACCCACGCCATCCGGCCGGTCATCCGCCAGTCGTCGGCGCGTTCCGCGTGCGGCGTCGCGTCGATCTGAAGCGACTCGATGCCGGACAGATATTTCATCGCATTCGACAAGCCGCTTGCGCCGGCGCAACGGCCGTCGAGCAGCGCCGGCAGCCAGCGCTCGCGCAGCGCGGTATTCGGGCTTTGCAGCAGGTATTCGATGAAGCTGCGCTGGCCCCACAGCACGAAGGCGGCGGTCAGCGAATACTCGGCCACCGCGGCGATGCCGGCAATGGCGTCCGCGGTCGTGCCGCCCGCGCCGCCGAGGCTCGCCGGCACGCCGGTCCGGAACAGTCCGGCGTCCGCGAGGCGCGGCACGATTTCCGCTTTCAACGCGGCGCTCGTGTCGAGCTGCGTGGCGTTCGCGTCGAGCCAGTCGACGAGCGACGCGTCGAGCGCGGGCGCCGTCAGGCGGATTGTGTCCGGGGTTCCCATCGGTATGCCGCCAGTTCGGGGTTGAGTTCGTTGCGCGCCAGATTGTTCGCGAAGTTGCACAGCGTCGCGAGGCTCACGCCCAGCACCACTTCGAGTGCGTTCGCTTCGGTGAAGCCGGCGGCCAGGAACGCGTCGAGCGCGTCGTCGGTCACGGCGCCGCGCGTCGCGATCACGGCGCGCGTGAAAGCAGCGACGGCGTCGAGCCGCGGCTCGGCGACCGGCTCGCCGTCGCGCAGTGCGTCGACGTCGGCGCGCTCGACCTGGGCTTTTTTCAGTGCGGCGGCCGTGTGTCCGGCCACGCAGAATGCACAGCCGTGGACGGCGGCCGCGGTGATCTGCACGGCTTCGCGCTCGGCGAACGTGAGGCCCGCGCGGCCGTTGATCTCCGCGACGGTCAGATAGGTTTCGAGGGCGACCGGCGCATTCGCGAGCGAACGGACGAGGTTCGGCAGGAAGCCGTTCGCGCGCTGCGATTTTTCGAGGAAGGGCTGGCTGGCCGCGGGGGCGGTTTCGATGGTGGGCAACGGCAGGCGGCTCACAGGATTCTCCGAAAAGGGCAGTGAGATCATTGTCGAGGCGCTGCTGCCGCCGGACAATGCGCGAACATCCGCGATTCCTGTGCGTTCGTCCCGCGCCGCGCGTCGCGGTGTCGCGATGCCCGCTAGTGCAAGCGCGCCGCCGATCGCGACGCGTCGTCGCGCTCGCGGCGCCATGCGCCGGGTTGCATGCCCATCGTGCGCTTGAACGCGTGCGCAAACGCCGATTCCGACTGATAGCCGACGAGTTCGCCCGCCCGCGAAATCGGCAGGCCCTGCTGCAACAGGTCCGCCGCGAGCCGCATCCGCACCATCGTGACGAACTGCATCGGCGGATGGCCCGATGCTTCGCTGAAGTGCTTGCAGAACGCGGTGCGCGACATGTTCGCGAACGCGGCCATCGAGTCCGTGGTCCACGCGTCGGCGGGCGCGTCGATGATCGCGGCGACCAGCGTGCCGAAGCCGGTCCGCTGCATCAGCGTGGCGAGCCCGCTGGCCACGGTATCGTGCCCGGCGGCGTCCCGCACCGCATAGAACAGCAGCAGTTCGACCAGCTTGTCGATCAGCGGGGACGGCGCGTCGACGCCGTGACGACCTTCGGCGCGGATCAGGTCGAACAGCCCGTGGATGCCGCGATACGCGTCGTCGCCGCGCCGCACGATCAGGTACTCGGGAAAGAGCGATACGATCGCGCGCGACACGGTCGAGTGGAATTCGATGAAGCCGCACGCGAGCCCGACGCTGCCGTCGACCGACGGATCGAGCGGTTGCATCGACCCGCGCCGCTCGAGCGGATGGCCGCCCGCGACCGCGCAGGCCTGCGGGTTGACCGGGCTCGGCGACAACCCGTGCGGCACGTCGCGCAGCAGAAAGACGGCTTCACCCGCGGCGACCGGGATGCTGTCGCGCCCGTCGGCGAAGTGCAGCCACGCCGAACCATGCAGGATGACGTGGAAGCTCGCTTTCGCCCGGCCGGCGGTGGACGCCTGCCAGTCGCCGCAATACTGGCCGACGTGAAAAAGCTGGCTTTTCGGCTCCAGGCTGGACAGCAGCCAATGGACGACCTTGTCTGTTTGCGCGGACATTCCGATGCTGGAGGATGGGTGACGCGCCCATGCTACGGGCTGCGCCGCGCCGCTCAAACCAACGAATCGTAGAAAGCATTTTCCTGCCGTCGCAATGTCGCGCGACGCGGCGCGGCCTGGCGTTCGGCCGGGGTGCGCGCGGCGCTGGCCGGGTGCCGACGACACGGCACGCGCGCTATGCCTGAACGGCGATCCGATACCGCGTGGTCTGCCGATAGACGCCGCCCGGACGAACGATCACGTCGTCGCGCAGGCCGTCCATGTTGACCTGATCCGGAAAGCCGCCCGCCTCGACGCACAGCGCCGCGTGTGGCACGCAGCGCGTGCCGCCGCTCACGCGCAAGCCGTCGAGATAGTTGCCCGTATAGAGCTGCAGGCCGCGCTGGTCGGTCGACACGATCAGCTCGCGGCCGCTTTCCGGATCGTAGATCCGTGCGACGGGCCGGACCTCACGCGCGCCGTTGCCGACGACGTAGCAGTGATCGAAGCCGCGCGCCCGCGCCAGTTGCGCATGCGGCCAGTCGAGGCGCGCGCCGAGCGGCGCGCTTTGCCGGAAATCGAAGGCCGTGCCCGTTACGTCGGCCGTGCCGGTCGGGATCAGCGCGTCGTCCACTTCGAGGAAGGCATCGGCGTCGATATGCAGCAGATGGCCGCGCACGTCGCTGCCCGCGCGCCCGTTCAGGTTGAAGTAACTGTGATTCGTCAGGTTCAGCGGCGTCGGCGCATCGGTCCACCCCGAATAGTCGATCGTCAGCGTGCCGTCGTCGTCGAGCGTGTAGCGCACCTGCACGCGCACGTTGCCGGGGAATCCCGCGTCGCCTTCCGGCGAATCGAGTTGCAGCGTCAGCCCGCCGCCATCGTCGAGCACGTCCCACCGCGCGCGATGAAAACCGTTCGCGCCGCCGTGCAACAGGTTGCCGTTCTCGTTGCGGTCGAGCAGGTAGTCGACGCCGTCGAGCGTGAAGCGCGCGCCGGCGATCCGGTTCGCCCAGCGGCCGACCGTCGCGCCGAGATAGGCGCCGGATTCGAGGTACTCGGCCGGCGTGTCGTGCGCGAGCACGATATCGGCCAGGCGCCCGGTGCGATCGGGCGCGAGCCACGACACGACGGTCGCGCCGAGGTCGCTGACGACGACGCGCATCCCGTGCGCGTTGCGCAGCGTATAGCGCCGCACGGGCTCGCCGTCGGGCAACGTGCCCCACGGCTCGGAAAGCACGCGTGCCGCGCCGGGCGTCAGGTATGAGGAATCGGTATCGATATGCATGGATGGAGGTCGGATGGGCGGCGGGTGTCAGTGGGGGGCGGCCGCGCGTTCCTGGTATTCGCGCGGCGTACAGCCGAGTTCGCGCCGGAACACCGCGTACATGTATTGAAGCGACGTGAATCCGCAACGGATCGCGACTTCGGCGCTCGACGCCTGGCGGCCGGCGAGCAGCGCCTGCGCGGCTTCGAGCTTGTGGCGCAGGATCTCCTGGTGCACGGTGCGTTGCAGTTCGCGCCGGAAGTGCTCCTCGAGCAGCGAGCGCGACACGCCGACATAGTCGGCGACCTGTTCGGTCTTGATGCCCTGGCACGCGTACTGGCGGATGAAATGCCGGGCACGCATCACGTGCGGGCTCGCGAGCGGCTGGTGGCGCGTCGATTCGAGCACGTTGATGCCGACCGGCGGCACGAGAATGCGCTGCCCGGGAAAGCGCGCGCCGCGCAGCATCCGGTGCAGCAGGTGCGCGGCGGTGCGGCCCATTTCCTCGGTGCCCTGGATCACCGACGACAGCGGAATGCGCGTCAGCGTGCGCGTGAGCGGATCGTTGTCGATGCCGATGATCGCGACCTGTTCCGGCACCGCGATGCCGGCGATCAGGCACGCCTGCAGCAGATGCCGCGCACGCGCATCGGTCACCGCGATCACGCCGACCGGCTTCGGCAGCGCATGCAGCCAGTCGATCAGTTGCTCGATCGCGTGATTCCACCCGGACGCGCTCGTCGACAGCCCGCGGTAGATCGGCGCGTCGAGCCCGTCCGCGCGCGCGAGCCGGTCGAACGCGAGCTCGCGCTGCTGCGCCCAGCGGTTCTCCTGCGCGACCGGCAGGCTGTACATCGCGAAGTGCGCGAGTCCGGCGCCGATCAGGTGCGTATAGGCGAGCGACACGAGTTTCGGGTTGTCCGTCGCAATATATGGGACATCGGCCGGGTACTGCGTCGGGTCCTCGTACGACGATCCGATCGCGACGATCGGCAGCGGCGAACCGGCGAGCGCGTCGGCCACGGCCGGGTCGTCGAAGTCCGCGATGATGCCGTCGCCGTCGAAACGCTCGATCCCGGTGAGCCGGCAGCGGAAGTCGTCTTCGAGGAACAGGTCCCACACGACGCGCGTCGTGTGCAGGTACTGGCCGATGCCGCTGATGATCTCGCGGTCGTAGACCTTGTTCGCGTTGAACAGCAGCGCGATGCGGTGCGGTGTCTGGGCGGAAGGGGCGCGTGTCATCTGGGTGTCGGGTGAGCGCGTCGGGGCGCCGTGCCGTTGTCTCCGGGGCGCGCCCGGACGGCGGCGCGCGATATCTGGTGTACGTGGTGTACGGCGATTGTAGGACGGAACGCGCGCCGCACGTAGCGGCTGGCAAGAAACATCAAGCGCGCTGCGCAATTTCGCAATTGCCGGCCGATAGGCGCGCGGGCACGATCCAGTCAACCGAATTCGGCCGCGTGCGTCGTCGCGACGCGCGTTGCGCTGCAACAAGAACCCCCACGGAGACGCCATGTCGTATTTCGAGCACATTCCCGCGATTCGCTACGAAGGCCCGCAGTCGGACAATCCGCTCGCCTATCACCATTACGACCCCGACAAGCGCGTGCTCGGCAAGACGCTCGCCGAGCATCTGCGGATCGCGGTCTGCTACTGGCACACGTTCGTGTGGCCGGGCCACGACATCTTCGGGCAGCCCGCGTTCCAGCGGCCGTGGCAGCAGCCGGGCGACGCGCTCGAGCGGGCGCGGCAGAAGGCCGATGCGGCGTTCGAATTCTTCACGAAGCTCGGCACGCCGTTCTACACGTTCCATGACACCGACGTCGCGCCGGAAGGCGACAGCCTGCGCGACTACGCAGCCAATTTCGCGCGGATGGTCGACTATCTCGGCGAGCGTCAGCAGGCAAGCGGCGTGCGGCTCCTGTGGGGCACCGCGAACCTGTTCTCGCACCCGCGCTTCGCGGCCGGCGCCGCGACCAACCCGAACCCCGACGTGTTCGCATGGGCCGCGACCCAGGTGTGCCATGCGCTCGACGCGACCCACCGGCTCGGCGGAGAAAACTACGTGCTGTGGGGCGGACGGGAAGGCTATGAGACGCTGCTCAATACCGACCTGAAGCGCGAGCGCGACCAGTTCGCCCGCTTCCTGTCGATGGTCGTCGAGCACAAGCACCGGATCGGCTTCAAGGGCGCGCTGCTGATCGAGCCGAAGCCGCAGGAGCCGACCAAGCACCAGTACGACTACGACGTCGCGACCGTGCACGGCTTCCTCGTGCAGTACGGACTCCAGAACGAGATTCGCGTGAACATCGAGGCGAACCACGCGACGCTCGCCGGTCATTCGTTCCATCACGAGATCGCGAACGCCTTCGCGCTCGGCGTGTTCGGCAGCGTGGACGCGAACCGCGGCGATCCGCAGAACGGCTGGGACACCGACCAGTTCCCGAACAGCGTCGAGGAGCTGACGCTCGCGTTCTACGAGATCCTGCGCCACGGCGGCTTCACGACCGGCGGGATGAACTTCGACGCGAAGGTGCGGCGCCAGAGCATCGATCCGGAAGACCTGTTCTACGGCCACGTCGGCGCGATCGACGTGCTCGCGCTCGCGCTCGAACGCGCGGCGGTGCTGGTCGAGAACGACCGGCTCGACGCGCTGCGCCGGCAGCGCTACGCGCAGTGGGACGACGCGTTCGGCCGCAAGATCCTGTCCGGCGGCTATACGCTGGAATCGCTGGCGGCCGACGCGCTCGCGCGTGGGGTGAACCCGCGGCATGCGAGCGGCGCGCAGGAGCGGCTGGAGAACATCGTGAACCAGGCGATCTACGGGCTGCGCTGACGCCATGTACATCGGACTCGATCTCGGCACGTCGGGCGTGAAGGCGGTGCTGCTCGACCGCGACGGCGCGGTGCGCGCGAGCGCGAGCCGCCCGCTGACGGTGAGCCGGCCGCAGCCGCGCTGGTCCGAGCAGGCGCCGCGCGACTGGTGGGACGCCGCCTGCGGTGCGCTTGCCGCGCTGGTCGCGGATGCGCGCACGGCCGGCATCGACCCGCGCGACATCGACGCGCTCGGGCTGACCGGGCAGATGCACGGCGCGACGCTGCTGGATGCGCATGGCGACGTGCTGCGCCCCGCGATTCTGTGGAACGACGGCCGCGCGGATGCCGAGTGCGCGGAACTCGAACGGCTCGCGCCCGCATTGCGCACGGTGGCCGGCAACATCGCGATGCCTGGCTTCACGGCGCCCAAGCTGCTGTGGGTGCGTCGTCACGAGCCCGACGTGTTCGCACGCATCGCCTACGTGCTGCTGCCGAAGGATTATCTGCGCTACCGGCTGACCGGCGCGTTCGCGACCGATCCGTCGGATGCCGCCGGCACGCTGTGGCTCGACGTCGCGAAGCGCGACTACGACGACACGCTGCTCGCCGCTTGCGGGCTGTCGCGCACGCAGATGCCGCCCGTCGTCGAGGGCAACCGCATCACCGGCACGCTGCTGCCGGCCGTGGCGCGGGCGCTGGGCCTGCGCGAGATCCCGGTGGTGGCCGGCGGCGGCGACAACGCGGCCGGCGCGGTGGGCGTCGGGATCGTGCGGCCCGGCGACGCGCTGCTGTCGCTTGGCACGTCGGGCGTGTATTTCGCGGTGTCGGACGGGTTTCGCGCGAATCCCGAATCGGCGGTGCACAGCTTCTGTCATGCGCTGCCGGATACGTGGCACCTGATGTCCGTGATGCTGAACGCGGCCGGCTGCGTCGACTTCACCGCGCAACTGGCCGGCTACGACGGCGTCGCGGCGCTGCTCGACGATGCCGAGGCGAACGCACGCGCGAGCCGCCCGTGGTTCCTGCCGTACCTGAGCGGCGAGCGCACGCCGCACAACGACGTGAACGCGAAAGGCGTGTTCTATGGGCTCACGCCCGACACGCGGCGCGCCGATCTCGCGAACGCGACGCTCGAAGGCGTCGGCTTCGCGCTGCTCGACGGCATCGACGCGCTGCATGCGGCCGGGCTTGCACCCGACAGCATCACGGTGATCGGCGGCGGCTCGCGCAGCGCGTACTGGACGCAGATGCTCGCCGACCTGAGCGGTCGCGCGCTGACGCTGCGCGCGGGCGGCGAAGTGGGGCCGGCGCTCGGCGCCGCGCGCCTTGCGCATCTCGCGCTCGAACCGCATGCGCGGCTCGGCGACGTGTGCCCGCAGCCGCCCGTCGTCGCGGTGCGCGAGCCCGATCCCGAGCGGCACGCGTGGTATCGCGACGTGCGGCGGCCGACGTTTCGCGCGCTGTACCGTGCGCTCGAACCGGTGTTTGCGACGGGCGCCTGACGCACATTGCAGTGACTCGATGCGGGCGGTGCAATCCGGCGGCCGTCCGCGGTTCGTGAGGTGGTTCCATAACAAGGAGTCTGGAGACATGAAAACCGTGACGCGTCGTACCGTATTGCATTCCCTTGCCGGCGCCGCCGCGCTGGCGATCCTCGCGCTGGGCTCGCCGCTCGCCCACGCGAGCAAGGACAAGCCCGAGATCGGCTTCTGTATCGACGACCTGCGCGTCGAGCGCTGGTCGCGCGATCGCGACTATTTCGTCGCGGCCGCGACGAAGCTCGGCGCGAAGGTGTCGGTGCAGTCGGCCGATGCGAACGAGGCGCGGCAGATTTCCCAGATCGAGAACCTGATCTCGCGCGGCGTCGACGTGATCGTGATCGTGCCGTTCAACTCGAAGACGCTCGGCAACGTCGTCGCCGAAGCGCGCAAGGCCGGCATCAAGGTCGTGTCGTACGATCGCCTGATCCTCGACGCCGACGTCGACGCGTACATCTCGTTCGACAACGAGAAGGTCGGCGAGCTGCAGGCGCAGGGCGTGTTCGACGCGAAGCCGAAGGGCAACTATTTCCTGCTGGGCGGCGCGCCGACCGACAACAACGCGAAGATGCTGCGCGAAGGACAACTGAAGGTGCTCAAGCCGGCGATCGACCGCGGCGACATCAAGGTGGTCGGCCAGCAGTGGGTGCCCGAATGGAGCGCGTCGACCGCGCTGCGGATCGTCGAGGACGCGCTGACCGCGAACAACAACAAGATCGATGCGATCGTCGCGTCGAACGACGGCACGGCCGGCGGCGCGATCCAGGCGCTCGCCGCGCAGCATCTGGCCGGCAAGGTGCCGGTGTCCGGGCAGGATGCGGATCTGGCCGCGGTCAAGCGCGTGATCGCCGGCACGCAGACGATGACCGTCTACAAGCCGCTGAAGCTGATCGCGAGCGAAGCCGCGAAGCTCGCGGTCGATCTCGCGAAGGGCACGAAGCCCGCGTTCAACGCGCAATACGACAACGGCAAGAAGAAGGTCGACACGGTGCTGCTGCAGCCGACGCTGCTGACCAAGCGCAACGTCGACGTCGTCGTGAAGGACGGCTTCTATACCCAGGCCCAGCTGGCGAGCCAGTAACGGCACGACGCGCGGGCGGCTCACCGTCGCCCGCGCGCATCCTGCGAGGCATGAACGAATGACGGAACCCTTGCTGACGATGCGCGGCATCGTCAAGGCATTCGACGGCGTGAAGGCGCTCGACGGCATCGACCTGACCGTGCGCCCCGGCGAATGCGTCGGGCTGTGCGGCGAGAACGGCGCCGGCAAGTCGACGCTGATGAAGGTGCTGTCGGGTGTGTACCCGCACGGCACGTGGGACGGTGAAATCCGCTGGGAAGGCGCGCCGCTCGCGGCGTCCGGCGTGCGCGACACCGAGCGCGCGGGCATCGTGATCATCCACCAGGAACTGATGCTCGTGCCCGAACTGTCGGTGGCCGAGAACATCTTCCTCGGCAACGAGATCACGCTGCCGGGCGGGCGCATGAACTTCGCGGCGATGGTCCAGCGCGCGGAGGAGCTGCTGCGCGAACTGCGGATCGACACGATCAACGTCGCGCAGCCGGTGATGAACTACGGCGGCGGCTACCAGCAGTTGATCGAAATCGCGAAGGCGCTGAACAAGCACGCGAAGCTGCTGATCCTCGACGAACCGTCGTCGTCGCTGAGTGCGTCGGAGACGCGCATCCTGCTCGACATCGTGCGCGACCTGAAGCGCCGTGGGGTGGCGTGCGTCTACATCTCGCACAAGCTCGACGAGGTGGCGGCCGTGTGCGACACGGTCACCGTGATCCGCGACGGACGCCACGTCGCGACCGAGCCGATGGCCACGCTGACCACCGACCGGATCATCGCGATGATGGTGGGCCGCGAGATTCGCGACCTGTATCCGCGCGAGCCGCACGAGATCGGCGACGTCGTGCTCGACGTGCGCCACGTGACGTGCCGCGACGTGACGAACGCGCGCCGCAAGCGCGTCGACGACGTGTCGTTCAGCGTGCGGCGCGGCGAGATCCTCGGCGTCGCCGGGCTGGTCGGCGCGGGCCGCACCGAGTTGATGCAGGCGATCTTCGGCGCGTATCCGGGCGCGTGCACGGCGAGCGTGACGATGAACGGCAAGCCGCTGTCGATCCGCTCGCCGGCCGACGCGATCCGCGCCGGCATCGCGATGGTGCCGGAGGACCGCAAGCGCCACGGCATCGTGCCGCAGCTCGGCGTCGGCCACAACATCACGCTCGCGGTGCTGCGGCGCTTCGCGGCGCGCGGGCGGATCGACGCGGCCGCCGAACTCGATACGATCCGCACCGAGATGCAGCGGCTGTCGGTGCGCGCAGCGCACCCGTTCCTGTCGATCGCGAGCCTGTCGGGCGGCAATCAGCAGAAGGCGGTGCTCGCGAAGATGCTGCTGACCGAGCCGCAGGTGCTGATTCTCGACGAACCGACACGCGGCGTCGACGTGGGCGCGAAGGCGGAGATCTACCGGCTGATCTTTGCGCTGGCCCAGCGCGGCGTCGCGCTGATCGTCGTGTCGTCGGAACTGCCGGAGGTGCTCGGCTTGGCCGATCGCGTGCTGGTGATCGGCGAAGGCGAATTGCGCGGCGATTTCGTCAACCAGGACCTCACGCAGGAACAGATCCTCGGCGCCGCGCTGAAGCCCGCGCGGCTGCCCGCCGAACCCACCGCAACGAGTGCGACATGAATTCCGAACTTTCTTCCTCGACCCCGGCGACGCCGGATGCAGGCGCCGGCCGCGCGCCGCGGCTGCCATTGCGCCATGTCTTCACGCGCTACAAGGTGCTTGCGCTGCTGTTCGCGGTCGTCGCGATCTGGGCATTCTTCTCGGTGCTGACGGACGGCGCGTTCGTCACGCCCCGCAACGTATCGAACCTGCTGCGGCAGATGTCGATCACCGGCATGCTCGCGTGCGGCATGGTGTTCGTCATCATCGCGGGCGAGATCGACCTGTCGGTCGGCTCGCTGCTCGGGCTGCTCGGCGGCGTCGCCGCGATCCTCGACGTCAACCGCCACTGGCCGGTTGCGGCGACGGTCCCGGCCGTGCTCGCGCTCGGCGTGCTGATCGGGCTCTTCAACGGCTGGTGGTCGACCTATCGGCGCGTGCCGTCGTTCATCGTCGGGCTCGGCGGGATGCTCGCATTTCGCGGCATCCTGCTCGGCGTGACGGGCGGCTCGACGATCGCGCCCGTGTCGGACGGCTTCGTGTTCATCGGGCAGGGCTATCTGCCGCGCCTGGCCGGCGACGGCCTCGCGGTCCTGCTGTTCGTGGTCGCGACGCTGCTGGTGGTGCGGCAGCGCGGCACGCGGCGGCGCTACCGGCTCGCGGTCGCGCCGCTATGGCAGGACGTCGCGAAGATCGTCGGCGCGGGGGCGGTGCTGTTCGCGTTCGTCGCGACGCTCGACCGCTACGGCGGTATTCCGGTGCCCGTGCTGCTGCTGCTTGCGCTGCTCGGCGTGTTCTCGTGGATCGCGACGCAGACGGTATTCGGCCGGCGCATCTATGCGGTGGGGTCGAACCTGGAGGCGACGCGGCTGTCGGGCGTGGACACCGATCGCGTGAAACTCGCGATCTTCGCGCTGATGGGACTGATGTGCGCGTTCGCCGGCCTCGTCAACACGGCGCGGCTCGCGGCCGGGTCGCCGTCCGCCGGCACGATGGGCGAGCTCGACGCGATCGCCGCGTGCTTCATCGGCGGCACCTCGATGCGCGGCGGGTCGGGCACGGTCTACGGCGCGCTGATCGGCGCGCTCGTGATGGCGAGCCTCGACAACGGGATGTCGATGCTGGACGTCGACGCGTACTGGCAGATGATCGTCAAGGGCGCGGTGCTGGTGCTGGCGGTGTGGATCGACGTGGTGTCGCGCTCGAACCGGCGGTGACGCGCGGCCCGGTCGCGCGTCCGATAGCGGTGCGCGTCATGGCAGCGGCGTGCATCATGGCAGCGGCGCGCCCCACGCCGCCGTCACGTCGCCGCCGAGCCGCCATTCGCCGAACGGGCGGCGCGGCGCGATGATCGCCGGCAGGCGGCGATCGTGAAAGCGTGCGTAGTACGGCTCGACTCAGCTCGGTTCGTCGCGGAACGTCCACGGAAACAGGTCCTGCCTGATCGGCGTGATCTTCCTGAAACTCGCGGGATCTTCCACCGCGTCGATCACGAGGTTCGCGAGGCGGCCGATCGCGCCGTCGTTCTCGCGGTAGAGATCGATGTTGCGCCGCTGGACGAGTTCGGCCGCGAACACGAGCGGCAGCAGCGCGAAGGTGTGATAGTGGAGCGCGCGATTGCCGCGCTTCACCTCGCGCGCGAGCGAACCGTCCGGGCCGATGTCGCGAATGCCTTCGCGTACCCGCAGCAAGCCGGAATCGGGACCGAAGGCAGTCTAGCCCCGGGGCTTTCGCCAGGCTTTCCACGGCGAGCCGTTACCGTTCCGATCCGCCGGCCGTCGGTGTGACGCATGGCGGTCGTCGCGGCTTCGCATGACGTGCAATACGCTATTCTGTCGTCCTCGACCGTCAGCCCGATCCGATGAAGCGTCCGTCGTTCTCCACCCAACTCGTCATGCTCTGGGCACTCGTCGCGGCGCTGTGCGCGACGCTGGTCGCGGTCGTCTGGGTCACCGCGAGTTCCGCCGAGAGTCAGCAGGTGGCCAGCGCGAAGGCCGCCGGCGCGTCGGCCTGCGAAGCGGTCGCGTCGCGTTACAGCGCGTCTTCCGCGTCGGCGGGCGCCGGGCCCGCCCCGGATCTGATGCACGCGATCCTCGACATCGTGCTCTCGCGTGCGCCGGACATGGAAGGCGGGTTCTGGATGCCCGGCGCCGCGCCCGACGCGAGCGGTTTTCTCGCGTATTCCTTTCCCACTTATCAGGGCAGCGGCGTCAAACGCGACGTTCCGGAAGCGGAAACGCCGCTGATCCTCCGCACGCTGCATGCCGCGGCCGCGACGCATGCCGCGACGGCGAACGTCGTCGAAGGCGCGCAGGATGCCGTGATCGCGGCGGCCTGTCCGGTACGCGGCGGCGCGGGGCTGTACGTGTGGATGCTGACGCGTGCGCGCCCGCCGCTGGGCCGGCACGGGGAATTGCTGGCCACGGGCCTCGCCGCCGTGCTCGCGGTGATTCTGGCGATCGCGGCGGCGCTGGCCGTGGCGCTGCGCCGCTGGAAGCGCAATCTCGCCCGGATCGAGAGCGGGCTGGGGCCCGACGGTCGCGAACATCATTTGCCGTACGTTGGCGAACCGGATCTCGACCGCGTCATCGACGCGTTCAACGAGCGGGCGCGCCGCGCCGACCGGCTGCAACAGCAGGCCGACGAACTCCGTACGCGGCTCGCGCAGGCCGAGCGCTTCGGCATGCTGGGGAAGCTTGCCGCGCAGGTCGCGCACGAGATTCGCAATCCGATGGGCGCGATGCGGCTGAAGGCGGAAAACGCGCTGGCCGGCGACGGCCGGCGGCAGCAGGACGCATTGCGCGTGATCCTCGCGCAGATCGAGCGCATCGATGCGCAATTGTCGAGCCTGCTCGCGCTGACGCAGCCGGTGCGCCCCCATGCGGCACCCGTCGACGTCGACGCGTGGCTCGCGCAGGTCGTCGACGCGCACCGCGAGCTGGCGCAGCGGCAAGCGATCGATCTGACGGTGTCGCTCGCGGGGCAGGGCGAACGGCTCGCGTGGCCGTCGGATCGTCCGGCCTTCGATCCCGACCAGATGCGCCGGGCGCTCGACAACCTGCTGCTCAACGCGCTGCACCATGCGGGCGACGGCGGCGCGGTCACGCTCACCGCCGAGCGGCGCGCGCTCGCCGGGCGCGACTGGCTGTGCATCACCGTGTCGGACAGCGGCCCCGGGGTGCCGGCCGCGCAGCGCGAGCGGATCTTCGAGCCGTTCGTGACGGGGCGCGCGGACGGCACGGGCCTCGGTCTTGCCGTGGTCCGTGAAGTGGCGGCGGCGCACGGCGGACACGCGCGCCTCGACGGGGGCGCCGCATTCGTGATTGAAATTCCATGGCAAACATCCTCATAGTCGACGACGACGCGGCCTTTCGCGACGGCCTCGCCGAAACGCTGGCCGATCTCGGTCATCGGGCCGTCGAGGCCGCATCCGGCCGGGCGGCGCTCAGCGCGCTGCGCGGCGGCGGCATCGAATGCGTCTTTCTGGATTTCCGCCTGCCCGATCTGGACGGGCTGGCCGTGCTGGCGCAACTGCGTGACGATCCCGCGCTGGCCGCGATTCCGGTCGTCATGCTGACGGCCCACGCGACCAGCGACAACACGATCGAAGCGATGCGGCTCGGCGCATTCGATCACCTGACGAAGCCGATCGGGCGTCGGGACATCGCGCAACTGCTCGAACGCATCGTGTCGGCGAATCAGCCGCCCGCGCCGGCGCCCTCCGACAACGGCTTCGCGGGCGAACCTTCGGCGGACCGACCGCGATTGCTGGGCGTGAGCGCCGCGATGCGCGACGTGCAAAAGCAGATCGGCCGGGCCGCGATGAGCGATGCAACCGTGCTCCTGACCGGCGAAACGGGCACGGGCAAGGAGGTGGCGGCCCGCGTGCTGCATGCCGCATCGGCTCGCCATGCGGGGCCGTTCGTCGCGGTCAACTGCGCGGCCATCCCGGCCGATCTGCTCGAAAGCGAATTGTTCGGGCATCGTCGCGGTGCGTTTACCGGGGCGCATGCCGATCGCGCGGGGCGCCTCGTCGAGGCCGACGGCGGCACGCTCTTTCTCGACGAAATCGGCGACATGCCCGCCGCGATGCAGGCCAAGTTGCTGCGCGCGCTGCAGGAGCGCCAGGTGACGCCGCTCGGCGCGGACCGCGCGACGGCGATCGACATTCGCGTCGTGGCCGCGACGCACCGCGACCTCGCCGCGGCCGTCGCGGACGGCACATTCCGCGAAGATCTCTTCTATCGGCTGAACGTCATTCCGTTGCACCTGCCGCCGCTCGCGGAGCGTGTAGCCGACATCCTGCCGCTGGCCGCCCATTTCCTGGGCAACGCGGCACGCATGCGCGCGCTGCATCTGACGAACGACGCGCAGCGCGCGCTGCTCGATCACGGCTGGCCCGGCAACGTCCGCGAACTGCGCAACGTGATGGAGCGGGCGGCCGCGCTCGCCCCCGGGCCGGCCGTCAGCGCGGCCGATCTCGGCCTAGGCGCCGTGCCGGCGCGCCAGTCGGGCGCCGATGCGGTGCCGGCGCACCTGCTCGACATGCCGCTGCCCGATGCGCTCGCGACGGTCGAGCGCGCGGCGATCCTGCACGCGCTCGAGCGTGCGAACGGCAATCGCGCGGAAGCCGCGAGGCAGCTCGGGATCGGCCGCCAGTCGCTCTATGCGCGGATGGCGAATCTCGGGATCGAGCGGGACGACTAGCCACACCGCGTCGACTGTCGGGATCGACGACATCCGGCGAATCGACGTGTCGGGAAATCCGACAGGTTTGGCGCGCGTCGTCGTTCGGCGCACGGCCACGCGGTGCGCCGCAGGTTGGCACGGGTATTGCGGATACCGATGCATCGCAACCCGTTGCCGGAGCCCGCCATGAACTCGTGCCTGCCTGTCGTCCGATCGCGGCCGCGGCGCCGCGCTGCCGTTCGCCGCTCGTATCGCATGCTCTGCGCTGCCGCACTCGTTGCCGTCGCAACGGTCACCGTGGCGCAGGTGCCGCCCCCACCGCGCGCGGAAGACCCGGCCGGCGCCATGCCGCCTCCGCCGCCTCCTCCTCGGCCTCGTGCGCTTGTGCCTGCCGTGCCCGGAAACGACACCGCCTCCGACGCGCTGGCGTCCGGCACGCTGTCGCGCCTGACGATCAATCCGGAAGGGGCGGTCGACGGCTTCGTGCTGAGCGACGGCACGCTCGTCCGTCTGCCGCCGCATCTCGGTGCGCAACTGACCGCGCTCGTGAAAACGGGCGACCGCGTGACGGTAGCCGGCGAACGACGCGTCGACGATGAAATCCGCGCACGCGTGGTCCGCAACGACGGCACCGGCGCGTCGCTGTCCGATCAGCCGCCCGCGCCCGTCGCGCCCGTGCCGCCCACGCTGCGCGGGGTCAACCTTGCCCGCCTGAGCGTGTCCGGCGTCGTGCGCCGTGTGACGCACGCGCCGCGCGGCGAGCCGGACGGCGTGATGCTCGACAGCGGAGCGATCGTCAAGCTGACCGTGCCGGCCGCCCAGCAATTCGGTGCGCTGCTCGTCCCTGGCGAGCGCGTGGCCGCGGTCGGCTACGGCACGCGCAACGCCTACGGCGAAGCGCTGCAGGCGACAGCGTTCGGCGCGCCGGGCCATGTCGTGAATCTCTATGACGACGTCGCGCACTGATCGCGCGACGTCGTTCCTCAATCCATCGAAAGGAGTCCTGCCATGCATTGGATCGATCCCGCCTGCCTGCCCGAAACGCGCGGCCGCGTCACGCAGTTCCTGCTCAATCCGCACGGAGAAATCGACGGCCTGATCCTGAACGGCGACCTGCAGGTTCACGTACCGCCGCACTTGGGCCGCGAACTCGCGCGCCGTGTCGCGCTCGGCGACCGCATCCGCGTGCGGGGCGTCAAGCCGCGTCGCGCGGCGATGATCGCGGCCGTGCAACTGACCGGGCGCGACGGCGTCGACATCGTCGACGACGGGCCCGCGCACGCTGCACCGCCGAAGCCGGCGCACGCCGCTCGGCAGCCGATGGAATCGAGCGGCGAAGTCGCGTTCGGGTTGCATGGGCCGAAAGGCGAGCTGAACGGCGCGTTGCTGACGAGCGGCGTCGCGCTGCGGGTGCCGCCGCATGCGGCTGAAGCGCTGCACGATTATCTGCGTCCCGGTGTTCATGTGCACGCGTGGGGGCAGGGCGTCGTCACGCCGCACGGCACGACGCTCGACGTGAGCGAGATCGCCGAGCTCGTCGATGCGGATGCCGAATGATCACGCGACGGTGAGGCGACCATGAGGCCGGCACGCGCGCTCGAAGCGCTCAACTTCTTCCTGGCCGACGTGCAGGCCGGCATCGGCCCGTTCATCGGCGTCATCCTGCTGTCGCGCGGCTGGGGCGCCGATGCGATCGGTTCGGTCATGACGCTGGCCGGGCTTGCCGCGATGGCCGCGACGCCGCTGGCCGGCGCGCTCGTCGACGCGGTGCGCGCGAAGCGGGCGCTGATCGTCGTCGCGGCCGCCGCGACGGCACTGGCCTCGCTCGCGCTGATGTTCGTCCACGGTTATCCGGCGGTGGCGGCATCGCAAATCCTGGCCGCGGTCAGCGGCGCGGCGCTCGCGCCGGCCGTCGCGGGCGTGACGCTCGGCATCGCGCGGCGGCAGGGGTTCGACCGGCAGTTCGGGCGCAACCAGATGGCGAACCACGCCGGCAACGTCATCGGGGCGGCGCTCGCGGGGTGGCTCGGCTGGCATGTCGGATTCGATGCGGTGTTCGCGCTCGTCGGCGTGTTTACGGTCCTCGCCATCGTGAGCACGCTGGCGATTCCCGGGCATGCGATTGATCATGCGAGCGCACGGGGTCTCGATCCTGCCGGCGGCGCGCCGGGCACGGATGCCGCGCAGCCCGATGCGGTAGGCGCGGCGCCGACGTCGCGCGTCAGCGGTCTGCGCACGCTCGCCGAAAACCGGCCGCTGGTGCTGCTCGGTGCATCGCTCGCGCTGTTTCATCTCGGCAACGCCGCGATGCTGCCGCTCTACGGGATGGGCGTCGTCGTCACGCATCGCAGCAATCCGAGCGCGTTCACCGCACAGACCATCGTCATCGCGCAGTTCGTGATGGTCGCGGCGGCGTGGCTCGCGCCCCGGCTGATTCGCTCGCACGGGTACTGGCGGGTGCTGCTGTTCTCGTACCTCGTGCTGCCGGTGCGCGGGGTGGTCGCCGCGGCGTGGATGAGCGAAGCGGGCGTGTGGCCGGTGCAGGTGCTCGACGGCATCGGCGCCGGCCTGCAAAGCGTGGTCGTGCCCGCGCTCGTGGTTCGTTTGCTGCATGGCTCCGGCCGCGTGAATGCCGGGCAGGGCGCCGTCGCGACGGCGCAGGGTATCGGCGCGGCGCTCAGCCCCGTGCTGGGCGGCGTGCTCGCGCAGCACTTCGGTTATCCGGCCGCGTTCGTCGTACTGGGCGCCGTGTCGACGGGCTCGCTCGCGCTGTGGCTCGGTCATGCGCGCTCGCTGAGCAGCGTATGCGGCAAGCCGGCCGACCTGTCGGCGGCGTCGTCTTGAAAGCCCTTTCGATTCTCATGCCTCCGTTGACGTGCCCATGAATCCTGTTTCGCTTGCCTGGCTGATTTCCGCGCTCGCCACCGCGGGCGTCATCACGCGTCCGTTCGGCTGGCCCGAGGCCATCTGGGCCGTGAGCGGCGCGCTGCTGCTGGTCGTGTTGAACCTGTTGCCCGTCGCGCAGGCGCTGGACGCCGTCGCGAAAGGCGGCGACGTGTACCTCTTTCTGACGGGCATGATGCTGCTGTCCGAGGCGGCCCGTCGCGAGGGGCTGTTCGACTGGGTCGCGACGCACGTCGTCAATCTCGCGCAGGGCTCGCGGCGGCGGCTGTTCGCGCTGATCTACGCGGTCGGTGTCGTCACCACGGTGTTCCTGTCGAACGACGCGACCGCCGTCGTGCTGACGCCCGCGGTCCTTGCCGCCGCGCGCCGCGCGAAGGCCGATCCGATGCCGCTGCTGTACAGCTGCGCGCTCGTCGCCAATGCCGCGAGTTTCGTGCTGCCGATTTCGAATCCGGCGAACCTGGTGCTGTACGGCGCGCACATGCCGGCGCTCGGCGTCTGGCTCGCGCATTTCGCGGCCCCGTCCGTCGCGTCGATCGCTTGTACGTTCATGATGCTGAGGATCGTGCAGCGACGCGCGCTTGCCGGCCGTTGCGAGTCCGGGCTGCCGGTGCAGCCGTTGACGAGCGGCGGACGCATTGCGCTCGTGGGCATCGCCGCAACGGCCGTCGCGCTGATGGCGGTGTCGGTGTTCGATCGCCCGCTCGGGTTGCCGACCGCGCTCGCGGGGGTTGTCACGGTCGCGTGCGTGGTGATGCGGGATCGCGCGGCGTGCGTGCCGATCGTTCGCGCGATTTCATGGAGCGTGCTGCCGCTCGTCGCGGGGTTGTTCGTCGTCGTCGAGACGCTCGACCGGACCGGCGCGGTGCGCGTGCTGGCCGGGCTGCTGCATACGCTGATGCAAAGCGGCGAGCACGTCGCCGCGGCCGTCGCCGGCGTCGCGGTCGCGCTGGTGTCGAACGCGGTCAACAACCTGCCCGCCGGGCTGATCGCGAGCTCGACGATCCAGGCCGCGCACAGCCCGCAAACGGTGGTCGACGCGATTCTGATCGGCGTCGATCTCGGCCCGAACCTGTCCGTCACCGGTTCGCTCGCGACGATTCTGTGGCTCGCGGCGATCCGGCGCGAAGGGCTGCAGGTCGGTTTCCGCGCGTTCCTCGCGGTCGGCGCGTGCGTGATGCCGCCGGCGCTGTTGCTCGCGCTGGGCGCGCGGTTCGTGGCCGGCGGCTGACGGGCGATGCCGGTCAGCCGCCGCGGCTGCCCTAGAACGAGTAGGCGAGCGACGCGAACAGGCTGCGCGGCGCGCCCGGCGTGACCCACAGGCTGTTGTACGAGCTGACGTAGGTGGTGCGGTTGAACAGGTTGTTCAGCACGACCGACGCACGCAGGTGCTTGTTGACCTGCACGTAACCGTTGAGCTGCACGGTCGCGTAGGCCGGCAGCTCGAAGCCGTCCTGCGTGTTGGCCGTGTTGCCGGCGCGGCGCCCGACGTAGATCACGCCGGCACCGGCGCCGGCCTTGTCCGCGAACGGCAGGGTCGTCTCGTACATCAGCAGCGCGCTGCCGCTCAGCCGCGGTACGTCGACGAGGCGTGAACCGGGGGCCAGCACCGAATCGCGCGTGACCTCGGCGTCGACGTACGCGAAGTTCGCGATGCCGCGCAGGCCGTGACCGAGGTCGCCGCTCCACTCGAACTCGATGCCGCGGCTGCGCACTTCGCCGGCCGCACGCGAGAAGCCGGCATTCGCCGGGTCGGCGGTGAGCACGTTGCGCTTGGTGACGTAGAACGCCGAGACGGTCGTGAGCCAGCGTGCGCCGGCCCATTTCGCGCCGGCTTCGTAGCCGTGGCCCTTTTCGGGATCGAACGCGCGGCCGTTGATGTCGGCACCGTTGTTCGGCCGGAACGAATACGCGGTGTTCGCATACAGCGACCACGCGGGGCTCATTTCATACACGACGCCGATACGCGGGCTCAGCGCGGTCTGCAACTGGCTCGTCGTCACGCCCTTCAGGCGATTGTCGATCGACTGGTGGAAGCGATCCCAGCGCAGCCCGGCCAGGATTTTCCAGTGCGGCCCGAACGCGAGCGTGTCCTGCGCGTAGACGCCTTGTCCGTCGTCGCGTTCGAGCAGGTTGGTCGCGGTGCGCGGCGTCGGCGCGGGCTGCCCGTAGACCGGATCGAAGATGTCGATCGCATACGGCGCCGAAGCGCTCGGCGTGGAGCGCGTGACGAACTGGTCGTAGTTGAAGCGATACGCATCGACGCCCATCACGAGCGTGTGGCCGATGCCGCCCGTGCGGAACGCGCCCGCGGTTTCGAGACGCCCTTGCAGGTCGTTCGAGTGAAACGCGACCTGCCGGTAGCGACGCCACAGCGTGCGGCCGTCCGGCTGCAATGCAAATGCCTCGGACGAGTGCCCCGACAGGTCGGTGTTGCGTTGTGCTACGCCGGCATTGATCGACCAGCTTGAATCGATGCGATGCTCGAGCGTGAACTGGTGGCCCGTGTTGCGCACGTCGTAGTCGCCGTCGCGCGGCTCGCCGAGAAAGCGCGACGCGGGGATCACGCCGAGTTGCCCGTTGACCGCCAGCACGCCGCGATCGAGCGGCGCGCGCTGACGCGCGCTCTCGAATTCGTAGTGGAGCGTCGTGTCCGCGCCGATGTCCCACGTGAACGACGGCGAGAACAGGTAGCGTTTGCTCGATACGGTATCGCGAAAGCTGCCGTTGTTCTCGTTCATCGCGATGAAGCGGTATGCGAGCGATTTCGTGATGGGGCCCGTCGAATCGAGTGTCTGCCGCAACGCGCCGTAGCTGCCGGCCGACACGCCGATGGTGTTCGCGCGGGCGAACTGCGGCTGCTTCGTCGTATAGCTGATGATCCCGCCCGGATCGCCGCGGCCGTACAGCGCGGACGCCGGCCCCTTGAGCACTTCCATGCGCTCGAGGTTGACGGTGTCGCGCGGCACGCTCATCCCGCGATTCCACGAGAAACCGTTGACCAGGTAGTCGGTGCCCGACGTGTTGCCGTCGCCGGCGAAGCCGCGCACCGCGTAGTTGTCCCACAGGCCGCCGAAGTTGTTCTGGCGCGAGACGCCCGCGACCCAGTCGTAAAGATCGTCGCCGCGCGTGGCGGCCACGGTCTGAATCAGCTTCGTGTCGACGCTGCTGACCGCGAACGGAATCTCCATCACGTCCGCCTCGCTGCGCGTCGCACTCGTCGATTCGCGCGTGCGAAACGGCGCCGTCGCGCGTTGCGCGGACACCTCGATGGTGGGCAGCGCCGTTTCCTGCGCGTCGGCGGCGCCCACGCCGGTCGTGCCGACGACGATGGCCATCGGTGCGGCCGCCCAGTTCCTCCTGCTCATACCTCTCCCTTTCGTGTCGTTCGCGTTCGGGCACGGCGGGCGGCCTTGCGCCGACATCTGTGTTCCAAACAGTACATTTGCGCGGCAATTTAATGCAAATGAGAGGCATTTGCAATCGTAATTTTGAGATGGGTGATGGACAGGACTCCGGACGGCGCGGCGGCAGTCGCGGAATGCGCGGAATTGTGGCTTTCGCGGCGTCCGGGAGGGGGCTGTTCGTCGTTTAGGGGAACGCGCCGATCGGCAATGCCCGGTTCATTGCGGCCTGTATTGCTCGATTCGGCAAGGCGACGTCAAGCGACGTAACGCCGACGCGCGTGTCGCGTGGGCCGCGCGTTTTCAAAGCACGCATCAGCGGGTTGCATGAAGATCGACGCCGTTCGTCCCGTGATGCCGTCCGTCGTCGTGCGACGACGAGCGTGCCGGCGCCGGTACGCGGTCAATCCGGATCGGCTTTCAACCCACCCTCGATCCAGCGCGCTTCGGACGCACGAAGATGCGCGCGAATCGCCGTCTGGGCCGCGATCGGGTCGCCGGCCTGCAGCGCGAGCAGCACGTCCTCGTGCTCGCGCACGGCGGCGGTCCAGGTCTGCGGATTTTCCGCGTGACCGCGCATGGCGGCGGCGATCGGGTCGTGGCGGCTGTCGAACAGCTCGCCGACGAAGCGGGTCAGCACCGAATTGCCGGCGGCTTCCGCGATCAGCATGTGGAACTGCCGGTCGGCTTCGACCGGCGATTTCCCAGCCTCCGCGAGCCGCTTCATCCGCTGAACGGTGCGGCGCAGGCGCTCGAGCATCGCGGCCGTCATCCGCGCGGCGGCCAGCGCGGCGACGCTGCCTTCGACGGCCGCGCGGGCCTGCATCAATTCCGACGGACTGTCGCCGAGCGTGGCCATCGGGCCGACGTCGTCGGCCGCCGTGTCGCGCACATAGACACCGGAGCCCATCCGGATTTCGATCTGGCCGCCGATTTCCAGCGCGATCAGCGCCTCGCGCAGCGACGGGCGCGATACGCCGAGCGTCAGCGCCAGCTCGCGCTCCGGCGGCAACCGCTCGCCGATCGCGAATTCGCCCTGACGAATCAGCGCGACGATCTGGGCCGCGACCGATTGGTAAAGCCGCTTGGGTTCTGTCGATTTCATTCGATGGATCGGGATCAAGGCGCTTTGGGCGCAAGCGCGTGTCGCGGAGTCTATCACGCTTGCTGCATCGCCCCGTGCGGCGGCGCGTTCATCCGGATGTCCGGGTTTTCACCATTGGTAAGATCAGATGTGAATAGTTAAATTGGCTTGACCAAAATGAGTTTGATTGCTGTAATTCATCCAAATTGGACTGACCAGGTAGTGTCGAGGTCGATCCACCCCAAGGAGACGCAATGGCAATGCCTCGCAATCTGCCCGGTCAGGCCACGCACGACGAAGCCGACCGGGAGATCCTGCGCCTGGACGGGATTCGCAAGCGCTTCCCGGGCGTCCTCGCGCTCGACGGGATTCGCCTCGACCTGCGCCGCGGGGAGGTGCATGCGGTGTGCGGCGAAAACGGCGCGGGCAAATCCACGCTGATGAAGATCATCAGCGGCCAATACCTGCCCGACGAGGGTGTCGTTCACTATCGCGGCGCGCCGGTGCGGTTTCGTTCGGCCTCCGAAGCGCAGGCGGCCGGCATCTCGATCATCCACCAGGAACTCAATCTCGTCCCGCACCTGAGCGTGGCGGAGAACCTGTTCCTCGCGCGCGAGCCGCGGCGCGGGCCGTTCGTCGATACGAAACGCATGAACGCGGACGCGGCGCGCTGCATCGCGCGCATCGGCCTGAACGTCGCGCCGACGACGAAGGTCGGCGTGCTGTCCATCGCGCAGCAGCAGATGGTCGAGATCGCGAAGGCGCTGTCGCACGATGCGCGCGTGCTGATCATGGACGAACCCACGTCGTCGCTGACGGAAGCGGAAACGGTGCAGTTGTTTCGCATCATCGAGGAGCTGCGCGCCGACGGCGTGGCGATTCTGTATATCTCGCACCGGCTCGACGAAATGGCGCAGATCGTCGATCGCGTGACGGTGCTGCGCGACGGGCGTCACATCTCGACGGACGATTTCGCCGACGTGAGCATCGACGACATCGTCGCGCGCATGGTGGGGCGGACGCTCGACGACGCCTATCCGTCGCGGCAATCGGTGCCGACCGACGACATGCTGCTCGACGTGCGGGACCTGCGTCGCGAGGGTGTGTTCGGGCCGGTGTCGTTCGCGCTGCGCCGTGGCGAGATCCTCGGTTTCGCGGGATTGATGGGCGCCGGGCGCACCGAGATCGCGCGCGCGATTTTCGGCGCCGACCGCCCCGACGGCGGCACGATCGCGCTGCACGGCCGGGCCGTGACGATCCGGTCGCCACGCGAGGCGATCCGGCACGGCATCGCGTATCTGTCGGAGGACCGCAAGAAGGAAGGGCTCGCGCTGCCGATGCCGGTCGCGGCGAATCTCACGCTCGCGAACGTGCGCGGCATCGCATCGCGCTTCGGATTCCTGCGTTTCGACGACGAGATCGACGTGGCGCGCCGCTACGTGCAGGACCTGGCGATTCGCACGCCGTCCGTGCACCAGCGCGTGCGCAACCTGTCCGGCGGCAACCAGCAGAAGGTCGTCATCGGCAAATGGCTGTATCGCGGCTCGAAGATCCTGTTCTTCGACGAGCCGACGCGCGGAATCGACGTCGGCGCCAAATTCGCGATCTACGGGCTGATGGACCGGCTCGCCGCCGACGGCGTCGGCGTGGTGCTGATCAGTTCGGAACTGCCCGAACTGCTCGGCATGACCGACCGGATCGCCGTTTTTCATGAAGGTCGAATGACCGCCATTCTCGATACGAAACACACCAGTCAGGAGGAGATCATGCACTACGCGTCGGGGCGTTCCCATGCTTGAAATGACATCCGATCGAAGCCAGGCCGACGAACGGGCGGCGCGACAGCGGCGGCGCGACCTGATCCAGAAGTTCGCGGCGCTGGGCAGTCTCGTCGTGCTCGTGTTCGCGTTCTCGATATCGAGCGCGGCGTTCTTCTCGGTCGACAACCTGATGACCGTCGGCCTGCAGGTCACGTCCATCGCCTATCTGGGCGTGGCCGCCACCTGCGTGATCATCACCGGCGGCATCGACCTGTCGGTCGGCTCGGTGCTCGCGCTGGCCGGCGTCTGCGCCGCGCTGCTGGTCAAGGCCGGCGTGCCGGTGCCCGCCGCGATGGCGGCCGGCATCCTGGTCGGCGCGCTGTGCGGGCTCGTCAACGGCATCTGCGTGACGCAGATGGGCCTGCCGCCGTTCATCGCGACGCTCGGCATGATGCTCGTCGCGCGCGGCATCGCGCTCCAGATCACCGGTGCCCGGCCGGTATCGGATCTCGGCGACGCGTTCGGCGCGCTTGGCAACGGCGCGCTGCTGCGGATCTCGCGGATCGGCGCGGACGGGTTCCCCGACACGACCTTTCCCGGCATTCCGTATCCGGTCGTGATCATGGTCGTGCTGTTCGTCGTGGTGTCCGTGCTGCTGTCGAGAACGTCGCTCGGCCGTCACATCTATGCGGTCGGCTCGAACGCGGAAGCGGCCCGGCTGTCGGGCGTGAACGTGCAGGGCGTGAAGCTGTTCACCTACGTGCTGTCCGGCGCGCTCGCGGGCGTGACCGGCTGCGTGCTGATGTCGCGGCTCGTCACCGGGCAGCCGAACGAAGGGGTGATGTACGAGCTCGACGCGATCGCCAGCTCGGTCATCGGCGGCACGTCGCTGATGGGCGGCGTCGGCACGATTTCCGGCACGGCGATCGGCGCGTTCGTGATCGGCGTGCTGCGCAACGGCCTGAACATGAACGGCGTGTCGAGCTTCATCCAGCAGATCATCATCGGCGTCGTGATCCTCGGCACGGTGTGGATCGACCAGTTGCGCAATCGCCGGCCCTGACCGGAAGCAAGCAGTCCCTACCAACGAGAAGCGGAGCGAGACATGAACAAATCCATCCTGCTGGCGGCATCGGCGTGCGTGTTCGCGGTGTGCAGCAGCGGCGCGTATGCGGCGGGCGGCGAGATCGCGGTGATCGTCAAGACGGTCAATTCGAACTACTGGCAGAACGTGCAGAAAGGCGCGAAGGCGGCGCTCGACGGCGCCAAGGGCTACACGATGACGTTCCAGGGGCCGGCGGCCGAGTCGGACATCAGCGGGCAGGTCAACATGGTCGACAACGCGGTCACGCGTCATGTGGCGGGCATCGTGCTCGCGCCGTCCGATCCCGATGCGCTCGTGCCCGCGATCAAGAAGGCGTGGGAAGCGCACATTCCCGTCGTGCTGATCGACTCGGCGATCGCCGACGCCGGCAAACCGTACTACCAGGCGTTCCTGTCGACCGACAACGAGAAGGCGGGCGCGCTGTGCGCGAAGGCGCTGATCGACCGCGTCGGGCAGTCCGGCAAGATCGCGATCATGTCGTACGTGCCGGGCGCGGGGTCCGAGGTCAGCCGCGTCGGCGGGTTCCGCAAGTACATCGAAAGCCATTCGAAGCTGCAGGTCGTCGGCCCGTACTACTCGCAATCGCAAATGGCGACCGCGCTGAACCAGACGACCGACGTGCTGTCGGCGAACCCGGACCTGAAGGGCATCTTCGGCGCGAACGAGCCGACCGCGGTCGGCATGGGCCGGGCGCTGAAGCAGTCGGGCAAGGCGGGCAAGGTGGTGGCGATCGGGTTCGACGGCAACGAGGACCTGCAGGGCTTCGTGCGCGACGGCACCGTGCAGGCGATCGCCGTGCAGGGCTCGTGGCAGATGGGGAACCAGGGCGTGCGCACGGCGCTCGACGTCATCGAGCGCAAGCCCGCGCCGAAGCTGATCGATACCGGCGTCGTGATGGTCGACAAGCAGAACCTCGATTCGCAGGCAGCGAAGAACGTCCTGTACTGATCGCCGTGTCTCCTTCCCGTAACCGGTCACGCCTCATGAACGCAAACGATACGCGCACCTTGCCGCGCAGCGGGCTGACGGTGTCCGCACTCGGCCTCGGCTGCTCGCAGCTCGGCGGCCTTTATCGGCCGATGTCGGCCGCCGATGCCGCAGCCCTCGTCGATGCCGCGTGGGCGGCCGGCCTGCGCTATTTCGACACCGCGCCGTATTACGGCTACACGCTGTCCGAGCGGCGCGTGGGGGCGGGGCTCGCCCCGCGCGAGCGCGGCGCCTTCACGCTCAGCACGAAGGTCGGGCGGCTGATGCGCGCCGACGCGAGCGTGCGGCCGGGCGATGACGGCTGGGCCGAGCCGCTGCCGTTCCGGCCGGTCTACGACTACAGCTACGACGGCATCATGCGCTCGTACGACGACAGCCGGCAACGGCTCGGGCTCGCGCGGATCGACATGCTGTACGTGCACGACATCGGCGCGATGACGCATGGCGATCGTCACGCGCACTACTGGGCGCAGTTGACCCGCGGCGGCGGGTTTCGCGCGCTGGATGCGCTGCGCTCGGGCGGCGAGATCGGCGGGTTCGGTCTCGGCGTGAACGAATGGGAAGTCGCGGCCGACGCGTTGAACGAAGCGGTGCTCGACGCCGTGCTGCTGGCCGGCCGCTACACGCTACTCGAACAGACGGCGCTCGAACCGCTGCTCGACGCGTGCGCCCGGCAAGGGACGGCGATCGTGATCGGCGGCGTGTTCAATTCAGGCCTGCTCGCCGGCAACGGCAAGTTCAACTATGCGGATGCGAGCGCCGACGTGATCGACAAGGCGGCTCGGCTCGGCGCGCTGTGCAAGCGCTTCGACGTGCCGCTTCCCGCCGCCGCGTTGCAGTTCCCGTTCGGCCATCCGGCCGTCGTGTCGTGCGTGATCGGCGCGCGCAGCGTGGCGCAGTTGAAGCAGAACATCGACTGGTTCGAGCGCCTCGCGCCGGCCGAACTGTGGGCTGCGTTGCGCGACGAAGGGTTGATCGCGGCGCACGCGCCGGTTCCGGGAGCCTGCGCATGACCACGCGGATCGACGCCCATCAGCACTACTGGCGAATCGGCGCGCGGGCCGGCTGCTGGCCGCCGGCCGAACTCGATGCGATTCACCGGGATTTCGGCCCCGCCGATCTGGCGCCGCTGCTCGACGCCGCGCGCATCGATACCACCGTCCTCGTGCAATCGCTGCCGAGCGAAGCCGACACGCGCTTTCTGCTCGATCTCGCGGTTGACACGCCGACCGTCGGCGCCGTGGTCGGCTGGGTCGACCTGAAGGCCGACGACGCACCGGCGCGGATCGCAGCGTTCGCGGCCGCACCGAAAGCGCGCGGCTTGCGACCGATGCTGCAGGATCTGCCCGACGACGCATGGATCGACGATCCGCGCCTGGATCGCGCGGTCGCCGCGATGCTCGAGCACGGGCTGCGTTTCGATGCACTCGTGATGCCGCGCCATCTCGATGCGCTGCACGCATTCGCGCGACGCCATCCGGAGCTGCCGATCGTGATCGACCACGGCGCGAAGCCGTTCATCGAGCGCGGCGAATTACAGCCGTGGCTATCGGCGATGACCCGGCTCGCGCGCCTGCCGAACCTTCACTGCAAGCTGTCCGGTCTCTGGACCGAAGCGGGGCCGTCGGCCGGCCCCGATGCCGTCCGCACGCGCACGCGGCCGTATGTCCACGCGCTGGCCGAGCTGTTCGGGCCGACGCGTCTGATGTGGGGCAGCGACTGGCCGGTGCTGCGGCTGGCATCGGCATGCGGCGGCTACGGCGAATGGCTGGCCGCGTGCGAGGACGATTGCGCGCAACTGCTCGGCTCCGCGGCATTGCCCGACCTCTTCGGCGGTAACGCACGGCGCTTCTACCGGATCGACACCGCACGCCACGACGAATGAACCCGAACGAAAGGAAAACCGACATGCTCAGCGTGATCTGCGAATCCCCCGGCGTGCTGCGCGTGCAGCAGCGCGAACTGCCCGTGCGCGGCAGCGGCGAAGTGCTGTTGCGCGTGCAACGGGTCGGCATCTGCGGCACCGACCTGCACATCTTCACCGGCAACCAGCCGTACCTCGACTATCCGCGCGTGATGGGTCACGAGCTTTCAGCGGTCGTCGTCGAGGCGGAACCGGAGTCGGGTCTCGGCGCGGGCGACGCGGTGTACGTGATGCCGTATCTGTCGTGCGGACACTGCGTCGCCTGCCGTCACGGCAACACGAACTGCTGCGTCAACATCAAGGTGCTCGGCGTGCATCGCGATGGCGCGCTCGCCGAATACCTGAGCGTGCCCGCGCAGTTCGTTCACAAGGCCGACGGCATTTCGCTCGATCAGGCGGCGATGCTGGAATTCCTGGCGATCGGCGCGCATGCGGTGCGGCGCGCGGACGTCCGTGCCGGACAGCGGGCGCTGATTGTCGGCGCCGGGCCGATCGGCATGGCGGCGATGATCTTCGCGAAGCTGCGCGGCGCCGACGTCACGTGCCTCGATACGCGGGCGGATCGGCTCGCGTTTTGCCGGCAGCATCTCGCGGTCGATGCGACGGTGGAGGTGGGGGAAGACGATGCGGCGCGTCTCGCGTCGTTGACGAACGGCGAGTATTTCGATGCGGTATTCGACGCGACCGGCAACCTCGATGCGATGAATCGCGGCTTCGAATTCGTCGCGCATGGCGGCAAGTACACGTTGATCTCGATCGTGCGCGGGCATGTCGCGTTCTCGGACCCCGAGTTCCACAAGCGGGAAACCACGTTGCTCGCGAGCCGCAATGCGACGGCCGAGGATTTCGCGACGGTGCTCGACGCGATGCGTGCGGGGCGCATTCCGGACCGCGCGCTGAACACGCACCGGATGCGGCTCGAGGACGTGCCGGATGCGCTGCCGCGCCTGCTGGAGGCGGGGCAGACCGTCGTGAAGGCGCTCGTCGAATGCTGAACGATCGAATCCGGCACGCGGAGCGCACGCGATGACGCCGCCGATCCTGCAGTTCGGCACCAGCCGCTTCCTGCTGGCGCACGTCGACCTGTTCGTGTCCCAGGCGCTGGACGACGGCAACGCGATTGGGGGCATCGGCATCGTGCAGACGACCGGCAATCCGGCCAGCCGCGCCCGCATCGACGCGCTGCGCGCCACCGGTCGTTATCCGGTGCGAATTCGCGGGCGCGAGCGCGGCGGCGTGGTCGACGAAGTCGTCGAGTGCCGCGCCGTGCAGCGCGCGTGGGACGCCGAGCGGGACTGGGCGGAGATCCGCGCTGCCGCGATCGAGACGGTGCGCGTGATCGTGTCGAATACCGGCGACGCAGGGTATCGCCCCGATCCGCGCGACGCCGTGGACCTGCTGGCCCAGCCGGCGCACGTACCGCACGGCTTTCCGGCGAAGCTGCTCGCGCTGCTGCATGCGCGCTGGCAGGTGCGGCCCGACGATGGCATCTCCATCCTGCCTTGCGAACTGGTGACGAACAACGGCGAAACGTTGCGCGACATCGTGCTGGGTCTCGCGCGCCAGTGGCGGCTGCCCGATGCGTTCACCGACTATCTGTGCAGCCGCTGCGTGTGGGTCAACTCGCTCGTCGACCGCATCGTGTCCGAGCCGCTGCATCCGGTCGGCGCGATCGCGGAGCCGTACGCGCTATGGGCGATCGAACGGCGTGCCGATATGGCGCTGCCGTGCACGCATGCGCAGATCGTCGTCACCGACGATTTGCGTAGCCACGAGCGCCTGAAGCTGTTCTTCCTCAATCTCGGGCACAGCTGGCTCGCGGAGCAGTGGCTCGCGGCAGGGCGCGACGCATCGGAAACGGTGCTGGACGCGATGAACGATGCGCGGCTGTGCGACGGTCTCGAAGCCGTGTGGCGCGATGAAGTCGCGCCGGTATTCGTCGCGCTGGGCTTGCGGGACACGGCGGAACGCTACGTCGACAGCGTGCGCGAGCGCTTTCTCAATCCGTTTCTCGCGCATCGCATCGCCGATATCGCGGTCAACCATCGGGAGAAGGTCGCGCGGCGGATCGAGCCGCTGCTCGCGCTCGCGGATTCGCTGGCGGTGCCGACTGAACAGCTACGGCTACGGCAACTCGTCGCCCGCTATGAGCCGGCGGCCATCGCAATGACAGGGAGAGATGCATCGTGAAGCAACCGGCAATCGTGATCCTTCACGGCAACGACAACGTCGCCGTCGCACTCGACGCGCTCGCGCCGGAGGTGCCGGTCGACGTGCACGGCGCACCGCTGCGGCCGGCGGCCGCGATACCGGCCGGCCACAAGATCGCCACCGCGCCGATCGCGCGCGGCGACGCGATCGTCAAATGCGGGCAGCCGATCGGTGTCGCGCTGCGCGACATCGCCGCGGGCGAGCATGTTCACGTGCACAACGTCGGGATGCCCGAGCGGCACGCGCACGACGACGGGCCGGTCGGCGGCACGCACGACGTTGCCGCGGATCGCCGCGATACCTTCGACGGATTCGTGCGGCCCGACGGCAGCGTGGGGACCCGCAACTACGTCGGCGTGATCGCGAGCGTCAACTGTTCGGCGAGCGTCTGTCATGCGATCGCCGATGCATACCGGCACGGCGTGCTCGATGCGTTCGGTCACGTCGACGGCGTCGTCGCGATCACCCATCAGAGCGGCTGCGGCATGTCGGCGACCGGTGACGGCATCGAACTGCTGCGGCGCACGCTCGTCGGCTATGCACGGAACCCGAATTTCGCCGGCGTGCTGCTGGTCGGCCTCGGGTGCGAGGTCAACCAGGTCGGCGCGCTCGCGCAACGGCTCGATGCGGCAGCGCCGGGCACCGTGCGCACGCTGGTCATCCAGGACGAGGGCGGGGTGCGCGACACCGTGGCCAAAGGCGTGTCGATCGTGCGCGAGTTGCTGGAGCGGGCCGACGGCGCGCGTCGCAGCGCCGTGCCGGCCTCGAGACTGACGGTCGGCCTGCAGTGCGGCGGGTCCGACGGCTACTCGGGCATCACCGCGAATCCGGCGCTCGGCGCGGCCGTCGATCTGCTGGTCCGCAACGGCGGCACCGCGATTCTGTCCGAGACGCCCGAGATCTACGGCGCGGAGCATTTGCTGATCGCGCGGGCAGCCTCGCGCGAGGTGGCCGAGCGCTTGCTCGGCAGGTTGCAGTGGTGGGAGCGCTACGTCGCCGACAACGGCGGCGAAATGAACAACAACCCGTCGCCCGGCAACCTCGCCGGCGGCATCACGACGATTCTCGAGAAATCGCTCGGCGCGGTGTCGAAGGGCGGCCGCTCGCCGCTGCGCGCGGTCTACGACTATGCGGAGCCGGTGCGGCAAGCCGGGCTCGTGTTCATGGATACGCCCGGTTACGACCCGGTGTCGGCCACCGGGCAGATCGCCGGCGGCGCGAATCTCGTGTGCTTCACGACGGGCCGCGGTTCGGTGTTCGGCTCGAAGCCGGTGCCGACGATCAAGATCGCGACGACGACCGGCCTGTTCGAGCGGATGCAGTCGGACATGGATTTCGACAGCGGCGGGATCGTCGCCGGTTCGCTCTCGGTCGATGAAGCGGGCGAGCGCCTGTTCCGGCTGATGCTCGACGTCGCCTCCGGACGAAGGTCGCGAAGCGAGGACAATGGCATCGGCGAACGCGAGTTCGTGCCGTGGCTGCGCGGTGCGGTCATGTGACGCGCAAGGCGGCGTGCGACCGCGTGCGCAATCGGACAGCGAAGGAGAAGCCGCGATGGAAACCAGCATGAGCGAGCCGGTGATCGGTGAAATCAGTCACGACGGCTCGCTGTCGGAACTGGAGAAGGGCTTGCTCGGCGAGGCGCTGCGCTTGCTCGCCGAGACGCGCACGCGTGCGCTGGAACTCTGTGTCGAGGTGAGCCGGCGGCAGGGCGGCGCCACGCCGGACGTCCACGATTTCAACCTGCCGACGATCATCGAGTTGCAACGGCGCTTCGGTACGCGATCTGGCCCGGACGGCGCCGGCATGGCCGCCTCCGGTCGCTTCGCGTAGCCGAAGCCGAAGCCGCCCATGGTCGGCACCGTTGCAGGATCGATCGTCTGCGCCGGTTATGCCGCCGACAACGTGATCGACACGCCCGTCGCGGTGTACACCGGCGTGGCCTTGAACCCGTCGACCGTCACCGTCGCGAACTTCGCGGCAGCCGCCGCGCCGTCGATCAGCGCGATGGTGTCGCCGGCCTTCGGCGCGTAGCCGTTCACGAACTTCACGTGCAGCGTGCCGCCCGCGACGGTGAGCGGCCCGCCCACGCGCAGCCGCCCGCCGCCGTTGCCGTCGATGTCGAGTTCGAGCGTCGTGTTGTCGAGCTGCGTGTAGCGGTTCGCGATCGTCACTGGCGCGGCGGCCGCGATTCGCACGCTGCCGCCCGGGCCGACGTACACGTCGCCTTTGCCGAACGCCGTCGTCGACGCGGCCGCCAGCGTGCCGCCGCTCACCTGCGTGCCGCCCGTGTAGGCGTTGTTGCCCGCCAGCGTCAGCGTGCCGCTGCCCTGCAGCGTCAGCTTGCCGGCGCCCGCGACGTCGTTGCGCCACAGGTCGGCGGCATTGAGCCCGCCCTGCGACGCATCCATCGACACGATCACGTTGCCGTTGAATGCTCCGTAGCCGTCGGCCGCCGCGAACAGGTTCAGGCGCCCCCAGCCTTCCGCGTCGTCCATGACCGGATAGCCGGACGGCAGCTCGGTCGTCTTCAGCACGACGCGTCGCTGGTCGGCGCTCAGGTACGGGAAGCGCGTCTGCAGCAGGATCTCCGCGCCCTTCGGCACGACCGGCGGTGCGTTCGTCGATTCGATCGCGCCGAAGCCGAAGGTCATGCGGCGCAGGAACGCGGTCTTGTTCGCCGTGTAGTCGGCGAACCGGTCGGTGGCCGTCGTGCCCGAGTGCGCGAATGCGGAGAACGTGGTGGCGCTCGTGCCGGTCAGTTGCTGCAGCGTCTGATGCGCTTGCGTGTAGGCGGCCTGCGCGTCGCCGGCGTACGCGGTCAGGTTCGCCGCGCTGACCGCCAGTGCGAGCATGCGCCCGCCGATCACGTCGAGCGGCGAATGCATGCCGGCGAGAATCCGGTTCTCGCCCAGTTCGAGGCCGCGGCTCACCATTTCCTGAAAGCGTTCCGGCACGAGCCACGCCATCGTCGTCGCATCGCGCACGGCCTCGGCCGTGTGGCCGCTGATGAAGCCGCCGTCGGTCGCGGGCGTCGTGCTTTCGGCCGGCACGAGCGTCGGCGCGACGATCACGCTGGTGCTCCAGCGGTACGGGCGCGCGTATTTGAAGAAGCGCTTGGACGGTTCGGTCGACGCGTTGTTGCCCATTTCGTTGAGCAGGTCGACGACCTTCCCGAAGCCGGCGTTGCCGCCGCTGCTGCCGACGCCGACGTTGTTGCCGGCGTCGTTGTACAGCACGGTCGTCGCATCGGCGGGCACGCTGGTGATGCTGGTCGTCTGCTGGGCCGCGGTGCGCCACGCGGCGGTGAGCGGGCCCATGCCGTCGGTCACGCTGTATCCCTTGCCGCGCCGGTCGTCGTAGTACGCGGCATCGGCCTGTTGCGGCGTACGCGCGGTCGTCGCGTTGATCACGTACTGCACGTTGGCCGACAGCACCGCATCGTTCAGGATCGTGCCGCACGGCACGCCGCTGTTCGGCAGTCCGGAGCACGTCGACGGCGAGATGGCCGGGAACGCGCCGTTCGCCGGCGCGGTCACGCCCGCGTCGACCAGCATCGTCGCCGGCTGCCACAGATCGAGGAAACGGCTCAACACGCGCACCGCGGCGTTGGTCGACAGCGTCGCATAGCGCGCATCGCCGCGCTGGTTGGTCGCGACGTTGTCGACGAAAGCGGGTGCGCTCGGGATCGGCGCGCTGTCGACGAAGCCGGGGTCGGCGGGCGGCGCGGGAACGGCCGCGGCGATCGTGCCGGTCGACGTGACGTCGTCGCCGCCGCCGCAGGCAGCCAGTACGATCGCACTCGACAATGCCGCGACGTGCAGCGGGAAACGGCTTCGTGACGCAAACATGCAAGACTCCATCCTGATGGTAGAAGATGGAGGATTGTGGTGAGCGATCGTTACGCGGTCGTTACGGAATTGTTTCGCGTCGCACGCGACCGGCGAAAATTCCCACTATCTGGTTAATTTCCGATGCTTAACATGACGGACACCGGAATCCATGGCGTCCGTCATCGATACAGGGCGGCGGGCGCAGGCCTACGCGCCGGCCGTGCGCGTGTCCAGCCGGAACAGCGAGACGGCCTCGGCAAGCCGGTTTCCCTGTTCCTCGAGCGATTTCGATGCGGCAGCGGCCTGTTCGACGAGCGCCGCATTTTGCTGCGTGACTTCGTCCATTTGCGTGATGGCCAGATTGACCTGCTCGATGCCGCGGCTCTGCTCGCTCGACGCCGCGGCGATCTCGCCCATGATGTCGGTCACGCGCGAGATCGCATGCGTGACCTGGCTCATCGTATCGCCCGCGTTGTTCGCGATATGCGAGCCATCCTGGATTTTCTGGACCGATTGCGAGATCAGCTCGCGAATTTCCTTCGCGGCGCTCGACGAACGCTGCGCCAGACTCCTGACTTCGCTGGCCACCACCGCGAAGCCGCGGCCCTGCTCGCCGGCGCGGGCGGCCTCGACGGCCGCGTTGAGCGCGAGAATGTTGGTCTGGAATGCGATTCCTTCGATGATGCCGGTGATCTCGGCGATCTTGGCGGAGCTCGCGCTGATGTCCGTCATCGTGTCGACCATCAGGCCGACCGCCGTGCTGCCGCGCTGGGCGACCTCCGATGCATTGTTGGCCAGGCCGCTCGCCTGCTGCGCGTTGTCGGCGTTCAGGCGCACGGTGGACGTCAACTGCTCCATGCTCGACGCGGTTTCCTGCAACGAGGCGGCTTGCTGTTCGGTGCGGGACGAGAGATCCTGGTTGCCGGACGCGATTTCGCCGGCCCCGGTCGCGACGTTGCCCGATGCGGTACGGACTTCCGAGATCAGGCGAATCAGGTTCGCCTGCATGTCCCGCATGGAAGCCAGCACGCTGCCGGCCGGCGCGGCGCCGGTCGTGGATTCGGCGGCGAGGTTGCCGGCGGCGATATGGCCGGCGATCTCGCTGAGCGCGGCGGGCTCCGTGCCCAGCGCGCGCAGCAGGCCGCGGGTGATGAAGAGGCCCGAGATCGCGGCCGCCGCCGCGGCGGCGATGCAGATCGCGATCAGCATCAGCCGTCGCGAGGTATAGCGATCGTCCGATTCCTTCACCAGTTGGCCGGCCCGCAAGCGCGTGTACGTCGCATACGCGTCGGTGGCCGCGACGAGCTGGGCCAGCAGCGGTCGGCACTGTTCGTTGATCATCGTGATCGCCTGGTCGCGCCGGTTGTTCGCCGCTGCGTCGACGATGGCGCGCGCCACCGGGCCGTACTGCGCCTCGACCGCCCCGATTTGCCGAACCAGTTCGCGAGACTTGTCGGACGCGCCGCTTCCCTCGCGGACCGCATTCGTCAGTTCGCCCATCAGCGCGCCGACTTCGCGGTCGGCCTGCAGTGCGGCCTCCTTCTCGAGGTCCGCGTCGCGCGGGCTGGCCGCGAGCACCTGGTTGCGGGCGGCGATCGCGCGCCGGTCGACCGCGAAGCGAATCTTGTCCGCCAGGGTCGCACGGGCGTTGGTGCCGTTGACATAGTCGTCGAATGCCGCGTTCGCGTTGCCGAGCGAGACGATGCCGAGGAGGGAGACGAGCACGACCATGCACGTAAGCAGTCCGAAAGCCATCAGCAGCTTCGTACGAACCGTTAACCGTCGATCATTCATGGGAAAAGTCCAGTGGTTGATATCAAATAGCTTTCCTCATTATCGGAACGGTGAATGAACAATTTAGGATCGCTCCCCGGGGGCAATCGTTTGCGTGTTGCCTGTCGTCAAAAAAATCCGGCAGCGATCCGTATTTGCCACGATGAACGGGCGAACGGTGCCGTTTTCCGCACGACGCCCCAGGCCCCTGCGCTCCTCGCGATAGCGCGCCGTGTCGCCCTCTACGTGCCCGTGCCGGTCGCCGTCCTTCCGGCATCGCTCAACTTCCCGCTCCCGGTGCCGTTAAATGGATCAGGATCAGCCTGTTCACCGATCCAGTTCAATCACGCGGTAACGGAGACCGAAGTCATCATGCTGTCATCAATTCGCGCACGGATACTGGCGACGTGTGTCGCCATCGTAGTGACGGCGCTGGCCGTAACCGGGGGCTGGTCTATTACGTCGTCAAGACCCACAACGACGAGGCCATCGACCAGAATCACAAGTCGATCCTCGCCGGGCATGCGCTCGCGATCGACGAATGGGTGGCCAGCCGCGCGCGCGAAACCCAGGCGCTGGCGGACACGATCGCGATCGGCGAGGGCGACCCGGTGCCGGCGTTGAAGCTGCTCGGCAAGTCGGGCGGCTTCGAGGTGCTGACGCTCGGCCTGCCGGACAAGACGGCGTTCTCCAACGTGCCGCTCGCGCCCGGCTACGATCCGACCGCGCGGCCCTGGTACAAGCAGGCCGTCGGCGCGGGCCGTCTGGTCGTGACGGCGCTCTACCGCGATGCGACGAGCGGCAGGCCGGCCGTGGCGTTCGCGGTGCCCGTGGTGCGCGACGGCGCGGTGAAGGGCGTGCTGGCAGCCAGCCTGTTCATGGAGAACGTGAGCTCGATCGTGACTTCCGTTCACCCGACCCCGGCGAGCTTTGCATTCCTGGTGGACAAGGGCGGCCGCGTGATCGCGTCGGCCAAGACCGACCTGATCATGAAGCCGGCCACCGGTCTCTCGCCGGAACTCGATGCCGACCACCTCGGCGCGCTGCAGACGGCAGCCGCGCCCGTCGCGGTCGACATCGACGGCGCCGCCAAATTGATGCGCGCGCAACCGATCGTCGGCACCGACTGGTCGCTGGTACTCGCGCTCGACAAGGGCGACGTGACGGCCGGCATGCGCGCGGTCGCGACGACGACGCTGCTGGCGATCGTGATCGTCGCCATCATCGCGGCCGCGCTCGTCGGCGCGATGACGAACGCGGCTTTCAAGCGCATCCTGATGGTGCGCGATGCGCTCACGGACGTATCGAGCGGCAGCGGCGACCTGACGAAGCGCCTGCCCGCCGATGGCACGGACGAAGCCGCGCAGATCGCGCGGGCGTTCAACGCATTCGCCGAGAAGATCAGCGCGATCCTGCTGCAGATCCGCGCGTTCAGCACGTCCGTCAACCTCGCGAGCGCCGAGATCGCCCAGGGCAACCAGGATCTGTCGGCCCGCACCGAACACGCGGCGTCGAGCCTGCAGGAAACCGCCGCCGCGCTCGAGGAGATCGCCGGCACGGCCCGCAACTCGGCCGATGCGGCGAGCCAGGTGAACCGTCTGGCGGAATCGGCGTCGGATGTCGCGCTGCGGGGCGGCACGGTCGTGCGCGAAGTCGTGTCGACGATGAGCGACATCACGCAGGCGTCGGCAGAGATCGCCAACATCGTCGGCGTGATCGACGGCATCGCGTTCCAGACCAACATTCTCGCGTTGAACGCCGCCGTCGAGGCGGCCCGCGCGAACGAGCACGGCCGCGGCTTCGCGGTCGTCGCCGGGGAGGTGCGTGCGCTCGCGCAGCGCAGCGCGCAGGCCGCGCGGGAAATCAAGCAGCTGATCCATTCGTCGGTCGAGAAGATCGAGGGCGGCTCCGGGCTGGTCCAGACGGCCGGGGCGACGATGGACGAAATCGTCGACGGCGTGCGCAACATCACGAGCGTGATCGCCGAAATCAGCGTCGCCGCGAAGGAGCAGAGCACCGGGCTCGAGCAGGTGAATCAGGCGGTGTCGCAGCTCGACGATACGACGCAGCAGAACGCGGCGCTCGTCGAGCAATCGGCGGCGGCCGCGACGTCGCTGCGCGAGCAGGCGGCGCGGCTCGCGCAGACGGTCGGGGAGTTCAAGCTGGCGGAGCGTGCGGTGCCGGCGTGATGGTCCGGTTGACGGGGGCCGGCAAGCCTCGGCTTCATGCGACGCACTGTCGGAGCATGGCGGCGGCGCGAAGCCGCGCCGTGCAGGCGAGCGCCGCTTCTCACACAGGCGACGCCGAACGCCGCGCCGTCCCGCCTTTGCGATACAGCGACAGGGTCGCGCACAGCCCGCAGCATGCGGCGAAGCTGAGCCAGTAGCCGGGCGCGGCCTTGTCGCCCGTCACCTCGATCAGATAGGTCGACACCGCGGGCGTGAAGCCGCCAAAGACCGCGGTCGCGAGACTGAATGCAAGCGAGAAGCCGGCCACGCGAACGCTGGCGGGCATGATTTCGGTCAGCGCCGCGACCATCGCGCCGTTGTACATGCCGAAGAAGAACGAGAGCCACAACAGCACGGCCAGCATGCGGCCGAAGCTGGGCGCGGATGAAAGCCACGCGAGCGCGGGATACGACGTCACGATGGCCGCGACCGCGATGGCCACGAGAATCGGCTTGCGTCCGATGCGGTCCGACAGCGCACCGCCGACGGGCAGCCAGAAGAAATTCGACACGCCCACGCACAGCGTGACGATCAGGCTGTCCGCCGTGGACAGTTTCAGGACGGCCCTGCCGAACGTCGGTGTGTAGACCGTGATGAGGTAGAACGTCGTCGTGGTCATCGCGACGAGCAGCATGCCGGCAAACACGGTGCGCCAGTTCCGCAGCATCGTCGCGAACACCTCGCGTGCACGCGGATGATGGGTGCGTGCCTTGAATTCGTTCGTTTCCTGCAGCGTCCGGCGAAGCACGAAAATGACCGGCACGATCGCGCAGCTGATGAAGAACGGAATGCGCCAGCCCCATGCACCGATTTCCTGGCTCGTCAGCAGATGGTTCAGCAGATAGCCCAGGGCCGCCGCGATGACGATCGCGACCTGCTGGCTTGCCGACTGCCAGCTCGTATAGAAGCCCTTGTGCCCGGGCGTGGCCATTTCCGCGAGATAGACGGACACGCCGCCCAGCTCGGCCCCGGCGGAGAAGCCCTGCAGCAGGCGCCCCAGCAACACCAGCGCCGGTGCGGCGAGCCCGATCGTCGCGTACCCCGGCACGCACGCGATCAGGATCGTGCCGCTCGCCATGATCGAGAGCGTGACGATCAGCCCTTTGCGTCTTCCCACTTCGTCGATGTAGGCGCCGAGTAGGATCGCACCGAGCGGGCGCATCAGGAAACCGGCGCCGAAGACGGCAAACGTCAGTAGCAACGACGCGAACTCGCTTGCGGCCGGAAAAAAGACCCGCGAGATGCTGGTCGCATAGAAGCCGAACAGGAAAAAGTCGAATTGCTCGAGAAAATTGCCGCTGGTCACGCGCAGGACCGCGCCGAGCTTCGACGTGCCTGCGGCCGTGCTGTCCGGCGCGATCGACGGTGAGGGATGCATGGGGTGTCTCCGTTGGATGTATTGTGCGAAGCGGCCCGGAAGCGGACCGCTTCGATTGGCCCGATTCAGTCCGAGCCGAGTTGCAGGCGGTCGGCCTGGCGCTTTTCGATCGACGACTTGAGCAGCGCCGCGCAGCGAAAGATTCCGTGCGCGAATTTTCCGTACGGCAACGTGGCGAACAGCGCCATCACGATGCCGAGATGAACGGCGAGCAAGGTCGCCATCGCGCTGCTGTCGCGCCACGCGAGCAGCGCCAGTCCCGACGCGCTCACGAGCATCAGCAGCGCGATGAAGCCGCGGTCCATCGGGCGTTGTGCCGGATCGGTCCGCGCGGGGTCGCGCCGCAGGTTGAGCCACAAGAGGCCAGCAGGACCGATCAGCAGACCGATTCCGCCGGCCGTGCCGAGCAGCACGGGCAGGCTCAGGAACGCGTACGGCGCGTGCAGGTCCAGCGCGTAGTGATAGACGGTCGCCACGAGCGTGGCGGCAAAGCACAGCATGAAGCCGTAGAACGTGAAGTGATGAAACCGGCGCCGCGCGAGCGTGAACGCATCGTCCGATTCGTTGCAGCCGTCACCGTGGCCGCCGTCGAGATAGGTGAGCGCGAGCGCGTGCTTCGCCGCCTCGGCAACCGCCGGCATGCTTGCCGTGCCCGACGACACGTCGCGCCAGAAACGCGTCACGCCCACCCCGAGCGCGAGAATGGCGAGCCCGAACACCGAGCCGAACACTGCGGCGAGCAGGTTGTGCGGAAAGACCGCATAGAAACGGCCGCCCGACGGACCATTCAGCAGCGAGCCGTGCATCGCGACGCCGAGCATCAGGAAAAGCGCCAGCCCGATCGCGAGCGCGAGCGCGACGGTCAGGCCGTTGCGCCGGTAGAGCTTGCCCAGCGCGGCGGGCCACGCATATTCGACATACGTATCGAGCCGGACCTGCGCCATCGCCTTCGGCACATTCACCGCGAATTCGTGCGGCGGCGCATATTGGCAGGCGTGATAGCACGCGCCGCAGTTGTGGCACAGGTTGGCCAGGTAGTTGACGTCCGCCTTCGCGAACTCGAGCCGGCGCGTCATCGCCGGAAAGACCGCGCAAAATCCTTCGCAGTAGCGGCACGCATTGCAGATCTGCATCTGGCGCGCGACTTCCGCTTCGTGGTCGGTGACGGGCACGATGCGGATCACGGCGGCGCCGCTCGCGCGTGTCGACGGCCGGCCGGCGGGCGTGAGCGCGTGGGCGTCGCGAACTTGTTCTTCAATATCGTGCATGTTCAACTCCGGTCGTTTGCGCGGCCTTCGCCGCCTCGGTGCCCGCGATACGGCCGAACGCGGTGCCGATCGACATCCCGACGCCCGCCGTGTAACCCTTGCCCAGTACGTTGCCGGCCATCATCTCGCCGGCAACGAACAGGTTGCCGCTCGGCCGTCCGCCGAAGTGAACCTGCGCGCGCTCGTTGACCTTGAGCCCGAGATACGTGAACGTGATGCCGGGACGCAGCGCGTAGCCGAAGAAGGGCGGCGTATCGATCGGGCGTGCCCAGTGGGTTTTCGCGGGGCTGACGCCTTCGGTGCGACAGTCGTCGAGCGTCGTGTGATCGAACGTGCCTGCCCGGCATGCGGCGTTGTACGCGCGTAGCGTTTCCACGAACGCTCGTTCGGGCAGGTTCAGCCCGCGCGCGAGCTCCGGCAACGAATCGGCGCGGACACCCGGAAATACCGGTGGCATGAAGCGTCCGACGGCCTTGGCATCGATGATCGAGTAGGCGGTCTGCCCCGGCTGCTGCGCGACGAGGCGGCCCCAGATCGCGTAACGCTTCGGCCAGAAGTCTTCGCCTTCGTCATAGAAGCGCTGCGCATCGCGGTTGACGACGATACCGAGCGACACGCAATCGATCCGTGTGCAGATGCCGCCGTCGTAGAGCGGCGCGCGCGCGTCGATTGCGACGCAATGCGACTGCGACGGGTCGCCAATCGCATCCGCGCCGGCGTCGAGCATCGCCTTGAGCAGGACGCCCTGGTTGAACCGCGTGCCGCGGATGAGGAAATTATCGGCGGGCCATTCGCCACGCTCGTTTTGTCCCCACGCGTCGCGCAGCCATTCGCGGTTGGATTCGAAGCCGCCCGCCGCGAGCACGCAACTGCGCGCCTCGAAGCGCCGGTTTCCGCTACGCGCGGCGACGAAGCGTTCGCCGTCGAGTTCGATGGCGTCGACGGGCGTGTCGTAGCGAATCTGGACGCCCAGCGCTTCGGCGCTGCGGTAATACGCGTTCACGAGCGCTTTGCCACCGCCCATGAAGAATGCATTGGTGCGCGCCACGTGCAGTGCGCCGGACAGCGGCGGCTGAAACCGCACGCCATGTGCGCGCATCCACGAGCGACAGGTCGCCGATGCGCGGATCGCGAGCCGGGCCAACGCCTCGTTCGTGATGCCGCCCGTGACCTTCAGCAAGTCCTGCCAGTACTCTTCTTCCGGATAGGCGCCGACCAGCACGTCCTGCGGGCCGTCGTGCATGCAACGCAGGTTGCGGGTGTGCTGGGAATTTCCGCCGCGCCATTCGCGCGGCGCCGCTTCGAGCAGCAGCACCGACGCGCCGGCTTCGCGCGCCATCAATGCGGCGCACAGCGCCGCGTTGCCGCCGCCGATTACGAGAACATCGATCATCTGAGTCGTCTCCTTTGAGACGCACTCTACGGATTGGCCTCGCGTGCCGCCATCAGCGGAGCGGCAACACGTCTTCAGTTTTTGTGAAGAGGCGGCTCGCGCAGCGTGGCGCCGGGCCACCCGCGTGCCGCGACGATCTCGCGCGCCACGTCGGCGAGGACGACCCGCGCGGCGAGCCCGGCGGGCGACAACTCGTCGTCGGAGACGCTCGCGATCACGTTCGGCCGCGTCGCGTGGGCGTCCGCGACCGGGACGCTCGTAAGCGTGGCGTTCTCGAGCCGCGCAAGCGCCGCGCCCGGTTGAATGGTTGCCCCGAGCCCGCCGCGCACCGCATCCATCAACATCGCGAGGCCGTCGACTTCGGCGGCGATGTGCGGGGTGAAGCCGGTGCGGGCGAATGCGGCATCCAGCAAGGCGCGAAGGCCATGCGGGCCGCTCGGCAGGATCAGCGGCATGGCGCCGAGGTCCGCCAGACGGACGTGCGGGCCGTTGGGCATCCCCGGCAGGCCGGGGGCGCCGATCACGAACAGATGTTCGTCGAGCAACGGCATCACGCTCCAGCGCTGCGCGGGTTCTTCACGAAACAGGATCGCCAGGTCGATTTGGCGCGCACTCAGCATCGCGCCCAGATAGCCCGACAGGCTCTCGACCATGCGCAAGCGGACATCCGGATAGCGCTGTCGCATCGCCTGCATGAACGCGAGCCCGAGTACGCCGGTCGTACTGGGCGCAAGTCCGACGCTGACGTGTCCCGACAGGCGCGCCTGACGCGCGGCAAGCGCCGCATCGTCGACGTGGCGCAACGCGAGTTGCGCCTGTCTCCAGAAGGCAAGGCCGGCGTCCGTCGGCACGACGCCCGTGGAGGTGCGTTGCAGCAGGCGCGTGGACAACTCGCTCTCGAGCCGGCTGATCTGCTGGCTCAGGGCGGACGTCACCACGCCCAGTTCCAACGCGGCCTTGCCCATGCTGCCGTGTTCCACGACGCGGACGAAATAGCGCAGTTGCCTCAGTTCCATCGACACCTCGAATTGACTCAGCCGCGGTATTGTCGCAGCCGACGAGGCATCGGTGGGGCGAATCGCGTCCGCCGAGGCCGTGGAGCGCCGCCGGAAAGACTTCGGGATGGCGGGATCGACTGGCGGCGCCGTTCCGGCTCGGCGAGTGTTCGGGTCGCGCAGCGAAGGCCGGCTACGTGCATGCCGGCGCGAACGCCCATTTCACACCGCTTCGCCTACTGTCCGTCGACGTCGTTCGCGCAGGGCGTCATGTCGCCGCGTTTCCCGCTTTCATCCGGCAAGCACCCCGCGTGCGGCCAGATTCGCATACAGCGCACGCACGCCGAAGGTCCACGGCGCGATCTCCGTGCAAAGCCGCACGGTATTGACGAGCGCGCCGAGCGCGGGCGTGGAGATCGTGACGCGATCGCCCAGGTGATGCGTGAAGCCGCCGCCGGGCGCGTCGCGATCCTGGATCGGCGAGAACATCGTGCCGAGGAACAGCATGAAGCCGTCCGGATACTGGTGATGCGCGCCGCAGGTCTGCGCGACGAGGTCGGCCGGGTCGCGGCTGATCTCGCGCATGTGGCTGATGCCGTCGAGCACGAAGCCGTCGTCCGCGCCTTCGACGCGCAGCGACACGCTGCATTCCCGCACGCTGTCGAGCGTGAAGCCGTCGTCGAACAGCCGCACGAACGGGCCGATCGCGCACGAGCCGTTGTTGTCCTTGCATTTGCCGAGCAGCAGCGCCGAGCGGCCTTCGATGTCGCGCAGGTTCACGTCGTTGCCGAGCGTCGCGCCCACCGGTCTGCCGTCGCTGGCGACCGCCAGCACGATCTCCGGTTCCGGGTTGTTCCACACCGACACGGGCAACAGCCCGACGTCCGCGCCAAAGCCGACCGCGGACATCGGCTGCGCCTTGGAAAACACCTCGGCATCCGGGCCGATGCCGACTTCCATGTATTGCGACCACGCGCCGCGGCGCTCGAGTTCCGCCTTCAGGCGCAGCGCGGCTTCCGAGCCGGGCACGATCTTCGACAGGTCGGTGCCGATGGTCGCGGCGATCGTATCGCGTACCTCCCGCGCTTTCGCCGGATCGCCGCCGGCCTGTTCCTCGATCACGCGCTCGATCAGGCTGACCGCAAAGGTCACGCCGCACGCCTTGACGGCCTGCACGTCGCACGGCGCGAGCAGGTGCGTGGCGCCCGGCGTGCCGTCGAGCGCCGCCTGCAGCAGCGGCTCGACGCGGCCGAGCGATTCGCCGGCAGCGGTGCGCGCGAGCGCGACTGCGTCGGGCCGGTCGAACAGGTCCGCGGTGGTCGGCACGGTGCGCGTGATGTCGAACACTTCGCCGCCGCGCACGGCGACGACGCTCGGGCCCGCGTGGGCGCCGTCGTGCCGCCAGACGCGGCCGATCAGCAGCGCGTGGGCGAGGTCGTGCGGCAGGCAGTCGGAAACGGAAGGAGTACGCATGGTCAGCTCGGCAAGAGTCGGAGGCGGTGGGGTCAGTGCGAATGGCGCGGGTTGCCGCGCTGCTCGATCACCTTCAGGTACAGCGTGGCCGGTTCGAGGCAGCCGCCGGTGGACAGCTGGCCGACGAAGCGGCGATAGAGTTCCTGCCACGGCGTTTGCGCCTGCGGCACGGTGAAGCTTGCGGTCTCGCGGCGGCGCGCGAGTTCGTCCTCGTCGACGAGCACGTCGACGCTGCGGCGATTCAGGTCCACGCGAACGCGGTCGTTCGTGCGCAGCAGCGCGAGGCCGCCGCCGATCGCGGCTTCCGGCGACACGTTGAGGATCGACGGGCTGGCCGACGTGCCGCTCTGGCGGCCGTCGCCCAGGCACGGCAGCGACGTCACGCCGCGCTTCACCAGCTCGGCCGGCGGCGCCATGTTCACGACTTCCGAGCTGCCCGGGTAGCCGACCGTGCCGCAGCCGCGGATCACGAGGATGCAGCGCTCGTCGATGTTCAGCGCCGGATCGTTGATGCGCGCGTGGTAGTCCTCGGGGCCGTCGAACACGATCGCGCGCGCTTCGAAAGTGTTCTCCGCGCCCGGCTCGGAAAGATAGGTCCGGCGGAACGCGTCGCCCACCACCGACATCTTCATGATGGCGCTGTCGAAGAAGTTGCCCGACAGCACCATGAAGCCGGCGCCATGCTTGAGCGGCGCGTCGGGCGTGCGGATCACGTCGCGGTCGGCGTCCTGCGCGGTGTCGGCGATCTCGCCGATCGCGCGGCCCGACACGGTCAGGCAGTCGCGCCGCAGCAGCCCCGCCGCATCGAGCTGGCGCAGCACGGCGGGCACGCCGCCGGCGCGGTGGAAGCTTTCGCCGAGGTATTCGCCGGCCGGCATGCAGTTGACGAGCAGCGGCACGGTTTCACCGAAGCGTTGCCAGTCTTCCAGGCTCAGCTCGACGCCCATGTGGCGCGCAATCGCGATCAGGTGCGGCGGGCAGTTGGTCGATGCGCCGAGCGCGGACGCGACGACGATCGCATTCTCGAACGCCGCGCGCGTCATGATCGTCGACGGGCGCAGGTCTTCGCGAACGAGCTCGACCGCGCGCTTGCCGGTCGCGTAAGCCATCTGGCCGCGCTCGCGGTAGGCGGCGGGAATGCTCGCGCAGCCCGGCAACGACATGCCGAGCGCCTCGGCCAGGCTGTTCATCGACAGCGCGGTGCCCATCGTGTTGCAGTGGCCGATCGACGGCGACGAAGCCGTGGTCAGCTGCATGAAGCCTTCGTAGTCGATCTCGCCGGCGGCGAGCAGGTTGCGCGCATGCCAGATCACCGTGCCCGAGCCGACCCGCTTGCCCTCGTGCCAGCCGTCGAGCATCGGGCCGCCCGACAGCACGATCGCGGGCAGGTCGACGGTGGCGGCCGCCATCAGGCACGCCGGCGTGGTCTTGTCGCAGCCGGTCGTCAGCACCACGCCGTCCAATGGAAAGCCGTGCAGCACTTCCACCAGCCCGAGGTACGCGAGGTTGCGGTCGAGCGCGGCGGTGGGCCGGCGGCTTTGCTCGGCCAGCGGATGCACGGGGAACTCCATCGGAATGCCGCCCGCATCGCGGATGCCGGCCTTCGTGCGTTCGGCCAGCTCGATGTGATGGCGGTTGCACGGCGCCAGGTCGCTGCCCGTCTGCGCGATGCCGATGACGGGGCGGCCCGATTGCAGTTCCTCGCGCGTCAACCCGTAGTTCATGAAGCGCTCGACATAGAGCGCGGTCATGTCTGCGTGCGCGGGATCGTCGAACCATTCCTGGCTGCGCAGACGGCGAGGGGTGTGTGACATGGCAGGCTGTCTCCGAAGGGCCTTCTTGATTTCGCGTGCCGGATGGTACCGGTAACATCGATTGGATGTTAGCACGGGTTTTTTGCGTAGCGGAAGGATTTCGTGTGCGCGTGGCGCAGATGCAGGCCAGGGGGGGCGATGCGAGGCCGCGCACGTCGCGCGTCGGCGCGCGCCCGGCCGTCGGCCCGTCAGGCGCTTTCCCGCGCGATGATCGTGTAGTCGATCCGGATGCTTTTCGATGCGGCCGGCTCGCCGCCGTCACGGGCTTGCAGCGCCGCCAGCAACGCCTCGCCCGTGCGCAGCCCGATGCCGTACGCGTCGACCGACACGGTCGTGATGGTCGGGTGGCAGCAGGTCGCCACTTCGAAGTTCCCGAAGCCGGCCACTGCGATGTCGGCAGGCACTGACAGCCCGCGCCGGTGACATTCCATGATCGCGCCGAACGCCGACATGTCGCTCACGCACATTACCGCGTCGGTGTCGGGCCAGCGCTCCAGCAGCGCCGCCATCGCCGGCCCGCCGTGGCTCATCGTGATCGGCGATTCGCCGAGCCGCACGACGCGCGGTTCGCCCAGGCCCAGCGCCTTGATCTCCGCCTGGTAGCCCTTGAGCCGATCGAGGCCGCGGCGATCGAGTTCGCTCGCACCGACGAGAAAGCCGATGCGCCGATACCCACGCTCGGCCAGGTGGCGCACCATCGCACGGGCGGCCCGCACGTTCGAGAAGCCCACGGCAGTATCGATCGGGCGCGTGGGCAGGTCCCACATCTCGACCACGGGAATCGCGGAGCGCTCCAATACCTTGCGCGTCGCGTCGGTGTGCTGCGACCCCGTCAGCGCGATGCAGCGCGGCTGGTGCCGCAGCATCGAACGGACCAGCCGCTCTTCACGTTCGAGGTCGTAGTCGGTGTCGCCGAGCAGCAGTTGCAGGCCATGCGGTTCGAGCGCATCGGTCAGGCCGCGCACGGTGTCCGAGAAGTTGGAGCTCGACAGCGACGGCACCAGTACCGCGACGAATTCCGAGCGCCCCGACGACAGCGCGCCGGCGGCGGCATCCGCCACGTAGCCGAGCCGGTCGATGGCCTCGCAGACCCGTGCACGCGTCTCGGCGGCCACGCTGTGGCCCGCGAGCACGCGCGATACCGTCATCTTCGATACGCCGGCGAGGCGCGCTACGTCGGACATGCGGGGCGGCCCGGCGGGCCGGACGGCGGTGGGGCTGGGCATCGGAATCGCGATCGGGAGAGAGCCGGAAAGGCTACATCATACCGGTGCGGCATATCGTTCAGGCACGGTCGCGGCGTGCCCGTCGCGGTGAGGGTCGTACTAGGGAAACCACGCGTCCGGCGACACTTGTACGTGTCTGTTGCGACGTGCTACCTTCGATTTTGTTACCGGTATCAACGTGCTGATCGCTCCCGTCGCCTCGCCGGCTTTTTTTTGCCACCGGATGTTATCGGTAACATCGATGCGTCAAATGCACTCGCCGGTACGAAAAAGATCGACATAAACAGGAGACAGACCGATGCCATCCCTTACGCAGGCCGCTGCCGCACCGGCCGCGGCCGACTCGTCCGAAGACGCCCTTTATCGCAAGGTCATGCGGCGCATCCTGCCGTTGCTGCTGCTCTGCTACGTCGTGGCCTACCTGGACCGCGTCAACGTGGGCTTCGCCAAGCTGCAGATGCTCGACGACCTGAGCCTGAGCGACGGCGTCTATGCGCTCGGCGCCAGCATCTTCTTCTGGGGCTATTTCCTGTTCGAGATGCCCAGCAACCTGTTGCTGCACCGCTACGGCGCGCGCTTCTGGATCGCACGGATCATGATCACGTGGGGCATCGTGTCGTCGTCGATGGCGTTCATCGTGCCGCTCGCACAGTTCTTCCACGTGCAGACGACCACGATGTTCTACACGCTGCGCTTCCTGCTGGGGCTGTGCGAAGCGGGGTTTTTCCCGGGCGTCATCCTGTACATGAACTACTGGTTCCCCGCGCGGCGCCAGAGCGTGGCGATGTCGGGCTTCCTGGTCGCGATCCCGCTGAGCCTGACGCTCGGCAGCGTGCTGTCGGGCTGGCTGATGGAGCAGACGCACGGCTTGTCGGGCATGAGCGGCTGGCAGTGGATGCTGCTGCTCGAAGGGCTGCCGTCGATCGTGGTGGCGTTCATCGTGCTGGCGTGCCTGGGCGACGGCCCGCAGTCGGCGAAGTGGCTGTCCGCCGACGAAAAGGCGGTGCTGTCGCGCAACCTCGAAGCCGAGGCCGCGCACAAGTCGCACAGCATCGGCGCCGCGCTGCGCAGCCCGCGCGTCTGGCTGCTCACCTTCATCCTGCTGACCTTCAATACCGGCTTCTACGGGCTGGCGTTCTGGCTGCCGTCGATCATCCGCGCGTCGGGCGTGCAGAGCCCGCTGCACATCGGTGTGCTGACGGCCATTCCGTACCTGACCGCGATCTTCGCGATGGTGTGGAACGCGTCGCACTCGCGCAGGACCGGCGAGCGACGCCTGCATGCGGCGATTCCCGCGCTGATCGGCGGCGTCTTCCTGATCCTGAGCGCGGCGTTCGCGCACAACGTGGCGCTGTCGATCGTATTCCTGACCATCGCCACGTGCGGCATCCTCGCGCTGATGCCGATCTACTGGACCTTTCCGGGGCAGATCCTGTCCGGCACGGCCGCGGCCGCCGGCATTGCGCTGATCAACTCGGTGGGTAACCTGTCCGGCTTCACGGGCTCGATGATCACCGGCGTCGCCAAGCAGATGACCGGCAACATCAACAACGGGACCTACGCACTGGGCGCGTGCCTGCTGGTCAGCTGCGTGCTGATCGCGGCGATTCCGCGCGACATCCTGCGGCCGCCGGTGGAGCGGTAGGGCATTCGCACGACGTCAGGTCGCGGTGCGAGGCCTGCGCAACGGATGCGCCACGCGGCGAGTGGCCGGCGCGACACCCTGCTACGGCAGCGTCGCATCCGGGCGCTCACGACACGCTGCGTCGCATCCCTCGCACCTGCAGCCAAATCGCGGATATCAGGAAATAAAGCGCACCGACTCCCGCGTAGCCCGCGATCTTGACGATCGCGGGCGGCATCGGCGCATGGCGTTGGACGATGAAGAACAGGCCGGCCAGTGCCGATTGCGCACCGCTCAGGATCATCACCCACTGTGCGCCGGCAAGCTTCCAGCGTCGCACGGCGGTGCCGAGCTGCAGCACGCCGGAGAGAATCGCCCACACGCCGAACACCGTGAGTACTGAGGGCAAGCCCGCATTCAACGCCGGAAATACCGCCAGTGTCGTGACAGCGCTGATCGCCACATTGACTGCCTGCGTGCGGTTTGCCGCCATCCCGCCGCTGCGGGACAGGTCGACGAAATTGGCGAGCGCATCCCAGGCCGGATAGACGACCAGCAGGACCGCCGCGCCGGCCGCGCTCTGCCGGCCGACGGCAAACGCCAGCGCGACCCAGATCAGCGAGAATATCGCCCGGGAAAAGTAGTACCGTTTCAGCCATTGTTCGTCGGCAGGGGGACGAAATTCGGGGTAGCGGTCAGCCATTTGCATTCCTTCATATATTGAGTCGTCGTTCCGGCCGATATGCAGGGCTTCCGCCATGCGGATGCGGTGCCGCCCGGATCTCCAGTGCGCCGAGTATCGCAATCGCCCGGCCTTGCCGCTATCGGTCAGATGTCCGATGGCGACGTCCTCCGGTTGCCCGCACCGAGGCCGGCGGACTTCGCGCCGGGCCGGCCGCGGCGAACCCCGAGCCCCGACGCGCATGCTCGTGCACGCCGCGACGCCGTCGCGTATGATCGTTTTCCCATCCTTGCAAACGTCCCGGCCCCGCCCGATGTCCGACGCCCAAGCCCCTCACGCCCCGCTGCGCATAGTCGACGCCGTACGCGCGCTGGCCTTCATCGGCGATCTCAGCATGGGCCAGCCGACCGACCATTCGCCGCGCACCGGCTGGCTGGCGTCACGGCTCGCGCACGCGGCACGATTCGACGGATCGGTGTGCGACACGGCGTGCGAAGTGGCGCTGTTGCGCTGGTCGGGCTGCACAGCGAACGCGGCGGGTTTCGCGCAGGTATTCGGCGACGACGTCGCGAGCCGCGCCGCGATGCTCGAGAGCCGGCCCGGCATGGCCGAAGCGATCGGCGGCGCGGGCGCCGCAATGATCCCGCTTGCACAAATCCATTGCGAAGTCTCGGGCGAGGTGGCGCGAATCCTCGGTCTGTCCAGCGCGACGGAAACCGCGCTGCGGCATATCTTCGAAACCTGGGACGGCAACGGGCTGCCCGCCCGGCTCGCACACGAACAGGTGCCGCCCGCCGTGTCGATCGTCGCGCTCGCGGGCGACCTCGACGTGTTCAGCCGCACGTACGGCATCGAGCGGGCCGTCGAACTGATCGGGCAACGCGCGGGGTCACGCTACCCGGCCATGCTCGTCGAGACGGCTGCGCGTGAGGCGCCGCGCTGGCTGGCGGCGCTCGAGCACATGGCGCCTGCCGACCTGGACGCTGCATTGGCCACACCGGACATGCAGGGCGCGACGTCCGCGGAATTGATTGCGGACGTCATCGATCTGAAACTGCCGTGGATGACGGGTTTTTCGCGTTCGGTCGCCGTGACGGCGGCCGCGTGTTACGGCCGTCTCTCGCCGGACGCGGCGGCGCGCGAACGCGTGTACCGCGCCGGACTGATTCATGGCATCGGCAGGGCCGCGGTGCCGAACGACGTGTGGAATCTGGCGACGCGGCTGTCCGCGAGCGCGTGGGAAAAGGTGCGGCTCGTGCCGTACTGGACCGAGCGCGCCGGCAGGCAGACCGGCGCGCTCGGCGAAGCCGCGGTGCTTGCGTCGTATGCCTATGAACGGTTGGACGGCTCGGGCTATTTTCGCGGCGCGCGCGAGGCGGCGCTGACGCTGGAGGCGCGTGTGCTGGCGGCGTCGCTGGCGTGGGTCGCGTTGCGCTCGGCGCGTCCGTGGCGCGCGGCGCTGAGCGATGCGGCGGCCGCCGCCCAGTTGCAGGAAGAAGCGGCGTGCGGCCGGTTGTGCGGCGAAGTGGTCGCCGCGCTCGTAACGGGTGGCGCGCCCGTGCTCCGGCGCGCCGCCACGCGTCCGTCGCCCGCTGGCCCGCGCCTGTCCGCACGGGAAATCGACGTCCTGCGGGCGATTTCCCGCGGCGCGAGCAACAAGCAGGTCGCGCAGGCGCTCGCGATGAGTCCGAGCACGGTACGAACCCATGTCGAGAAGGCGTTCCGCAAGCTCGAATGTTCGACGCGTGCCGCGGCGACCCTCAAGGCGTCGGCGCTGGGGTTGCTGTGACGCTATCCACGACGCGGATCCGCTTGCGTGTGCGCGCGGACGCGCGAGAAGACGTCCGCGATATGCCGATCGGGTTCGATATCGGTGAACGCATCGATATCGGCCATGACGTGAGCCGTCTCCGCGGACGCGAACGCGGCGTCCAATGCCGAGCTGTCCTTGAAGCGGCACATCGCCACGACGATCAGTTCGCTATCCTCACGTGCCGGGAAGAAAGCGTCGACGTATTCGAGTCCGTACGGTTTCCAGGATTTTTCCACCAGCGGAATGTGTTGCTCGACGTAGTAACGGGAATCGAACCGCGTACCCGCGGCTCGGCGATAGGAAACGACGAAAAACATGAAGGACCTCCAGGTCGGACTGCTACGGCGGCCAATGTCGATACGGGAGACGACTGGCGATGACGGGCGATCACGGCCGTTTGCGCGCCGGGCCGAAGGTCGGCCGGGCAGCGGCCGGCAGCGAGGTGGGCGCGGCGGGTGCACGAGCGAGCGAGAGGCCCAGCGCGGCGCCGATGGCGAGGAACGACGAGATCGACAGGAGTGCGACGATGAACGCATGCGCGATGGCCGCCGGGTCCTGGCGCGTGCCGAGCACCGTATAGAAAATACCGCCGATGATCGCCACGCTGAGCGACGTGCTCACCTGCAGCGTCGAGCTGACGATGCCGGCGATCATGCCGGACAGCGCCGGTGCGACGCGTCCCGTCACCATGCGCATCAGGGTTGGCAGCGCGAGGCCTTGTCCGAAACCGATGACGAAGAGAACGGCGGCGAGCGGCACGGCAGCGAGCGGCATCCCGACCGGCGTGACGTCGATCAACCATGCGAGGCCGACGAGCCCGACGATCTCCAGGCTCATGCCGAACGGATTGACGTAAGCGCCGATGACACGCGAGCAGACAGGCGTCGACAGCGGCCCGAGCAGGAACCCCACGCCGAACGGCAGGAACACGAGGCCCGCGCTCAGCGCGTCGACGTGCAATGCATTCTGCAGATACACCGAGAACAGCAGGAAAAACGTGCCGATCGAGTACAGCAGCAGCGCGATCAGCAACGCTCGGCCCAGCCCCGGGGCTCGGAGCGCGGTCGGGTCGAGCAGCGGTGCGCCGCCGCGGCCGCCCAGCCGGCGCTCGTAGCGCCAGAAGCACCACGCGAGGGCCGGCACCGCGAGCAGCGACGCCCATGCCCATGCCGGCCAGCCCGCTTCGCGCCCTTCGATCAGCGGCACGATCAGCGCGCCCAGCGTCAGCATCGACAGCGCGGTGCCGCCGAGGTCGAGCTTGCGCGCATGCTGTGCACGCGTTTCCTTCAGCAGCGGAATCCCGAACAGGACGACCAGAATCGCCAGCGGCAGGTTGACGAGAAAGATCGTGCGCCAGCCCAGGTTCAACAGATTCAGCGAGATCAGGATCCCGCCCAGCGCCTGCCCGACCACGGCGGCGAGGCCGAACACCGCGCCGTACAGGCTGAGCGCGAGCGGCTTTTCCGATTCGGGGAAGATCGCCTGGATCGACGCGAGCGCCTGCGGCGCCATGATCGCGGCCGTCACGCCCTGCAACGCGCGGCCGACGATGAGCGTCCACGGCGAACTCGCGAGGCCGCACAGCGTCGAGGCGATCGCAAAGCCGATCAAGCCGAGGAAAAATACGCGCCCGCGGCCGAACAGGTCGCCCAATCGTCCGCCGGTGATCAGCGTCACCGCGTACAGGCCCGCATACGACGAAATGACGAGTTGCTCGGCCGACGACGAGGCGCCCAGTTCCGCGCGAATCGACGGCAGCGCGACATTGACGATGAAGAAATCCAGCGGCGGCAGGAACGCGCCGACGAGCAGGACCGAAAACATGGCCCAGCGACGCGGGTCGGGTGATACGGGGTCATTCCGTGACATGGACGGTTCTCCATACGGAACCATTCGGTTCCAAATTGGGTAAAAAATATCAGTCGAGGATGCGCATCGTGCGGTCGACCAGCGCGAGCATGTCGTGCTCGGGGACGCCGGTTTTCCCCAGCACGCGCATGCCCTCGACCTGGCAGACGAGCAAACGCGCCAGCACCTGTTCGTCCTGCTCGGCGATCTCGCCGCTCGCCTGGCCGCGGACGATCGCGCCCGCATAGAGCTGCTGCAGGCGCCGGAACATGCGCCCGGTGCGTTCCGCGACATCGGCGTCGCGCGCGGCCAGCTCGGTGGTCATCGCGACCGCGAGACAGCCGCGCCGGCCGGCCTCGCCAACGGACAGCCGGGCGTAGCGCAGCAGCGAGTCGCGAATCGCGTCCTTCACGGGGCCGGGTTGCGACAGGATGTCGGCGGTCGCCTTGAGCCCGTCGGCCATGTACAGGTCGAGCGCCGCCAGCAGCAGCGCCTTCTTGTCGCCGAATGCCTTGTAGAGACTGCCGCGCGACAGGCCGGTGCCGGCGATCAGGTCGGGCAGGGACGCGCCTTCATAGCCGCGATCCCAGAAAACCTCCATCGCGTCGCGCGCGGCATCGCCCAGTTCGAATTCGCGCGGACGGCCCACGCCAGCCGGATTTGCCATTGATCGGTTTCGCAAACGATGCGGTGCCTGAAGTGGGATTCATTATATGGACCGATCGGTTCCGATGTCAACGTGCATGGCTTGACCGGGCACGGCGACGGCCGTCCTCGCGGACGGCCCGGATTCATCCGTTCAGTCGAGCCCGCCCTGGCACGGATTCCGGTATGGCCGCAGCCGCAGTGGGGCGGTAGCGTGTTCGCCGTTCGTCGCGTCGCACGGCTGGCGCACCGGCTGCGCCGCACGCCGATGCTCGTGGCACGCGCGGCCCGCGACGATCAACGCGGTGCCGCGCATCCCGTCGCCCGCCACCGGACCGGTCACGCACCCGACAGCCCGACGCACACCGGCGGGGTTCGATCGGCCCACGGCGCGGCGCGTTCGAGCTGGGCGGCGAGCGAGAACAGCAGCGATTCCGCGCCGAATGCCGCCGCGAAATGGCTACCGATCGGCAGACCTTGCTCGTCCCAGTAAAGCGGCACCGACATCGCGGGTTGGCCGGTCGCGTTGAACCACGCGGTGAAGGGCGAAAACCGGTGCGATCGATCGATGACTTCGCTCAACGATTGCGCGTCGTCCACCGTCGCGAGCGACGCCGGCGGCAGCGGCGGCATCGCGAGCGTCGGCGTCAGCAACACGTCGTAGCGCTCCATCAACTGGCCGAACGTCCTGCCCAATGCGTGGATCCAGTCGACCGCACCCGCATATCGCGCGCCGCTCACGCCGCCCTTTTCGCGCACGATGATGCGGGTGCGGGCCTCGATTTCGTCGTCGCGCACCGGCGCGCCGCGCTGATCGCCGATCATGTCGAGCAGCGCGCGCGTTTGTGCGCCGATGATCGTAAACACGCGGTCGTAGAACGCCGCCGAATCGACGGGACTGGCGAGCGGCTCGACGTCATGTCCGAGCGAGCGCAGCAACGCGACGGTATAGTCCAGCGCGGCCCGGCACGCCGGATGCAGCGGCCATGGCGGCGCCTGCTCGATCACGGCGATTTTCAGCGGCCGGGGATCGCGCTGCGTGGCCACGAGAAAACTGTCCGGCTGGCACGGCGCCGCATACGGCGCACCGGTATCCGCGCCCGCGGTCAGGTCGAGCAGCGCGGCGCTGTCGCGAACCGAACGCGTGATCGCATGGTTGATGCCCATGCCGGCCCATCCCTCGCCGATCATCGGGCCATTCGGCGTTCGGCCGCGCGTCGGCTTCAAGCCGAACACGCCGCAGCAGGACGCGGGCACCCGCAGCGAGCCGCCGCCGTCGTTGCCGTGCGCGAACGGCAGCACGCGCGCGGCAACGAGCGCGGCTGCCGCACCGCTCGAACCGCCTGCGCTGACGTGCGGATTCCACGGGTTGCGCGTCGTGCCGAAGCGCGCCGACGACGTGCAATACGACGTGCCCAGCTCCGGCGACAACGACGTTCCCGCGATCGGTATGCCCGCGCGCCGCAGGCGCGTCACCAGTTCGCCGTCGAAGTCCGGCCGATGATCGCCGAACACAAGCGATCCGTTCGCCATGCGTGCGCCGCGCACCGGCATGAACAGGTCCTTGATCAGCGTGGGGACGCCGGCGAGCACGCTTTCGTGCCCGGTGACGGACGACGCGGCCTGTCTTGCCGAGTCGTCGAGTCGTTCCGCCACCGCATTCAGCGCGGGATTCAGCGTATCGAGACTGGCTAGCACGGCGTCCAGCAATTCGGCGGGCTTCACTTCTTTCGCACGGACGAGCGCGGCGAGCGCGATGCCGTCGTGCGTGGCGATGAGCGTCTGAAAATCGTTCATGGGTCTATCGTTCAGGAACAGGAAAACGTGAAGGAGTCATTCGTCGTCGCGGCGGCGAAGCGCCGGCAACAACCACGACAACGCGGTGACGGCCGTGCCCGACGCAATCGCGAACACCGCCGCGCGCAGCCCGCCGAAGGCCTGAGCACAGCCCAGCACGACGAGCGGGCTGACGAACTGGCCCAGATAGAGCGCGGCCGTGAAACCGCCCAGGCCGCGGCCACGCATCGCGAGCGACAGCCTGCGCATCAGCGGCAGGATGGCATTGGGCACCAGCATGCCGCCGCCGAAGCCGTGAATCACGACCGCCACGACGATGGCCGGCACCGTATGCGCGCGGGCCAGCAGCGTCAGCCCCACCGCGAGCAGCGCAAGTAGCACGACGTTGACGAAGCGGCGGCCGATCGCGTCGCGCAACCATGGCCACGCGATCGAGCCGGCGAGCGTCGACAGCAGGCCGGTGCCCGCGACCGCGCCGATCATCGTCGACGATCGCTGACCGATGTCGATCATCAGCTGCGGCATCTGCACGGGCACCACGAACGAACTGATCATGCCGATGCAGATCAGCCCGTAGCCGACCGCGAGCGTCGGCGCGAGCCGGTGTCCGGCCGACGGCGCGCCGCCGTCGCCTGGCTCGGCTGGCTGATCGTCGCGCAGCGGCTCCCACAGTACGGTCGCAATTGCCGGCACGAGCAGGATCGGCAACAGGTACAGATAGAACGGATAGCGCCACGCGTGCTCGCCGGCCGCACCGCCGAGCACGAAAAAAGCCGTGCCGACGATACCGATCGTGACGACCTGCCGGTTCACGTAGCGCACCCGTTGTTCGCCGCGCCAATAGTCGCCGATCAACGTCGTGCAGCAGGTCATCACGCAGGCTTCCGCTGCGCCGAGCGCGAACCGGCAGACGAGGATCGCGGTGAGGCTGTCGAGCCACGCCGGCGCCGCGCCGACGAGCCCGTACACGAGCGTCGCGAGCAACAGCAGCATCTTGCGTCCGACGCGATCGGCCAGCCAGCCGGCGAGCGGCGCACACAGCGCGATTGCGAGGGCGGGGCCCGTCGCGACGAGCGGGACGAGCGCGGCCAGCCGCGGGTCGGCCGGCACGAATTCGGCCGCGAGTTTCGGCAGGACTGGCGCGATCATCACCGCGCCCATCACGGTGAGACTACTGCCGAGCAGCAGCACGGTGCCCTGGCTCGCGCCGGCCTGTCGGGCGGCACGCATGCAGGGCGCGGTTTGCGTTGAAGCAAGCGGATTCATCGACAGCTCCCGAATCGGAACATCAGAACGACAGCGCGGCACGTAGCGCGATCTGGTACCCCTGCGCGTGGTTTTGCGCACCGAATTCCTTGTAGGCATGCAGCCATATCGCGGGCTTGCCCGGCTCGACGTAGCTGATCGCCGGGCCTAGCGCATTCACGCGCGCGCGGTTGCCGTCGACATTCGGGCCGTGGTCGTTGCCCAACTGACGCTCGATGTAGCCGCCCAGGCCCGCCGTGAACGGGCCGATGTGCTGGCCGAGCGCGAATTCCTGGCGGAACCCGGTGCCGCTTCGATAATTCGTTGCACGGTTGGTCGTGTTCTGGTCGATCTCGATGCTGGTCGAGATTTCGAATCCGCCGTCGGTGATGTATGTCGCGCCGATGATCGGCGAGAAGGTCCAGTGGTTGACGCCGGGATTGAAGAGCCGCGTGGCGCGATACGCGCCCGTCGGCGCCTGGACCTGCAGCGCGACGTTGACGAACAGGTTCGGCAGCGTCCATGCAAGGATCAGCGGCTGGAAGTCCGCATCGCCGATGTTGGTTGGATTGGCCGACATCGCGAGCGTGCCTGCGGGCGTCGGCACGTTCACGTGTCCGTTCAGGTTCAGGAACGGCACGACCGCGCCGAAGCCGACGTTCGCACCGAACAGTTTCGCGTTCGTCATCCGGATATACGCGACGCTCCAGGACGCGACCGTCAGCGAGAAGTCGGCGTTGCCGCCGTTGCGGATCGTGCGTGTCGAGTAGTACGCGAAGCGTGTGGCAAGCGTGCCGTTCGGCGTGGGCGGGGGCATGATGCCCGCGCCGAAATCGAATACGCCGAACGGCGTGATCGGTCCGTCGTTTTCGAGTGCCTGGGTGCGCGTGCAGGCGAGCGTGGCTGCCAATGCGCCGATCGCGACGGCGGCGGAGCGTGTGCGGCAGCGCCGCGCGCCGTGCGGACGTCTGAGGATTTCCATCGAGCCGTTCCCCGTACAGTTGAAATGTGTACGGAGTCTAGGAACGTCAAAATCCGGGGCGTTATCCGCTTTTGGTAATTATCGTGGGGGCCGTTTGAGCGTGTCGGACGGCAGTTCGCCGAACAGTTCCCGATAGTGCGACGCGAACCGGCTCAGATGCCAGAAGCCCCAACGGCACGCGACGTCGCTGACCGACGCGCTGGCGGGGGAATGTTCGCGCAGTTCGCGGCGCACCGCGTTCAGCCGCAGCACGCGCAGGTACCACGCGGGATGCGTGCCGAGAATTTCCTCGAAGCAATACTGCAGTTTGCGCCGGCTCGCGCCGACTTCGCGGCATACGTCGAGCACCGTCAGCGGCACACCGGGTCGCGACACGACGAGTTCGCGCACGCGATCGACCACACGGCGACGAGCGGACGGATCGAGCCGGACGCGGCGGTCGGCCGCTTCCATCGCGTGCGCCAGTTCGACCAGAATGGCGTCGTGCAGCGTCTTGCGCGTGTGCGGCCGCGCGAGCGGGCGCTCCGGCGTATCGGCCGCCCCGAAGCCGGTCATCAGCAATGCCGTCAGCGCATCATGGCGTGCTGCGGGGATCCGCAGGATGCGGGTTTCGCTCGACGCCATGCCGTCGCCGTCTTCGTCCCGATCGCCAAGCCACGCCAGTTGGCGCAGTGTGTCGCTGGGCACCGTCAGCAGTACGACGTCCTGATGGTCGGGCGTGCGTAGTTCCGGCAGCGACGTGCCGCCGGAGACGAGCAATGCCTTGTCGCGCAGCGGCGCGCCGCCGCAGAAGCCGGCGCCGGCGGTTTCCAGCGGGATGCTGAACGACGTTCTGCCGGCGCACTGGTTGCCGCGCTTGAGCAGCGCCCGATTGACGCGTTCGCGCAGCAATTGCATGCCGTCGAAGCGGATTTCGTGCAGCGTTCCATGGAACGGTCCGGGCGACAGTTGATCGAGCCGGATCGACCAGCCGTGCGTGCACTCCGCGTGGGTATCCACGTCCTGGCTGGCGAAGCGCCGGACCGACGGCAGCGTGTCGGGCGGGGTGTCGGCGACGCATACGGCGGACGGCAATGGAGCGGGATGCATGGCGAGTGGGGCGATGGACAAGGCGTCCGTCGACAATGCGCACACAATTTCTCGTTGGCAATGCGTTTTTACCCGGGGCTGCGGGCGCGATTGCGCCGCGGACGGCGTGCCGGGCACGCATGATTCGGCACGGCGCCCACACGGATCGCTTCGTCGCGCTCGAACCCGCAAGTCACGCAAGCGGGAGCGGAGCACACAACGGGAAATCGAACGTCCGGCGACGCCGGTTCAGTCGAGCCCGCCCTGGCACAGGTACTTGATCGACAGATAATCGTCGAGCCCATAGCGCGAACCTTCGCGGCCGTAGCCCGATTCCTTCACGCCGCCGAACGGCGCGGCCTCGCTCGCGAGCGCGCCTTCGTTGATCCCGACGATGCCCGTTTCGAGCCGCGCCGACACGCGCGCGATGCGCCGCACGTCCTGCGTGTAGAAATACGCGGCGAGCCCGAACGGCGTGTCGTTCGCGGCATCGACCGCTTCGTCCTCGGACTCGAAGCGAAACAGCGCGGCGACCGGGCCGAAGGTTTCCTCGCAGGTCAGCTGCATGTCGGCGGTGGCGTCGGCGAGCACCGTCGGCGCGTAGTAGTTCGCGCCGAGCTCGGTCAGGCGCTTGCCGCCCGTCAGCACACGCGCGCCGCGTTCGACGGCGTCGCCGACATGGCGCGCGATCTTGTCGACCGCGCGCGCGTTGATCATCGGGCCGATCTGCGCGGCCGGGTCGGTCGCCGGCGCGACCTTCAGCGCGGCGACGCGCGCGGCGAGCTTCGCGGCGAACGCGTCGTAGACACCGGCCTGCACGTACACGCGATTCGGCGACACGCAGGTCTGCCCGCCGTTGCGGAACTTGGCGGCCATCAGCCCGTCGACCGCGGCGTCGAGCTCGGCGTCGTCGAACACGATGAACGGCGCATTGCCGCCGAGCTCCAGCGACAGCTTCTTCAACGTCGCCGCCGATTCGCGCGCGAGCAGCTTGCCGACGGGCGTCGAGCCGGTGAACGTGATCTTGCGCACGCGGCCGTCGGCGAGCCAGTCGGCCGCGGCTTCGACGCCGCGTTCGCGCGACGCGGTGATCAGGTTCAGCACACCGGCCGGCACGCCGGCTTCCTGCGCGAGCAACGCGAGCGCGAGCGCGGTCAGCGGCGTGTCCTCCGCCGGCTTCGCGACCACCGTGCAGCCGGCCGCGAGCGCGGGTGCGATCTTGCGCGCGATCATCGCGAGCGGGAAATTCCACGGCGTGATCGCGGCGACGACGCCGATCGGCTCCTTCACCGCGCTCAACCGCTTGCCGCGCTGCTGCTGCGGGATCAGGTCGCCGTACGTGCGGGTCGCTTCCTCCGCGAACCACAGCACGTACGACGCACCGTACGCGACTTCGCCGCGCGCTTCGGCAAGCGGCTTGCCCTGTTCGCGCGACATCAGCTTCGCGAGATCGTCGGTGTGCGCGACGATCGCCGCATGCCAGGCGCGCAGGATCGCGGCGCGTTCGCGCGCGGGCGTCGCACGCCACGCGGGCAGCGCGCGAGCCGCCGCGTCGGTTGCCGCGCGCGCGTCGGCGGCGCCGCTGTCGGGTGCGTGGGCAACGGTCTCGAGCGTGGCGGGATCGGTGACGGCGAAGCGGCGGCCGTCGAACGCATCGCGCCAGGCGCCGTCGATGAGGTTGGCGGTGCGAACGAGTTCGGTTCGGGACAGCGTAAGCGGCATGACAGGTCCTTGAATGAAGCGGTTCGACGACGACGACGGCGGAGCGGGCGCGACTTCCCCCGCGCGGGCAGCGGGCTGCCGCGTGACGGGATGACGCACACCGGGTGTCAGTGACGTTCGCCGAACAGCGATTCGAGCGGGTAGTGCCGTTTGACGAACGGCGACTTGATGATCACGTAACTGAAATACTTCTCGATGCCGATGTTCTGCTCGAGCAGCCCTTCGACGATCGTCTGGTAATGGCTCACGCTGCGCGTGATGAACTTCAGCAGGTAGTCGTAGCCGCCGCTCGCGAGGTGGCATTCGACGATCTCGTCGACGTTGCGGATCGCCGCGACGAAGCGGTCGAAATCCTCGCGCCGGTGGTCGGCCAGCGTGACCTCGGTAAACACGACCTGCACGTCGCCGAGTTTCTCGAGCTGGATATGCGCGCCGTAGCCGCCGATGTAACCGGCCTTCTCGAGCCGCTTCACGCGGATCAGGCATGGGCTGGGCGACAGCCCGACCGCATCGGCCAGCTCGACGTTGGTCATGCGGCCGCGCTTCTGCAACTGGGAGAGGATGCGCAGGTCGATGCGATCCAGCTTGCTGTCCGTCATGTTCACGTGAGAAGGCAAAAATGGAATGTCCGGTTACTTTAGAGTCGAACGATGGCGGCCACAAGCCCGGCTTTCCCTTGGCCGGTCAGGCCGGCTGCGCGTGCGCGGCGTCGAGCGCGCGCTGCACGCCCGAATCGGCCAGCACGTCGTCGAGCGTCTTGCGCACGCGTTCGAACAGCAGGTCGAACTCGCCCGCGGTGAAACTCAGCGCCGGCGCGAAGCCGAGCACGCCGTCGCCGAACGCGCGGAACACCACGCCGTTCGCGTACGCGGCGGCAGCGATCTTGTCCGGCACGTTCAGCGCCGCGTCGAAGCGCGTCTTGTGCGCCTTGTCGGCCACCAGTTCGAGCGCGCCGAGCAGGCCGACCGAGCGGGCGTCGCCGACGAGCGGATGCGCGCGCAGCGCATCGAGCCCCGCGGCGAAGCGCGGCGCGAGCGCCTGGCCGTTCGCGAGCAGCCCGCCTTCGTGATAGAGCTTCAGCACCTCGAGACCGATCGCCGCGCTCACCGGATGCGCGGAATACGTATGGCCGTGGCCGACCACGGGCGCATCGGCGCGGTCGCCCGCGATTCCTTCGTAGATTTCGTCGGACATCAGCACCGCGCCCATCGGCGCATAGCCGGCGGTCAATCCCTTCGCGACGGTCATCAGGTCGGGGTCGACCTGTTCGGCCTCGCAGGCGAACAGCGGGCCGGTGCGGCCGAAGCCGGTGATCACCTCGTCGGCGACGAACAGGATGCCGAGGCGCCGGCACGCGTCGCGCATCGCCTTCAGCCAGCCGGCCGGCGGCACGATCACGCCGCCCGAGCCTTGCACCGGCTCGCAGAAGAACGCGGCGACGTTGTCCGCGCCGAGTTCGGCGACCTTCGCTTCGAGCGCGGCGACCGACGCGGCGATCAGCGCCTGCGGATCGTCGCCGAGCGGATGGCGGTACGGGTAGGGCGACGGAATATGGTGCTGGTCCGCGCGCGGCAGGTCGAAATGGCGGTGGAATGCCGGCAGCGCGGTGAGGCCGGCGCCGAACGACGACGAGCCGTGATAGCCGCGCTCCAGCGCGATCATCTGCTTTTTCGACGGGCGGCCGGTCGCGTTGAAATAGTGCGTGATGAAGCGCACCGCGGAATCGACCGCGTCCGAGCCGCCGAGCGTGAAGTACACGCGGTTCAGCGACGGCGGCGCGAGCGCGGCGAGCCGTTCGGCGAGCTCGATCGCCGGCTGCGAGCCGAAATGGAAATAACCGGTCGCGTAGGGCAGCTTCGCCATCTGGTCGGCGGCGGCCTTCACGATGCTGTCGCGGCCGTAGCCGACGTTCACGCACCACAGGCCGGAGAACGCGTCGAGCAGCGTGTGGCCGGCGGCGTCGCGCAGGAACACGCCGTCCGCGGATTCCAGCACGGTGACGCCGCGCGCTTCGTGCGCACGGTAATTGACGACGGGATGGATCAGGTGTTGACGATCGGCTTCGATCAGCGCGGCTTGGTTCATGGGAAGGCGGGACTCTCGTCAGGTGTCAGCGGTGAGTTCATGCTAACGGGCGAGAATTCCGCATGCGTCTTCAATTTGCGGCCCGAAACGTATGCGCGTGGCGTTTGCACGGGGTGCTTCGGCATTTTCTGCTGCGCGCCCGGCGGGCCGGGGCGCGCAGCAGGTCAGTAGCCGCGCGTACGGTCGACGACGCCGATCATCGGCTGGCCCGCGCGATGGCGCGCGAGGTTCGCGAGCACCGCGTCGACCGCGGTGTCGGGCCGCGTCGCGCTGGCGATGTGCGGCGTGATGCGAATGCGCGGGTGCGTCCAGAACGGATGGCCGGGCGGCAGCGGTTCGGGGTCCGTCACGTCGAGGATCGCGCTGTCGAGGCGGCCGCTCGCGAGCGCCGCGAGCAGCGCCGCCGAATCCAGCTGCGGGCCGCGCCCGACCTGCACCAGCGATGCGCCGGCCGGCAGCGCATCGAACACGCGCGCGCCGAGCAGGCCGCGCGTGCTGTCGGTGAGCGGCAGCAGGCAGATCAGGATGTCGGTGCGGGCGAGGAACGCGTCGAGCGCCGCGTCTCCCGCGTAGCAGTCGACGCCGTCGAGCGTGCGCGGCGTGCGGCTCCAGCCGGCGCACGGGAAACCGAAGCGCCGCAGCGTGTCCAGCACGGCCTGGCCGAGCGTGCCGAGCCCGAGCACGCCGACGCGCCGCGACGCGGCCGCGCGCACGGGATGCTCGCGCCACACCTGGTCGCGCTGCTGGGCCGCATAGTCGAACAGGTCGCGATGAATCGTCAGCACGGCCTGCGTCACGTATTCGACCATCCCTTCGACGATGCCCGGCTCGATCATCCGCACGACGGGGATGTGCGAAGGCACGTGCGACAGATCGAACTGGTCGATGCCGGCGCCCACCGAGAACACGACCTCGAGATTCGGCAGCAGCGCGACCGGATCGTCCGGCGGCTGCCATGCGGCGAGATAGCGGACGGCTGCGGCGTCGCCGAGGTCCGGCCAGATCCGGAACGGCAGATCGGGCGCCTGTTGCGCGAAGCGCGCCGCCCACTGCGCGCCGCGCACCGGGTCGGCCTTGTAGAGGAAGCTCATCGTGCGCGCCCCCTCAACCGAGCGCCTGGTTCACGATCGCGAACGGGCGCAGCGCCGGGTCGCGGGCCGGCGGCGTGCCGCGCGCCATCGCGACGACGGTATCGACGCGCGGCAGCCCGAGCCCCTGCAGCCAGTCGGACAGCCCGCTGTCGCCCGGCACGTCCAGCCGCACGAACATGCCCTCGTGCAGCGCGAGCCAGTGGCTGATCAGCGCCTGCGCGCGCAGCGCATCGGGCGCGACCACCGGGCCGATCACGTGGCCGCGGCCGAAGCGGCGGAACAGCGCGAAGCCGAGCAGTTCGCCGTCGCGATCGAGCGCGATGCCGTTCGCGACGTCGAGCAGCGCGTCGATCACCGCGCCGCGCTCGTAGCCGGCCGCGCGCGAGGCGAGCGCGGCGAGGCGCGGCCCGTCGTTGGTGCCGAGCGGGCGCAGCCGCTCGCCGGGCGGCAGCGAGATCAGCGGCGGCTGGAACGCGGCGCCCTGGTGCTGATCGACCGTGCCGATCGCTGCGAAGCCGAACTTCGCGTAGAGCGGTTCGCCGGACGGCGTCGCATGCAAAAACACGGTCCGCTCGCCGAGACTGTCGACCACGCGGATCATCAGCTCGCGGCCGATGCCGCAGCCCTGGCGCTCGGGCGACACGATCACCATGCCGAGGGACGCATGCGCGTCGTCGAAGCGCCAGCCGAGCGCGGTGCCGACGACGCCGGATTCATCCTCGGCGACGAAGCCGCCGCCGAGCTGGAACGCGAAGCGCCAGTCGTCGATGCGGTGCGGCCACTTGACGGCTTCCGACAGCCGATGCGCGGCGGGCAGGTCCGTTTCGGTGAACGGGCGATAGGTAAGCGTGCGGGAAGGATTGAGGTCGGACACGCCGGACTCCGGATGGGTGGAAATGACAGGTCGACTCTGCCAGCGCGGGTGCGGCGCGGATAGGACGATTCGCCTGTTTTCGGGGCACGGCGGCCGCTCGCGCACGATCGATGCAAACCCGCATGATCGGCGCGCGCGAACGCGCGGATCGTGCCGGCGCGGCCGGCCAATCCGGCCACTCCTGCTGTGGGAATGCCTCTACGATGCATGCACGGCGGCGCTGCCGCCGCCGAAGGGCCGCACCGGCAGGCGCGCCCGCCGCGGTGGCGCGGCGCTCATCGGCCGGCGCCGCGGCGCCACGCCCGATCGCGCCGCAGATCGTGCTGCATGTGCCGGGCAACACGCGGCGATTCTGCGTTTTGAGCGGCGCCGAATGATGCGCGAACGACTTTTTGCCCTGATTCAATTTCGTTGAACCCAGCCCATCCCCGGCCCTGCCGGGGCTTCACACCGACAGGACCCGACCATGATCCAGTTTGAACCGAAGTACATCACCTTCGACTGCTACGGCACGCTGACCCATTTCCGGATGGCCGAGACGGCGCGCGAAATCTATGCGGACCGGCTGTCGCCGGCCACGATGGAGGCCTTCGTGCGCGCGTTCGCCGCCTATCGGCTCGACGAGGTGCTCGGCGCGTGGAAGCCGTACCGCGACGTCGTCGTCAACTCGGTCCGCCGCACCTGTGCGCGGCTCGGCGTGACGTTCGACGAAGCCGAGGCCGAGCTTTTCTATCATGCGGTGCCGACCTGGGGCCCGCATCCGGACGTGCCGGCCGGGCTGTCGCGGCTGGCGACGAAGTACAAGCTCGTGATCCTGTCGAACGCGATGGACGAGCAGATCATGAGCAACGTCGACAAGCTCGGCGCGCCATTCCATGCGGTGTTCACCGCGCAGCAGGCGCAATCGTACAAGCCGCGGATGCAGGGCTTCGAATACATGTTCGACAAGCTCGGCTGCAAGCCGGAGGACGTGCTGCACGTGTCGTCGAGCCTGCGTTACGACCTGATGACGGCCGAGGATCTCGGGATCAAGCACAAGGCGTTCGTGAACCGCGGCCACGAGCCGGGCACGCCGTTCTACAACTATTACGAAGTGTCGGACATCGGCCAGCTCGCGACGCAGCTCGGGCTGTAAGCCGGTTCGTCGATCGCCATGACGTGACGGGACGCGGCCGCGAGGCCGCCGGAGCCCGTCGCGTCCCGGTGCGCGTTCGATCAGCGCACGAAGCGAGGGTAATTACCGATATTGAATCGTTCAAGGCCGGGCCGCCCGGGCCGATATATGTACCGAACGGTTAATATTGCGAGGCCCCCGCATGAAGTTGTCCACCAAACTGCTGATGCTCGTCGTCGCGGCGCTGCTCGGTATCGTCCTGCTCGCCGCGTTGTCGCTGCATACGCTGCGCGACGCGCTGATCGACAGCCGCCGCGAAGAGATCGTCATTCTGCTGACCAAGGCCGAGCACCTGGTCGATTCGTATCGCGCGATGCAGACGAGCGGCACGCTCACGCAGGAGCAGGCGCAGCAGCAGGCCAAGGCCGCGCTGGCGGCGCTCAACGCGAATTCGAAGAGTTACTTCTGGGTCACGACGTCCGACGGCGTCAACCTCGTCCATCCGAACGCGAAGTTCATCGGCACGCGCGCGAAGGGCAACCGCACGACCAGCGGCATGACCGACAGCGAGGCGTACCGCGCGGGCATGGCGCAGGCGCATTTCGCGCTCGTCGACGTGCTGATCAAGCGCAGCCCCGACGCGGACCTCGAGCCGAAGCTGCAGGGCGTGGTCGCGATTCCGGACTGGGACTGGTGGATCGGCACGGGATTCTTCTACGACGACATCAATGCGGCGTTTACCCGGCTCGCGACGGTGCTGGGCGCCGTCACGCTCGTCATCGCCGCGGCGCTCGCGGCGATTGCGTGGGGCGTGCTGCGCAGCGTCAGGCGCACGCTCGGCGGGGAGCCCGCGCAGGCGGCGCAGATCGCGGCCCGCATCGCCGCCGGCGAACTGGACGTGCAGTTCGATACGGCGCACGCCGCGCCCGGCAGCCTGCTCGTCGCGCTGGGCGACATGAAGGCGCGGCTGACCGACACCATCGCCGAAATCCAGACCACGACCCACTCGATCGCCACCGGCACCGGCGAGATCGCGCAAGGCAACCTGGATCTGTCGCAGCGCACGGAGCAGCAGGCCGCGTCGCTGCAGGAAACGGCCGCCAGCATGGAGCAGATGACGTCCACGGTCAAACAGAACGCCGACAACGCACGCCAGGCGAATGCACTCGTGACCCAGGCGAAGGATGCGACCGAACTGGGCGGCGCCGCCGTGCAGGCGGTCGTCGAGACGATGCGGCAGATCTCGGACGGATCGGTGCGGATCGCCGACATTACCGTCGTCATCGAAAGCATCGCATTCCAGACCAACATCCTGGCGCTCAACGCCGCGGTGGAAGCCGCGCGGGCCGGCGAGGAGGGGCGCGGGTTCGCCGTCGTCGCATCGGAAGTCCGCTCGCTCGCGCAACGCAGCGCCGCGGCCGCGAAGGACATCAAGGGATTGATCGACGCGTCGGTCGAGCGGGCCGGCAGCGGCAGCCGGCTCGTCGAGACGGCCGGCGAGCGGATGACGGAGATCGTTCGGTCGATCGACCGGGTGGCCGACATCATGGGCGAGATTTCGGCGGCATCGGTCGAGCAAAGCACTGGTATCGAACAGATCGGGCTGGCGGTCGCCCAAATGGACGAAGTCACCCAGCAGAACGCCGCGCTCGTCGAGCAGGCGGCCGCCGCCGCATCGTCGCTGGACGAGCAGGCGGCGCGCCTGCGGGCCGCCGTGTCGGTATTCCGGCTCGCTGCGTGACGGCTTCGTGCCGTCCGCGGACAGCCGGCGCATCGTTCAACCTCCTTCACGCAGCGCCGGCGCACGCCCGGCGTGCGCGCCGGCATGCCGGTGACGGACGCGTCGCCGCACGGGATCACCACGGTTCCTGACGGCTGCACGGCTCGCGTGTGCACGGTCGCCGGCCAGTCCCGTCCTCTTCCTGCCTTCTCGCCAAGCTGCTCCGATCGAGCGGCATTCTTCTGAACTTTCATCCGCGACGTGCCGTCGCGACCGTCACCGCCGACGCCCGTGCATGCGGCGATCTGCCGCACCGCGCGGCGCGTTTCAGCCGTCGTCGGCATGCAAGCCCCCATTCGATACAAACGTGCGGTTTGCGCGAGTCAAACGCGCGCCGGATGCCGAACGGGCAATTTTGTCGACGCAATCTGCGGCGGCTGCGGCCTTACGATTTCCTGCATCGACACGGGTTCGGCAGCCGCCGCGACACACCGCCGGGCACACGGCGACACGGATGCGCATGCAGCAATTCATGCTGCGCGGGCGGCTCAAAACGGTCGATTCGTATCGTGCGGGCCGCTCGAATCGCGACAAACCGCATTTTGGCGATGCTTAAATGAATTGCATGTGTACGACGTCGCGCCCGCCACCAGCAAGCGGACGCAGCGGGATTGAACAACCACGCTGGACCCTTGGACCCACTTTCCACAGTCAGGAGCAGTTCGGATGAGCGACGATATCGACAACGGCGGCAAGGGCGGCTTCACGCGCCGCGACATGATGAAGGTCATGGCGGCGGGCGGCATGATGGCCGCCGGCGCCGGCGGACTGCTGATGACCCCCGACTCCGCCTTCGCCGCGCCCGCGCCGAAGCGCGGCGGCAAGATCCGGGTTGCGAACGAAGCCGGCTCGACGGCCGATACGCTCGACCCGGCCAAGGGCTCGACGGGCGCGGACTACACGCGCTTCTTCATGTTCTACAGCGGCCTCACGCAGCTCGATGCGAGCCTGACGCCGCAGATGAACCTCGCCGAGTCGCTGCAGACGACCGATGCGAAGACCTGGATCATCAAGCTGCGCAAGGGCGTCACGTTCCACGACGGCAAGCCGGTCGGCCCGGCCGACGTGGTGTATTCGCTGATGCGCCACAAGAACCCGGCCACCGCGTCGAAGGTCAAGCCGCTCGCCGAACAGTTCGCCGACGCGAAGGCGACCGGCCCCGACGAAGTCACGTTGACGCTCGCCAGCGCGAACGCGGACCTGCCGGTGATCCTCGCGACGCCGCAGCTCGTGATCGTCAAGGACGGCACGACCGACTTCAGCACCGGCATCGGCTGCGGCCCGTACAAGCTCAAGTCGTTCAAGCCGGGCGTGTCGACCGTCGGCGTGCGCAACGACAGCTACTTCAAGCCGGGCAAGCCGTATCTCGACGAGATCGAGCTGATCGGCATCAGCGACAGCGCCGCGCGCCTGAACGCGCTGCTGTCGGGCGACGTGCACCTGATCAACGCGATCGATCCGCGCTCGACGCAGCGGGTCTCGTCGACGCCGGGCTACGCGCTGAAGGAAACCAAGTCGGGCCTCTACACCGACCTGATCATGCGCAGCGACAACCCGATCGTCGCGAACCCCGATTTCGTCGAAGGGATGAAGTACCTGTTCGATCGCGAGCAGCTCCGCACGGCGGTGTTCCGCGGCTACTCGGTGATCGGCAACGACCAGCCGATTCCGCCGGGGCACCGCTACTTCAACGCGTCGCTGCCGCAGCGCGCGCACGATCCGGACAAGGCGAAGTTCCTGCTCCAGAAGGCCGGGGCGCTCGGCGCCACGCTGCCGCCGATCTATGCGACGTCCGACGCGAACGGGTCGATCGAAATGGCCGTGCTGCTGCAGCAGGCCGGCCAGAAGATCGGGCTGAACCTGCAGGTCAACCGCGCGTCGCCCGACGGCTACTGGTCGAACCACTGGATGAAGCATCCGCTCACGTTCGGCAACATCAACCCGCGCTCGAGCGCCGACGTGCTGTTCACGCAGTTCTTCAAGTCGGATGCACCGTGGAACGAGTCGGGCTGGAAGAACGCGAAGTTCGACCAGCTGCTGCTCGCCGCGCGCTCGGAAACCGACGACGCGAAGCGCAAGCAGATGTACGGCGACATGCAGGTGATCGTGTCGCAGCAGGGCCGGGTCGGCATTCCGGCGTTCATCAGCTTCCTCGACGGGTACGACAAGCGGCTCGCGGGCCTCGGTTCGATCCCGACCGGCGGGATGATGGGCTTCATGTTCGCCGAGAACGTGTGGTGGAACGCATGACGTTGTGGTTGGCCGCCGCCGCGCGGCCGGTGCGGACCCCCGCGCCGGCCACGCGCGGTTTTTTCGGGAGTGTCGCTCCATGAACCGAATTCTCATCGGGCTGATCGGCCGGCGCGTCGCGGTCACCGCGCTGACGCTGCTGATCGTGTCCGCGATCATCTTCACGATCACGAACCTGCTGCCGGGCGACGCCGCGCAGGCCGCGCTCGGCCAGTCGGCGACGCCGGAGACGGTCGCCGCGCTGCGTCAGCAGTTCGGTCTCGACATGCCGGCGCACGTGCGTTACGTGCACTGGCTCGGCGGGCTGCTGCACGGCGATTTCGGCCGGTCGCTGTCCGGCGACATGCCGGTGTCGGAGCTGATCGGCGGGCGCCTGCCGAAGTCGCTCGCGCTGGCGGCGATCACGACCGCCGTGTCGGTGCCGATCGCGCTGCTGCTCGGCATCCTCGCGGCGGTCAAGCGCGAATCGGTGATCGACCGCGTGATCAGCCTCGGCACGCTGTCGCTCGTCGCGACGCCGGAATTCCTGATCGCGACGGTCGCCGTGCTCGTGTTCGCGGTGAAGCTGCACTGGTTGTCCGCGTTGTCGTACAGCGGTCCGATCGAAAGCCTGCACGATTTCCTGCGTGCGTATGCGATGCCGGTGCTGACGCTGTGCGCGGTCGTGATCGCGCAGATGGCGCGGATGACGCGCGCCGCGGTGATCGAGCAGTTGAGCGCGTCGTACGTCGAGATGGCCACGTTGAAGGGCGCGAGCCCCGCGCGCGTCGTGCTGCGCCATGCGCTGCCCAACGCGATCGGCCCGATCGCCAATGCGATCGCGCTGAGCCTGTCGTATCTGCTCGGCGGCGTGATCGTCGTCGAGACGATCTTCAACTATCCGGGCCTCGCGAGCCTGATGGTCGACGCCGTCAGCAACCGCGATTTCCCGCTGGTCCAGGCGTGCACGCTGATCTTCTGCGTCGCTTACCTGACGCTCGTGCTGTTCGCCGACCTGTGCTCGATCGTGTCGAACCCGCGATTGCGCACCTGAGTGTTTCGTCTTCCTTCCGAGATGCCGCCCATGCAACCGATCGAACCCGTACAACGCAGCAGCGCGCTGCCGCCCTCCGGCGACCCGCCCCTGGGGCGGGGCAGCATGCCGCCTGCCGCTCCGGCCCCCGACCAGCCGCGCAAGCGCCGCGGCGCGCGCATCGCGTTGACGACCGGCGGCCGCGTCGGCCTGTCGATGGTCGGCCTGATGCTGTTCGTCGCGGTGTTCGCGCCGCTGATCGCGCCGCATGACGTCGGCGCGATCGTCACGCCGGACGTGTTCGCGCCGTTCAGCGCGAAGCTGCCGTTCGGCTCCGACTTCCTCGGCCGCGACATGCTGAGCCGAATCCTGTACGGCGCGCGGCTGACCGTGCTGCTCGCGCTGGCCGCGGTGCTGCTCGCCGCGGTGACCGGCACGACGCTCGGGCTGCTCGCGACCGTGTCGGGCCGTGCGGTCGACGAGACGATGAGCCGGCTGCTCGACGCGCTCACGTCGATTCCGTCGAAGATGTTCGCACTGATGCTCGTCGCCGCGTTCGGCTCGTCGCTGCCGCTGCTGGTGCTCACCGCCGCGATCAGCTACATGCCTGGCTCGTACCGGATCGCGCGCGCGCTGGCGGTCAACATCAGCACGCTCGAATTCGTGCAGGTGGCCAGGGCGCGCGGCGAAAGCGCGTTGTACATCGCGTGCGTCGAGATGCTGCCGAACATGATCCACCCGATGCTGGCGGATACCGGGCTGCGCTTCACGTTCGTCGTGCTGCTGCTGAGCGGCCTGAGCTTTCTCGGGCTCGGCGTGCAGCCGCCGTATGCGGACCTCGGTTCGCTCGTGCGCGAGAACATCGCGAGCCTCGGCGACGGCTCGGCCGTCGCGATCATGCCCGCGGTCGCGATCGCGATCCTGACGGTGGGCGTCAACCTGATGATCGACGGCCTGCCGCATCGCGGCCGCCGCAAGGGCGCGGCCGGCGCCGCCGGAGGACACTGATGCGACACGAATCGAACCCGCTCGTCGAGGTGCGCGGGCTGCGCGTGGTCGGCGGCCGGCCGGGCGGCGAGGAAACGACGATCGTCCACGGCGTCGACTTCGACATCGGGCGCGGCGAGGTGCTCGCGCTGATCGGCGAATCGGGCTCCGGCAAGACGACGATCGCGTTGTCGCTGATGGGCCATGCGCGTACCGGATGCCGGATCGCCGGCGGCTCGGTGAAGCTCGACGGCACCGACGTGTGCACGCTTTCGGCTGCGGCGCTGACCGCGCTGCGCGGGCGCAAGGTCGCGTATATCGCGCAGAGCGCCGCCGCCGCGTTCAACCCGTCGCGCACGATTCTCGACCAGGTGATCGAGGCCGCGCTGATCCACAAGACGATGACGAAGCGCGACGCGCAGGCGAAGGCGGTCGAGCTGTTTCGCGCGCTCGCGCTGCCGGAGCCGGAGACGATCGGCAAGCGCTATCCGCACCAGGTATCGGGCGGTCAGCTGCAGCGGCTGATGGCCGCGATGGCGCTGATCACCGATCCGGAGCTGGTGATTCTCGACGAGCCGACCACCGCGCTCGACGTGACCACGCAGATCGACGTGCTGCAGGCGTTCAAGAGCGTGATCCAGCGCTACGGGATGAGTGCGGTGTACGTGTCGCACGACCTGGCGGTTGTCGCGCAGATGGCCGACCGGATCGTCGTGCTGAGCGACGGCGTGATCCGCGAGGCGGGCGCGACCGAACAGATCCTGCATGCGCCGACGCACCCGTACACGCAGAGCCTGATCGCGGCGGTCACGCCGAATGATGCCGAACGCGACACGCAGGCGCAGGCACAAACGCCCGCCGCGCCGGCGCCGCTGCTCGACGTGCGCGGCGCGATCGCCGGCTACGGCGGCCGCGCCGCGAACGGCTGGCCCGCGAAGGTGATCCTGCACGAAGTCGACCTGCGCATCGGGCGCGGGCAGACGGTCGGCGTGATCGGCGAATCGGGCTCTGGCAAGACGACGCTCGCGAAGGTGATCGCGGGCCTCGTGCCGGCGACCGGCGGCACGATCCTGCTCGACGGCGAGCCGCTCGCGCGCGATATCGGCAAGCGGACGAAGGAGCAGCATCGCCGCGTGCAGATCGTGTTCCAGAACGCCGATACCGCGCTCAACCCGGTGCATACCGTCGAACGCACGCTCGCGCGGCCGCTGGCGTTCTATCACGGGATCAAGGGCGCGCGTGCACGCCAGCGCGTCGCGGAACTGCTCGAGCTCGTGCGGCTGCCGCCGGCGGTGGCGTCGCGGCGTACCGGCGAGCTGTCGGGCGGGCAGAAGCAGCGCGTGAACCTCGCGCGCGCGCTCGCGGCCGAGCCCGACCTGATCCTGTGCGACGAGGTCACGTCGGCGCTCGACACCGTGGTCGGCGCCGCGATCATCGAGCTGCTGCGCGACCTGCAGGCGAAGCTCGGCGTGTCGTACGTGTTCATCACGCACGACATCGCGAAGGTGCGCGCGATCAGCGACGACATCGTCGTGCTGTATGCGGGCCGCCGCGTGGAGACGGGCAGCCGCGACGCGCTGTGCGCGCCGCCTTATCACCCGTACTCGCACTTGCTGGTGTCGTCCGCGCCGGAACTGCGCGCGGGCTGGCTCGACGATGCGGCCGAGCGTTGTCACCGGCCGCTGGTGCCGATCGGCGAGCGCGAGAACGAGGACGAGCTGTGTCCGTTCCTGTCGCGCTGCGCGATGCGGGTGGACGGCGTGTGCAACCGGACGGCCCCGTCGCTGCGCACGCTCGGCAACGGCGCGCAGGTGCTGTGCCATCGCAGCGAGGAGGATCTCGCGAGTTTCCAGGCGGAGCCGGTGCCGGCCGGTGTCACGCCGGTGCAACCGTAGTGCGGGGTGCGCGAACCGTTCATCGCGCGGTGCGGTGAACGGGCCGCCGCATAGTCTGCTGCGGCGGTCGCGCAAAACGGCGATTTGTACGCGCGCCGCGCGCGAATACGCGGCAACTGCGGTTTTTGACGGTGATTAAATGATTCTCATTGAACGGTCGCCGATCGTCGTTGCCGGCATGCAAAAGAAGGATCCGATGAAACTGGAATCGTACTGGCTGGATACCCGCCCCGCGTTTCGCGCCGGCAGCGTTGGGCCCGTCGAAGGGCGGGCCGATGTGGTCGTGATCGGTGGCGGTTTCACCGGCTTGTCGGCGGCGCTCGCGCTCGCGCAGCGGGGCGTCTCGGTGGTCGTGCTCGAAGCCGTGCAAGTCGCCGGCGAAGCGTCCGGCCGCAACGGCGGCCAGTGCAATACGGGCGTCGCGCAGGACTACGCGTCGCTGGCCGCGCGCATCGGTGCCGAGCCCGCGAAGCAGTTCTATCGCGCCTACGAAAGCGCGGTGAAGAGCGTCGAGACGATCGTCACCGAACAGGCGATCGATTGCGATTTCCGGCGGGCGGGCAAGCTGAAGCTCGCCGCGAAACCGCAGCACTTCGCGGGGCTCGAAAAGACCTTCAACGCGTTGCGGCGCGATGTCGATCCCGACATCGAACTGATCGAGCCGTCGCGAATTCGCGATGAAATCGCATCCGACGGTTTCTACGGCGGGCTCCTGCAGCGCAACGGCGCGCAGATGCACATGGGCAAGTTCGGCGTCGGCCTCGCGCAAGCGGCCGTGCGGGCCGGCGCACGTGTGTACGAGCACGCGGCCGTCACGCAGCTCGACCGGCTCGACGGCGAGCGTCACAGAATTACCTGCGCCCGCGGCACGATCGTCGCCGACCGCGTGCTGGTCGCGACCGGCGCGTCGCAGCACGGGCCGTTCGCGTGGTTCCGGCGACGCATCGCGCCGGTCGGCAGCTTCATCGTCGTGACCGAGCCGCTGCCCGACGCGCAGTTGAACCGGCTGTTTCCGCATCGCCGTGCGTACGTGACGTCGCGCCAGATCGGCAACTACTTCCGCGTGACGCCCGACAACCGGCTGTTGTTCGGCGGCCGCGCGCGTTTCGCGATGTCGAGCCCGCGCTCCGATGCGAAGAGCGGCGACATCCTGCGCGCCGGCATGGCCGGCTATTTCCCCGAGCTGGCCAACGTGCGCCTCGACTACTGCTGGGGCGGGCTGGTCGACATCACCGCCGACCGGCTGCCGCGCGCGGGCCAGCACGACGGACTCTATTACTCGATGGGCTACAGCGGTCACGGCGTGCAGATGTCGGTGCACATGGGCCGCGTGATGGCCGACGTGCTGTACGGCGCGGCCGCGTCGAACCCGTGGCGCGAGCTCGAATGGCCGGCGATACCGGGCCATTTCGGACACGCGTGGTTCCTGCCGCTCGTCGGCGCGTATTACCGGATGCAGGATTTCCTGCATTGAAGCGAGCGCCGGGAGAACTCGATATGACAGTGCAATTCGTTGGCTCGCCGCGTGTCGCGCGGCCCGTCTCGCCGGCGATCGGCGACGTGCTGCGCACGATCGACGCGTCGTTCGCGCAGCCGCTGAACCTCGACACGCTCGCGGCGGTGGCCGGCTTGAGCGTGTCGCGTTTCACCGCGCGCTTTCGCAGCGAAACCGGGCTGTCGCCGCACCGGTATCTGTGTCTCGTGCGGATACGGCGGGCGCAGGACCTGTTGCGCGCCGGTCTCGCGCCGTCGGTCGTCGCGACCGACGTCGGCTTCTTCGATCAGAGCCATCTGTGCCGGCATTTCCGGCGCGTGCTCGGGATCACGCCGCGCGATTACGTGGTTGCCCGAACCGGCGGCGTACCGGTACGAACGCCGTCGGCGCGCCTGCGCACCGAACGCCGCGAAGCGTCGTGCCACGCGGCGTAAGCGCACGCATGGACGACATGCCCCGCCGAGGATGTCCGGCAGAAGAGCCGGCGAACGACGATTTCCGATATCGCGTGACGGCGTTGAACCAGGCCGCCACGCACCGCACAGGAGCAGAAATGACCGCAGTTTTCGTGTTGCACCGGGCCGACGGCGCACCGTCTTCCACCGCATTCCGCCAGCAGGCGTTCGGCGCGAGCGATCCGTTCGCGTCGCATCGCGAGATCGCGTGGGAAGGCCCCGACGCGATGGCCGCGGGGCGTATCCGCTTCGCCGGCGAGCTGGACGTGTCGAGCTTTCCGCACATCGAAACCCTCGTCGTCGTCGAAGGCGAGCTGACGCTCGAAGCGGCCGGGGCCGCACCGCTGGTGGTCGGCCCGGGGCAAGGCGCCGTGATCGGCTGCGGCACCGCGCTGCGCATCGTCACGCCATCGCCCGTGCTGCTGACGTTCTGCTCGGCAGCGTGCGAGACACCGACGAAACAAGGCGTCTTTGCGCTGTACGCCGACGCGGATTTCAAGCCGTCCGCCACGCTGCCGGCCGAGGTATTGCTCGGCCCTGCGCCGCAATGCCGCAGCGACAACGTGTTCACCGACGACGCAGCCGGATACTGCGCGGGCACGTGGGATTCGACACCGTATCACCGGATCGTCCGGCCGCATCGCGCCAACGAGTTCATGTTCCTGCTGGACGGCGGCGTCCGCTTCGCGGCGCCCGACGGCAGCGTGCAGTCGGTCGGTGCCGGCGATGCGCTGTTCGTGCCGCGCGGCGCGTCGATCGGGTGGGAAAGCAGCGAACGCGTGGCGAAGTTCTACGTGATGCAGAACGTCAAACCTTCCACCGAACGAGACTGAGCATGTCCCCTCCGCTGCGCCATATCGAAACCTTGTCCACGCCGCCGGCCGCGGCCGACGTCGTCGTGATCGGCGGCGGCATCATCGGCGTCTTCACCGCCTACTATCTGGCCCGGCGCGGGCTGTCGGTCGCGCTCGTCGAGAAGGGGCGCATCGGCGCCGAACAGTCGAGCCGCAACTGGGGCTGGTGCCGGCAGCAGAACCGCGATGCGCGCGAGTTGCCGATGGCGAGCAAGAGCATCGATCTGTGGGAACGATTCGCTGCCGAATCCGGAGAAGACACGGGCTTTCATCGCTGCGGGCTGCTGTATCTCAGCAATGACGAAGCCGAGTTGTCCCGCTGGGCCAGTTGGGGCGAATTCGCGAAGACCGCGGGCGTGACCACGTACATGCTCGACAGCAAGCAGGCCGCCGAGCGCGGACGGGCGACGGGGCGGCAGTGGAAGGGCGGCGTCTTCTCGCCGACCGACGGCACGGCCGACCCGGGAAAGGCCGCGCCGGCCGTGGCCGCCGCGCTGATCAAGCTGGGCGGCAGCGTCCACCAGCACTGCGCGGCGCGCGGCATCGAGCTCGAAGGCGGCCGCGTCGCGGGCGTCGTCACCGAAGCGGGCGTCATCAAGACCCGGACGGCGGTGATGGCCGGCGGCGCATGGGCGTCGTCGTTCTGCCGCCAGCTCGGCATCCGGTTTCCGCAGGCGTCGATCCGTCAGTCGATCCTGAGCGTGTCGCCCGTCGACACGCCGCTGCCGGGTGCGATGTATACGTCCGGCGTATCCATTACGCGCCGCTGCGACGGACGCTATGCACTGGCGATCAGCGGCCGCGCGCGCGTGGACCCGACGCCGCAGTTCCTGCGCTTCGCGCCGCAATTCGTGCCGATGTTCGCGAAGCGCTGGCGCAACCTGCTGCCGGGCGGCCTCGAAGGCGTACGCGGCGGTCATGAAACGTTGAAGCGCTGGCGCCTCGATGCGCCGACGCCGATGGAAGCGGTACGCATTCTCGATCCGAAGCCCGACATGCCGACGGTCGCCGAAACGTACCGCCGCGCGTCCGAACTGTTGCCCGAGCTGCGCGAAGCGACGATCACGCACGCGTGGGCCGGCTTCGTCGACAGCACGCCGGACGGCGTGCCGGGCATCGGCGAAGTGCCGGGCGTGCCGGGGCTGATCCTCGCGGCGGGCTTCTCGGGGCACGGCTTCGGGATCGGCCCGGGCGCCGGGCACCTGATCGCCGATCTCGCGTCCGGTGCGGAGCCGTTCGTGGACCCGACGCCGTACCGGCCCGGCCGGTTCAGCGAGTCCGCCTGGGGCAAGGTCGCGGATTTCTAGTTCTAGTGCAAGGCCGTTACGCGGCCGGGAAGGCAGCCTCTGGACGAGGCGCTTCGATCCGGCTCGTACGCGCGGCGGGGTCGTGCGACGAACGTTCGCCGGCCCGACAGCGCGGTGTGGTGCGGTGCGACAGCTTGGGAGTGCCTGATGCGTTTCAGTTCCTACTGGCTCGATACGTCGGAGCCATTCGCGAGCAGCTCGCCGGAGTTGCGCGACGGAAGTTGCGACGTGGTGGTGGTCGGCGGCGGGATCACCGGTTCGGCCGCCGCACTGGCGCTGGCCAAGAAAGGCGCGCGGGTGATCGTCTGCGAGGCGGGCACCGTCGGGCAGGCGGCGTCCGGGCGCAACGGCGGCATGTGCAACAACGGCTTCGCGCAGGACTACGCATCGCTGTCGCAGCGCATCGGCACGGAGCTGGCCAACCGGCTCTATCGCGCGTTCGATGCGGGCGTCGACACGGTCGAGCGGTTGGTCAGGGAGGAGTCGATCGATTGCGATTTCGTGCGCCGCGGCAAGCTGAAGCTCGCGGCGAAGCCCGAGCACTACGACAAGCTCGTGCGCAGCCAGGCACTGCTCGCGGCGAGTGTGGACCCCGACACGCGCCTGGTCACGAAGGCGGAACTGCGCGACGAGATCGGCTCGGACCGTTATCACGGCGGGCTGCTGTTCGGCAAGAGCGCGGGAATGCATGTCGGCCGTTATGTGCGCGGCCTCGCGCGCGCCGCGCAAGCCCGCGGCGCGCACATGCTCGAACAGGCGCCGGTGCTCGGCCTGCAGCGGCAAGCCGGCGGCGCGTACGCGGTGCAAACACCGCTCGGCGAGATTCGCGCGCGCCAGGTGCTGCTCGCGAGCGGCATTTCGCAGGTCGGGCCGTTCGGCTGGGTGCGCCGCCGGATCGTGCCGGTCGGCGCGTTCATCATCGTCACCGAGCCGTTGCCGAACGACCTGCTCGACCGCTTGCTGCCGACGCGCCGGATGGTCACCGACACGAAGAACTTCGTGAATTTCTTTCGCGTCACGCCCGACAACCGGATGCTGTTCGGCGGGCGCGCGCGTTTTGCCGCGTCGAATCCGCGTTCGGACGAAAAGAGCGGGGCAATCCTGCGGCAGCAGATGGCCACCGTGTTTCCCGAGCTGGCCGCCGTACGCATCGACTACTGCTGGGGCGGAATGGTCGACATGACAGCCAACCGCCTGCCGCGCGCGGGCGAACGCGACGGCGTGTATTACTCGATGGGCTATAGCGGCCACGGCACGCACATGGCTACGCTGATGGGCACGTTGATGGCCGAGATCATGGACGGACGCGCCGACCTCAACCCATGGAAAGGTTTCGACTGGCCCGCGATTCCGGGCCACTTCGGCAAACCCTGGTTCCTGCCGTTCGTCGGCGCCTGGTATCGACTCAAGGACACGCTGCAATGAATTCCCCTGTTGTTCACCTGATGCAAGCCGGAAGGCTCGATCGCTTCTTCATCGACGGCGACTGGGTGCTGCCTGACGGCGGCGACCGGTTCGCGGTCATCAGCCCGTCCACCGAGGACACGCTGTGCGAGATCCCGCTCGGCAGCGCACGCGACGCCGACCGCGCGGTGCAGGCCGCGCGCAATGCGTTCGAACGCTGGTCCGCGACGTCGCCGCAGGAACGCGCGGCGCTGCTCGACCGCATCCATGCGTTGATCCTGGAACGCGCCGAGCTGTTCGCCACGGCGCTCGCGCTGGAGATGGGCGCGCCGATCGGCTATGCACGCGGCGCGCACGTGCCGCTCGCGGCCGAACACATCCGCGTCGCACGCGACAACCTGGCGCGCTACCCGTTCGTCGAGCGGCGCGGGACGACCGCGGTCGTGCGCGAGCCGATCGGCGTATGCGCGCTGATCACGCCGTGGAACTGGCCGATCTATCAGATCACCGCGAAGGTCGGGCCGGCGCTCGCGGCAGGCTGCACGGTGGTGCTGAAGCCGAGCGAGCTGTCGCCGCTCAGCGCGTTGCTGTTCGCGGAAGTGGTCGCCGACGCGGGCGTGCCCGCCGGCGTATTCAACCTCGTGAGCGGCAGCGGCGAAACGGTGGGGGCCGCGCTGTCGTCGCATCCGGAAGTCGACATGGTGTCGATCACCGGATCGACGCGGGCCGGCGTGCTCGTCGCGCAGGCGGCGGCAACGACCGTCAAGCGCGTCGCGCAGGAGCTGGGCGGCAAGTCGCCTAACGTCGTGTTGCCGGACGCGGACCTGTCGCGCGCGATCCCGCCTGGCGTGGCCGCCGCGTTCCGCAACATGGGGCAATCGTGCAGCGCGCCGACCCGCATGATCGTGCCGCGCGCCGTGCTCGGCGCGGTCGAGGAACTGGCCGTCGCGGCGATGCAAACGCTCGTCGTCGGCGATCCGTTCGACGAAGCCACGACGCACGGGCCGCTGGCCAATCGCGCGCAGTTCGGCCGGGTCGCGCAGATGATCGACGTGGGCATCGACGAACGCGCGAAGCTGATCGCCGGCGGCCCCGGTCGGCCGGCGGGCCTCGACAAGGGCTTCTATGCGCGGCCGACGATCTTCTCCGAGGTGCGCACCGACATGGCGATCGCGCAGCAGGAGATCTTCGGCCCGGTGCTCGCGATCCTGCCTTACGACACCGTGGAAGAAGCGATCGCGATCGCGAACGATACGGTGTACGGGCTCGGCGCGCACGTGCAGGGCACCGACATGGCGCGCGTGCGGGCGGTGGCCGCGCGTATCCAGGCCGGGCAGGTACATCTGAACTACCCGGCATGGGATCCTCAGGCGCCGTTCGGCGGATACAAGCAGTCGGGCAACGGCCGCGAGTACGGGATCGAAGGAATGGCGGAGTATATGGAAGTCAAGTCTGTCCTGGGCTTTTATGATTGAGGCGGCTGCCGCGCGCGATGCGGCAGTCGTGATTTGAACCGGTTTGCTTTGCAAGGGTGCCGAGATTGGAAAACGCCATCATCCCCGACACGTCGTTGAACGCGCATCGCGCGCACTGGGCGAAGCTGCGCCGCGACCTGCATGCGCATCCCGAGTTGCGATTCGAGGAACACCGGACGGCCGACGTCGTGGCCCGCGAGCTTGAAGCGCTCGGTTACGCGGTATCGCGCGGGCTGGGTGGCACCGGCGTCGTCGCGAGCCTGGCCGGCGCCGATCCGGGCCGCGGCATCGTGCTGCGCGCCGATCTGGACGCGTTGCCGATCCACGAAGCCAACGACTTCGCGCATGCGTCGTGCTCGCACGGGATCATGCATGCGTGCGGCCATGACGGCCATACCGTGATGTTGCTCGGCGCCGCGCGCGTGCTGAAGGAATTGCCGCAGTTGCCCGGCACCGTCCATTTCGTGTTTCAGCCGGGCGAAGAGGGCGGCGCGGGCGCGCGCAGGATGATCGACGACGGGCTGTTCGAGCAATTCCCGACGGAAGCGGTATTCGGCATGCACAACTGGCCCGGGTTGCCGGCCGGGCATTTCGGGTTGCGCACCGGCGCGATCATGGCCGCCGGCTCGCGCTTCAGGATCACGGTGACGGGCAAGGGCGCGCACGCGGCGCAGCCGCATCTGGGCATCGATCCGGTGCCGCTCGCGTGCTCGATGGTGCTGCAGTGTCAGACCATCGCCGCGCGGCACAAGGACCCCGTCGACCCGGCGGTCATTTCCGTGTGCATGTTTCATGCGGGCACGACGGACAACGTGATTCCCGACACCGCCGAGCTGCGCGGCACGATCCGCACGCTGTCGTCGGCCTTGCAGCAGAAGCTGCAGCGCGACGTGCGGCTCGCGTGCGAAGGGCTCGCGGGGGCCTATGGCGCGCAGGTCGACGTGGAGTTTTTCCAGTACTACCCGGCGACGGTCAACACGCCGGCCGAGACGGCGCTGTGCGAAGCGGTGATTCGCGATACGTTCGGCGACGAGCGCCTGTCTCCCGACGTGCCGCCGAACATGACGTCCGAGGACTTCGGCTTCATGCTGGAGGAGCGGCCGGGCGCTTACGTACTGATCGGCAATGCGCAGGATGGCGCGGCCTCACCGGCGCTGCATCACCCGAAATACGATTTCAACGACGACATCATTCCGGCCGGCGTCCGGTATTGGGTCGCGTTGGCGCAGCAATACTTCACGCGATCGGCGTGATGCTTCGGAGCGGCGTGGAAACCGGCTGACGTCTGGTTGATCGGGCGTCAGGTCCGGGAACGGCGTGCTTCCTGATCGTCGGGCATTCATGCCAGCCGGGGAGCGCCGTGCAATTTTTAGCCGCTTCGATGGGGTCACTGCGCATTTTTCTGACGTGGCGTGTCGCACGAGAACATCATTTGAAAGGACGCTTGATGAACCAGGAACATGAAGTGAAGGAGCGCGACGCGACGTCGGCGCTTCACTACCGCAGATTCACCGCAGCGGACGTCCCCGCTGCCCATGCGCTTTCCATCGCGCTGCGCTGGCCGTTCCGGGCGGAAGACTGGCAGTTTTCCGCCGACACGTCGATCGCGTTCGCGGCCGAGGAAAACGGCGTGGTCATCGGCACGGCGATGTGCTGGAAGTACGGTGCGGATCGCGCGGCGATCGGGCACGTGATCGTCTCCGACGCGCATCAGGGCCGGGGAATCGGCCGCAAACTGATGGAGACGCTCCTCGATGAGCTGGGGCCGCGCATCACTTTTCTGCACGCGACGCCGGCCGGTCGGCCGCTCTACGAGAAACTCGGATTCAACGTGTGCGGATCGCTGAGCCAGTATCAGGGGAACGTGGATCGGCCCGTCGCGGTGGCCGTGCCCGATGGCGAGCGGCTGCGCGCCGGATCTCCGGCCGACTGGCCGCGTCTCGTCGAACTCGACGCGCGTGCGTCGGGCCTCGAGCGCGAAGCGTTGTTGTCCGCGTTGCAGGCGCGGGGAGAAAGCGTCGTGCTCGAACGCGACGGCGAGGTCGTCGGGTTTTCGGTGCTGCGGCGCTTCGGCCGCGGTTACGTGGTCGGCCCGGTGGTTGCGCCGCGTTCGGGCGACGATGCGCATGCGAAGGCGCTGATCGGCTATTGGCTGACGAAACGGGACGGCGAATTCGTGCGGATCGATGTGCCAGACGGGAGCAGTTTGCCGGCGTGGCTGAGCGAACAGGGACTGAAGCAGGTGGATACCTGTTCGAAGATGGTTCGCAATGCGCCGGCCGCGGCACACGAGGGCGCGGCCGACCCGGTATTCGGGCTGTACGGGCTGGTCAGTCAGGCCATGTTGTAGCGGGCCCGACCTGGTGTCCGGCTCCCGCCGATCCGGACGCCAGGGGCGCAGTCGCGTGGCCGCTGTCGCCGGCAACAGTATGGAGGTCGCGGCGAACCGGCCGCGCACGCCGCCGGTTCAACCGCCCGGCGAGTCCCTGCACTGCCGCGCGGCGCATGAGTGCGTCGCATCCCGCTCAACGCACGAGCGCCGCCACGAAGTCGCGATACGTCCGCAGCGGGCGGCCGAGGATCGCGGTCAGCCGCTCGACGTCGCCGGCCTCCGGCACCATCCCGTCGCTGACGTAGCGCTCGGCCATCAGACGCATTTCGTACGCCATCCATTTCGGCATGAATTTCGCGAAATTGTCTTCGAACGGCGTTGGATCGTCGCCGCCATAGGCAACCGGGCGGCCGAGCGTGTCCGACCAGATCGACGCCAGTTGCGGGCCGGTCAGCGTGTCGGGCCCGACGAGGTTGATGGTCTCGACCGGCAGCGTGGCCGGCGCATCGTTGCGGCGGATCAACTCGATCGCCGCGACTTCCGCGATGTCGCGCGCATCGACCATCGCGACGCCCTTGCCGCCGATCGGGATCGGGTACACGCCGTGTCCGACGATCACGTCCTTGACCATCGACTCGTTGTCCATGAAATACGCGGGCCGCAGGATCGTCGCGCTGAAGCCCATTTGCTCGATCATCCGCTCCGCGCCGGATTTCACCGCGAAGTGCGGCACGTTCACGAAGCGGTCGGCGTGCAGCACCGACAGATAGACGACGCGCTCGATCCCCGCTTCGCGGGCCAGGTTCAGCGCGATCAGCGCCTGCGTGAATTCGTCGCCCGCCACGCCGTTGAGCAGGAACAGCGTGCGCACGCCGGAGAAGGCCGCCCGCAGCGCGTCGACGTCGAGCATGTCGCCCTGCGCGACGGTCACGGCCGCCGGAAAATCGGCCTTGGCCGGATCGCGCACCAGCACGCGCACGTCGGCGCCGCGATCGACGAGTTGACGGACGAGCTGGCGGCCGATACGGCCGGTGGCGCCGGTAACGAGAATGGTCATGATGTTCACTCCTGAGGTAATGGTCGGGTTGACTGCCTACCTAAGTTAAGTGATCCACACGCGATCCGGAAGGTGTGATAAATAGACGTGTCGTCTCACTGGTGGAACACATGGACCTGCTCGCTCTCGCCGATTTCAACCTCGTCGCCCGCCACGGCAGCTTCGGGGAGGCCGCGCGGGTCGCGGATCGCCCGAAGGCGACGCTGTCGCGCCGCGTCGCGGAACTGGAGAACAGTCTGTCGCTGCGCCTGTTCGAGCGCGGCTCGCGCGGCGTGAAGCTCACGCAGGAAGGGCGCGCGCTCTACGAGCGGACGGGCGCTCTGCTCGCGGAGCTGGCCGACAGCGCGTCGGCGATTGCAGCGGGGAGCGAGCGGCCGCGCGGCCGGCTGCGCATCAGCGCACCGATGCTGTTTTCCCAGTTCGCGATGGGGCGGCTGGTGGCGACGTTCGCGCTGCGATACCCGGACGTCCGGCTGGAGGTGACGACGGAAGACCGGCCCGTCGACATGATCGACGAAGGGTACGACCTCGTGATCCGCGTGAACCCGGACCCCGACGAGAGCCTGATCGGGCGCGTGATCCTGCGCGACCGGCTGGTCGTCGTCGCGAAGCCCGGGCTGGCGCGGCCCGGCGGCGACGCGCCCACACCGGCGCCGGCCGTGGTGCGCGGCGCGAACGACACCCGCACCGGATGGGAGGTCACGGGGCCGGACGGGACGGCGCGCATCCCGGTCGAACCGGTGGCGCGGCTGTCGTCGCTGAGCATGGTGCGCGATACGGTCCGCCTCGGCCTGGGCGCCGCATGTCTGCCGATCTCGCTCGTGAGCCGCGATCTGGCCGCCGGCACGCTCGTCAGTTGGGGCGACGTACCGGCGTCCGATATCGCGCTGTGGGCGCTGTATCCATCCAGGCGATTATTGAACGCACGCGTGTCCGCGTTTCTCGATCACCTGAAGGACGCGTTTCCGTCAGGTGAGCCGGAAGAACTGGCCGCGTATATCGAACCCGGGCAGTGAAACGGCCACGGCGGCGCGCACCGCGATGTCCCGAGCGGGAGGCCGTCGCGATCGGCAGGGGCGCATGCCACACCGCCCGTCCCGATCGAACCGCGGTTTTCACACCGCGTCCGGCTGCGCGCAACACACGCGGTTCCTGCCTTCGCGCTTCGCGCGGTAGAGCGCCATGTCCGCCTGGTGCGACAGCGCGAGCATGGACGCGTGCCGCGCGCGCCGACCGGTCGCACAGCCGATGCTGACGGTGAAAGGCGGCACGGTTTCCGCAAACCCGACGAGCCGGTTGCCTTCGACTTCCCGGCGAATCGCTTCGGCGACCTGCGCGGCGCCGTTTTCGTCCGTATCCGGCAACACCGCGACGAATTCCTCGCCGCCGTAGCGTGCGGCGAGGTCGCCGCGCCGCCGCGTATGCGCGCGGATGCATTCGGCGAGAAAACGCAGCGCGGTGTCGCCCTGCGCGTGCCCGTGCTGGTCGTTGTACTGCTTGAAGTGATCGGCGTCGATGAACAGCACCGACAGGCTGCCGCCGCTGCCGCGCTGCAGCCGCTCCCATTCGTCGGCCAGTGCGGTATCGAGTGCGCGACGATTGCGCAATCCGGTCAACGGATCGGTACGCGTGAGATCGGTCAGCAGCGTCTGCTTGCGGAAGTTGTCGCGCAACGCGAAGGCCAGCAGCCAGACCACCGCGCAGAACGACGCGCCGATCACGGACGCCGACACGCCGACCGTCCACGACAGGCGCCGGATGCCGGCCAGCACGTCGTTTTCGGCCGGCGCGACGACCGCGATCAGCGGGGTGCCCGGTATCCGCTGGTAGGTGTACAGCCGCACGATGCCGTCGATGCTCGAACGCGCGGGATAGAAGCCCGATTCGCTGTTCACCATCCGGTGGAAGGATTTCGAGCGGCGCAGGAGGTTCATCTGGCCGTCGTTCAACGACGGGTTTCTCGCGAGGATCGTGCCGTCCGCGCGCACGATCGCGCTGACGCCGTTCGGCCCGACATCGAGGCGGGACAGCAACTGCTCGAAGTAAGCGAGATCGACGGCGACGACCGCGATCCCGTCGAACGTATGATCCGGCCGCTCGATGCGCCGCGACAGCGCGATGGACTCCTTGCCGCCGCGCGAGCGTGCGCGATAGGGTTGGGAGACGTAGAGCCCGACGTTGTCCGCATCGCGATGAACCTTGAAGTAGTCGCGATCGGCGAAGTCCCAGCGATGGGTCGTGCTGCAGCACCCGTCAATGAGGCGGCCGCGCCGGTCGGTCACGCCCATGCCGGTCATGTATTGCGCCGCGGTGCGCTCGAACAGCAGGTCGTGCCGCAACCCGACGTCCATCCGCTGCACCGCCGGCTTGCCGAGATCGGCGGCCAGCGCGACCAGCGCGTTGTTCGACGTTTCGACCGTCCTCGCGATCTGACTCGCCAGAACGGCCGCGACGTTGCGCGACGTCTCATGCGCGTGCTCGATGACTTCGCTGCGCGCGACCCACAGCGTCACCGCGCTGATCGCGAGCGCCGCGAGCGACATCAGCGTGCCCAACGCGCCGACGACGAACGGGTGGCGTCCGGCCCAGTCGGCGATTTTCTCGATCGAAGTGAATGCGGGCATGCTCGCGCTCGTTTTGAGATGCCGGCTGCACTTGCGCCGGCGCGGGTCCAGTCAGGGTTAACGGCACGGTTAACGAAAAATCGAGGCCGACATGGCCGCTCATCGACCGCCCGTCGACGACATCGGCCGGGCGCGGCGACGCAAACGTGTGCGGCCATGCGGCGATACGGCCCGCTCGCCGTCCGGATCCGCGCGGGTCGCTTTCGATTGATAACAACACTGCATCAATCGTTCCGAAAATCGCACTTATCGTTTGATCGATACCGCGCCAACATGCCGGAAAACGACAATCGACCAGCCCCTCCCGCGTATTCCAGGATTTTCAGGAGACACCCAGATGCACCCCTCGTCCAGCCTTCCGGCCGAACGCTCGAAGGCCGCCGCGATCTTTCGCGTCACGGCCGGCAACTTTCTCGAGCAGTTCGACTTCTTCCTGTTCGGCTTCTACGCCACGCAGATTGCCAACGTCTTCTTCCCCGCGCAAAGCGAATTCGCATCGTTGATGATGACCTTCGCCGTGTTCGGCGCCGGCTTCCTGATGCGGCCGCTCGGCGCGATCGTGCTGGGCGCGTACATCGACGAGGTCGGCCGCCGCAAGGGCCTGATCGTCACGCTGTCGATCATGGCGAGCGGCACCATCCTGATCGCGTTCGTGCCGGGCTACGCGACGATCGGGCTGCTGGCGCCCGTGCTCGTGCTGATCGGCCGGCTGCTGCAGGGCTTCTCCGCGGGCGCCGAGCTGGGCGGCGTCTCGGTCTATCTCGCCGAGCTGGCGACGCCCGGCCGCAAGGGCTTCTTCACGAGCTGGCAATCGGCGAGCCAGCAGGTGGCGATCGTCATCGCGGCGGCCCTCGGCTTCGCGCTCAATCAGTGGCTGAGCGCCTCGCAGATCGCCGCGTGGGGATGGCGCGTGCCGTTCTTCGTCGGCTGCATGATCGTGCCGTTCATCTTCATGCTGCGCCGCAACCTGGAGGAAACCCAGGAGTTCAAGGCGCGCAAGCATCGTCCGGGCATGAAGGAAGTGTTCGGCACGCTGGTCCAGAACTGGGGCGTCGTGGTCGCCGGCATGATGCTGGTCGCGATGACCACCACGAGCTTCTACCTGATCACCGTCTACGCGCCGACCTTCGGCAAGACCGTGCTGCATCTGAGCACCGCCGACAGCCTGCTCGTCACGCTCTGCGTCGGCGTGTCGAACTTCGTGTGGCTGCCGATCGGCGGGGCGCTGTCCGACCGGATCGGCCGCCGGCCGTTGCTGGTCGGCATGACGATGCTCACCGTCGTGACCGCCTACCCGGCGCTGTCGTTCCTCGCGCATGCGCCGTCGTTCGCCAACATGCTGATCGTGCTGCTCTGGCTGTCGTTCATGTACGGCATGTACAACGGCGCGATGGTCGTCGCGCTCACCGAAGTGATGCCGGTGCAGGTGCGCGTCGCGGGCTTCTCGCTCGCGTACAGCCTCGCGACGGCCGTGTTCGGCGGCTTCACGCCGGCCATCTCGACCGGGCTCATTCACATGACGGGCGACAAGGCCGCACCGGGCTACTGGATGAGCTTCGCCGCGGTGTGCGCGCTGCTCGCGACGTTCGCGCTCTATCGTCGCCGCGCCGCGACGTTGACGCCGGCGCATTGAGGTCCGGCCCGGCCGGAACGTTCATCCCCACCCACGTATTCGCACGACCCCGACCATGAGAAATCTGTTCCTGAAATGCTGCGCGACCGCGCTCGTCGCCACCGCGGCGGTGGCGGCCAACGTACAGGCCGCCGAACTGCACGTGATGAGCTCGGGCGGTTTCACCGCCGCCTACAAGGTGCTCGGCCCGCGGTTCGCGTCCACCACGGGCAATACGCTCGCGACCGCGCTCGGCCCGTCGATGGGCAAGTCGCCCGAAGCGATTCCGAACCGGCTCGCGCGCGGCGAGCCCGCCGACGCCGTGATCATGGTCGGCTACGCGCTGGACGATCTGATCAAGCAGGGCAAGGTCATCCCCGATTCCCGCGTCGATCTGGCCGACTCGCGCATCGGCATGGTCGTGCGCGACGGCGCGGCCAAGCCCGACATCAGCACCCCCGAAGGGCTCAAGCAAGTGCTGCTGCACGCGAAATCGATCGCCTACTCGGACAGCGCGAGCGGCGTGTACATCGAACGCGAGCTGTTCAGGAAGCTCGGGATCGAGGAGCAGGTGAAGTCGAAGGCGAAGATGATTCCGCGGATTCCGGTGGCGTCGGTCGTCGCGAACGGCGACTACGAAATCGGCTTCCAGCAGGTCAGCGAGTTGCTGCCCGTCAAGGGGGCGACTTTCGTCGGCAAGATTCCCGAATCGCTGCAGTCCGTCACGCGCTTCGCCGCCGGCATCCCGGTCGGCGCCCAGCATCCGAAGGAAGCGAAGGCGCTGCTCGACTATCTCGCGTCGCCCGACGTGCAGGCCGACGTGAAATCGACCGGCCTGGATTCCGTTTCCGCGCATTGAACCCGAGCGACGGGCGGGCGCGTATCAGACCGTCTTCCCGTCGCCGTCACCGCCGTCTGCCACGGCATCGTCTTGATCGGCCCCGTTCGTCGACGCCGGCCCGGCCGCCGCGAGCCGCTGCGCGAGACGCGCACGATCGCACGCCCCTTCCCACGACGACACGAAGATCACCGCGCACGCGTTGCTGATCACGCTGGTCAGCGCGCGCGCCTCCGACATGAAGCGATCGATGCCGACCAGCAGCGCGACCCCGGCGACGGGCAGGTCGGGCATCACGGCGAGCGTCGCGACCAGCGCGACGAGCCCGCTGCCGGACACGCCGGCCGCGCCCTTGGACGTGACCAGCATGATCGCGAGCATCGTCGCGACCTGCGGCGCGGACAGCGGGACGTCGCAGGCCTGCGCGATGAACAGCGCCGCGAGCGTCAGGTAGATCGCGGTCCCGTCCAGATTGAACGAATAGCCCGCCGGCAGCACGAGCCCGACGACGCCTTTGTCGCAGCCGAGCGCTTCCAGCTTGACGATCAGGCGCGGCAGGACCGGCTCCGTGGACGAGGTGGCGAGGACGATCAGCAACTCTTCGCGCAGGTAGCGCAACAGCCGCCACAGCGCGAAGCCGTGCAGTCGCGCGAGCGGGGCGAGCACCAGCGCGACGAACAGCGCGCAGGCCACGTAGAAGGACGCCATCAGCTTCGCCAGCGAGCCGACCGAACCGATGCCGAAGCGGCCCACCGTGAACGCCATCGCGCCGAATGCGCCAAGCGGCGCGAGCCGCATGATCATCGCGAGCACGCGAAAGACGACCTGGGCGATGCCGTCGATCAGTGCGAGCACGGGCCGCGCGGCGCGCGGATGCGCATTCAGCGAGAAGCCGAACAGCAGCGACAGCAGCAGCACCGGCAGCACTTCGCCGGTGGCGAATGCGCCGAGCATCGTGTCCGGAATCATGCCGAGCGCGAATGTGACCAGGCTGCGCGGCTCCGCATGCTTCGCATACGGCGCGAGGATGCTCGCATCCAGATGATGGACGTCGATGTGCATGCCGGCGCCCGGTCGCAGCACGTAGGCGACGACGAGCCCGAACGCGAGCGCGGCGGCCGTCAACAGATAGAACAGCGCGAGCGAGCGCACGATCGTGCGGCCGATCGCCTGCCCGTTCGACAACGACGTGATGCCCGACACGATCGTGCAAAAGACGATCGGCGCGATGGTCATCTTCACGAGCGCGACGAACGCGTCGCTGAGCGGCTTGAGCATCGCGCCCGCCGCCGGCCACACGTGACCGATGCCGATGCCGACGATCATCGCGAGCAGGACCTGCACGTAAAGCGATTTGAACAGCCGGGCCCCCTCACGATGCGGTCTTCCTTCGTTTCCGTTCCGTCGTCGTCATGCCGATGTGCCGTTGCCGGCGGCGTCGCCGCGCTTCGCGTCGACGATCATCCGGTGAAACGCCTCGGCGGCCGGCGTCAGCGAGCGCCCGCGCCGCTTGACGATGCCCACGCGCCGCTTCACGGCCGGCTCGACGAGCGGCACGCTCGTGAGGACAGGGTGGTCGTGGCCCGGCATCGCCATCGACGGCACCGCGGCGACGCCGAGCCCCGCCTCGATCAGCCCTAGCAGGGTCGTGACGTGGCGCGCCTCGCACACGCTCGGCGTGCGCGGCGCGACGGCCGCCAAGGCCTGGTCGAGCAGCAGGCGGTTACCGGACGTCTTGTCCACGGACACGTAGTCGTGCTCGTAAAGCTCGTTCCAGGTGACGCGCTTCTTGCGCGCGAGCGGGTGGTCGCGGCGGCAGGCGGCGACGAACCGCTCCTGGAGCAGCACCTTGAACTCGACCTCCGCCTCCTGGCTGCCGATGAAGCTCACGCCGAAATCCGCCTCGCCGCTGATGACGGCGCCCAGCACCTCGTTGGCGCCGGCGTCGAGCAGCTTCACCCGGATGCGCGGAAAGCGCTGATGATAGCGGGCGATGATGGGCGGCAGGAAGTAGTAGGCGACCGACGGCACGCAGGCGATCGTCACATGGCCCAGGCGGCTCGACGACACGTCGCGGATGCCGAGCAGCGCGGCGTCGAGATCGTCGAGCAGTTGTTCGGCGCTCTGCGCGAACACGCGGCCGACGGTGGTGAGCGCGACGCGGCGCGTGGTGCGCTCGAAGAGCCGCACGCCGAGCGCGTCCTCGAGCTTGTCGATCCGGCGGCTCAACGCAGGCTGCGAGAGGCTGACCGCTTCGGCGGCCTTGCGGAAACTGCCCGTTTCCACGACCGCGCGAAACGCCTGCAAGTCCGTCAAATCGAAATTGATGCCCACCGGTCACTCTCCGCCACTCAGATGCGCAGCATTTTGCATGATTCCGCCGGCGTCATGCATGTCGCGTCGCCAGTGCGGCGGCGTCGGCGTGGCTCGGTGTGCCTCCGGGCCGCCGGGATAGCGCGGGCCGCGCCGCGAATCGATCGTCCCGGTGCCGCTTCCTGATGTACCGTATCGCTTTTGGGCGGGCAGGGCTCCGGCACTGCCGCGCTGCCGCCAGCGCCGGCCAGCCGCGCGAGCCCGCTCTCTTCAACGGATTCCAGCATGCGCATTCCGCCGCTCAAGGCCATCATCGCGTTCGAAAGCGTCGCCCGGACCAAAAGCGTCAACCGAGCGGCGGAAGAGCTTGGCCTGACCGCGTCCGCCGTCAGTCACCAGCTCAGCAACCTCGAAGCGCAGATCGGTCAACCGCTGTTTCAGCGCTCGGGGCGCGGCCTCGTCCTCACGCCGACCGGCGAACGCTACCTGGCTGACGTCACCGGCTCGCTGGCCGACCTCAGCCGCGCGACCGAGCGCGCGTCGAGCCGCACCGAAGTCGATATCCTGCGCGTGCATTCGAGCCCGAGCTTCGGGCTGATGTGGTTGCTGCCGCGGCTGTCGTCGTTTCAGGAGGCGAACGGCGATATCCAGCTGAACCTCGCGTGCTCGTACGAAAGCGTGTCGTTCTCGAACGGCTTCTACGATATCGACGTCCGGCACGGCTACGGCAACTGGGACAACCTCGAGGTGAAGACGGTGCGCGGCGAGTTCATCGCGCCGCTCGCGTCGCCGCGGTACCTCGAGCAACATCCGGTGCACGCGCCGGAAGACCTGCTCGCCCATCGTCTGATCTATTCCGAAACGCCGCTGGTCCAGTGGAAGCAGTGGTTCGGCCGCACCGGCGTGCCGCTGGCGGCGCAGAAAACCTTCGACTTCTCGTTCGACCGTTCGTACATGTCGCTCGAAACCGCCGCGCTCGGCCTCGGCATCGCGCTCGAAAGCCTGATGCTCGCGTCGGTGAAGATCCGTCAAGGGCTGCTGGTGCCGGTGTTCGGCGAGGCCCATGCGGTCGAAGTGGGCGCGCATCATCTCGTTTACCCGCGACAGAACGCGGAATTGCCGCGCGTGAAGCGCTTCCTGGCGTGGATCGAGCGGGAAGTCGCCGCTCATCGGCAAGCGGGTTGACCGCGCCATCCGGCGGCACGCCCCGCGATATTGCGCTGCAGCACCGGCTACTCGCCGTCATCTGAAATTTTCTCAACTATGGCTGAGCGTTTCCGCGTTGATGCGGGTGCCCGGTGAGCCGACACTCCGGACAACACATCAACAAGGAGACAAGCGATGTTGCTCGACAACCGGACCATCATCGTGACCGGCGCCGCGTCGCCGCGCGGGATCGGCAAGGCCACGGCCCGCGCGCTGGCCGCGCACGGCGCACGCGTGGCGATCCTCGACCTGCGCCGCGACGACGCCGAAGCGGCCGCCGCCGAACTCGGCGCCGACCATCTCGGCCTCGCCTGCGACGTCACCGACCGCGACGCGTGCGCGGCGGCCGCCCGCGCGGCGCTTGAGCACTTCGGCCGCATCGACGGCCTCGTGAACAACGCCGGCATCACGCAGCCGGTGCGCACGCTGGAGATCTCGGCCCGCGACTTCGATGCGATCGTCGACGTGAACCTGCGCGGCACGCTGTACATGTCGCAAGCGGTGCTGCCCGCGATGAAAGAGCAGCGCGGCGGCAGCATCGTCTGCATGTCGTCGGTCTCCGCGCAACGCGGCGGCGGCATTTTCGGCGGCCCGCACTACAGCGCCGCCAAGGCCGGCGTGCTTGGCCTCGCGAAGGCGATGGCGCGCGAATTCGGCGCCGACCGGGTCCGCGTCAATTCGATCACGCCCGGCCTGATCCAGACCGACATCACCGGCGACAAGCTGACGCCCGACATGCGCGAGGACATCATCAAGGGCATTCCGCTCGGCCGGCTCGGCGAGGCCGCCGACGTCGCGCATGCGTGCCTGTTCCTGCTGAGCGACCTGTCGAGCTACCTGACGGGCATCACGCTCGACGTCAACGGCGGGATGCTGATTCACTGAGAACGGCGCCGCCCGATGCGCGGCGCCGACCATCATGCACCCGGGACAACCCGGGGCCATGGCAGGAGACAAGGATGAGAGCAAAGTACCCCGCACCGCCCGTCGAGGGCGAGATGCTGCAACGGGACGACGCGCGGACGTTCGAAGCGGCCACCTACGCGAAGGTCGCGCGACGGCTGATCCCGTTCCTGATGTTGTGCTACCTCGGCGCGTATCTCGACCGCGTCAACGTCGGCTTCGCGAAACTGCAGATGCTCAACGACCTGCGCTTCAGCGAGACGGTCTACGGGATGGGCGCCGGCATCTTCTTCCTCGGCTATTTCCTGTTCGAGGTGCCGAGCAACCTGATCCTGCATCGCGTCGGCGCGCGCCGCTGGCTCGCGCGCATCATGCTGACCTGGGCGGTGATCTCGGCGAGCTTCGTGTTCGTCAAGTCGCCCGCCGCGTTCTACGTGCTGCGGTTTGCGCTCGGCGTCGCCGAAGCCGGCTTCGCGCCGGGCGTGATCCTGTACCTCACGTACTGGTTCCCGTCGGCGCGGCGCGCGAAGGCGCTGTCGCTGTTCTTCATGGCGATTCCGCTCGCCGGGATCATCGGCGGGCCGCTGTCGGGCGCGATCATGCATTCGCTGCACGGCGCGATGTCGATGGCCGGCTGGAAGTGGCTGTTCCTGCTCGAGGCGCTGCCGTCGTTCGTGCTGGGTTTCGCGATCCTGCTGTATCTCGACGACGGCATCGCCGGCGCGAAATGGCTGACCGACGCCGAAAAAGCCTTGCTCGCGCGCAACGTGTCGGCCGACGCCGCGCACACCACCGCCCACCTGTCGATTCGGACGTTCGTCGCGGACCGCCGGCTGTGGCTGATGGCAGCGATCTACTTCTGCGTGGTGCTCGGGCAGTATGGCCTCACGTTCTGGCTGCCGACGATCATTCGCAAGGCGGGCGTGGCTGATCCGCTGTGGGTCGGCCTGTTCACCGCGATTCCGTATGCGTGTGCGATCGTCGCGCTGCCGCTGATCGGCATCAGCGCGGATCGTCGCCGCGAGCGCCGCTTCCATCTCGCGGTGCCGATGCTGGTCGCCGCGGCGGGCTTCGCCACGTTGCCGATGCTCGGCAGCGTCGGCGCATCGATCGTGTGCCTGAGCATCGCGTCCGCCGGCATCCTCGCGTCGTCGTCGCAGTTCTGGTCGCTGCCGACCGCGTTGCTGGGCGGGATGTCGGCGGCGGCGGGCATCGCCGCGGTCAACTGCTTCGCGAACCTCGCGGGCTTCTTCTCGCCGGCGATCGTCGGCTGGCTGAACGACCTGACCGGCAAGTCCACCGCGGGGCTCGTGTTCATCTCCGTCGCGATCACGGCCGGCGCGCTGCTGGTGTTCCTCGTGCCCCGATCCGTGAACCGCTGATCACCGCCGATTCATTTGCATTCCTTCCGACCCGATACTGGAGCGATCGATGGAAACCGAAACCATCCATGAAGCGGTCACGCTCGCCGAGCGCGCGTACCGCATCCGAAGAAACGCCGTGCTGATGGGCGAAGTGCAGGGGCAGGGCTATGTCGGCCAGGCGCTCGACATCGCCGACGTGCTGGCCGTCGCCTATTTCGGCGCGATGCGCTATCGCGCCGACGATCCCGACTGGGAAGGGCGCGACCGCTTCCTGCTGTCGAACGGGCACTATGCGATCGCGCTGTACGCGGCGCTGTTCGAAGCCGGCATCCTGCCGGCCGCGGAACTCGAAACCTATGGCAGCGACGACAGCCGCTTGCCGATGTCCGGCATGGCGAGCTACACGCCCGGCATGGAAATGTCCGGCGGCTCGCTCGGGCAGGGGCTGACGATCGCGGTCGGCCGGTGTCTCGGCCTGAAGCGCAAGGGCTCCGATGCGTTCGTCTATACGCTGTTCTCGGACGGCGAGCTCGACGAAGGCGCGATCTGGGAAGGGCTGATGTCGGCCGCGCACTGGAAGCTCGACAACCTGATCGCGATCGTCGACGTGAATAACCAGCAGGCCGACGGCCCGTCGACGCAGGTCATGGCGTTCGAGCCGCTGGTCGACAAGCTCGAGGCGTTCGGCTGGTACGTGCAACGGGTGGACGGCAACGACATCGACGCGGTGAAACGTGCGTTCGACGATGCGCGCCGGCACGACGCGCCGCAGCCGCGCATCATCGTCTGCGACACGAAGATGGGGTGCGGCGTGCCGTTTCTCGAAGCACGCGAGAAAAGTCATTTCATCCGGGTCGATGCGCACGAGTGGCAACTCGCGCTCGACGCACTCGAAGCAGGGAGACACGCATGAGCACCGCCGACAACAAGCCGCGCCTGAAGACCTCGGCGATGATCGCCTCCATCGCGGCCGAAGGGCAGGCAACCCGCTCCGCGCCGTTCGGCCATGCGCTGACCGAACTCGCGCGCACGAACGCCAACGTGATCGGGATGACGGCCGATCTCGGCAAGTACACCGACCTGCACATCTTCGCGAAGGCATTCCCGGAGCGGTACTACCAGATGGGCATGGCCGAACAGCTGCTGATGGGGGCCGCCGCCGGGTTCGCGCATGAAGGCGCGCAGCCGTTCGTCACGACCTATGCGGTGTTCGCGACGCGCCGCGCGTACGACTTCATTCACCAGGCGATCGCCGAGGACAATCTCGACGTGAAGCTGATCTGCGCATTGCCGGGGCTCACGACCGGCTATGGACCGAGCCACCAGGCCGCCGAGGATCTGGCGCTGATGCGCGCGATGCCGAACATGACCGTGATCGATCCGTGCGACGCGCTGGACATCGAACAGATGGTGCCGGCCATCGCCGCGCACAAGGGGCCGGTGTACGCGCGTCTGCTGCGCGGCAACGTGCCGGCCGTGCTCGACGAATACGATTACCGTTTCGAGCTCGGCAAGGCCAAGCTGCTGCGCGACGGCAACGACGTGCTGCTGATCTCGTCCGGGATCATGACGATGCGTGCGCTCGAGGTGGCGAAGGCGCTCGAAGCCGATCGCGTCGATGTCGCCGTGCTGCATGTGCCGACGATCAAGCCGCTCGATACGGCGACCATCGTCCGCGAGGCCGCGCGAAAAGGGCGCATGGTCGTCGTCGCGGAGAACCATACGGTGATCGGCGGGCTCGGCGAAGCGGTCGCGACCGCGTTGCTCGGCGCCGGCGTCGCGGTGCCGTTCCGGCAGATCGCGCTGCCGGATGCGTACCTCGCCGCGGGCGCGCTGCCGACGTTGCACGAGCGGTACGGGATCTCGGCTAGCGCGATGTGCGCGAATATCCGGTCGTGGCTCGGGTGACGGTTCGGAATCGCTGGTATGCCGGGAGACCGGTATTTCGCGCGGCGACGTCATTTTGGCAGCTTTCCTGATTCGGCCGAGGCGAGAGGCTGAGGTGGGCCGCGCAAGCGTTGCGGCACTTCGGCTATCGCCGGATGTCGGCCTGGCTGGGGTTGAGCGAATCGCGGGGCGGCGACTGTGGCGAGCGCTGCAGCTCGACATTCCGTGATTCCGAGAATCTCGACGCGAGACGCGCGGTACGATTGGTCACGGAATTCCACCGCGGGTCAGCGTGAGCATGTCCCGCAAATGAAGCCCATCATATCGACCTTGCGCCTGCTGCCCAGTGCGCAGGAAAGCCTGCCGCACATATGGCAGGTTCGCAGCAGTGGGCATCGAACGTGGCCAGCCCGTGAATATGGAATGGGTCGTCGGCAATCATTTCTTCGATATCCCGTGGTTGGTCCGCATACGCCAGCACGAAACCGCCGTTCTCTTCATGCAGCGGACCCGCGGCAAGAATATTTCCCGCCTGAGCGTATCTGACGAGCCATGCCTTGTGAGCATCGAGATGCGCCTGGATCTCTTCAATGGGACGGACGTAGCCGAGTTTGATGGCGAACAGCATAAGCGACCCCTGTTACTGGATGGTTTGCGCACCGGACGTGCGTACGTTGACGAGTACCTCGGTCAGGGACGCGCGGGCGAGCGCGATGCCCCGGTCCCGGACGGCTTGACCTTTCGACACCCCCTCCGCCCGTACGAACCGGACGTCGACGATGCCCAGAAATCCGAAGAACGCCTTCAGGTAGCTTTCCTGGAAGTCCATGTGTGCGAGCGGTGCTTCCGCGTAAAACCCGCCGCGCGCAGAGGCTACGATCACCTGCTTGCCGCCCGCGAGACCGACCGGGCCGTTTTCGGTATACCGGAACGTACGCCCGGCCTGGGCCACGCGATCGAGCCATGCTTTCAACTGGCTAGGTACCGAAAAGTTGTACATCGGCGCACCGATGACAATGACGTCGCTCGCTAGAAACTCCGTGACGAGTGCTTCGGTTAGCTGATGTTCGTGCGCGGTGGCGTCGTCGAAAGCACCGACGTCGATTTGGCGAAATCCGGCTGCGATTGGGCCGGTGAGATGCCGGATTTCGTCGCGGACGAGATCACGGTACGTCACATGCGCCGATGGATGCTGCGCCCGTAGACCCGCTACCGCGGCCGCGGACAGCTCCCGCGTGATGGAACTGTTGCCGAGCATGCTCGAATCGAGATGAAGGATGTTCATTGAGGCCTCGCTGTCAGGGGAGGAGTGAAGCGCGTCGAAACGCGCTGGAATTTATTGCAATGCCTGTCGGGCAGCTAGATCGATCAGCCTCGCGACTTCGTCCGGGTGAGACAGCATCGACATGTGGCTGGAGCGAATCGACGTGACCGTTGCGCCGATGTGCTGTGCAATGGCTTGCTGTACGGCGGGCTTCAGCGCATTGTCGTTGGTGGTTCGCAGATACCAGACAGGCTTGTCGTGCCAGGCCGCTTGCTGAATCTTCCCGGTGAAGCAGGCCGCCGCGACAGGCTGTTGAACCGATGCCAGGACGCGAGCCTGTTCAAGCGGAATGTCTGCCGCCATGACGTGCTGAAACGCTCGCGCATCGTCCAGCCAGATCAGCCCCTGGGCGTCCGGTGCGAGGCCGGTCATCGGCGCATTGAGGCGTTGCAGAAGGTCGGCGGCGGACTCGCCGTTGTCCGGTACCAGCGCGGACAGATAGACCAGGCCTTTCACATTGGCAGCGTTGCCTGCTTGCGTGACGACCGCGCCGGCCCAAGAGTGGCCCACCAGCAGTACGTTGCCGGTTTGCCGATGCAGGACGCTCTCGGTGGCGGCAACGTCGTCTGCGAGTGAAGTGAGGGGGTTTTGCACAGCAGTGACGCGATAACCCATGCGCTGTAGCCTGACGATCACCGGGTTCCAGCTCGATCCGTCCGCAAAGGCACCATGCACGAGGACGATGTTGCGCACAGCCGGCGCCGTAGTCGCTGCCGCATGAGCCGTCGTCAGCGTTGCCGTGAAGGCCACGGCTGCAACCAGTCGGCTGAACCATACGGACCGACGGCGCGTTCTTCTCTGAAGGAACGAGTCCGGACAGTCGTGAAGGAATGGGAATTTCATGTGAAAGCGAATCGTTGAGAAGACGTGCCAAATTTATCTGGCTTCAACGAACCGTGGCAGGTGGCAAACTTGCCAACATTCATGCAAAATTCGCCAACCCTCCCTCGGACACGGAGCGCGCCGTGCGCATAGGAATCGTTGCAGTCGAGGGCAGCCTGCTCTCCGCCATTAGCGGCCTTGCCGACCTGTTCTGGATGACGGAGCAAGCGTTACGTGCACCGCCTGCCGACGCGTCATATGACCTGCCTGGCCGAGCCCTCCCAACCTTCGAGACCATTATCGCAAGCGCGGACGGGAAGACTCTGTGCGACCCGCAGGGCCGGCTGATTCCGGTCGACGCTTCGTTTTGGGAATTGACGCATTGCGACGTGGCGCTTGTCACAGGCATGGCGCTGGGGCCTGACCGGCTCCCCCCTGTATCCGCATCGATCAGCCACGCGGCAACGTGGCTGCAAGAGCGTCATCAGGCCGGTGCACTGGTGGGTGCTGCGTGTGCAGGTACTTTCGTGCTGGGAGAGGCCGGGTTGCTGAACGGAAGGCGTTGTACGACCACTTGGTGGCTCCACCATGCGTTCAGGCAGCGGTTTCCCAAGGCATGCGCGGTTTGGGGCACAGCAGTGGAAGAGCAGGATCGGATCGTGACGACAGGCGGTCCACTGTCTTGGGTGGATCTGGCCTTGCATGTGATCAGACGTGAGGCAGGGCCCGATGTGGCCCGTCTCGCTGCGGATATCTCCGTGGCCGACAGCTTGCCGCTGCCGCAACTGGTTTATGCGCCCCGTGGGTTCGTCAATGCCACCGACCCGCTGCTCCTGCAAGCAGAGCAGATCGTTCGCCATGCTAGCCCCGGACTGACCACTGAAGCGCTGGCGAGCGCGCTAAGTCTCAGCGAACGGACACTGCATCGGCGGCTGAAGAGCTTGACCAACGAGTCACCCAAAGGGTTCATTACCCGCGTGCGGATCGAAATGGCCTGCGTGTTGCTCGAGCGGCCTGGAGCAAGCATTAAGCAAGTCGCGTTGCAATGCGGCTACAGCGACGAAACATCATTCAGACGGGCCTTCGGCCAACTCACCGGTATGACGCCGGCCGACTACAGGCGCTGGGCGAATGGGCGAAACCCAGGACGTTTGCGCCCCTCCCACGATAGCGACCCGGGCCGCCGGGAATGAGCTGCAGCCGAGGGTCCCGGTCGCAGCATTTCTTCGACGCTCATGTACAGGCGAAGCACGTCCAGAGGATCGCGGTAGTTCACCAAGTCGTCGTCCTTGTCCGTGCGGTACAACTGCGAATCGCCATCCCGGTGACCGCGATGGCGCACTGCCTTGGCCTCGATCAGCGTTGGGCCGTTGCCCGCGCGAGCGCGAGCGAAGGTCCTGCGTGGCCTCGTAGACGGCCACTGCGTCCGGGGCATCCACGATCAAGCCTGGAACGCCGTAGCCTGCCGCGTAGTCGGCGATGTTGGTGGTGGGGACGACGTTCTTGAGCCGCATCGACACGATCAGGCCGTTGTTCTCGCAGAAGAAGACCATTGGCAGTTTCCGGTCATTGCCCGAATCGCGGCTTCGCGGCTCGACTTCGTTTCACATACCGATCCGACACCACCGACCGTCGCTGAATCCATGCAAGCGCGAGTTCGAGCGCCTGGTCACTTGCTTCGCGGGTATCGGCGAAGTCGCCGTCAACGCCGAGCGTCCGGGTTTCACCGTCGCGATCCGTGAGGATCGCCGCCGCCGAGTAGCGGCCCGTCTCCGTGTCGGTGACCACGGCCCGGACCGTATATCCGCCATGTTCGATCGTCCTGTTGGTATGCATCAGATGCCTCCTGCAGGGAAATGCGACATGTGTGACGACGCGGCGGCGCCGGCGCCGCCGCCGAAGCGGGGCGCCAGCACTTCACGCCGCGAGCGCAAGCCAAGCGGCGCGGACCGCGCCGGGTTGATGAAACGCTCCCGGCGCGTCCACTCACCCTGTCGTCACCGGGATCCGCCGCGGCTTCGCTTCTTCGCGTCGCGGGATGCTCAGTTTCAGCACGCCGTCGCGCAGTTGCGCGTCGATGCGCGACACGTCGAAATCCGGGCTGAGCGTGAAGGCGCGCGAGAAGTGCGGATGCTGCACTTCGCCGTGCTGCAGACGCAGGCCCGGTGGCGTCGGAATGACGGCCTCCGCTTCGATGGCGAGGCTGCCGTCGTGCACGCGGACGTCGAGCTTGTCGCGCGGCACGCCCGGCAGGTCCGCGTACAACGTGATGCCGTGCGCATCCTCGACGATGTCGACGGCCGGCGCAATCCGCGTGCGCGGCGTGTCGCGCTGAGCCGCTTCTCGGTTCGTCACGGCCGTTCGCGTCTCGGCCGGACGGGTGGTCAGTTCGGTCGTGTTCGTGTCACTCATGATGTCCTCCGTCATGCGTTCGTGACGTCGTGCTGTTTACTGGACGGTAATCGCCCGCGGCTTCGAGGCTTCCGACTTGCCGACGCTGATCGTCAGGCAGCCGTTCGTATAGCGGGCCTCGATCTTGTCGGGGTCCGCATGCTGCGGCAGCTCGACCACGCGGCGGAACGCGCCCATGAACCGCTCGTTCGCGTAGATGCGCCGCTCGTCGTCGGTCGTGCCGTCGTCCGGGGTTGTGCGCTCGCCGCTGATCGTCAGCAGCCCGCGATCGACGGAGATGTCGATCTTCGCGGGGTCGAGACCCGGCGCGAACGCGACGATCTCGATCGTGTCGTCGGTGCTGCCGATATTGACCGGTGGAAACGTACCGGGCCGCGGGGCGCGCAGACTGGCCGGAAAGCCCGTGAACACGCTGGCCATCTGCCGTTGCAGGCGGTCGAATTCCGCCAGCAGATCGGTGGGGAAGAAGATATCGCTCATGATTGGGCTCCTGTTGCCCCTGTGCGAAGGGACGAACCGGACCACGCGCTCCAGTTCGTCCATCCGCGACAGGGTCGCTGACTAACAAATCGAAACACGCAGCGCGTCAACCGCGACTGCCTTGAGCGATACCTAAAATAGGATACGTCGAGTGAATTTCAAGGGGAGGGCGACGGCATTCTGTCGATACGTGCGGGTGCCCTGCAGGAGACTCATCGTCGGGACGTCGGCATGATCGGCGTCGCGATGGCGGGGGCCGACATGTCCGGCGCTGCGCGGATCAAAGCACGGCGATAGAAGGCGGAATTTGCAACGGCACGCTGGAAAAGACGCGGCGGCGTACCTGCGCCGTCGCGTCCCGTCCATCGGTTCAGCGCGACGGCCCGGACGGCGGCTTCACTTCGGACAAGTCGTCCTCGCGAACCTCGGCCTGACGCACCGTGGTGCCGTCGTCGCCGGTTTCCGAAATATCGGTTTCGAAGGTCTGCTGCTGCCCATCGTCGCGTTTCTCCGCGGGCTTCTCGTTACCTGTCTGCTTGTCTGCCTGTGGCTGTTGGCGTGTCATCTTGCTCTCCTTGGTCGCAACCTGGGATGTTGCGCACGTTGCAGGTGAGCAAGGCGCGGGCCGCGCAAAGCTTTCAAGTAGAAAGGTTTGCGCGATACCGTCAGCAACCACGGCTTGGCGATTGACCTCGACCCTCGGCACGGCGCGACATACACCGGCCGAGCGCAGCCGCCTATAGATACCAATCCAGCGTCTTCACGATCCCCGTTTCGAAGCTCTCCGCCGGTCGCCATTGCAGTTCGCGGGCGAGCTTGCCCGCATCGATCGCATACCGCCGGTCATGACCGGCGCGATCGGTGACGAACCGGACGAGCCGCGCATGCGGCGCGTGTTCGGGCCGTCGCGCGTCGAGCAGCGTACAGATCAGCGCGACGATGTCGACATTGCGCCATTCGTTGCAGCCGCCGACGGTGTAGGTTTCGCCGATCGTCCCGCGCCGGATGACCGCATCGATCGCGCGGCAATGGTCGTCGACGTACAGCCAGTCGCGTACGTTCGCGCCGTCGCCGTACACGGGGATGTCGGTGCCTTCGACGCAATGACGGATCACGGTCGGAATGAACTTTTCGCCGTGCTGGCGCGGCCCGTAATTGTTCGAGCAGTTCGTCGTGGTGACGGGCAAGCCGTACGTATGGAAATACGCTCGCACGAGGTGATCCGAGCTTGCCTTGGTGGCCGAGTACGGAGAATTCGGCGCATACGGCGTCGTTTCGCAAAACGGCGGGTCGTCGGGGCCCAGCGAACCGTACACCTCGTCGGTGCCGATATGGTGAAAGCGCCGTCGCGCGAGGGCGTCGGCCCGGCCGAGTTTCTGATCGTTCAGCCAGATCTGGCGGCACGCATCGAGCAGCGTCCAGGTGCCGAGCACGTTCGTGCGGACAAATTCGCCGGGACCGTCGATCGAGCGGTCGACGTGGCTTTCGGCCGCGAAGTGGACCACGGTGTCGATCGCATGGTCGCGCAGTAGCGACTCGACGAGCGGTCGGTCGCAGATGTCGCCGAGGACGAAGCGATGCCGATCGGCGCCCGGCAGGTCGTCGCCGAGATTGTCGAGGCTGCCTGCATAGGTCAGCAGATCGAGCGTGACGACGCTGATCTGCGGGTCGCTTTCGAGCAGGTGACGCACAAAATTGGCGCCGATGAAACCGGCGCCGCCCGTCACGAGAACATGTTTCGGTCGATAGCTCATGGGTTTCGCTTCCAGGTGGCAAACACGTCGGTGAGACCCGCGATCCACGAAGGCGATTCGACCCCGAAGTGTTCTCGCAGGAGGCTGCAGTCGAGCGCGGAATTCGCCGGTCTCGGCGCAGGCAACGGATAGGCGTCGGTCCGGATCGGCCGGACCCACGGCACGCGGTCGATGAGGCCGGTGCGCCGCGCCTCGGTGAAGATCGTTTCGGCGAAGCCGTGCCACGTGGTCACGGGCGTGCCGCACAGGTGATAGGTGCCCCAGCGCAGCGCTTCACCGGCCCGGTAGCGCGCCGCGATCGTCAGCAGCGCGTCGGCGATCGCGCCGGCATGCGTCGGGCCGCCGTACTGATCGGCGACGACGCCGACGACCTCGCGCTCGCGCGCCAGGCGCAGCATGGTGCGTACGAAATTGCTGCCGTGCGCGCCGAATACCCAGGCGACGCGCAGAATCAGATGACGGTCGGGCAGTCGCTCGCGCACCGCTTCCTCGCCCGTGAGCTTGCTCCGGCCGTACACGCCGAGCGGCGCGACGGCGGCGGTTTCCGCGTACGGGCCGGGCAGGCGGCCGTCGAACACGTAGTCGGTCGACAGATGGAGCAACGGAATGCCGCGCGCGGCGCACGCGTCGGCCAGCACGGCCGGCCCGTCGCGGTTCGCCCGCCAGGCGGCGTCGGGCTCGGCCTCCGCGCGGTCGACGGCGGTCCATCCGGCGGCATTGATCACGAGCGTGGCGCGCTGTTCGTCGAGCGCGCGGCGCACCGCGTCTGCGTCGGCGATGTCGAGCGCGGCGCGCGACAGCCCGACGAGCGGCTGCGCGCCCGCGCGCAGCACGAGTTCGCGGCCCACCTGGCCGAGCGCGCCGGTCACGACGATCGTCATCGCGCGCTCCCGTAGGCTGGCAACATCGCCGGCGCGCCGGCGGCCAATTCGGCGAGCGGGGGTTGCCGCCGATCCTTGTCCGACAACTGATACGGCGCGCCGGGATCGGGCCACTCGATGCCGATCTCCGGATCGTCCCAGCGCACGCCCGCATCCGAATCGGGATCGTAGTACTGCGTGCACTTGTACGCGAAATCGGCCTCGTCGGACAACACGCAAAAGCCGTGCGCGAAGCCGGGCGGAATCCATAGCATCCGGTGCGATACGTCGTCGAGCTGCGCACCGAACCAGCAGCCGAAGAACGGCGAGCCATGCCGGATGTCGACCGCGACGTCGTAGACCGCGCCGCGCGCGGCGTGGACCAATTTGCCTTGCGGATTCACCCGCTGGTAGTGCAGCCCGCGCAGCACGCCGCGACGCGAGCGCGACTGGTTGTCCTGGACGAAGGTCGCGTCGACGCCTGCGTCGCGCAACCAGCTTGCCCGGAAGCTTTCGACGAAAAAGCCGCGCGCATCGCCGAACACGCCGGGCTCGATCAGCAGCACGCCGGGCAACGGCGTCTCGATCACCCGTGTCATGCGGCGACCTCCTTGCTCAGCAGATCGAGCAGATAGCGGCCGTAACCGCTTTTCGCGAGCTTGTGGGCGAGCGTTTCGAGCTGCTCCGCATCGATCCAGCCGAGCCGGTACGCGATTTCCTCGGGACACGCGATCTGCAGGCCCTGCCTCGCCTGCATCACCTGGATGAAATTCGCCGCGTCGAGCAGCGATTCGTGCGTGCCGGTGTCGAGCCATGCGTAGCCGCGCCCGAGTAGCTCGACGTTCAGCGTGCCGCGCGCGAGATACGCGAGGTTCAGGTCGGTGATTTCCAGTTCGCCGCGCGCGGACGGGCGCACGGCCTTCGCCAGTTCGACGACGTCGTTGTCGTAGAAATAGAGGCCGGTGACCGCGTAGTTCGACTTCGGCTCGCGCGGTTTCTCCTCGAGGTCGATCGCGCGGCCATCCGCATCGAACGACACGACGCCGTAGCGCTCCGGATCGCGCACGTAGTAGCCGAACACGGTCGCGCCGGCGGTCCGTGCGGCGGCTTGCTGCAGCAGCGACGACAGCGCGGGCCCGTGATAGATGTTGTCGCCGAGCACGAGCGTCGCCGCGTCGCGACCGATGAACGGCGCGCCGATCACGAACGCCTGGGCAAGCCCGTCGGGGCTCGGCTGCACCGCATACGAAAAGCTCATGCCCCACTGGCTGCCGTCGCCGAGCAGTTGCTGGAACGCGTCGAGATCGCGCGGCGTCGAGATGATCAGCACGTCGCGGATGCCCGACAGCATGATCGTGCTGAGCGGGTAATAGATCATCGGTTTGTCGTACACCGGCATCAACTGCTTCGATACCGAATGCGTGAGCGGATGGAGCCGGGTGCCCGAGCCGCCCGCCAGAATCAGTCCTTTACGGCCAATCGCTGTTTGCATGAGGTCCCTCGCTGCAAGAGGAAAAATGCGTGCGTGATACGCGGAATACACCGAATGCGCCGATTGCGCCCGATTGCCGGCGATACCCGTGCGCGCCCGGCTACGACTGCTCGGCAGGCCCGGCGTGAATCGCACGAAACACGATCGCGAAGCCGAGCGCGTACAGCGCGGCGATCACCGCGAAGCCGACGGCCGTCGCGCGGTCCGGATCGTCGACCACGTGCAGGATCACCGACGCGATCGCGATGCCGACGAGCGAGCCGATCTGCCGGCTCGCGTTCAGCGACGCGGCGGCGAGATTCGCATCCGCCGCATCGGCCGACTGCATCACGACGAGATTCATCGCCGGAATGGCCTGACCGGCGCCGAAGTTGGCGAGGCCGACCGCCAGCGCCAGCACCGGATACGGCATCGCCGCGACGCCGACGAGCGCCACGCTGCCGAGCGCGGCGAACGCGAGCCCGGTGAGCAGCGTGCGGCGCGCGCCGAGCCGGGCGCTGACCTTCGCGGACGCGAGATTGCCGATGCCGAACATCGCCATCAGCGGAAACAGCTCGAATCCGGCGACGAGCGCGCTCGCGCCGCGGACGTTCTGCAAATAGAGGCTCAACAAGAAGATCTCGGCGAGAATGCCGAAGTTGATCGCGAGGCCCAGCGTGCTGCCCGCGACGAAGCGCCGGTTCGCGAGCAGCGCCGGCGACAGGATGCGCGAGGTCGCGTAGCGCTCGCGTAACGCGAATGCCGCGGTGGCGGCCAACGTCACGGCCACGCCGGCGAGGATCGACGGCGAACGCCAGCCGGCGCTGGGCCCTTCGATCAGCGTGAAGCTCAGCGCGGCGAGCGCGAGTGCGCCGAACAGATGGCCGAGCGCGTTCAACGGGCCCGGATGACGCGGCGCCCGCGCGATATGCCGGTACGTGAGCCACAGGCCGGCCGCCCCGACCGGCAGGTTCACCCAGAAGATGCCGCGCCAGCCGATCGCGTCGACCAGCACGCCGCCGACGCAGGGCCCGAGCGCCATCGCGGCCGACACCAGCGCGCCCCAGATGCCGATCATCCGCGTGCGCATCGGCCCCGGCGGGAACGCGAGCGTGAGCAGGCTCAGCGAACTCGGCATGAATAGCGCCGCGCCGACACCCTGGGCGAGGCGCGCCGCGACCAGTGCGCCGCTGGACTGCGCGGCCGCGCACAGCACCGACGCGCCGACGAACAGCGCGAGCCCGGCGACGTAGACGGCTTTCGACCCGTAGCGGTTCGCGAGCGCGCCGCCGAGCAGCAGCAGCGCCGCGAAGCTGAGCGTGTACGCATCGACGACCCACACCAGCGCGGTCAGCGACATCGACAGGCTGGTTTCCATCGCCTTCAGCGCGACGTTGACGATCGTCACGTCGAGCATGGCCATCACGAAGCCGCATGCGAGCGCGACCATCACGAGCACGGGGCGCGCCGCCGCGGAGGCGTATGCGCCGGCGGCCGGCGCGGCACGCCCGCCGCTCATGCGGCCCTCCCGCCGAGGTACAGGCGCCGCATCTCGTCGCTGTCGAGCAACTCGGCAGCGGATCCTTCGAGCGCGACGCGCCCCATCGTCAGTACGATGCCGCGATCCGCGATGCGTAGCGCCTCGATCGCATTCTGCTCGACCATCAGCACGGCGATATGCTCGGTGTCGCGCATCCGGACGATCGCGTCGAACACCTCGTCGACCATCTTCGGCGACAGCCCCGCCGACGGCTCGTCGAGCAGGAGCAACACCGGGCGCGGCATCAGCGCGCGGGCGAGCGACACGATTTGCCGCTCGCCGCCGGACAACGCGCCCGCCAGCGACCGGTGGCGACGCCGCAGCACCGGGTACTGCTCGCACAGCTCGTCGATGCGCGCCTCGCGCGGAAACGCCGACATCGACTGGCCGCCGAGCATCAGGTTCTCCCGCACGGTCAGCGACGCGAACACGTTGTCGGTCTGCGGCACGAAGCCGATGCCGTACTCGCGGATCTTGCGATGGACCGGCACGCGCGCCACGTCCGTGCCCTGGATCGTCACGCTGCCGGCGCGCGGCAGCACGAAGCCCGCGATCGCCTTCAGCAGCGTCGATTTCCCGCAGCCGTTCGGGCCGAGGATCGTCACGATGTCGATCGCGCCGACCGTGAGCGACACGCCGTGCAGGATGTCGACTTCGGGTGTGTAGCCGGCGACGAGTTCGCGTACGTCGATCATGACGCCTCCAGCGAGCGAGGGGCGGCATGGGCGCGCCCGAGATACGCATCGAGTACGCGACGGTTGCGCTCCAGCTCGGCCGGGCGGCAGTTCGCGATCGTCACGCCGCGGTCCAGCACGACACAGCGGTCGCACAGCTCGCGGATGAAATGCATGTCGTGCTCGATGACGACCAGTGTGACGCCCTGTTCGCGAATCCGTTGCAGCGCGTCGATCAATTCGCCGCGCAGGTTCGGGTGCACGCCGGCGGTCGGCTCGTCGAGCAACAGCAGCTTGGGCTCGGTCATCATCGCGCACGCGATGCCCAGCAGCTTCTTCTGGCCGCCGGAGATCGACGCGGCGGAAAGGTGCGCGACGCCCGACAGTTTCAGCTCGTCCAGCAGCGCGGCGGCGCGCGTACGCGTATCGGCATCGAGCGCGCGCGTCGCCCGGCCGCGCCAGAGGGCGGCGGCGATGCCGTAGCGCGCGGACGAAGCCGCCATCGCGAGTTCGAGCACCGACATGCGCGCGGGCATCGACGGCAACTGGAACGTGCGGCGCACCCCCAGCCGGGCGATCCGGTGCGGCGACAGCGCGTCGATCCGCTGGCCGTCGAAGCGGATCGCGCCCGCCGCGAGCGGCGCGAAGCCGGTGATCGCGTTGAGCGCGGTGCTCTTGCCGGAGCCGTTCGGGCCGAGCAGTCCGACGATCTCGCCGCCGTCGACCGACAGCGTGACGCCGGACAGGACGACGTTCTCGCCGTAGCGGATCGTCACGCCGTCGAGATCGAGCAGCGCGCTCATGGCCGCACCTCCAGGCGTTCCGGCACGAGCCCGTGCGGGCGCCAGAGCACGCACGCGAGCAGCATCAGGCCGACGAGACCCAGCCGCACCGCGCCGGTCAGGTCGCTGCCGACCCCGAGCCAGTCCTTGAGAAACGGCGCCAGCGCGTAGACGGCCTGCACGATCAGCGTGCCGACCAGCACGCCCACGTGGCTGCCGAGGCCGCCGACCATCACGACGGTCCAGAGCGCGAAGGTCTCGGACGCGATCATCGCGTCCGGCCCGACATAGCCGATGTACCACGCGGCGAGCGCCCCCGCGAGCGCGGCGGGAAGCGCCCCCGCGATGCTCGCGCGCGTCTTCAGCGCGAGCGGATCGTAGCCGAAGCAGACGGCGAGCGCGGGCTCTTCGCGCATCACCTTCAGCGCCCGGCCGAAGCGGCTCGCGGTCAGGCGCCGGTAGGTCGCGTAGGTAAGCGCGAGGCAGCCGGCCGTGACCGCGAGAAAGGCGAGGTCGGCCCACGGCGCCCGCAGCCCGGGGAACAGCGGCGCGATGCCGCCGATGCCTTGCGCGCCGCCGGTCAGCCAGCTTTCGTTGAGCGCGATTGTGCGCAGGATCTCGGCGATCGCGAGCGTCGCGATCCCCCAGTAGTCGGCGGAGAGCTGTCGCCCGAGCCGTGCGACGACGATCGCCAGCGCCCCCGCGGCGGCCAGCGCGAGCGCCAGCGCCGAAGGCAACGGCCAGCCGAGCTGCGACGCGATGCCGGCCGCGTACGCGCCGAGCCCGCTGAACGCAATGAAGCCGAAATTGACGAGCCCCGCATAGCCGGCCTGCAGGTTCAGCCCGAGCGCCATCGTCGCGTACAGGCAGCCGACGGTCAGCAGATGGATGACGAAGCTAGACACGTCGTACCTCCCGATCGAAGATGCCGTAGGGCCGGAAGATCAGGGCGACGAGCAGGATCGCGAACGACACCGCGCCGACGTACTCGACCGGAAAGAACTGCATCGGCCGGTCGACGAGCCCGCCGAAATCGACGTTCAACGCGACGGTTTCGGCCACCGCGATCAGCAGCGCGCCGGCTGCCGCACCGAGCGGATTGCCGAGGCCGCCCAGGATCGCCGCGGAAAACACCGGGATCAGCAGCCCGTAGCCGAGATTCACGTGCACGCTCTCGGTGGCGCCGAGCATCGTGCCGCCGAGCGCCGCCAGCACGCCGCTCGCGAACGTGATCACGTTGGTCACGCGGGTCGCGTCGATGCCGGTCGCGAGCGCCAGTGCGCGATTCGATGCGAGCGCGCGCATCGCCCGGCCGAGGCCGGTGCGGTACAGCAGTGCCGCGAATATCGCGAGCGCGCCGGCGCCGCATGCGATCGAGCCCAACTGCGGCACGGACAGCGCGACGCCGGCGATCACCATCGGCGGATGCACGTCCTGCGCATACTGCTGCGGCCGTGAACCGGCGACGCCGAGCACCAGCGCGACCGCGAGCATCGAGATCGCGAGCGAGCCGATCATCGCCACCGCGCTGCCGGAGCGCAGCAGTCTCGCGAACACGAACAGGTTCAGCAGCGTCGCGGCCGTGCCGACCAGCACGCAGGACACGACCGTCGCGAGGGCGAACGGCATCCCCGCGCGCTCCAGCCAGAGCGTCGCGAATGCGCCGAGCATCGCGTACTGGACATGCGCGATGTTCGGAAAGCGGATCAGCGAATAGAGCGTCGACAGGCCGACCGACACCAGCAGCAGATCGGCGGTGCGGATCAATACGTCGACAATGAATGACAGCATGGCGAGGTCCTCGGGTTCATCCAGGCGGGCGGGCGCTCACTGCTGCGCGACGACCGATTGGCGGTAGATCACCTTCTCGTAGGGCTGGACTTCACGCTGGCCGTCGGCATCGAACGCGATCGCGCCGGTCACGCCGGTATACGACTTGCCCAATGCCGCGAGCGCCGTGCGAATCTTCGCCGGTTCGATGGATTGCGCGCGGCCGATCGCGGCGGCGGACAACAGCGTCGCGTCGTACGCATAGCTGCCGAACGCCGAGCGCGGGGCCTCGTTGTACGCGGCCTGATAGGCGCTCGCATACGCTTTCGCGCCCGCGCCGAGCGCGGCGACCTCGAGGCCGATCTGGCCTTGCGCGATCTGCGCGGGCGTGTCGCTCGTGCACATCGTCAGATAGATGCCGTACCACGGATGCTGGTTGAGCCGCATCTCGAACGCCTGGCGGTTCAGCGTCGCGGCTTCCTGGCCATAGGCGCTGTAGACGTACGCGTCGGGCTGCGCGCGCGACGCCTGCTCCAGCTCGCGGCGATAGGTCGACTGCCCTTCCGTGTAGAGCACCGTCGACACCACCGTGCCGCCGAGCGCCTCGAAACGCTTCCTGAACTCGCCCGCGATGCCCTGGCCATAGCCGTTGTTCGGCGCGATCAGTGCGATGCGGCGCAGCTTGCGGGCATACACGTCCTGCGCGGCGAAGCGCGCGGACAGGTCGTCCAGCCCGATCACGCTGAACGAGCCCGCGCCGATCTTGCGCACTTGCTGACTCGACGAGCCGATGTTGATGTGCACGTCGCCCTGACGCACCAGGAACTGCCCGACCGGAATCGTCACCGACGACGAGAATTCGCCGAGCACGACCGGCACGTGCTCGACGGTCGCGAGCTTGCGCGCGGCGTCGAGCGCGGTATTGGCCGAGCCGCCCGAATCCTCGATGCGCACGGCGAGCTTCTGGCCCAGCACGCCGCCTTTCGCATTGATCTGCGCGACGGCGAGCTCGATGCCGCGGCGCTGGTCTTCGCCGATGGACGCACTCGCGCCGGTCAGCGGCAGCACCGCGCCCACGCTCACGTCGGCATGCGCAGCCCCCGACGCAACCGCACCGAGCGCGATCCAGATACCGACACTCCACTGACTTGCCTTCATCTTCGTTCTCCCGTCGCATGGTCGGCCGCACGGTTGGCGGCATGGTTTGATATACAGAAGTGTCGACAGAATCACAGATCAAAAATCGTTTGCAAATAAATTTTCGAGTTGCGGTGAAGAATCGCAAAAGCCCTGTGAGTGACGGAAAAATCGCCCTTTTTTCATGCATTTATGCACGCAGATAAAGATCGCGAATAGCCGTGGTGCACGCGCGCTCCAATGTGGAGCAATCGAGAATATTTCTGAAAAAAGTGTATACAGAGGTGAATTGCAGTGCTTAAATCTGCCCAACTCGACACGGCCTCGGAGGGCAGTCAGATGGTGGAGATCAAGCGATACGGCGTAGGTGAACGGATGAGCCAGCTGGTGGTCGCGGGCGGGCTGGCTTTCGTCGCGGGCCAGGTGGCGGACGACACGTCGCTCGACGTGGCCGGACAGACCCGTCAGATTCTCGACAAGATCGACCGGCTGCTCGAAGGCGTGGGGCTCGACAAGCGCCGGATCGTATCCGCGAGCATCTGGCTGGCCGACTATCGCAGCTTCGCCGAGATGAACAGTGTGTGGGACGCGTGGGTGCCGCAGGGCGACGCACCGGCACGCGCGTGCGTCGAATCGAAGCTCGCGTTTCCCCAGTACACGGTCGAGATCGCGGCGATTGCCGCGAGCTAGTACAGGAGAACCGGACGATGAAGACGATCGTGCTCGGCGGCGGCATCGTCGGCGTGACCACTGCATATTTTCTCGCGAAGGCCGGCGACGAGGTGACGGTGATCGAGCGTCGCGACGGCGTCGCGCTCGAAACCAGCTTCGCGAATGCGGGGTTGATCGCGCCTGGCCATTCGTATACCTGGGCGTCGCCGCGCGCACCGAAGATCCTCTTCAAGTCGCTGTTTGCCGACGGCCAGGCGCTGCGGCTCAAATGGACGCCCGACTGGCGCATGTGGGCCTGGTGCGCGCTGTTCCTGCAGAACTGCACGGCCGAGCGCTCGCGCCGCAACACGTCGATCAAGGTGCGGCTGTGCCGTTATGCGCAGCAGCGGCTTCAGCAGGCGACGCACGACGAACGGCTCGAGTACGACCGCACGAGCGGCGGGCTGTTGTACCTGTATCGCGATCCGGCGTCGTTCGAGCGCGGTGTCGCGAACATGCGGATTCTGACCGACAACGGTCTGCCGCTCGACATCCTCGATGCGCGGGCCACCGTCGAACGCGAGCCGGCGCTGCGCCACGCGGCGGCCGGGATCGCGGGTGCGATCCATTGCCCGAGCGACGAGAGCGGCGACGCGCATCTGTTCACCCGTGCGCTCGCCGAGCGCTGCCGTGCGCTCGGCGTCGAATTTCGCTTCGGCACGTCGATCGACGGCGTGCGCGCGAGCGCCGACGCGATCGACTACGTCGAGACGTCGCAGGGCCGCGTGAGCGGCGATCGTTACGTGCTCGCGCTCGGCGCGTATTCGCCGGGCGTCGCGCGCGCGCTCGGCTACCGGCTGCCGATCTATCCGGTCAAGGGGTACTCGGTCACGCTGCCGATCGGCGCTACCCACGAGCCGCCGGCGCTCGGCGGCGTCGAGGAGAACCAGCTCGTCGCCTGGGCGCGCTTCGGCGACCGGCTGCGGCTGACCGCGACCGCCGAATTCAGCGGCTACGACACCACGCATTCGCCGGGCGATTTCGCGCACATGCTCGCGACCGCGCGGGCACTGTTCCCGAACGGCGCCGACTACGCGAAGCCGTCGTACTGGGCCGGGCTGCGGCCGATGACGCCGGAGGGTACGCCGATCATCGGTGCATCCCGGCACCGCAACCTGTTTTTCAACACCGGCCACGGCCATATGGGCTGGACCATGTCGTGCGGCACCGCGAAGATCGTGGCGGATCTGATCCACGGCAAGCGGCCCGACATCGACATCACCGGGATGACCCTGCAATGAGCGAACTTCTCTCTACCCCCCAGACGTCCGATCCGGGCGTCGGCGCCGGCCCGGCGCGCGATGCGTACGCCCGCTTCGATTTCTCGCTCGACGCCGGCATCGCGCGGCGCGCGGCGATCGGCCTCGTCGTGCTGGCGACCGATCATACGATCGAATACGAGTGGCGACGTCTGCTCGCCATCGATGGCGTCGCGTTCTACGAAAGCCGGATCGCGAATTCGGCCGAGATCACGGCCGAAACGCTCGCGCGGATGGACGGCGGCATCTGCGCGGCGGTCGAGTTGATCCGGCCGGGCGAGCGCCTCGACGTCGTGGCGTTCGGCTGCACGTCGGCGTCGATGGTGCTTGGCGAGGAGCGTGTGTTCGAGCGCATTCGCGAGGCGCGGCCCGGCGTCGCGTGCACCACGCCGATTACCGCGGCACGCGTCGCGCTGACGGCGCTCGGTGCGCGCGGCGTCGCGCTGCTGACGCCATACGAGCGCACGATCAACGATGCGATGGCCGCATACCTGCGCGCGCGCGGCGTCGATATCGTGCGGGTGGGCTCGTTCGAGCACCGCGACGACAACGAGGTCGCCCGGATCGAGCGCGCGTCGATCGAGCACGCGGTGTTGACGCTCGCCGCCGATCCGGCCGTCGATGCGGTATTCGTGTCGTGCACGAGCCTGCGCATCGTCGATGCGCTGGCCGACATCGAGGCGCGGGCGGGCAAACCCGTGCTGTCGAGCAATCACGCGCTCGCATGGCACGCGCTGCGGCTCGCGGGCGTCGACGATCCCGTGCCGGGCTTCGGCAGCCTGCTGATGCGCTGATCCATGGCTCGTGCAGGTAAAAAGACGCGCGCGGGCAAATTGCCGATGGATAATGACGCGCGGTGACAACAGGTGGAACCAGGAGACGAGATGTCGACTTCCGTTATGGCTGGCCGGGAGACCGCGGCGCCCACGCGCACGGGCCTCACGGTCAACGAGATTTACGAGCAGTTGAAACAGATGGCCGTGCTGTACGAGATCCGGCCGGGCGAACGGTTCAACGAGCTGGAGCTTGCCGAGCGCTTCAACGTCAGTCGTACGCCGATTCGCGAGGCGCTGAACCGGCTCGTTGCCGAAAATTTGCTGGTGTTCGTGCCGAACCGCGGTTTCTTCATTCGGGAACTGGAGGGGAAGGATGTGTTCGATCTGTTCGAATTGCGTCGCTCGATCGAGACGACCGCGGTGATGCTCGCCTGCGAGCGTGCGTCGGACAACGACATCAAGGCGCTGCGTCGCTTCTGGAAGCAGGTGATGAAGAATGCCGCGCGGATGTCGTCGGCCGAGCTGGTCGTCAAGGACGAGCAGTTTCACCTGGAGCTCGCCGCGTTGTCGGGCAATGCCGAGATCGGCCGGGTGCTGCAAGGGATCAACGCGCGGATTCACTACGTGCGCTGGGTCGACGTCGATCAGCGACGCAACGAGGCGTTTACCGAGCATCTCGAGATTCTCGATGCGCTCGCCGAACGCGATGCGGCGCGCTGCACGACGCTGACGGACACGCATATCCGCTGGCGGATGGAGGAGATCACGCGCGTCGTCCAGGCGAGCGTCGTCAAGCTGTACGCAAAATAAGGAAAGACCGGCTGCAGTGCGTGCGACGCTCGCGTGCCGCACGCGAACGGGCAGGACCGGCCGGTCGACGAGACAAGCAGTCGTGCAAAGGAGGACGGGCCGCCCGGATCGACCGGCGCGGCGCATCGCTACCTGATCGTCACGAGGTGCCGTCATGCCACACGGTACGTTGGTCACGCTGTACAAACCCTCCGCCGCGCAGATCGAGCATTTGCTGACCTTGCCCGCGAAAAGCCCCGCCGTCGTCGCGGTCGACAATTCGCCCGGCGCCGATCCCGCGCTGTACGCACGGCTCGCCGCGGGCGGCGTCGACGTGATCCCGAATCACAATCGCGGCGGTATCGCCGGTGCGTTCAACGCCGGCGTCGAATTCCTGATCGGCCGCGGCTGCGACGTCTTCTTCATCTTCGACCAGGATTCGCAGGTTCCGGACGACTATTTCGATCGCATGCTGGCCGGCTGCGCGCGGGTGGGCGACAGCCGCTTCCTGGTCGGCCCGCGGATCTTCAACCGCAATTTCCAGCGCGACCTGCCGTTGTTCACGGTGCGCCGCTGGTCCGCGCAGATCACGCCGATCCACGGCGGCGCGCACGGCCTGCTGTCGTGCTCGGTCATCATCTCGTCGGGCACCGCGATCTCGCTCGACGCGTATCGTGCGCTCGGCCGCTTCCGCGAGGACTTCTTCATCGACCACGTCGACGCGGAATACTGCATGCGCGCGCAGGCGCACGGCGTACCGGTGTGCGTGAATGCCGACGTGTCGCTGCCCCACGAACTCGGCAGCCCGTCCGCGCAGCAGCACTGGCCGCGCGTCGAGATCTTCGATCAGAGCGCGCTGCGCCACTACTATGCGGCGCGCAACTGCATCCTCGTCGCGCGCGACTACTGGCGGCGCTATCCGGCGATGCTGCTGATCAATCTCATCACGCTCAAGCACGTCGCGTTCGTGCTGCTGCATGCGCGCAACAAGCGGCTGAAGCTGAAGGCGATCTATTGCGGCGTGACGGACGGGTTGCGAGGGCGGTACGGCCGCGTGTGACGCGTGATTTATCGCGGTATCGGCGCACGACGAACGCGCCATACAATTCGGATCACTGATTATAAGAGAGGATTCCAGATGAGCTTGCCTACGCCGATTCACCGCCGCTATACGGGCGCGTTCTCAGTCGCGCCGACGATCTTCACCGAGTCGGGCGAGATCGACATGCCGGGCCAGAAGCGCTGTGTCGACTTCATCATCGACGCGGGAGCGGACGGCCTGTGCATCCTGGCGAACTACTCGGAGCAGTTTTCGTTGACCGACGACGAGCGCGAGCGGCTCATCGCCGCGATCCTCGAGCACGTGGCGGGGCGCGTGCCGGTGATCGTGACGACCACGCATTTCAGTCCGGCGATCTGCGCGGCGCGCAGCCGCGCCGCGCAGGCGGCCGGTGCGTCGATGGTGATGGTGATGCCGCCGTACCACGGCGCGACGATTCGTTGCGGCGAGGCGGCGATCGAGCAGTTCTATGCGGAGCTTTCCGACGCGATCGCGATTCCGATCATGTACCAGGATGCGCCGATGAGCGGCACGCAGGTATCGGCCGCGTTTCTGGCGCGCATCGCGCATACGATTCCGAATCTGCGCTATTTCAAGATCGAGGTGCCGCAGTCCGCGGCGAAGCTGCGCGAACTGATCGCGCTCGGCGGCGACGCGATCGAGGGGCCGTTCGACGGCGAGGAAGCAATCACGCTGCTCGCCGATCTCGATGCGGGCGCGACCGGCAGCATCCTCGGCGGCGGTTATCCGGACGGGCTGCGGCCGATTCTCGCCGCGTATCTCGCCGGGCAGCGCGACGAGGCGGTCGCCCAGTACGAGCAATGGCTGCCGTTGATCAATTACGAGAATCGTCAGGCCGGCCTGCTGGCGGCGAAGGCGCTGATGAAGGAGGGCGGCGTGATCGCATCGGACGCGCCGCGCCGTCCGCTCGCGCCGCTGCATCCGGCCACGCGCGCGGGCCTGATCGAGATCGCGCGACGGCTCGACGCGCTGGTGCTGCGCTGGGCACGCTGACGCGACCGCCTCGCAGCACGACCTTGCGATTTCCGCCGGGGTCCGTGCGCACGACGCGTACGCGTGGCCGCCGTACTCGATGACACAACCAAGGAACCCGAAGAATGAGCATGCCGACGATACGCGCGGTCCGCGCGCTGACGGTGCGTGGTGGCGGTGCCGACTACCACGATCAGGATGCCGGTCACTGGATCGACGACCACATCGCGACGCCGATGTCGCGCTACCCCGAATACCGGCAAAGCCGCCAGTCGTTCGGCATCAACGTGCTCGGCACGCTCGTGATCGAGGTCGAGGCCAGCGACGGCACGGTCGGCTTTGCGGTGACGACCGGCGGCGAGATCGGCGCGTTCATCGTCGAGCGGCATCTCGCGCGCTTCATCGAAGGGCAGCGCGTGACCGACATCGAGAAGATGTGGGATCAGATGTTCCATGCGACGCTGTACTACGGGCGCAAGGGTGTCGTGCTCAATGCGATCTCCGGCGTCGATCTCGCGCTGTGGGATCTGCTCGCCAAGGTCCGGCGGGAGCCCGTGCACCAGTTGCTCGGCGGCAAGGTGCGCGACGAGCTCGAGTTCTACGCGACCGGCGCCCGGCCCGATCTCGCGAAGGAGATGGGCTTCATCGGCGGCAAGCTGCCGCTGCATCACGGCCCGGCCGAGGGAGAGGCCGGCCTGCGCCGCAATCTCGACGCGCTTGCCGACATGCGTTCGCGTGTCGGCGCCGATTTCTGGCTGATGCTCGACTGCTGGATGAGTCTCGACGTGCCGTATGCGACGCGGCTCGCGCACGAAGCGCACGCGCTCGGCCTGAAATGGATCGAGGAATGCCTGCCGCCCGACGACTATTGGGGCTATGCGAAGCTGCGCCGCGACGTGCCGCGCGGCATGCTCGTCACGACCGGCGAGCACGAGGCGAGCCGCTGGGGCTTCCGGATGCTGCTGGAGATGGAGTGCTGCGACATCATTCAGCCGGACGTGGGCTGGTGCGGCGGGCTCACCGAGCTGATCCGGATCTCGGCGCTCGCCGACGCGCGCGGCGTGCTGGTGATTCCGCACGGCTCGTCGGTCTACAGCTATCACTTCGTCACGACGCGCCACAACAGCCCGTTCGCCGAATTCCTGATGATGGCGCCGCAGGCGGATCGCGTCGTGCCGATGTTCGATCCGCTGCTGCTCGACGAACCGGTGCCGGTCGGCGGGCGGATGAAGGTGCCCGACACGCCCGGCTTCGGCGTGCGCCTGAATCCGGACGTGCGCATGCAGCGTCCGTACGAACACTGAGCGCGCGAATGCGTGCATCCGCATCGTGATGTGGCCGGCTCGAACGGCGCGGCAGCCGCTGCGGCGCGCGCGATGGTCGAGGCAGAGGAGGGCGCAATGACGAAGTTGCTCGAAGACAGGATCGTCGTCGTGACGGGTGGATCGCGCGGGATCGGCCGTGCGATCGCGCTGGCGTGTGCTCGGCATGGCGCCGACATCGTCGTCAATTACTGGACGAATCCGTTGCTGCCCGCGCAGGCCGGGCACGAGATCGACGCGCTCGTCGACGCGATCCGCGCGACGGGGCGCGACGCGCTGGCCGTGCCGGGCGACGTCGCGCAGCCCGACACGGCCAGCGCGCTGGTCGCGGCCGCAGTCGAGCGATTCGGCCGGATCGACGTGCTGGCGAGCAATGCCGGAATCTGCCCGTTCCACGGCTTCCTGGACTTGCCGCCCGAGCTGCTGCAACGAACGATGGAAGTGAACCTGCACGGCGCGTTCTACATGACCCAGGCCGTCGCCCGGCAAATGGCCGCGCAAGGGCGCGGCGGCGCGATCGTCGCGACCAGCTCGATCAGCGCGCTGGTCGGCGGCGGCATGCAGACGCACTACACGCCGACCAAGGCTGGCGTCCATGCGCTGATGCAGTCGTGCGCGGTCGCGCTCGCGCCGCACCGGATTCGCTGCAATTCGGTGCTGCCCGGCACGATCCGGACCGAAATCAACGACGACGATCTCGCCGCGCCCGGCAAGACCGAGTACTTCGAGCGCAGGATTCCGCTCGGTCGCCTCGGCGAGCCGGACGACGTCGCCGACTGCGTCGTGTTTCTCGCGTCCGACATGGCGCGCTACGTGAACGGCGCCGCGCTGCTCGTCGACGGCGGCATGTACGTGAACCTTCAGTGAAACGACGACGCATGACCATGGAAACGATCGCCTTCAGGATGCGCCTGCAACCCGGCAAGCGGGACGAATACCGGCGCCGGCACGATGCGATCTGGCCGGAACTCGCCGACGCGCTTCGCGCGGCGGGTATCTCGGACTACTGGATCTTTCTCGACGATGACACCCATCACCTGTTCGCCGTGCTCAAACGGCCGGCCGATCACCGGATCGCGCAACTCGCCGAAACGGACGTGATGCGTCGCTGGTGGGCGTACATGGCCGATCTGATGGCGACCGGGCCGGACGGGCGCCCGGTCGAGAAAGCGCTGGAGCCGATGTTTCATCTGGAATGAGGCCGGCCGCTCGACGGGCGGCCACGTTCGACGTGTGCCGACCCGTTGCAGCGGATCATCGTGTCGCATCAACTCATGGAGCCCACATGCAGGTTGTCGATCCCCATGTCCATTTCTGGGACGCCGACGCGCTGAGCTACGGCTGGCTCGATCGCGCCCAACCGGCGTTCTCGGGCGCGGTGGCGGAATTGCCGCGCCGGTACCAGCCCGCGGATCTGCGCGCGGACGCCGGCGCGGATATCGACGTGCTGAAGGTCGTGCATGTCGAGGCGATCCACGATGCGTGGACGACGCCGAGCGAAGTCGACTGGCTGCAGGCGCTTGCCGATGCGCCGGCGAGCGGCGGGATGCCGGACGGCATCGTCGCGGGCGTCGACCTGTTCGCGCCGGACGCACGCATCCGGCTCGCCGGCGCGGCGGCGCATCCGAACGTGCGCGGCATCCGGCAGGTGTTGAACCGGCATCCGGACCCCTGGTACAACTACGTCGACGTGGATTATCTGGCCGAGCCGCGCTGGCGAGAGAACTTCGGGATGCTGAGCGAGTTCGGTTTGTCGTTCGACCTGCAGCTGTACCCTGCCCAGGTCGGCGCCGCGCTTGCCGTCATCGATGCGCACCCCGACACGCCCGTGATCGTCAATCACACGGGCATGTTCGTCGACCGAAGCAGCGTGCACGGCTGGCGCGAATGGCGCGACGGACTGCGCGGGCTCGCGCGGCGGGCGAACGTGACGATGAAGCTGTCCGGGCTCGCGATGTTCGACCATCGCTGGACGGTCGAAAGTTTCCGCCCGTACGTGCTCGAGGCCATCGACGTGTTCGGCGTGGCGCGCTGCATGTTCGCGTCGAACTTCCCGGTCGATCGGCTCCATGCCGGCTATCGGGCGCTGTGGCACGCTTATGCGGCGATCGTCGCGGGCGCCGGCGACGATGAGCGCGACGCGCTGTTCGTCCGCAATGCACTGCGAATTTACCGATTGTGAGCCGCGTGCCACCGTGGACGTCAACGGATGTGCACTCCGCGCGTCGCCGGTCGGCGTGATTCGCACCGCGCCGCAACGTACGCTTGCGCCGGCGCCGACGGGCCACGAGCAGCAGTGCGGCTGGCGCGATCGATGCGGTTGTATCGGCGCCGGCCACACTGCGCGCCGTCGAGCGGCGCGGGCCGGCGCCGCCCAGGAACCTGCTCGCTTCAACCGCGCAGCGCGGTCGCGACGACGCTCGCCAACGGCGTCGTGGGTCGACCGATCAGTCGCGCGAGGGCGCCGCCATCGTCGAACAGCGCACCGCGCGACGCGGCCACGTCGGCGTCGGCCAGGACGCCGGCAAACTCGGGCGGCAGCCCGGCGCTCGTCAGCGCGTCGGCATAAGCGTCCTGCGCGAGATCGTTGTACACGACGGTCTTGCCGGATTGCCGCGAAACCTCGGCAGCCAGTTGCGTGAGCGTGAACGCATCGTCCGCCGCCAGTTCATACGTTTTTCCTGCATGGCCGTCCGTCGCCAGTGCCACGGCCGCGGCCGCCGCATAGTCCTTGCGCGCGGCGGAAGAGAAGCGCCCGTCCTTCGCGGCCCCGATGAACGCGCCGTGCTCGAGCGCCGCGGGGAGGGCCATCAGATGATTCTCGGTGTACCAGCCATTGCGAAGGATGACGGCGGGAAGGCCGGCGGCCGCGATGATTTCTTCCGTCTGCCGGTGCTCGATCGCGAGTCGGGCGGGCGAGGTGTCGGCGTGCAGCATGCTCGTATAGGCGAGCAGCGAGACTTCCGCCCGCCGGGCCGCGTCGATCACCGCGCGATGCAGCGGCAGGCGCCCGGCGACTTCGGTCGACGAGATCAGCAGGAGTTTGTCGACCCCGACGAACGCGCTGGCGAGCGTTTCAGGCCGCGTGTAGTCGGCCTCGCGCACCACCACGCCGCGCGCCTCGAGGTCGCGTGCCTTCGCGGGATTCCTGACCGCCGCGACGATCCGGCTGGCTGGCACGGTTTCAAGCAAGGCATCGATCACAAGGCGCCCGAGTTGCCCGGATGCTCCCGTTATTGCATACATGTTCATTCTCTCCGTGAATCGGTGGGTGAGGCTCCCAGTGTAGGGATGAAGGTTTCCATTGGAAACCATCTATCCATCGGTTACCATCATTTTCAAGTAACCAAATGGAAACCATCCCGGGACGACGATGGGCTTGAGAATGCGAAAGAAGGTGGAGCCGCTTCCCGGCTGCCCGATGTCGAAATGCATGGCGCTGATCGGCGGCCTGTGGACGCCCGAACTGATCTGGTGCCTGAGCAATGGCCCGCGTCGGTTTTCGGAGTTGCGGCGCGACAACCCGACCATCACCGCGAAGGTGCTGACCGGCAGGCTGCGTGATCTCGAGGAGCGGGGCGTGATCCGGCGAAGCGTGTTGCCGACGTCGCCACCGTCGGTGGAATACGAGTTGACGTCGCTGGGCCAGGAACTGCTGCCGGCGATTACGTCGATCGTGGAGGTCGGGTCGCGCCTGCTGCTTCGCGACCGGCCCCGCTAGCCATTTCCGCCTGGCCGGCCTACCGCGCCGCCGCCGAACGCTTCCGCTTCGTATTCGGCAACGGCTCGTGCTGCATCGGCCCCTTGACGAGTTCGCTCATCGCGTCGCGAATCCAGCGGTTGGCCGGCTCGTGATGAAAGCGCGGATGCCAGTGCAGATAAAGCTCGTACGTGGGGGCGGGGAAGGGCAGCGGCAGCAGCTTGACGTTCACGAACTCCGCGAAGCGCCGCCCGACGGCCTGCGGCACCGCCGCGATCATGTCCGACCCGGCGACGACGAACGGCACGCCGATGAAGCGCGGCGTACTGAAGCGGACGTTGACGCGAATCCCGAGGCGCTCGTGCGTGCGGGCGAGCACGTCCTGCTCGCGGCCTTCGGGATGCACCATCACGTGCGCGGCGGCGCGGTACTGATCGAGCGATAGCGTGTCCCCGATTTCCGGATGATCGTCGCGGGCGATACACACATACGAGTGCCGGTACAGCGCCTTGCGCTTCAGCGATTCGCTGTTCAACCCCGGAAAGTAGCCGATCGCGAGGTCGACGTCGCCGCTCGCCAGCCCTTCCTCCAGCTCCGGCATGCTGAGCGCGACCGTCTTGATGCTCACGTGCGGCGCGGCCTTGTCGAGAAAGCTCTCCAGGCGGGGCAGGAACACCATTTCGCCGATGTCCGACATGCACAGCACGAAGTTGCGCGACGACCCGGCGGGGCGGAACTCGGGCATCGGCAGGATTTCGGTCTGCACCAGATCCAGTAGCCGCGCCACCGGCTCGCCGAGCGCCTGCGCGCGCGGCGTCGGCTCCATGCCGCGGCCCGTGCGCACGAACAGCGGGTCCTCGAACAGCTCGCGCAGCTTCGACAACGCATAGCTCATCGCCGGCTGGCTGAGCCCGATGCTGACGCCCGCCTGCGTCACATGGCGCTTTTTCAGCAGTGCATCGAACACTTTCAGCAGATTCAGGTCGACCTGACGAATATCCATGGCTTGGATGATACCTATCGATTTCACATAATTGACGGATTTTATCGGGCTTCCTACCATCGTTTCCACAACAAAGGAGTGAGACACCATGTCCGATGGACGCAAGCCGCAACGCCCGTTGCGCAGCAATTTCCCGCGCGGTTCCTACCTCGGCGCGGTGCGCGCCGCGCAGTGGCGCAATCTCGGCATCAGCGAGGAAGACCTCGACAAGCCGAAGATCGCCATCGTCAATTCCTCGTCCGAACTCGCCACCTGCTTCAGCCATCTCGACGGCATCGCCGCGCAACTGAAACAGGCGATCCGTGCCGCGGGCGCGCTGCCGTTCGAGATCCGCACCGCGGCGCCGAGCGACTTCATCACCGGCGCGGGCGCACGCGGCGCCTACATGCTGGCCGCGCGCGACCTCGTCACGAACGACATCGAAGTGGCCGTCGAGGGCGCGCAACTCGACGGCATGGTGTGCCTCGCGTCGTGCGACAAGACCGTGCCGGGCCAGCTGATGGCCGCCGCGCGGCTGAATATCCCGAGCATCGTCGTCGCGTGCGGTTATCAGCCGAGCGGCGAATATCGCGGCGAGCACGTGGACATCGAGGACGTGTTCGTCGGTGCGATGCATGCGCTGACCGGCAAGCTGCCCGTCGAGGACCTGATCGGCATGAGCCAGAACGCGATTCGCGGCCCCGGCGTGTGTTCGGGGCTCGGCACCGCGAACTCGATGCACATGGTCAGCGAGGCGCTCGGCATGTCGTTGCCCGGCAGCACGCCGGTCGCCGCCAACAGCGAGCGGATGTTCGCGTTCGTGCGCGAAGCCGGCGCGCGCATCGTCGAGATGGTGCGCGACGACCTGAAGCCGCGCGACATCCTCACGCACGGCGCGTTCGCGAATGCGGTGAAGACGGTGCTCGCGGTCGGCGGCTCGATCAATACGGTCAAGCACTTGCAGGCGGTCGCGGCCGAAGGCGGGCTCGACGTCGACGTGTACGCGCTGTTCGAAGCATTCGCCGCGCAGATCCCGGTGCTGACCGGCGTGCGTCCGGTCGGCTCGCACACGATCGAGCAACTGGAGGCGGCGGGCGGCGGCCGCGGCGTGATGAAGCGGCTCGAAGCGTGGCTCGACACCGGTGCGCTGACGGTGACCGGGCGCACGGTGAAGGACAACCTGGCCGAGGCGACGATCGCCGACGACGACGTGATCCGCCCGCCGCAACGCGCGTTCGCGAACCATCCGGCCATCGTGCTGGTGCGCGGCAACCTCGCCCCGCAGGCCGGCATCGTCAAATTCGGCATCTCGCCGACCAAGCAGCGCACGTTTACCGGCGACGCGATCTGCTTCTCGACCTCCGACGACGCGATCGCCGCGATCAAGGACGGCCGCGTGCAGCCGGGCAAGGTCGTCGTGATGCGCGGCGCTGGCGTGTGCGGCGGCCCGGCGATGGGCGGCGGGGCGTCGCGCGTGGTGTTCGCGATCGACGGCGCGGGCTTGTCCGAGCAGGTCGCGATGCTCACCGACGGACATCTGTCGGGGCTGGTCTGCAAGGGGCTGGTGGTCGCGGAAGTGGCGCCGGAAGCGGCGACTGGCGGCCCGCTCGCGTTCGTCGAGGACGGCGACACGATCGACATCGATCTGGACCGGCGCGTCTGCGACCTGAAGGTCGACGACGCCGAGCTGGCGCGCCGCCGCGCCGCATGGCAGCGTCCCGCGCCGGTCAACGACACCGGCTGGCTGAAAATCTACCGCGCGACGGTCGGCACGATGCCGCAAGGCGCGGTGCTCGCCGCGGACCGGCCGGCGCGGGAGCGTTGAGATGAGCGGCGAAACCGTAATCGACATCGGCACGGTGATCGAGCGGCAGCAGACCACCCGCTTCGGTGTCCTGCTGATCGTCGCGATGGGCGTGATGATGATGACCGAGGGCTACGACCTCGCCGCGATGGCGTTCGCGGCCCCGGCGCTGAGCCGCGCGTGGCACCTCAAGCATGGCGTGCTCGGCCCGGTGTTCGGCGCATTCGTATTCGGCACGATGATCGGCGCGTTCGTGCTCGGCTATCTCGGCGACGTGATCGGCCGCAAACGCATGATCGTGATCGGCAGCGTCGTGCTCGCGGGCTTCACGCTCGCCGCGTCGCGTGCCACCGGCCTCGAACAGCTGCTGGTGCTGCGCTTTCTGGCGGGCATCGGCATCGGCGGCGTGGTGCCGAACGCGATCGCCTATACGACGGAGTTCGCGCCGAAGCGCTGGCGCGCGACGTGGGTCACGCTGATGTACAGCGGCTATACGATCGGCAGCAGCGTGGGCGGTCTCGTGTCGGCGTGGCTCGTGCCGAAGTTCGGCTGGCAGGTGGTGTTCGTGATCGGCGGCCTCGCACCGCTCGTGTCGAGCGCGATGTTGTGGTTCGCGGTGCCGGAGTCGATCCGCTTCCTGACGCTCAAGGGCCGTCATGCCGAAGTCGCGCGAATCGTCGCGCGGATCGCACCGGGCTTCGCCGTCGCGCCGCAGGCCCGCTTCGTGATCGGCGGCGCTTCGCAGGATCACGCGCACGAGCGCCGCCGCGACGGCTCGCTGCGGCTGCTGTTCGCGGGCCGGCTGCGCGCGCTGACGCCGGTGCTGTGGGCCGTCTACATCGCGAACTCGATGGCGCTGTTTTTTCTCAGCAGCTGGTTGCCGGTGCTGATCGAAAGCGTGGGCCTCGCACCGCGCGACGCGGCGCTCGTCTCGACGATGTTCCAGGTCGGCGGCACGCTGGGCGGGCTCGCGCTGATGCGCTTCGTCGACACGCGCGGCGCCATCATCATCACCGTGCTGCCGCTCGTCGGCACGCCGCTCGTCGCGCTGCTCGGCACCGGACTGCCCGCGCCGATGCTGGTCGCGGCGGTGTTCCTGACCGGCTTCACGGTGGTCGGCACGCAGTTTGGCCTGAACGCGGTCGCGGCACTCGTCTATCCGACCGCGCTGCGCGCGAAAGGCACGGGCGCGGCGGTCGGTATCCAGAAGATCGGCGCGATCGCCGGGCCCGTAATCGGCGGGATGCTGATGTCCGCGCATCTGCCGGTCGAACGGATGTTCTTTCTCGGCGCGGTACCGGTCGCCTTCGTCGCGCTCCTCGCGTTCGCGCTCGGCCGCCTGCATCGCCGCGGCGACGATGCCGCGCCGGACAACGCTCAAACAGGAGCCGCCCATGTCGCTTGAAGTCGTTCCCATTGACGCCGCGCGTCCGGATTTCGTCGGTCTCGCCAGCGGCATCGATCTGACCGCGCCCGTGTCCGAACCGCTCGCATGCGCGATCGACGCCGCGATGAACCGCTACGCGGTGCTGGTGTTCCGCGCTCAGCCGCTCACGCAGGACCAGCAGCTCGCGTTCGCGCGCGCGCTCGGACCGCTCGATGTCGGTTTCAAGCGCGTCGCGCGTCCGCATGCGCGGCTCGCATACCAGGAACTCGCGGACATCTCGAACGTGGACGAGTCCGGACAGATCGCGGACCGCGCGCATCGACGCATCGTCGGCAATCTCGCGAATCAGTTGTGGCACAGCGACAGTTCGTTCCAGCAGCCGGCGGCGCGCTATTCGATGCTGCATGCGGTCGTCGTGCCGGAGTGGGGCGGCGAGACCGAGTACGCGGACATGCGCGCCGCGTGGGATGCGCTCGACCCTCGCGAGCAACGTGAACTCGACGGGCTCGAAGCGGAGCACTACGCGCTGCACTCGCGCTTCCTGCTCGGCGATACCGACTACACCGACGCGCAGCGCAACGCGCTGCCGCCGGTGCGCTGGCCGCTGGTGCGCGAGCACGCCGGGTCGGGGCGGCGGCATCTGTTCATCGGCGCGCACGCGACGCATGTCGTCGGTCGCACGCTGGCCGAAGGCCGCGTGTTGCTGATGGATCTGCTCGAACATGCGACCGCGCGCCGTTTCGTGTATTCGCATCGCTGGCGGCCCGGCGATCTCGTGATCTGGGACAACCGCTGCACGCTGCACCGCGGCCGCCGTCACGATCTGTCGGTGCGCCGCGAGTTGCGGCGCGCGACGACGGTCGACCTCGACCGATACGTGACGGCGCCGGCGGAGCAACTCGAACCTGTACAGGGAGCACGCTAATGCAGTTGAACGACGACGAACGGGCGATGCTCGACGGCCGTGACGGCGCGGCCGTGCAGCGCGCGATGGATCTGCTGGTGCGCTACGGCGAAGCGCTCGGCGCGTCGCGCCTGGTGGACACGAACAACGTGTGCGGCACGGTCGGCGCGACGATGCCGTTCCTGCGCGATTACGCGGCCACGCACGGCGGCCTCGACGCGGTGTTTTCCGAATTCAACCTCGATAGCCCCGAGGTGGTCGAGGTGCCGAAGGCGAAGGTCTTCAGCAGCCACCTGCAGCAGGGGCTCGACCCGCAGCATGCGCGGCGCCAGGGCATCGACGGCGAGATCGTGAAGCTGTACCGCCAGGGCGAGGCGTTCACCGGGCGGCTCGGCATCCAGCCGCTCAATACCTGCGCGCCGTACCTGACCGGCAACGTGCCGGTGCGCGGCGAGCATTGCGCGTGGATGGAGTCGTCCGCGGTCATCTACATCAACGCGGTGCTCGGCGCGCGCACCAATGCCGAAGGGCGCGAGAGCACCGGCGCCGCGATGCTGACCGGCAAGATTCCGTACTGGGGCCTGCACCTCGACGAAAACCGCGGCGGCACGCATCTGATCGAACTCGACGTCGACGTGAAGACGGTGCAGGACTGGGGGCTGCTCGGCTACTACGTCGGCGAATGCGTCCAGGACCGCATTCCGGTGATCGACGGCCTGCGCGACGTGCCGAACCTGCCGAAGCTCAAGCACTTCGGCGCGGCCGCGGCTTCGTCGGGCGGCGTCGAGATGTACCACATCGTCGGCCAGACGCCGGAGGCACGCACGCGCGACGAAGCGTTTCGCGGCCGCAAGCCGCTCGAGACGATCCGCTACGGCGCGGCCGAGCGGCGCATCGCGTACGAGCGCGTCAACACCACCGCGAAAGACGCCCAGGTCGACTTCGTGATGCTCGGTTGTCCGCACTATTCGATCGAGCAGATCTGGGAGGTCTGCCAGTTGCTCGAAGGCCGCCGTATCGGCCCGAATACCGAGCTGTGGATCTTCACCGCGCGCGCGACCCGCCAGTTGGCGGACCAGGCCGGCTATACGAAGCTGATCGAGGACGCGGGCGGGGTGCTGATGACCGACACGTGCTCGGCGATCGGTCGCGTGATGCCCAAGGGCACGCGCGTCGTCGCGCTCGATTCGGCGAAGCAGGCGCACTACCTGCCGGCGATCATGGGCGTGCAGGCGTGGTTCGGCACCACGGCCGATTGCATCGAGGCTGCGGTGAGCGGCCGCTGGAACGGAGGGCTGGCGGCATGAGCACGCATCACGAAATTCACGAAATGACGGGCAAAGCCCGCACGCCGATCGTGCTGCGCGGACGCAAGGTGGTCGGCGGCCGTATCGAGGGCGAGGCGCTCGTCACACGCGATCGCATCTCCGGCTGGGGCGGCATCGATCCGCGCACCGGCACGATCATCGAGACGCGTCACGAACTGCGCGGCCAGAGCTTCGCGAACAAGGTGCTGGTGTTTCCCGGCGCGAAGGGTTCGTCCGGATGGTCCAGCCAGTTCCATATCGCGCGAATCGCGGGCACCGCCCCGGCCGCGATGCTGTTCAACGAAATGACCACGAAGATCGCGCTCGGCGCGGTGGTGAGCCACGCGCCATCGCTGACCGACTTCGACATCGATCCGCTCGACGTGATCGAAACGGGCGACTGGGTGCGCGTCGATGCCGAGCGCGGCGTCGTCGAAGTGCTCAAGCGCAGCCGCACCTGATTCCGGCGCGCGGCTTCGCCCGCGCGCCACCGCGATGGATTTTCAAGGAGAGCATGTTTTGAACACTGGTACTCGTATCGTCCGCCGCGACGGCCAACCGACGGGCTGGACACTCGACGCCGACGTGTGCATCGTGGGGGCGGGCATCGCCGGCACCTCGGCTGCGCTCGAAGCGGCCGCGCTGGGCCGCAAGGTCGTGCTGGTCGACAGCCTGCCCGCGCTCGGCGGCCAGGCGGTCAACTCGATCATCGGCACGTTCTGCGGGCTGTTCTCGAACGGGCCGCGGCGGTTCCAGGTCACGCACGGCATCGCGGACGGCATCCTGCGCGATCTCGGCGAGAAGGGCGCGCTGCACTACAAGGAGGGGCCGCTGACGACCGTCGTGCTGTACGACGAAGTCGCACTCGCACGCTGGATCGAGCAGAAGATTCTCGACGCAGGCATCACCGTCGTGCTCGGCGCCGTGTTGCGCGACGTGGTGCGCGAAGGGCGGCGGGTGCGCGAGCTCGACGTCGCGACGCGCTACGGCGACGTACGCATCGCGGCCGACGGCTTCGTCGACGCAAGCGGCGATGCCGCGCTCACGTGGCTGGCCGGGTTCGACTGCCAGGAGCCGGAAACGCCGATTCGCGGCACGCAGATGATCGTGCTCGAGAACCTCGACGAGACCGATCTGCCGACGCCGCCCGCGTTTCGCGAGCGCGTCGAGGCAAAGGCGCACACGTATGGGCTGGAGCGCAAGGATGGGCTCGTGTTCTATTTCCGCGGCCGCAACATCGGCATCGCGAACATGACGCACATCGAGACGCCGCTCGAACCGATGGCGGCGTCGCGCACCGCGCTCGTCGGCCGCGACCAGGCGGACCGCGCGTTCGAGTTCCTGCGCGCCGAGTATCCGCACATCTATCGCAACGCGCACATCCGCAGCTACGGGCTGCCCGGCATCCGGCAGACGCGCTGGATCGTCGGCGCCCAGCAGTTGCGCTCGGAAGACGTGATCGCCGCCCGGCAGTTTCCGGACGCGGTCGCACGCACCTCCTGGCCGATCGAATTGCACGATCGCGCCGAAGGCTACGAATGGAAGCCGTTCGGCGACGACCATCTGCATACCGTGCCGTTTGGCAGCCTCGTCGTGAAGGACGCCGACAACCTGATCGCGGTCGGCCGCTGCATCGACGCGGACGCGACCGCGCTGTCGAGCGTGCGGGTGATGGGGCCGTGCATCGCGATGGGCGCGGCGGCCGCGCACGCGTTCGATCTCGCGGATGGCGGCAGTGTCCACGACATCGATCGCGGCCTGCTGCGCGAGCGGCTCGCCGACAACGTCGATCGAATCGATCCGCCGCATCTGAAGCACTGACGCACGACCCGCCGGCCGCGCGGCAATACCAAAGAGGTGCATCGGGCGCTCCGCGAGGAGGCTCGCAACCAGCATCCGCTGCCGCGCCGGCCAGAGACGAAACGAAGGAACGCGTGACGCGCCGGGATCTGCCGGCGCGCCGACGCGGCACCTGAGGAGGAGACGATGATTCAAACCTTGCCCGATGCGCGCACGGTGGACGTGTCGCGCCTGATCGACGAACAGAGAATCGGCCGCTTCGCGATCCTGCTGATCGCGTCGACCTGGCTCGTGATGCTGACCGACGGCTACGAGCTCAGTGCGCTGGCGTTCGCCGCGCCTTCGCTGATTCGCGCCTGGCACATCGAGCGCAGCGTGCTCGGGCCGGTGTTCGGCGCCCACGTCTTCGGCATCATGATCGGCTCGATCCTGTTCGGCTATATCGGCGACCGGATCGGGCGCAAGCGCGCAATCCTGTTCGGTGCATGCTGGTACGGGCTCATCACGTTCGCGACCGCATGGGCGTCGAGTGTCGACCACCTGCTGTGGCTGCGCTTCGCCGCGGGCATCGGCATCGGCGGCGCGGTGCCGAACGCGTTCGTGCTCGTGTCGGAATTCGCGCCGAAGCGGCTGCGGGCGACCTGGGTCACGCTGATGTTCACCGGCTATACGCTCGGGGCGGGCTTCGGCGGCGGCGTCGCCGTGTGGCTCGTGCCGCACTTCGGCTGGCCCGCGGTATTCGTGGTCGGCGGGCTCGCGCCGCTCGTGGTGGCCGCCGCGCTGTCGTTCGTGATGCCGGAGTCGCTGCGCTATCAGGTACTGAAGGGCTGGCCCCGCGACGGCATTGCCGCGACCGCCGCGCGCGTGCGACCCGAACTCGCGTTGCCGCCGGAGGCGCGCTTCGTCGTAACCGACGAGCGCCGCGTCGCGAAGTTCTCGCCGCGCATGCTGTTCGCCGGCCGGTTGCGCTACGTGACGACCGCGCTGTGGCTCGCGTACATCGCGAATTCGATGGCGCTGTTCTTCCTGCAAAACTGGCTGCCGGTGCTGATCGAGGCGACCGGCGTCGCCGCGCATCGCGCCGCGCTGATGACGACGCTGTTCTCCGTCGGCGGCACGCTCGGCGGCCTCGTGCTGATGCGCTTCATCGACCGCCATGGCGTACGGCTCGTCACCTGTCTGCCGCTCGTCGGCTTTCCGCTCGTCGCGGCGCTCGGCATGAACCTCGAGACCGCCTGGCTGACGGCCGCCGTGTTCGGCGTCGGCTTCTGCGTCGCCGGCACCCAGGCAGGTCTCAATGCCGTCGCGTCGATCGTCTATCCGACCAGCTTCCGCTCGAAAGGCACCGGCACCGCGATCGGCGTGGCGAAGATCGGCTCGATCTCCGGCCCGATGATCGGCGGGATGCTGCTCGCCGGGCATGTGCCGGTGCGCGAGTTGTTCCAGGTCGCGGCGCTGCCGGTCGTCACCGTCGCGGCGCTGATGTTCGTGCTCGGTCGCACGTACCGGCCCGGCGACACGCACGACGACGGGCTCGCGGCGTGTGATCCCGCCGGCGCCGAGCCGCCGCTACCCGCGGCGGAGCGCTAGGAACAGCGGCAGCGGCGGAGCTGGCCGGGCGCGGCGCGCGCTCGCGCACGGTCGCCGGTGCGATGCATGCGGCGCGTTCGCGCCCGCCGCGCGTTCCCGCCGCCTTCGATCCGCATCACCTCATTCCATCGAAACCGGAGAAGCACGATGAAAACAGCAGTCTGCACTGCTGCGGTGGCTTGCGCCCTCGCGGCGCCGCTGACGGCCCATGCGCAAAGCTCGGTCACGTTGTACGGCATCATCGATACGGGCATTGCCTGGACGAATACGGTCGCGTCGTCGATCAAGGCGCAGGGCGCGTCGCGCTGGTCGATGGCGACCGGCTGGGGCAGCGGCGACCGCCTGGGTTTCCTCGGACGCGAGGATCTCGGCGGCGGCCTCTCCGCGGTGTTCCAGCTCGAAGCGGGATTCAGCGGATTGAACGGCACGTCGTCGCAGGGCGGCCGACTGTTCGGACGGCAGGCGTACGTCGGCTTGTCGAGCAAGCAGTACGGCAAGCTGACGCTCGGCCGTCAGTATGACTACACGTTCGACTACGTCGCACCGCTGATGGCATGGCTTCAGTTCGGCAGCATCTACGGCGCGCACATCGGGGACGTGGACGACAGCTTCCAGACGTTTCGCCTGAACAACAGCGTCAAGTACGAGGTAAGTCCGCTCGCGGGACTGAAGCTCGGCGCGCTCTATGCATTCAGCAACCAGGCGGGCGGCGGCGCCGGCCAAGGCTTCGCCAACAACCGCGCGTACGGCTTCGGGCTCGATTACCTGCGCGGACCGTTGCATGTGGTCGCGAGCTATCTGCAACTGAACAATCCGTCGGCGGGGATTGCGTCGTCGGGGAATAATCCGAACGGCGCGATCGGCGACGAGTACAGCGGTTCGACCAGCCTCTTCTACAACGCGGGCTTCGTCGAGCGTCAGCGCATCTCGGCACTGGGCGCCGGCTATTCGTTCGGCGCGGCAGCGGTGAACCTGGTCGTCACCGACACGCGGCTCGCTTATCGCGGCGGCCACAGCCTGCGCGTCGACAACTACGAGATCAACGGGCGCTACAACTTCACACCGGTGCTGATCGCGGGAGTCGGCTACATCTTCACCGATGGCCATGGGTATACCGGCAGCGGCGCCACGTCGTTCGCGACCGGCGACCGGCCGAGATGGCATCAGGTGGATGCGGGCATCACCTACCTGCTGTCGAAGCGCACCGATCTGCACATGTCGATGGTCTATCAGCGGCGGGCCGGCGATGCGGGCACCGTTGCGATCAACTTCTTCGGACCGGCGGGGCGGGGCGTAGTAGCCAGATCGCGGTGCTGGCGGGGCTGCGGCATCGCTTCTAGCCTGCGAGTGGTGCGCGGCGGGCCGGCGCGCGTTGCCGCTTGCCGAACGGGACAGCATCGTCACGACGCTCCGTGAACAGGTCGCCCGGTGTGGCATCCCGCCTGCGCCACGCGTTACGCTTCTTTCAGCCAGGGCATTTCCACGGGCGACACGACCAGTTGCCGGAATTCGCGCTTCAGGTCGAAGATGAACCCGACCAGGATCATGGAGTCGGCGTAAGGAATCGGAAAGACCTGCGGATTTTCCGGGGTACGCAGCGGGCGCTCCGGCGTGTCCGCTGTCGCCGCGGCGTTTTCGCGAACGCTTTCCAGGTCGTCTGCCATGGCCGGGCCGCCGGCTTTCAGCACGCGGCTACGCAGCTCGCTGAAAGGTTCGATGCGCGCGGCGTCTTCGTGGTATTCGGGCACTTCATAAACGAACCAGGACATTGTCGTCTCCCATGAGAAGGGGCGCTATTCTAACGCTACGCGAGCATTCGCCGAAAACCGAGGCCGCCCACTTCTCCAAGCGTATCCAGGAACCCCGCGAGGTCATCGCCTCTCGAGTGGATCGCAGCAATGTCACACTTCGGATAGCACCTGATGCGCCGCTCGAACGACCGCATCGACCGTGATGTCGAATTTTTTGTACACGTCCTTGATTTTCCCCGACTCGCCGAAGCTGTGCATGCCGACGAACCGGCCTTCCGGTCCGAGGTACCGCTCCCATCCCAGTTCGACCGCCGCCTCGACCGCGACTCTCGCGGGAGAAGTGCCCAGCACGGCCCGCTGGTAATCGCGTGGTTGCTCCTCGAAGAGCAGGCGGCACGGCATCGATACGACGGCCGTCGGCACGCCTTCCTGCTGCAGGATGTCGCGTGCCTGGACGGCGAGGTCGACCTCCGAGCCTGTCGCGAGCAGCGTGAGTCGGCGCGGCCCGCCATCGGCCTCCCGCAAGACATAGGCGCCGCGCGCCGACTTGTTTTCGTTTCCGGGCTCGTTGCGCAGGAGCGGGACCGGCTGTCGTGACAATGCGAGCAGCGCAGCCCTGCGGGGCTGTTCGAGAATCAGCTCCCAGCACTCTGCCGTTTCGACTGGATCGGCCGGCCGATAGACGGCGAGTTGGGGAATGGCCCGAAGGGCGGCAAGGTGCTCGACGGGTTGATGCGTCGGGCCATCTTCTCCGAGACCGATGGAATCGTGCGTCATCACGAAGATGGCGCGCACCCGCATCATCGCGCTCAAGCGGATCGCCGGGCGGCAGTAGTCCGAAAAACAGAGAAAGGTGCCACCGTACGGAATGAGGCCGCCGTGAAGGGCAATGCCGTTCATGGCGGCGGCCATGCCGTGTTCGCGGACGCCGTAGTGGACATATGAACCCTTGAACTGCCCGGGCTCGATCGCGATCTGGTTCTTCGTCTTCGTATTGTTGGACTGCGTAAGATCCGCCGAGCCGCCCAGCAATTCCGGAATCGCGTCGAAGAGAAGATCAAGCACTTCACCGCTGGCCTTGCGGGTGGCCATTGCACTGCCTGAGGCAACAAACGCCTGCCGTGCTGCCGCAATCGCCGTCTTCCAGTCATCCGGAAGCTTTCCGGCATTACGTCGGTCGAATTCGGTACGCAGCGCCTGCGGCGCCCGGCGGACACGCTCATCCCACGCGAGTCTTGCCGTGCGGCCGCGCGCCCCGATCTCCCGCCATGCTTTCAACAGGTCATCCGGGATTTCGAACGGCGGCGAATGCCAATCGAGGGCCTGGCGTGCGCCCGCGATTTCATCCTCGCCCGGGGCATCGCTGTGGGCTTTCTCGGTGCCAGCCTTCGTCGGAAAGCCGAACCCGATGATCGTCCTGCATGCGATCAACGTCGGTCTGTCATGCGTTGTCCTGGCGGTCTCGATCGCGCGCCGTATCGCATCCGTGTCGTGACCGTCGATTTCCAGGACGTGCCACCTAGCCGAGTGAAAGCGCTCGATCTCGTTGTCCGAGACCGCGAGTTTCGTGGCGCCGTCGATGGAAATCGAATTGTTGTCCCAGAACGCGATCAGTCTGCCCAACCGGAGGTGGCCAGCCAACGAAATGGCCTCGTGGCTGATGCCTTCCATCAGGCAACCGTCGCCGAGAAATACGTACGTGTAGTGATCGACGAGGTCATCGCCGAAGTGTGCATTCATGACGCGCTCGGCCAACGCCATGCCGACGGATTCCGCGATGCCTTGCCCGAGGGGACCGGTCGTCAGTTCGATTCCATCGGCGTGCGAGTACTCCGGATGCCCCGGCGTCTTGCTGCCGACTTGCCGGAAGCGTTTGAGCTCGTCGAGGGTCATGTCGGCATAGCCCGTGAGATAGAGCAGGCTGTAGAGGAGCATCGATGCGTGTCCGTTGGAAAGGACCAACCGGTCCCGATCGATCCAGTGGGGGCGGATGCATCAAATTGCATGAACTCCTTGAACAGCACCGTCGCAACGTCGGCCAGCCCCATTGGCGCACCAGGATGGCCGCTGTTGGCATTCTGTACTGCATCCATTGCAAGGAAGCGAATACAGTTCGCCAGCGCGCGTAGATGCGGGTCTCGCGGGGGCGGCACCGCTTTGGCGGTCGTGCGGGAATGTGCGGTGGGATCGCTCATCGGTTCTCCTGTTTTTGACTCGGAAAGATGAGGCTACGGGGCAATATCCATGCCTTTTCCACGGGTGCTGGCCGACGGCCGGGTTGAGATCAATCCTGGTTGGGAATTCCGGGATTCGACCCTTTTAAATTGATAATACGCATTATGTCAATTTATGTTCCCGTGGTCATCGTGCGCAGCGACTGCGGTCACCCGAAGAGTCGAACATTGCAGTGAGGCATCAGCACCCGTCGTTCGTCCAGATTCGTATCTGTAAAACCCGGTGTGCTCTCATCGAACCGATACAACCCATTCGCAAAACACCTCAATCAACCACCACCTGGCTATTGTCAGGTGACCGTCGCTCGCCCGACATCCATTGCAATTTTAATGAAGGCGCGGCAGAAATATAAAATATCAAAGGCTTGGAAATTAATTTTATGGCGCATGAGACGGAAACAATCAAAACCAATATTCAATAAACGGAAATCCAGGTATCTCTTTAACCAGGCTTCACATCCCCGCGGCCTTCTTACATGCCCGGCACACACCCGTCTCGGCCAGAGGCCGTGCGCAGCCACACGCTGTCGATGCGTCGCTCTCCCGTTCCCGCTACCCATCAGCAACGATCATTTCAAATCCCTCACCAAATCCCGACTTGATTGACGGCGACGACATGAAAAATTAATCTCAAAGAAAATATCTTGTAATTATAAAAACGACCTTCTAGCATCCCCCTGCTGTTCGCGACATGTCTTGTTTAAAAGTCATCACTTGATGCATTCCTCGAACAAACCCATCCATAACCTGGGGAATTACATGAAGAAACTGTCTCGACTGCTGCCCATCACCGCGATTACCGTCGCGAGTCTCAGCGCTTTTGCCCAGGCCGGCGACCAGCCGGCCGCGGTCGACAAGGCACTGCAACTGATCCAGCAGAACCCGGCCGCCTTCAGCGTGGCCGTCAGCGGCACGGCACGCACGTTGAAGTTCGCGGGGCCGCAAGCAGCCGCACCGACCGACGGCGATCAGTTCCAGGTACGTGACGTGATCGTCGATCCCGACGGCACCGAGCACGTGCGCTTCGACCGGTTCCATGCGGGCCTGCCCGTGATCGGCGGCGACGTGGTCGTCCATTCGAGCAAGGGGCAACTGAAGCAGGCCAGCGTGACCCAGCTCGCGCCGATCAACCTCGCCGGCACGGTCGGCAAGGTCGGGAACCGCGCCGTGGTACGCAACGCCCCCGACGTGGGTGCGACGCGCGCGAGACACATCGCGGCCGCACGCTTCAACTCGGACGTGCGCCGCGTCGAGGACGCGGAGCTGGTCGTGTTCGCACGCGACGTCACGCCGACGCTGGCCTACGCGGTACGCGTCTACGGCAAGGCGACCGACACGCATGGCGACGCCGTGCTGTACTACGTCGACGCACGCACCGGCACCGTGCTCGACGCACAGGACCTGATCAAGACCGCCGCCGCGACCGGCACCGGCCGCTCGCTGTACTACGGCAACCTGACGCTCACGACGGACCAGACCGGCACGAACGCGTACCGGATGCTCGATCCGGGGCGCGGCGGCGGCTCGGTCTACGATGGTCGCGGCCTGAGCTCGGACGAAGTCGAGCAAGCGACCGACCTGCCGATCTTCACGAGCAGCACGAACGTGTGGGGCAACAACACGACCACCGATCGGCAGACCGTCGCGGCAGACATCGACTACGGGCTGGCATTGACTTGGGACTACTACAAGACCACGCACAACCGCAACGGCATCTTCAACGACGGCCGCGGCGTGAAGAGCTACGCGCACGTGGTGTTCAATACCGGCAGCGGCACGACGGGCGCGAACGCGGCATGGCTGTCGTCGCGCGTGATGGCATACGGCGACGGCGAACCTGGCACGCGCCTGCCGAAACCCGTGGTGTCGGTCGACGTCGCCGGGCACGAGATGAGCCACGGCGTGACCGAAGCCACCGCCAACCTGAACTATTCGGGTGACGCGGGCGGCCTGAACGAATCGACGTCCGACATCTTCGGCACGCTCGTGAAGTTCTACGCGAACAACCCGAACGATCCCGGCAACTACGTGATCGGTGCACGCGTGGTGAGCGGCGGCCTGCGCAAGATGTACAAGCAGGATCTCGACGGCCGGTCGTTCAGCTGCTATCCGTCCGGCGGCTTCTCGTGGTCGAATCCGCGCCACGATCCGCATTTCTCGTCGGGGGTCGGCAACCGCTTCTTCTATCTGCTGTCGGAAGGCCCGTCGGTGCCGTCGACCGACACCGGCCTGTCGAGAGCGCAACTGGTCTGCAACGGCGACACGACCTTCAGCGGGCTGGGTCGCGACAAGGCCGGCAAGATCTGGTACCGGACGCTGACCGTGTACCTGAACGCCAACTCGAGCTATCCGAACGCGCGGCGTGCGTCGATCCAGGCGGCAAACGACCTGTATGGCGCGAATTCGGCCGAGAGCGCGACGGTCGCGCGCGCGTGGAGCGCGGTGGGGGTGAACTGACCGTGTTTGTATGAACGCGTCGAATCCCGGAAGCCGCGTGGCGGGATTTCGCTTCGGAGAAAAGCGATTCGGCCGTAGTCATGCGGCGTTCGGGTGAATGACGGGAAGGTGCCGACCGATCGTCTGCGTATGCAGGCGGTTGGTCGGTGGATCGTACGTCCTTGCGGTCCGACAGACGAAGGGGCGCTCGACGGGTACGCATTCCATATGCTGCCAGGCATGCCGCCTCCAACGTGGCCGGCGTATTCGCGAATCGGTCGGCCGGACGCTGCCGTGCTCCCTTCCATCGTATCGCCGGCACCGCGCCGGCAGCCGGCTTCCTGAGCGAGCCGACAACGCGCTATATTCTGGTCCCAGGCGGAATGACGACGGAAGTCTCCCGCCATCGCCGCCCTTCCCCACGCGCTTCCTCACCCGAGAGAACGATAAAAATGGACCACGCGCAGTATTTCAGCCAAAGCTCGATCCAGGCCGCGAATCTTCGCCTGCACTATCTGTCGCAGTTGCTGCGCGAGCAGACGGGCTCGATCGTCCAGTACGGCATCCTGCGCGGTTTTCCGATCGGCTTCAGTCACTGGGCGGAAGTCGCGGTCGGCGGCTATCTGCTCGGCACCTACGAGATCGCCGTTTGCGCGATCCTCGAAGCGCTCGGATCGCCGGAGAAGGTGTTGGTCGACCTCGGCGCCGCCGACGGGATTTTCGGCATCGGCCTGGTCAGGAACAACGTCTTTGCGCGCAGCCTGTGTTTCGAGATGGACGAGCAGCGCCGCCACGCGATCCAGCACCGCGCCGCGGAAATGGGGCTGGCGGACCGCGTCGCGGTCTTCGGCAAGGCCGATCGCGACTTGCCCGCGATTCTGTCGGAGCACGGCGGGGAGCCGGCCGGACGGGTCATCCTGTGCGATATCGAAGGCGCGGAGTTCGACCTGTTCGACGATGCGCTGCTGGAACAGCTCTCCGGCAGCCACGTGATCATCGAAATCCACGACTTCCTGCTTTCCGACCCGGAGCAGGCCGCACGCGCCTTCGACGAATTGAGCCAGCGTGCGGGCAAGTACTTCAACGTGTACGAGATCCGCGACGGGCTGCGCGACATTCGCGACATCCCGTTGCTGCGACACTGGTCGGACTGGGACGCATGGCTGATGTGCGTCGAGGCGCGCTACCGGATGATGCGGTGGCTTTGGCTCGAGCCGAAAAGCCAGCCGCGACGCGCCGATCAGGACATCGATCGCCTGATCCTCGACTACCAGCGGCGGATTTTCGCCGTTTGACGAACGCGAACCGGTACATATCGGGCGACCCCGCACGCGCCCCCTCCGTTTCATCGCATCACCCCGCCGCAACCACCGAATTGAACGACGTGTCCCAGAACGGCGCGACATGGGCCGGCCCGTCCAGCACGCCGATGCGGGCAAACACGTCCGCGACCTGCTGGTGCTGCGCGACCACGTCGGGCGTCACCGGCAACAGCGCGAAGTCTTCGCTGCGCTGGTCGAACATCGCGACGAGATCGGCAACCGGCACACGCGTCTCGCGATTCTGCGCGAGCGCATAGTCGCGGAAATGCCCGTTCGCCCACGCATACGCACGTCGAAACCGCAGCAGCAGATCGCCCGTCGCCGCGCGGCGACGCGCATCGTCGAGTGTGCGCGGATTCGCGTACACCGGAAAATTGCCCGACAGATACCCCTTCCCCGTCTTCAGCACACGGGCGTCGTAACGATTGCGCGCGAGCTGGCCGTTGTAGCCGTAGATCGCCCACGCATCGATGTCGCCGCGATCGTACGCGGACAGCCCGTCGGTCGGCGACAGGTTGATCGGCTGGATGTCGTCGAAGGTCAGGCCGGCTTCCGCCAGCTGTCGATACAGGAAATAGTGCGACGTCGTCGCGCGCACGTAGCCGACGCGCTTGCCCTTCAGGTCCGCGATGCTGCGGATCGACGTGTCCTTGCGCGCGAGCGTGACCTGGTTGTTCAGGTCTTCGCGCACGCGCGAGATGAATCGCACGTTGGCTTTCTGGCGCGCGGCGAACACGGCCGGAATTTCGCTACCCGAACCGATATCGAGCGCGTCCGCATTGAGCGCCTCGATATGCAGCACGCCGTTGTTCAGTTCGCGCCAGTCGATCCGGTACGGCGTGTCGGCGAGCCCGGCCGCCTGCAACAGCGCGCGCCAACCTCCCTTGTAGGTCGCGACGCGCAACGTCGTGCCGGCCAGATCGGCGTCGGCGGCCGGCGCGGCGAACGCGGCCAATGGGTGCGCCGCGATGGCGGCGCCGGCAAGCAGCAGGCGGCGACGTGCCGCCGACATTGACGACATCGGATGCTCCTGTCGATCGGATGAGAAGGAAGTGAAACCGCCGCGTCAATGCAGCGCCGGGAAACCGTGGCGTTCGGCCAGCAGTTCGAGGATGCGGCGCGCGTCGGTGACGAAGCGCACGTCGCCGAGCGTCTGCGCGTCGTCCGGCGCGGGCTGGTCGCGGCCCAGCACGAGCACCGGCAGGCCCTGGTGGGCGTCGTCGAGCGCGTCGATCACCGCCGGCCGCGGCCGCTCGAAGCCGACGCGCTTCACGTCGAGGCGCGCGGCGAGATCCGGTGCGCTCGCCAACAACCCCTCGATCGGCAAGCCATGCGGACAGACGAAGCGCCGGCCCGGATGCTTCGGATCGGCAAAGCCCGGTTCCAGCAGAAACAGTACATCGCGACTCATGTCGAACGGCTCCTTTCTCGTTGATCGATCCAGTCGGGAAGCGTGCGCACCCGTGCGCCCTGCCGTTCCCGAGGCATGCCCGGTCAGCGCCGGATGCCAGACTCTACCGTCGCACCTCGCTCGGCCCTACCAACGTTTTGCGGAATCGATATGCGAACGCGCATAGCGCATCGGCCAGTGGTCGCCTAGCGGGCCGTTGCGTAAACGCATCGTCCTGCGAACGACGGATATTGCGGACATCGAATGATTTCATCGATCGATATGACCGCGCATGGTCGTTTCCAGCGGGCGACGTTCGCGGTCCGCGCGATGCGTTCGCCGCAGCAGGCGCGCCGGACGCGATCGCGACACACCTGTCGGGCCGGCGGCAACGCACATTGCAAATCGGCCCCGCCGCGATTTACAAACCACGGATCGGCCGTTCATCGGCGCGTCGGTCGTCAATAGCATCGTGATCCTCGCAAACGTACTGATAAAAACAGAGGATGGTCATGATCAAAAAAACGGTGGTACTGGGTTTGGTGTCGATCGGTTCGGTCAGCGCGCAGGCGCAGAGTTCGGTGACGTTGTACGGCGTGGTCGACGCCGGCATCGCGTACACGAACAACCAGGGCGGCGCGAGCAACATCCAGCAGACGAGCGGCAAGCTGAGCGGCAGCCGCTGGGGCCTGAAAGGCGCGGAAGATCTCGGCGGCGGCCTGCAGGCGGTCTTCACGCTGGAAAGCGGTTTCCGGCCGAGCGACGGCGGGCTCGGCCAGGGCGGCCGCCTGTTCGGCCGGTCCGCGTACGTGGGCCTCGGCCAGAAAGGCCTCGGCACGCTGACGTTCGGCCGTCAGTACGAGCCGATCACCGATCTCGTCGCGCAGTATTCGGGAGCGGGTTTCTGGTCGCCTGCCACGCACGTGGGCGACAACGACAACCTGAACCAGAGCTTCCGGTTGAACAACGCGGTGAAGTTCCGCAGCGACACGATCGCCGGCTTCACGGCCGATCTGCTCTATGCATTCAGCAACCAGGCCAATGGCGGCACGGGCACCGGGTTCTCGAACAACAACGCGTGGGGCGCATCGGCGAACTACGTGAACGGCCCGCTGTCGATCGGCGGCGGCTATGTGCGGTTCAATCATCCGAATGCGGCGTCGAACACCAGCGGCGCGGTGGGCGGCGCGACCTCGACCACCGGCAACGACTACAGCGGCGCATTCTTCTACGGGCTGAACGGCGGCGTACTGAAGCAGCAGATCGGCGCGGTGGGCGCGAACTACGCGCTCGGCCCCGCGACGCTCGGCTTCGCATGGAGCCACACGCAGCTCAACTATCTCGACGGCTCGTCGCGCAAGTTCAACAACTACGACGTGAACGCGCGCTACCAGATCACGCCGGCGACGACGCTGATCGGCGTCTATACGTTTACCGACGGGCGCGCGAGCGGCCTGCCGGGCACGAGCGGCCAGACGCTGAAGCCGCGCTGGCACCAGTTCACGCTCGGGTTCGACTATGCGCTGTCGAAGCGCACCGATATCTACGTGTCGGGCATCTACCAGCTCGCGGCCGGCGATGCGAGCACCGCGACGTCGGGCGGCTATCGCAAGATCGCGGCGATCTCGAACATCGGCAGCGCGTCGTCGACGAACCGCCAGCTTGCGTTCGTCAGCGGGCTGCGCGTGAAGTTCTGAGGGCACGCGCGTCGGGCGCGGCGCAATCGTCACGATAAGCAAAGCGGGAATCGTTGTTTGCCGTGCCGCGCCCGGTTGCCGAGAATGATCGTTTGTCCGCGCGGCTCCCGCGCGCCACACGCATTCGACCATGACCGATTCCCGTTTTCCTCCCCGTGCGCCGCGCTCCGGCCGGCGTGCGGCGCTGCGCCAGCTCGCCGGCGGCTGGGCAGCCGCGATGCTGCCCGCCGGCGGTGCGCTCGCGAGCGAGCCGCTCGACGTGCCGCCGTGGACGCGCACGCCCGGTGCGCCGCTGCTGTCGCCACCCTACGGCGTGCCGGGGCAGCACGAGCGCGACGTGATTCGCCGCAGCGCCCGCACGCCGGCGCTGCCCGGTTCCGGCTCGTCGATGACGCCGCTCGCCGACCTGTTCGGCGACATCACGCCGAACGGGCTCGTCTATGAGCGTCATCACGCGGGCGTGCCGGACATCGATGCGCAACGCCATCGCGTCGTCGTGCACGGCCTGGTGCGCGAGCCGCGCGTCTTCACGCTCGACGACCTGCTGCGCTTTCCGTCCGAATCGCGCATTCACTTCCTCGAATGCTCGGGCAACACGGGCAGCGAATGGAACGGCCCGAGCGGGCTGCCGGTTCAGTTCACGCACGGGTTGCTGTCGTGCTGCGAATGGACCGGCGTCCGGCTGTCGACGCTGCTCGACGAGACAGGCATCGACGCCGACGCACGCTGGCTGCTCGCCGAAGGCGCGGACGGCGCGGCGATGACGCGCAGCCTGCCGCTCGACCGGATTCTCGAGCGCGCGCTGGTCGTCTATGCGCAGAACGGCGAACGGCTGCGCCCGGAGAACGGCTACCCGGTGCGGCTGATCGTGCCGGGTTTCGAAGGCAACACGAACATCAAGTGGCTGCGGCGGCTGAAGCTGGTGCGGGCGCCGGAGATGACGCGCGAGGAAACGTCGAAATACACGAATCTGCTGCCGGATGGCTGCGCGCGCCAGTTCGTGTTCGAGATGGACGCGAAGTCGGTCATCACGCGGCCGTCGGCCGGCCATCGGCTCGCCGCGCACGGCTACTACCCGATCAGCGGCTACGCGTGGTCGGGCCGCGGCCGGATTCGCGCCGTCGACGTGTCGACCGACGGCGGCCGCACGTGGCGACCGGCGCGGCTCGCCGGCGACGTACGCGATCGTGCGCTGACGCGCTTCGAAGCCGACTGGGTGTGGCGCGGCGAGCCGGCCGACCTGCAAAGCCGGGCGACCGACGAGACCGGCTACGTGCAGCCGACCCGCGACGCGCTCGTCGCCGCGCGTGGCCTGAACTCGCAGTATCACTACAACGGCATCCAGAACTGGCGCGTCGGCACGGACGGCGAGGTGCGCAATGCGTAAGCCGCTCGCCTGCCTCCTTGCAGCCTGCGCGATGACGTCGAGCGCGTTCGGCGCCGGCTTCGGTCTCGGCCAGCCGGTCGATCGCGCGGCGCTCGCCGCGTGGGACATCGACGTCGCACCGGACGGCAGCGGCCTGCCGCCCGGCGCGGGTACGGTCGCCCGCGGCGGCCACGTGTTCGCGGACAAGTGCGCGATGTGCCACGGCGCCGGCGGCGAAGGCGGCGTCGGCGATCCGCTCGTCGGCGGCGTCGGCTCGCTCGCCAGCGCGAAGCCCAAAAAGACGGTCGGCAGCTACTGGCCGTACGCGACGACGCTGTTCGACTACATTCGCCGCGCGATGCCGTACAACGCCCCGCAATCGCTGAGCGCGGACGACGTCTATGCGGTCACCGCGTACGTCCTCCACCTGAACGGCATCGTGCCCGGCGACGCCCGGCTCGACGCGCGCACGCTGCCGCGCGTGCGGATGCCGAACCGCGACGGCTTCGTGCCCGACCCGCGGCCGGGCAAGTTATGACGCGTCTCGCGCCACTTGCCGCCGCATCGGGCCGCGCAGTCGCGCGAGTCGCGTCGCACCTTTCAGCAAGGACCCTGTGATGAGCGATTCCACCCTCGCCGCCGCGCTCGCGCCGACGCCGTTCGTCGACGTTCGTTCGCCGGCGGAATTCCCCGACAGCCCCGTCTCGCGCACGCTCGCGCAGCCGCTGATGCTCGGGCTGTTCCTGCCGATCCAGGCTGGAGGATGGAGCGCATCGACGCTGCCGCGCTCGACCGACTGGACGTTCGACTACAACGCCGATCTCGTGGCCCGCGCCGAAGCGCTCGGCTTCGATCTCGTGTTCGCGCTGTCGCAATGGCTGCCGAAAGGCGGCTACGGCGGCGTGTTCGACGGCCAGGCGCTCGATTCGTTCATGACGCTGGCCGCGCTGACGGCGCGCACCGAGCGGATCATCCTCGTCGCGACGAGCCACGTGCTCTACGGGCCATGGCATCCGCTGCATTTCGCGAAGTTCACCGCGACGCTCGACCACATTTCGCGCGGCCGCTGGGGCATCAACGTGGTGACCGGCCACCGCGCGATCGAGCACGAGATGTTCGGCTGGAACCGGATCGAACACGACCGGCGCTACGAGATGGCCGCGGAATTCCTCGATGCGGTCCAGCAGTTGTGGGCGCAACCGGACAATTTCAGCTACACGCCCGAGCTGTCGAGCTGGCGGCTGGGTGGCGCATTCGTGACGCCGAAGCCGCGCTACGGCCGCCCGCTGCTGATCAACGCGACGGGTTCCGATGCGGGCATCGCATTCGCCGCGCGCTATTCAGACATCGTGTTCGTCACGAGCCCGGCTGGCCCGGACGCCGAACGCGCGATCGATGCGCTGCCCGCGCATACCGCCCGCGTGAAGGCGGCCGCCGCCGCACGCGGCCGCACGATCCGCGCCTTGCTCAATCCGCTCGTGATCTGCCGCGAGACGGCGGCCGAAGCGCGCGCCTACCGCGACGCGATCGTCGCGCATGCGGACGAAGGCAGCTTCCATCGCTTCGACAGCGACGCGCACGCGTGGCGCGGCGGGTTCGAGCAGCGTGCGCAGGCCGCCGCGCGCGCGATCGGCGGCAACATCTCGATCACCGGGTCGCCCGAAGAAGTCGCCGATACCATCGTGCGGCTGCACCGCGCGGGCATCGACGGCATCCAGTTGAGTTTCTACGATTTCAAGCCCGACCTGGACTTCTTCGGCGAGCGCGTGCTGCCGCTGCTGCGCGAAGCCGGCTTGCGGCGTTGAAGCCGGCGCTGAAACCCGGCACGACGGCGTAGCAGCCGCCGTCGGCGGCCACCGTCAGAACACGCGCCCTTCGGTGAGGTGCGTGGTCACGCCGTTCAGCACGTAATCGCCGACCACGCGCGCCTTGTGCAGCAACGGGTTGTGGCTGAAGATCGTGCGCAGGTTGCGCCAGTGGCGATCGAAGTTGTGCTCGCGCGCCGTCGCCGACGCGCCGCCCACTTCGAACAGCCGCTCGGCCGCATGCAGCGCGAGCTTGCTGACGATCAGTTGCGTGCGCGCCGTCGCGAGCGCGCTGTCGAGTACGAGTGCATCCGCATCGGCGGCGCCCACTTCGATCGCGTCGGCGGAACGGTCGAGCACGCGCGCGTTTTCTCGCACGAGCGCGTCGATCGCATGGCTGTGCGCGGACAGCTCGCCGACGATCTGCTGGATGAAATGATCGTCGCGTGCGGTCGGCGCCGGGCTGTGCAGCGCGGGACGGCCGTGCGCGAGCACGTAGCGGCGCGCATCGGCCACCACGTTGCGCACGATGCCGGCGCCCGTCGCGACGAGATGAAGCTGCCGCAGCGCGCCGCAATGACGGCCGACGAGCGTCGACCCGTCGCGCGGGACCACTTCGTCCGCGAACACCTGCACGTCGTTCAGCAACAGGCTGCCGCTCGCGGTCATGCGCTGGCCCATGCCGTCCCAGTCGTCGAGCACCTGCAGGCCGTCGCGCGCCACCGGAATGATCACGGCGAGCGCGTCGCCCTGCTCGTTCTCCACGTTGATGCGCGCGAAATCGGCGAACGCGGTGCCCGTCGAATAGTATTTGCGGCCCGTCACGCGGTAGTGGTCGCCGTCGCGGCGCAGCACGGTCGTGTTCTCGCCCGGGCGCGACGTGCCGCGCTCGGTCGACGCGCCGCCGAAGATCGCGCCAGCGAGCACGCGCTGGAGCTGCACGTCGTTGAACGCCGTCCGCGGCGACAGCCGCAGCGTCTCGGTCTGGTCGTAGTGGATGCGCAGCGCGTGCGCGAGATTCGAATCGGCGGCCGCCAGCGTCGCGATCGTGTCGAACAGGTCGACCAGCGTGCCGCCGAGGCCGCCGCGTTCGACCGGGATCCGCAGCGCGCCCAGCGCCGAGCGTCGGAAGAGCGCGAAGCCCTCGAACGGCAGTTCGCGACGCGCCTCGCGGGGTGCGGCATCCTCGCCGATCGCGGTCGCGAGATCGGGCAGCGCGGCAAGCGCGTCGCGCAATGCGTCGCGCGGATCGACGGCATCACGGGCAGTCATTCGGCAGGTCCTTGTTGGGGGAGATCGGGGGCGAGGCAACGCGCGACACGGCGTCCGTTACACGCATCCGCCGAGTATAAGGACGCCCCCGCCGCGCGTGATAAACCGATTTCAGCTTACGTTATATACAAGCGCCGGGATTGATCGCGGACCGCCCCGTCAGTGCTGAATGCCCCAGCGGCGCACGGTCGCGCGTTCGAGCGTATCGAACACCAGATTCTCGACCAGCAGCCCGATCACGATGACGGCCGCGAGCCCCGCGAACACGCGGTCGGTATACAGCTCGTTGCGGTTCTGGAAGATGTACCAGCCGAGCCCGCCCTGCCCCGCGCTCGCGCCGAACACGAGCTCGGCCGCGATCAGCGTGCGCCACGCGAAGGCCCAGCCCACGCGCAGGCCCGACAGGATCGACGGCAGCGCGGCCGGCACGAGGATCAGCGCGATCTGGCGCAGGCCCGTGAGCCCGTAGTTGCGCCCGGCCATTTTCAGCGTGGCGGGCACGCCGACGAAGCCGGTATAGATGCTGAGCGCGAGCGGCCACAGCACCGCATGCACGAGCACGAACAGCAGGCTGCCGGTGCCGAGCCCGAACCACAGCAGCGCGATCGGCAGCAATGCGATCGACGGCAGCGGATTGAACATCGACGTGAGCATCGTCAGCAGGTCGCGGCCGATGCGCGTGGATACCGCCAGCGACGTCAGCGCGAACGCCAGCAGCACGCCCAGCGCATAGCCGCGCAGCAGCACCGACATCGAGATGCCGGTCTTGACCAGCAGTTCGCCCGACTCGATGCCCTGCACGAACGCGGCCAGCGTCGCGCCGAAGGTCGGGACGAGCAGATCGTTCGCGACGATGCGCGCGACGATCTCCCATGCGGCGATCAGCACGAGCGCGATGACGCTGCGGCGAAACCAGGCGGCGCCGGCGATGCGGCGCAGCAGCGGCGCGGGCGCCGCGCGCTCGGCGTCGGGCAGCGCGTCGAGCGTGCGCGTGTATTCGGCGCGCACGGGCGGCAGCGGCGGCACGGCCGGATCGATCGTACTCATGATGCGGCGTCCTCCGTCGTCGCTGCGTGCGGTGCATGCGGTGCATGCGGTGCGTCGGTGTCGAACAGCAGGTGGTGGATTCGCGCGACATTGTCGCGGAAGTCGCCGGTATCGACGTTCTCCAGCGAATGCTCGTGACTGTTGAGCTCCGCGCGCACGCGGCCCGGATGCGGCGACAGCAGCAGAATCCGGTTGCCGACCACCAGCGCCTCCTCGATCGAGTGCGTGACGAACAGCAGCGTGAAGCGGAATTCGTCCCACAGCCGCAGCAGTTCCTCCTGCATCTTGCGGCGCGTGAGCGCGTCGAGCGCCGCGAACGGTTCGTCCATCAGCAGCACGCGCGGCTGCATCGCCAGCGCCCGCGCAATCGCGACACGCTGCTTCATGCCGCCCGACAACGTATGCGGATAGGCGTCGGCGAACGTGCTCAGACCCACCTTGTCGAGATAGTGCAGCGCACGCTCGCGTGCTTCGGCGCGCGACAGCTTCGCGGCGGCGCGCAACGGAAACGCGACGTTCTCGACGACCGTCTTCCACGGCGGCAACTGGTCGAACTCCTGGAACACGACGATGCGGTCGGGCCCCGGCCCGCGCACGGGCCGGCCGTCGAGCGTGATCGAACCCGAGACGGGCTCGATGAAGCCGGCGACCGCCTTCAGCAGCGTCGACTTCCCGCACCCCGACGGGCCGAGCAGCACGAAGCGGTCGCTGCCGTATACGTCGAAGCTCACCTGATGCGTCGCGCGAACGATCCGCGCGCCGCTGCGGTATTCGAGGCTGACCGCGTCGATGGCGAGCAAGCGTGCGCTGTGCGCGCCGGCCTGCGCGGCCTGCGCCGCCGGCCGCCCGGCGGCACCGGCCTCGGATGCGGCGGACGCGGCCGGCGACGCGCCGCCGCGTGCCGCATACGGCGGCAACCAGGTTCGGGGAGAAGTGGCGTTCACGATCGAATCTCTTGCGGGAAAAGCATCAACATACGGCCGGGCGTCGTGCGGACCAACCATCGATTGCACATATCGAAACCGCGCCGACGCATAAGCGTCGATCGCGGCGTCACGGCATCGGCGCCGCTCAACTGCCGCCGGCCGTCGCCGGATCGTCGAAGAAGTAGTCGCGCCACGACTTCGGTTCGTTGCGGATCGCGCCGGTGCGATGCATGAACTGCGCGAGCGGCAGCGTGTTCTGCGGCGCGGTCTTGAACTGCACCTGCGGATTGCGCAGGATCTTCAGCAGCAGCGCGCGATCGATCTTCGACCCGTTCACGCGAATATAGGTATCGGCCGCGCGCTCAGGATCGGCCGCGATCTGCCGGGCGGCGTCGGCCAGCGCGGCGACGAACGCGCGGTAGGTCTTCGGGTTGTCGTCGCGGAACTTCTCGGTCGCGTACAGCACCGTCGCGGAGCTCGGGCCGCCGAGCACGTCATACGAATTCAGCACGATGTGCGCGTTCGGGTTGCCGGCAAGTTCCTGCTCCTGGAACGGCGGATTGCCGAAGTGGCCGGTGATCACGTTGCTGTTCGCGAGAATCGCGGCCGTCGCGTCCGGATGCGGAATCGCCTGCGTGAGCGGGTCGAGTTTGTCGAACTGCTTGTCGCCCCACTGCTTCGCCGCCGCGTACTGCAGCACGCGCGACTGCACCGACACGCCGACCGCCGGCACCGCGATGCGGTCCTTCGCGCTCAGGTCGGCGATCGTCTTCACGTTCGGGTTGCTGCTCACGAGGTAGTACGGAAAATTGCCGAGCGACGCGACGCCCTTCACGTTCTGCCGGCCGCGCGTGCGGTCCCACACGGTCAACAGCGGCCCGACGCCCGCGCCCGCGATGTCCACCGCGCCGGACAGCAGCGCGTCGTTCACGGCCGCGCCGCCCGACAGCCGCACCCAGTCCACCTTGATGTCGAGGCCGGCCTTGCGCCCTTCCTTCTCGATCAGTTGCTGGTCGCGCGCGACGTTCAGCATCAGGTAGACGACGCCGAACTGCTCGGCGATGCGGATGCGGCCTTCCGCATGCGCGGCTTGCGGAATGACCGCGCCCGCGAAGGCGAGCGCGGCGGTGAGCGTGGCCGCCAGCGCACGACGCGCCGGCAAGAACGAAAACGACATCGGAACTCCGGTCAGGAAGAAGCAGAAATGAATGACGCGGCGCGCGGCTCAGAACGGCGCGTCGCCTTCGATCGTCGTGCGGTACAGCTTGCGGCGCAGATGGTCGGGCGTGCCGGCGGCGAGATGCATCAGCGAACGGTTGTCCCAGAACACCAGATCGTGGTCGCGCCATGCGTGCCGATACAGGTGCTCGGCGCGCACGCTGTGCGCAAACAGTTCGTCGAGCAGCGCGCGGCTTTCGTCGTCGGGCAGCCCGACGATACGCGTCGTGAAATGCTCGCTGACGAACAGCGCCTTGCGGCCGGTTTCCGGATGGGTGCGCACGATCGGATGCACGACCGCCGCGACCTGCGCGATCTGCTCGGGCGACAGGTTCGGCCGCCACGGGCTGCGCGCCTGCAGTTCCGCATAGCGCGCGAGATACGTATGTTCTGCGCGCCGCCCTTCGACCGCGCGGCGCAGGTGCGCGGGCAGCGTGTCCCACGCGAGATGCATGTTCGCGAACAGCGTGTCGCCGCCTTCCGCCGGCAGCTCCTGTGCGTGCAGCAGCGAGCCGAGGCTCGGTTTTTCCTTGTACGACAGGTCGGAGTGCCAGAAATGGCCGGCGTCGCCGAGCCCGACCGGTTTGCCGTTCTCGACGATGTTCGACACGATCAGCACTTCCGGGTGGCCGGCCAGCGCGAACTGGTGCAGCACGTGAATCTGCAGCGGGCCGAAGCGGCGGCTGAACGCGATGTGCTCGTCCGGCGTGATGCGCTGGTCGCGAAACACCAGCACGTGGTGATCGAGATGCGCGCGATGGATGCGCGCGAAATCGTCGGCGCCAAGCGGTTGCGACAGGTTCAGGCCGATCACCTCGGCGCCGAGCGGCGCGTCGAACGGCACGATGTCGAAATGCTGCGCCGCGCCGTCCGGCCGCAAGGCGGGAGGCCCGGCGGAAAGCGTTGCGGCGTCGCGGATGGCGGTAGTCGTCACGGCACGGCCCCTGATTCGGTCAAAACGCGAATCTACGAGGCCGTGCCGGCATGCGTCAACGAAGCGATTCGGATACGTTTATCTGCTGCGGTGATAAAGATCGCTGCTCGCGCATACGGCGCCGATTTGGGGGGCGGAATCGCCCAGGCGGTGTCGATGAACGGTGGCTCCGGCCGCATACAGCCGCGTCGGCCTGCACCGCGCTGCCGACTAAGGCTGCCCCGCCCCACCCGACGCGCCATAGATCTGCCCGGTCACGTAGCTCGAACGCGACGAAAGCAGTTCGACGTAGATCGACGCGATCTCGGCCGGTTGCCCCGGCCGCCCCATCGGCACCTGTTCGCCGAACGTTTCCACGTTGTGCGTGGTCTGCCCGCCGCTGACCTGCAACGGCGTCCAGAACGGCCCCGGCGCGACGCCGTTGACGCGGATGCCGCGCTTGACCATCTGCTTCGCGAGCCCCTTCGTGAAATTCGCGATCGCCGCTTTCGTCATCGCGTAGTCCAGCAGGTTCGCCGACGGGTCGTACGCATTGACCGACGTCGTGTTGACGATCGCCGAACCGGGCGGCATGTGTGGAATGGCGGCCCGCGTGATCCAGAACATCGCGTAAAGGTTGGTGCGCAGCGTCCAGTCGAACTGCTCGGTGCTGATGTCGAGGATCGATTCGTGGCTCTGCTGGCGACCCGCGTTGTTCACCAGAATGTCCAGCCCGCCGAGCGCGGCGACCGCCCGTTCGACGAGGCCGTTGCACGCGTCTTCGCTGCGAATGTCGACCGGCAGCGGCACCGCCTTGCGTCCCGAGCCGCGGATCAGGTCCACGACTTCGCGCGCATCGGGCTCCTCGTCGGGCAGATAGACGATCGCGACGTCCGCGCCTTCTCGGGCACAGGCAATCGCCACCGCGCGGCCGATGCCCGAGTCGCCGCCGGTGATCAGCGCCTTGCGGCCGTCGAGCCGGCCGCTGCCGCGATAACTGCGCTCGCCGTGATCGGGGCGCGGCGTCATGCGGCCCGCGAGGCCCGGCCAGGGCTGCTGCTGTTGCGGAAACGGCGCATGCGGATAAAGCGTGCGCGGATCGCGCGGCGCCGTATCGCCGGCGTCGGGCGCGCCGCCGCCCGTCTGCGCGAGCGTCGGCAGGGCGACGCTGGCGACCAGTCCGGCCGTCGTGCCTTGCACCCATTTGCGGCGCGATTCGGAAACTTCGTCTGATGACATGATGGACTCCGGTGCGTGGAGGGCGGAACGGAACGACGCGTGACGATTCGGCCGGCGCCCCGCTCCGGTGCGCTACAGCGGCCGCGGCCGGTTGCCCGAATCGTCGGGCGCATCGTGCTCGTCCGGCCACGGCTTGCCGGCCGGATCGTGCGCCTCGGTCTGGCGCGGGTCGTCCGGCACCACCTTGCGCGCCTGATCGTCGGGAATCGAATCGAGCTCGCCGCCGCCGGGCGCATGGCCGGGGCGCGCGGTCGATTCGCCGCCACGGGTCGGGTTGCGCCGCTCGGGCGTGTCGGCCGTCTCGTGCGCCGCGTCGGGCGACGCGGGGCCTGTCGTTGACTGTCCTGGGTCATGAATTTCTCCCTGTCCGGATGGGGACTGCGTTGCGCCGCACCGCGCCTCAATGGGCAGTGCCGCGGCCCGCAACGCTTCAAGCAAACGACATGCCGTCATCGGGCAGCCCCGCCTCACCGCGAGCGAATGAATCCGCTAAAGAAATTACAAGCGGTGCGTCATCCGGCGCAGCCTGCGCAACGCGAGTGGCAGCGCCGATACGAAACGCAACGCGGCACGCCGGATGCTCGAAAGCGACATGCCGGCTGCGCGCCGGCGCCCTGTCGACACCGAGGAGGACGATCATGAGCGCGACGCACACGACAAACGCGACACCGAACGACGACGAGATGACCGACACGCCGGATATTCCGCCGCCCGAGCCCGACGACGGGCGCCACGACGACCTGCCCGACTTGCCGGACCCGACCGAAGTGGGCGAGGACGGTTAGCCGATCGCGTCGCCGCAGTGCGTGCTGCGGCCCGATCGCGCACGTCGCGCCGTACGATGCGACGTGCGCCGGCCGCCCCTACTGCTTGTTGCCCGGCTCGCGCGTACGCTCGCCGTACGTGCCGTTACCGCAATGCGGGCACTTCGGGATCGGGTGTCCCGCCTGCACGTGCGTCGACCGATGGCATTTCTCGCATCGAAAGTCACCGGTCTTTTCCGCCTTTTCTCCTGCGTGCGCCGTCATCTTCGTCCTCCTTGCCGGCTCGCCGCGCACCGCGTTTCACCGCGTGCGCCGCCTTTCGTGCGCGACCTCGTCGGTCGGTATGGCATCGGTGTCCTGCAGCGGCTCGCCCGGAATGCGCCGCTTCGCGGACTGATCGGCCGGCACTTCTTCTGTCTGCCCGGCGGGCTCGTCCACTGCGATGCTGCCCTCGGCGTCGAGTTGCTGCTCGGCACGCTGCCAGTATTCGTCGGCCCTGCCGTCCGGCGCGCCGTCCGCCTGCCACAGCCGGTACGCGCGCTCGCGGATCTGCGTTTCCCTGTCTTCGTTCATGTCGTTCTCCGTGTCTGCCATGGCGATCACCGATCCGGGCGCGACGGCGCCGACACCGCGCCGAGCGTCGACGACATCGCGCCATCCGCGGCGCTCGCCAGATCACCCAGCGCGACGATGCCGACCAGCCGCTTCTGCCGGTCGACCACCGGCACGCGGCGGATCTGCGCGTCCTCCATCTTCTTTTGCACCACCGAAATGTCGTCGTCCTCGTAACACCAGTTCGCGGGCCCGCTGACGACACCTTCGACCGCCTCGTCCGGCGGCACGCCCATCGACACCGCACGCACGACGATGTCGCGGTCCGTCAGCATGCCGATCAGGCGCGTGCCGTCGCATACGGGCAGCGCACCGACGTTCAGGTCGCTCATCAACCGGGCCGCCTCGCGCAGGCTCTGCGTCGGGCCGATGGTCGCGGCGTCGCGTGTCATTACTTCCGATACACATGTCATGTTTCGCTCCTTGATCAACCGCCCACGGCGGCTTGCTGCACGAGCATCGCGCGTTCCGGCCGTCGGGCCGGTCAGTTCTCCGTCGAGCAGCGGACCGACGTCAGGCCGGCCGATTCGACGATCCGCATCAGTTGCTGCAGCATCACGTCGGCGCCGATCGCTTCGCGCCACTGCACGAACAGTTCTTCCTCGCGCACCGCCCGGGCGGCCGTTTCGCAAAAGCTTTTCGTCCGGCAGGTGAAACCCGCATCGCGCAGCTTCGCGGCCAGTTGCTCGCGCGCAGCCGAGCCCAGCGGATATTCGACCGTGACCAGGGCGGTCCTGACACCCCGCAAGCGTCGCTCGACGAACCGCAGCGGCCAGACGACCAGCAGCGCGAGCGCCAGCCCGAGCACGCCGAGCGACAACTGGCCGCCGCCGCTGCACAGCCCGATGACCGTCACGAACCATAGCGTCGCGGCCGTGGTGACGCCCGACACGAGGCCGTCGCGATGCAGGATCGCGCCGCCGCCGATGAAGCCCATCCCGGTCAGGATGCCGAGCGGCAGCCGCATCAGGTCGAGCACCGAGAACGCGCCCTCCGGTTTGCCCGCCTGCAGCAGCAGCGCATTGACCTGCAGCATCGACAGGCATGCGGCGAGACAGACGAGGATCGTCGTGCGCAGGCCGGCCGTCTTGCCGGATTCGCTGCGGTCGACGCCGATCAGCCCGCCCGCGACCAGCGCCAGCGCGATCCTGGCGAGCACGTCGTGCCACTGCAGTACGACCGGCATCGGTTCCATACGCCCTCCCGCGCAAATCGTCATGTGTCATGTGTCGGGGCGCGAACGCCGCCGACGACGCTTGCCGGCCGCAAGGATCGGGCCTGCTTTCCGGGTGCGACGGCGCGTGTAGCGTGTCGGGGGAAATTGTAGAAAGAGGCGTTCCGCGGACAGCGTGCCGCGGTGGCGAAAGGTTCGGGCCGAATCTGTTCGCGAACGATCGAGGATCGTCGCTCGGCGCGTGGAACGGCCGCGGACTGACTGCCGAGGCGGACATCCAGCGGGCGCCGTCGTCGGCGCGGCCGGGGGGCGCGTGCAAAGGTGCCACGGTCTCCGCCTTCTCCGTATCCGACCGGATACGGACATCGTCACAGCATGCCTTTCTCGGCGATCCGTTCCCGATCGGGAACGAAATAAAGATGCAGCTGGCGGGTTCCGCCGTTCGTTCCCGTACGAATACGAATTGCTGCCGAATCCGATGAGGTATGCAATACTGTTCCCGATCAGATACGAAGCACGGAGAACGTCATGTCGGAGTCCCAATCCGTCGACACGATCGGCGCGCTCGCCCACTTCATTCGCGCCGCGCGAATCCAGCAGGGGTTCACCCGGGACGAACTCGCGAACGCGACCGGGCTGTCGCCGAAATTCATCAGCCAGGTGGAAGCCGGCAAGCCAACCGCGCAAATTGGCAAGGTCATGCTGCTGCTGGGCGAACTGGGCGTGCGGCTGTATGCCGAGTCGTCGATCGAGATCTCCGAAGCCACCGCGCTGAAGGCCGCGCAACGCCGCAGGAGCAGCCATGGCGGCTAGAACGCTGATCGCATCCGCGAACGGCGTGCGCATGGGCACGCTGACAGACGACAAGGGGATCTGGTCGTTCGCGTACGACCCGCAATGGCTCGCGTCACCCGTCGCATATCCGCTGTCGCCGGCGTTTCCGCTGCGCGCGGGCGTGTTCACCGACACATCGACCGATCGCCCGGTCCAGTGGTTCTTCGACAACCTGCTGCCCGAGGAGGGCATGCGCACGTCGCTCGCGCGCGAGGCGAAGGTCGATGCGGCCGACGCGTGGGGCCTGCTCGCATACTTCGGCCGCGAATCGGCCGGCGCGCTGACGCTGCTGGCCGATGGCGAGCAGGAAACGCCCGGCGGCCTGCAGCCGCTGTCGCTCGACGAACTCGAGCGCCGGATCCTGGCGATGCCCGAGCGCGCGCTGACCGCCACCGCGCCCAAGCGCATGTCGGCGGCCGGCGCGCAGCAGAAGCTGCTGCTGGTGTTGCGCGGCGATGCGCCCGACTACGCGCTGTTCGAGCCGGTCGGCAGCGAACCGTCGATGCACCTGCTCAAACCCGACATGCGCGCGGCCGGCTATCCGCATTCGGCGATCAACGAGTTCTTCTGCATGCAGCTCGCGAAGAAGATGGGGCTCGACGTGCCGGACGTGCATTTCCTGCGCGCGCCGTCCGCCTGCTACGTGATCGACCGGTTCGACCGCGACATCGCGTCCGAACCGGCCGGGCGCGTGCATACGATCGACGCGATGCAGTTGCTCAACTACGACCGCGGTTTCAAGTACCAGCGGGCGAATGCGCAGGAGCTCGCCCGCGCGATCGACCGCACCAGCACGCGCGCACTGACACGCCTGTCGGTGTTCCGCTGGACTGTGTTCAACGTGGTGGTCGGCAATGCCGACGCGCACCTGAAGAACCTGTCGTTCTTCGTCGACGCGCGCGGCTACCGGCTCGCGCCGTTCTACGACATCGTCAGCACGGTCGTGTATCACACGCCGACGCACCGGCCCGACCATCGCGGCGATCACTGGCCGCACTGCGAGCTGACGATGCCGCTCGGGCATGCGACGCGGGCCGATATCGACGCGAATGCGCTGGTCGCGTTCGGTCAGGCGCTCGGGCTCAGGGAGAAAGCGGCCGCCAGTGAACTGCAGCGCTTTCTCGAGCCGCTCGATCGTCACGTCGAGCAGACGCTCGATGAAGTGCGAAACATCGCGCATCCGGACGCCGGGGAAATGCGGATCTCGTCGTGCTGGCCGGCGACATCCACAATCACGCGGAAGGCCTGCGCTGGGCCGCCGAGACGTTCGACCCGGCGGTGCCGGTGGTCTACGTGCCGGGCAACCACGAGTACTACGACGGGGAATTCGGCGCGCTGGAAACGGCGATGCGCGACGCGGCGCATGCGCTCGACAACGTGCATTACCTGAACAACGGCGTCTACGTCGATCCCGCCCAACGCTTTCGCGTGCTGGGCACGACGCTCTGGGCGGATTTTTCGCTGTTCGGCGGGGACGAAGCCAGCGTCGCGCGCACGATCGACGCCGCGCTGCGCGTGATGCTCGATTTCAAGGGACTGATCCAGGTGACGTGGCCGCACGATGCGGCCCTGCATGCGGCAGCGGGCGTGTCGGAACGGGATTTCGCGCCGGCCGACGCGATCGCGCTGCACCGGCGCGGCCGTGCATGGCTGGAAACGCAGCTGGCGGCGCCGTTCGCGGGCAAGACGATCGTCGTCACCCATCATGCGCCGCACCGGCGCTCGCTGGCGGAACGCTATGCGGAGGATCTGGCGTCGGCGGGGTTCGTCACGGACATGGCGGAACTGGTGCGGCCGCCGGTGGATCTGTGGCTGCACGGCCACACGCATACGTCATTCGACTACGTGGCGGACGGCGGCACGCGCGTGGTGTGCAATCCGCGCGGCTACCTTCACCGGCGCACCGGCGAATGGGAAAACCCCGCGTTCGCGTGGGACAAGGTCGTCGAGCTCGGCTGAGCGCCGGCCCGGGCAGCCGCGTGGCGCGGCGTTGCCCGTCTGAAGCGTGACGGCAGGATCAGCGGCCGGGGCGGCGCGGCTCGCGCACGCGGACCGGCACGGGCTTCATCTGCGCCTTCGCCTTCATCGCACGCAGCAGGTCGCGGGTCGCCGCCGCGGCGGCAGCCGCGCCCAGCAAGACGCCAAGGCCGATCATCAGGTGCGTATCCATCGCTACTCCGGTGTGGTGTATCTCGTTAATTCCAACAGTATCAAACTGTCTGACACACGTTCGTAAAAAAATGTTGCGTGAAGGACAAATCTCGTCAGATGGCGGCCGACCGCGCGGTCATGTCGCACGCGTGTACTGTTCGAGCGCCGCTTCGTCGGCTTCGAGCGTGAGCGGCAGCTCTTCGCGCAGGAAATCGACCCAGGTCCGGATTTTGGCGTCGAGGTACTGGCGCGACGGATACAGCGCATAGATGTTCATCACGTGCGACCGGTACTCGGGCATCACGCGCACGATGTGCCCGCTGCGCAGCCAGCCGATCGCCGAATAGAGCGGCAGCCCGCCGACCCCCATCCCCTCCCGCACGGCCACCGCGAGCGCCTCCGCGACGTTCACGCGGAACGGCGGCGCCGTGATCGGCACGACCTCGTCGCCGTTCGGCCCCGCCAGCGCCCACTCGTCGAAGTGAAAGCCCGGCGCGACCATCCCGAGGCACACGTGCTGCGCGAGATCGGCCGGCCGCTGCGGCACGCCGTGCGACTCGACATAGCCCGGCGATGCGCACACGACGCTGTAGCTCTCGCCGAGCCGCTGCGACACGAGCCCCGAATCGGGCAGATCGCGGCCGACGACGATCGCGACGTCGTAGCCCTCGTCGAGCAGGTCGGGCATCCGCTGCGCGAGCGTCAGCTCGACGTGCACGTCCGGATAGCGCTCGCGATAGCGCGCAATGGCCGGCACCAGATAGTGCTGGCCGAGGCTCGTGAAGCAATGGACCTTCAGCTTGCCGGACGGACGCGCGTGCGCGTCGCCCGCCTCGGCTTCGGCCTGGTCGACGTAAGCGAGGATCTGTTCGCAGCGCTGCAGATAGCGCTCGCCCGCCTCGGTCAGCGCGATCCGGCGCGTCGTGCGGTTCAGGAGACGCGTGCGCAGGTGGGCCTCGAGATCCGAGACCGCGCGCGACGCGTAGGCGGTGGTCGAATTCATCTGCTGGGCGGCCGCGGTAAAGCTTCCCGCGTCCACCACGCGGACGAATACCCGCATGTTTTGTAGCGTATCCATCCCATTACCCGTTTGAATCCGGAGGGATTGTTGCACAGGGTCCAACAAATATTATCTCAGGATTCGTAAAAATGACTTGCACCGTTGTCCGTTTATTCAGGAATCACTGAAAAATATAATCGCCTCCGACTCATCTATATCCGAAAGGGAGAAAATCGTGCAGTCTCCGGCGACAAAAGGGACGCTCGCACTGGCGGTTCTTGCAGTCTCATTAATAATGGCCGGTTGCGCGAGCATGGGCGACAACACAACCCAGTCCACTCGCATCGAAGCGGACGCACTCGACGCCGGCGCGGCCATCCGCGCGGCCGACCGAGACGCGGGCTGGCCCGCCGCCGACTGGTGGCGCGCGTACCGCGATCCGCAGCTCGATGCATGGATCGCCGCCGCCCAGGCCGGCAACCCGACCCTCGCGGCCGCCGAGGCCCGCGTGCGCGAAGCGCAGGCGATGGCGCGCGTCGCCCGCTCGGCCGAACTGCCGCAGATCAACGGCAACCTGTCGCTGATGCGCCAGCACTGGCCGGACAACGTGTACTACGGCCCGGGGCCGCTCGCGAACGCCGATACCTGGAACAATACCGGCTCGCTCGGCCTGTCGTACCACCTCGATCTGTGGGGCAAGGACAAGAACGCGACCGAGCGGGCGCTCGACACCGCGCATGCGACCGCCGCCGACGCGCGCGCGGCGAAGCTCGAACTCGAAGTCAACGTGGTGCGCGCGTATGTCGGCATGTCGATGAACTACGCGCTGCTGGACCTCGCGCACGAGACGTTCGAACGCCAGCGCTCGCTCGCCGATCTCGCGCGCAAGCGGCTGCAGGCCGGCCTCGGCACGCAGCTCGACGTGAGCCAGGCGGAATCGACGCTGCCGGACTACGAGCGCCAGATCGACAGCTACGAAGAGGCGATCCAGCTCGCGCGCCACCAGCTCGCCGCACTGGCCGGCAAGGGCCCCGGCGCCGGCGACACCATCAAGCGGCCGCAGCTTGCGCTCGATGCGCCGGCCGGCCTGCCGTCGGCGATGCCGGCCGACCTGCTCGGCCGCCGCCCCGACGTCGTCGCGGCGCGCTGGACGGTCGACGCGCAGGCGCGCGGCATCGACGTCGCGAAGGCGTCGTTCTACCCGAACATCGACCTGCTCGCGACGGTCGGCGGCTTCGGCGTGACCGCGCCGTTCACCGACTTCCTGCGCGCGATGAACGGCGGCTGGACGGCCGGCCCCGCGCTGTCGCTGCCGATCTTCGAAGGCGGTCGGCTGCGGGCGCAGCTCGGCGCCGCGAACGCCGGCTACGACCAGGCGGTCGAGCGCTACAACCAGACGATCGTCGGCGCGCTCAAGGACATCGCCGACCAGGTCGTGCGAATCCGCTCGCTCGATACGCAGAAGAAGGACGCCGCGCGCTCGGTGGCGGCCAACAATCGCAGCTATCAACTGTCGCGCGAAGGCTTCCGCCGCGGGCTGACCGATTACGTGAACGTGCTGGTCGCGCAGCAGCAACTGCTGCGCGCGCAGGAGACGGCCGCCCGCATCGACGCGGAACGCCTCGCCGCGCACGCGCAGCTGATGGCCGCGCTCGGAGGTGGAGTCGAGACGGGCAGCGACGTGCCGAAGGACGAAGCTGCCGCCGCGGTTGCCGCGCCCGCCGCCGCATCGGGCACGAAGCCCGCGGCAGCCGTCGCCCGGCCCGCGGAAGTCGCTACCACCGGCGCGTCCGGCGTGCCGGCCGCACGGTAACGCGGAGCGTCGCCATGTCAGCCTCCTCCCCCGCTTCAACGCCCGCCGGCGGCCCGTTCGCGGCCTGGTATGCCGCATTCGGCGACTGGGCCCGCACCGACGGCGCCGCGTGGCTCTATCTGTTCAAGGCGCTGCTCGCCGCGTTCATCGCGACCGGCGTGTCGATGCGGCTCGACCTGCCCGCGCCGAAAACAGCGATGACGACGGTGTTCATCGTGATGCAGCCGCAAAGCGGCGCGGTGCTCGCGAAAAGCTTCTATCGCGTCGCCGGCACGATCTTCGGATTGATCGCGACGCTCACCTTCGTCGGGCTGTTCCCGCAGCAGCCGCAGCTGTTCCTGCTGGCGGTCGCGCTGTGGGTCGCCCTGTGCACGGCCGGCGCCGCGCGCAACCGCAACTTCCGCAGCTACGGCTTCCTGCTGGCCGGCTACACGACCGCGCTGATCGGGCTGCCCGCGTCGCAACACCCGGACGGTGCGTTCATGAGCGCGATGACGCGCGTGGCCGAAATCATGGTCGGGATCGTGTCGGCCGGCGTGGTCAGCGCCCTCGTGTTTCCGCGGACCACCGGCGAGCAGATGCGCACGACAGTACGCAAGCGCTTCGGCAGCTTCGTCGACTACGTCGCGGCGGCGCTGTCGGGCCAGCTCGACGCGCGCATATCGAAACCATTCACACGCGCTTCGTCGCCGACGTGGTCGGGTTCGAGGCCGCGCGCAGCATGGCCGTGTTCGAGGACCCGGACACGCGGATGCGCAGCGGCCGCCTTGCGCGGCTGAACAGCGAGTTCATGAGCGCGTCGAGCCGCTTCCATGCGCTGCACCAGTTGATGAACCGGCTGCATGCGGCCGGCGCGCAGGCCGCGATCGACGCGATCGAGCCGTACTTTCGCGAGATCGCCCCGCTGCTGCTGACGCCGGCCGGCGAACCGGTGCGCACGTCGGCCGATGCCGGCCACGCGGCCACGCAACTGCTCGCGTGGCGCGACGCGCTGCCGCGCCGCATCCGCGCGACGCGCGCGGCGCTCGAAACGCAGCCGGACTTTCCGCTGCTCGACTTCGATACGGCCGCCGAACTGCTGTACCGCTTCATCACCGACCTGCACGAATACGCGGCCACCTACGCGTCGCTGTCGAGCGCGACGCACGAACGCGAACGCTGGATCGAGCGCTACGAGCCGCGCACCAATGCAACGGCGATGGTGATCGCGGCGATTCGCACCGCGACCGTGATCCTCGTGCTCGGCTGGTTCTGGATCGAGACCGCGTGGCCGAGCGGCGTGACGATGACACTGACGGCGGCGGCCACCTGCGCGCTCGCGTCGTCGACGCCGCGCCCACCGCGATGTCCGCGCA